>NZ_JBSUGF010000008.1:0-613274 GCF_054064025.1 Vibrio limimangrovi
TACTGATCACAGTCGGTGCTGTGATTTTGCTGACGGGTGTCTATATGCCGTTAAGAGCGATAACACTGTTCCGTTGTCTTGGAATGGGCAGGACAAACGCTATCGGTGAAGTCTTTGACGAACACAATAAAGACACGTATTCCTCGTTGGCGATACCGCCGCTGCCGGTGAGTATCATGATGTTAGTGATGATGTGTTACTCACTGACTGCTTTTAGTACTTCGAATGCGCCAGAAGGGGCTAACTACCTGCTTTTCTTCCTGCCAGAAATTACCGCAGCTTTAGACATTGCGTACGTCTATCGAAACCGTACAAAGGGTGGCCCTCATTTTCACCTTAAAGACCCTGCAGCCCCACAGGCATGAACGCCTGAATAGTTTCTGAATTCGAGTGCGTGGGCCGTTCTCCCTCGCACTAGTTAGCGTTTTAAAAAAACAGGAGGGCATCATGCTTTTGGTACTCCGTATAGGGTTGACTCTCTATTGTTTTCTCACCGTGGGCAGCGTGTCTGAATGGTTGGCCATCTCACTCAGTGGCGTGCTGACGGTGCTGATTTCGCTTTTCATCATTGTGCCCAGTTTTAAGCTGTCATTTTGGCGAACCCTCCGGCAACTGGCTTGCAGTCGCCTTGTGCTGACTGGCATCAGTGCATTTGTCATCGCAACGTTTTTTTATGGGCAACTGACGCTCTTAGTCGAACTCAACCAACCTCTGCTAAAGGGGCTTCATCGTCCAGACTTTCCGGATTATTGGGCCGCAGCCCGGGCCTACGATACCTTTTTCGTTTGGGTTGGATTGTTCCTGGTCTTAACAATTTTGCTGGAAGAGTGGCTGGTACTGTTTTCCCGCCCGCCAACGTTTAACTGGTACTACTTACAGGGTGTGTCGGTAACGTTGGCGTTTGCCGTTGTGGCGTGCGGAGAATACCTCGGGTTAGCCACACAAGCCTGGTTGAGTGCGGTCGTCTCTTATGTCGTCATTGTTTTATTTCATATTGGCGGTTTTAGGTTTGAGCACAAGCAACTGAAACGAAACACACGCTGGCTGGTTTAAGCCGTTCGGTTTTTAACAAGAGAGACAGAATATGACTACGGACAGAAAAGAGACAGAAGTGCAACCAATCAAACCAGGCATCGAAATAATGGCGATTACGATACTCACGATACTGACGGTTATTTTCCTGTTAGCGAACCACATATCTGAATCAACCTTTCAGGCTCGCTGCCGGGGTCATGAAGAGCGGATTGAAAAGTCACTGAAACAAACGATGGCCGGTGAGGATGAACGTCATTTAATTCAAACCAATTTCCAGCAATACAAAAAAGATTGCAGTGCGCATTAACAGGGTGTTCGGGCGGACATGAACGAAGGTTAAACACGACAGAAGGGGAGTTTACATGACAGAAGAAGAGAAAGCGGAAGTGAAGAAACTCATCAATGAGCAAAACAAGGCTATAGACCAACGTATTGAATCACAGGAAAGAGAACTCGATGCGCTGCTTAACCGGGCACCATGGTGGCACTGCTTTTTTAACGAGACGCTTGATGTAATTTTGGCCACGCTCTGCAAAGGCATCATTTTGGGAATACTGGTGTTCTACCTGCTGATCAACCCAATTATTTAAGGTTAAAGGCGTGGGCGATAAGAGAAGCCTCGTGTTTTCTGCCTGGAAAAGAGGCTATTCGGTAAACGATGAAAGCGACCAACGTGTCGATAAGGATAGCAAATGGGACAAGGTATAACTTTAAATCGCAGCGTCTATCTGTGCCTGATAGTGCTGATACTGTTGGGTTGTAAAGTTGAGCACATAAATAGCGATTATGTATGCTTCAATGCGGATAACCACTACATTGATGGCAGTACCGGAACGTCGGCGGTATTCCGGGTCGACAGCGGGCAAGGCACCCAGATAGGCTACAGTGCAAACGGGGGACTGGTTCTGCACAGTGAATGTGCCGCCGCCCTGACCATCAGGGATGATGGTTCAACCACTTATGCCTGGTTTGAATATGGCCGTGAAGTTGAGTACGACAGTATTCAATCCCTGCGCTTTTTTACCGCGAATCAGCGCATCAACCTCCACGCACGCAGAAACATCAGACCAGGGATACCAACCGAAGAGTACTCGGAGCGAAGCTTTGATTATAACAGTCGACCACAGCGTACGCGGACGGTGTTTTATGGCGAATTTCCGTATTCAGAAATCGATGTTCGTGACCACTATGACCAGGGATCAATTCGACAAGTCTCAGCTTCAATTGGTTCAGCGTCAAAAGTCTATCGATGGAACGATAATACCGACCAATTTGATTGTCTGTATACGTCGCACACTGATACGGCATTTGATATTGGGTGTCAAAATGAAGCGAGTTTAGACCATAAATTTCTTGGTTTAAGAACGCCGCTTGAGGATTATTTTCAGTCACTGGCCGAACCATTTCTGTATGAAACGGAGGAGGCTGAAATCCAACGTCATATCGACCGTTATTAATCAAAATTCATCTTAGACGATATCCTCAATCTGTTCGATGAAGCATGCGCTCATGTTGCTCCCAAATAGTCACTGAACACAATTGTTCGTTGTGTTCTTTGCCTTACTTCCTTCCCGAAACAGGAGTAAGTCATGAGAAAAAGAAATTACGTTGGTCATCTGGCGAAGGCCCCAAGAGACTTTAATAAGCCGAATTTTAATCTGGGGTCGAGAGACATGGTTAAAGCGCTGATTAATGCCAGTTTTGAGAATCAGGGCGGCATGGTCACCAACACACACAGAGCCAGGTTGCCCGCTCTGAAGCACTTTATCTCTTTCATCAAAACCCATAAGCCTGTCAAACGGTTAAACGAGATAGAAAAGCAGCACGTGGTTAGCTTTGGCGAGTTCCTGAAAAACAACGCCGACGAAGAATTGTTATCTCCAGCAACCGCCCGCGATTATCTTTCTCATGTCAATCGAGCGCTGGCACAAGCGAGAGGGGATGAAGCGTGTGTAGTGAATGCGACACGGGATTTGGGTTTTACTCCAAAATCTGGCATTGCCACCTTAGATAGCTCAGTCAAAGAGGGACTTCATGAAAAAGTGCTACCACAGGTCACCCCTGAAGTCGGCTTTGTGATGCAATTGCAGCGTACTTTTGGTGTCAGGTTCAGGGAAGGTGCGCTTTTAGATGCGTCGAGGGTTTTAGAAGAGCTATACAGAGGACGGACACCGATGTTGCTATGTGGCACGAAAGGTGGTCAGCCGAGGCCGTTACCTGTGGACTCGGAAGAAAAGTACCGGTTGCTGGTGAGAGTTGCGGCATTTCAGCAGTCACTTGGGCAGGATTCACTTATCCCTTCCCACTTGTCCTTTAAATCTTTTCAGAGCGATGCGTGGCGACAAACCAAGCAAGCAGATACCTCTTATCTGAGCCACGGCGAACGCAAACACTTTGCTTGTGAGGCGTACTATCAGCTTATGGGCGTCTGTTGTCCGGTTAAGGCCAATGTGGCGCATGGAAAAAGGCATCATCAGTACATTGCGAGTACACTTAACATCAGCGAAGCAGAAGCGAAACAACGTGATTATGATGTTCGTCTAAAGATCTCCAAGCTACTTGGCCACCATCGAGTGAGCATCACCAATGCTTACTTGGGATAGGGGAGTTGCTGTAGTAAGTTCGAGATATACAAAAGACTTATAATCTATGTCAGTGGTGATTATATTTATTTTTCTTTGGTATTTAACAAACTATCGGCCATAAATGATTTAGTTTAATCCCACTAAATCATTTATGGCCGGTTAGTAAAAGTGGACCGCCACCGATTTCCTAGACAAATTTCGCCTATTCTTGAAAAAACTGGACAGACTCATTGAAGATAATAGACGCATTGGACCTCTTGTATAGTCAAAGGTTTGATGCTTTTGCTTTGATCTCCAGTGATAGTGACTTTACAAGTCTTACTACGAGATTGAGAGAGTCGGAGGTACACGTCATCGGTGTTGGAAAAGCGATGACACCGACTTCATTTAAAAACGCTTGTGATGACTTTGTAGCTATCGAGAACTTAAATGCTGATGCTGATATTGGAGAGGCACAATCAAGCTCTAGACACGACGCAGAACGTGAATTATGTCGATTAATGCATCAAGCTTGGCAAAATTATAAGGCTATGTTCCTCTTAAGTGTTGTTAACTTCTTTTAATTCAGTCTTTTATTGAACTCACTTACCCTAACTTGGCCAGGCTATCCTTGCTGGATGAATGAACAGTTCTGAGGCGGAATGTACGCAGGGATGAAACTGAGAAATTGGACTTTTTCAGACAGTGCCTGTCACTCCAAGGCACCTTACCTCAAGGTCCTAGCCAAATGGCTAGGACTTTGTAAGCAGCCTGATATTTCAGGCCGTTTGTTTATGCCAACAGGCGTCAGGACTGAGGCAGTTTGTCTCTCAAAGCCCTGATCTTCGCTTCCGTCTCTCGGTACTTTCCCGCTTTGTTGGTCAGCCATTCCGTCAGGTTCACATCAAAATAGAAACCATCTCCGTGTCCTCGAAAGTTATAACCAACGCTAAACGCATTGTAAAAGTGCAGAGTAGGACCATAACCAAAATCACTCACACCAACTCTGTCTGTATACACCACCGTTGCTGACATACCAAACGGTACCTTCCAGTCCCACATATTAAAGCCAATCACTTCCACACCCAGACTGAATTCCGTGCGGTGCCCTTTAACCGCATCTGGCACATTTTCGACTAATAGTGATGGGTGCAAAAAGAAGTACTGAACTTTGGCAGGCCCCGATATCGCAGACTGGGTGTAGTGTGACTTATTGAACTGGTACGATACAAACTCATCAAGAATGGTTTGTGCGCGCCCCTTTTCGTAGTAACGCTCCCAACGGGCCATCGTACCTTCCACCCGAGCATTAAGTTTTGCACTTGCTAGAACTTTCTGAGTGTTGGCATAGCCGTTGATTGCCTCACCAATTGCATCAAACAGTCTTTTGCAGTTCATTCCCATTTGCTCTGAACATGCAAAGAAGTCTACTTCTCCAGAAGCATCCCCCATCGTCAAGGTCAGCACACCATCATTTGCGGTAGAGTGAAACTCTTCAAGACGTCCCTCGGGAAAGTCAGAAAGAGAGGCAGACCATGAATTAAACACTGAGACATAGTCACTGATTGGAACCGCGTTAGAGGCATTTTCCCCAATGATTGCCTCTTGTTGTGCCAGCAATGCAGAGACTTTCCCCGGTAAAGCGCTCGCAAAGTCCCTCACGCTATCTTCATAAGAACCTTTATTTTGCCCTGTTGAGAGATACTGACTTGTACATATTGCCTGCTCAGCTTCATTGGCAAGAATAGCTATCGACTTCAAGTCAGCCTGAAGGGTCAACTCATTGTTAAAATCGGGAAACGTATTTTCCTCTGAAGGGTGGCAGCTTAGGTCTGCCGCATTTACCATATTGGCAGCAAGGAACATCAGAATCAGGGACGATTGCATGAGTCGTTTTTTCATGATGCCTCTCCCGCCTCTTTCAACGCTTTCACTGTCTCTTCGATCAAACGATATATCTCTTCGATGGATTTAATGATCTCTTCCACTTTTTCCGGTGTTTGATCATCGATCTCCAACTCTTCGACCATCTGGCGCACGTTATCAAACTTGTCGTTGATAGAGCCTACACGGTACTTGTCCTTCGCATCTTCATATTGACGGTCATAGATGAGGGGAAGCGAAGTAAACAGGTTTGTCATAAACCAGCGAACAAATTTGGGGTGAGCAACATATTGGCAGAAGTCATGAGGATTGGTGCTTTTTTGTATTCCCTGCCGTTGGTTATACACATCCCCTTTTTGGTGCGAACGGAATGGGAATGGAAGCGTGAACGGATCCAGTTCGTTATAAATATTAAGGTGTGTTGAACCAATGGCACCATTCGACTGATTATGTACATGGCTTTTCACTGGACTCACCCGTCCACTCAACAGCGACGTTAACCGCCCAACATTGGCAAACGTAATAAAATTATCGACTGCTTCGAGTCCTTTATGGCCAAATTGCCCATACATTTTGTCCAGCGCATCATGAGCAACAGCCGCCCCAAGAGAGTGTGCAATGATGGTAACTCGATTCGACTTTCTGTTTAACCTTTCGAGAACGCAAGCCAACTTCTCAGAGGTTTCCACACCTTTTGGTGTTAAACAGTAGATGATGACATCCAGCCAATGAGTATAGAAAAAGCCGTCTTTGTTTAGATCTGTGGCTTCATGAATGATATTTGCCATGATATTTGCCCATTTGGGGCCTTTTACCAGCAATTCTGCAATTTGATCTTTATCCTGTGCTTCAGAGAGTTTTTCCCTGTGTTCATCAAAGTCGTCACTGTAATTAAACTCCTCAATTACAAAACCACTTTGCTTAGATATATCGAAGTTTTTTAACTTTTCGATACCAAAAAGAGGAACCGTTTCATTAAAACAGCTAATGAAATTCTTCTTCATCTCTTCTTTTTTATGTGTCCCCATGCCATGCACAAGGAGGATGGTGTGTTTTCCTTCAGCCACAAAAGACCTCGCTATATTATATTTAAGCAATCCCCTAATAATGGAAAAGACTTTGCCTGTTAATTTGCAATTAAATCTTATCCACCATTTGCATTGAAAATTGATTCACATAATTAAGTCTATACTAGACTATATTTTGTAATATAGGTGCTTTTTGGTCCTCTAAGTATGTTATCCATACTGTAAACGTAGGGTAAGGGTTAATTAATACAGCTCCAATGCTATTTCAAATAAGCCAATACGTAATCTGCTTGCGATTACTATAAATACTGTTTCAACGATGAAAAGAATTCGTCCATAACTTTCACAGTTGGTGCTTCTCTTTGTAACGCAAAAATGTCCAGAGGTGAGTTGAGTCGGGTGAGTGGGTAGTGTGATCACCAAGCGATTCTGTCGTCCCTTAATTACCAAGCGACTTTGTCATTGCAATAATTACCGAAGGAAATTGACGGAACTCTTTAGCGTACCTTTTAAAGTAATTAAATCAGCTTTAGAGGGTGCTAAGGATGTTCTACATGGATTCAAAATCACAGTTTACCGTCGATATCATTAGCAAAGTCTTTGATGCCAAAATCACTATAAACTATAAATAGTGTAACTCAATTGCTTCAAAAATCTCGAAGAACCGTTGAGCGTTACTTAAGTCGCTATCGCAAGGAAGGTATTCGGTTTATCTTTCACGGTAACACCGGCCGTGCCCCCATCAATAAAACCCCTGAGTCACTCAAGAAAGAGGTTCAGAACAAGTACTACGACTTTAATCTTCAGCACCTCCCAGAGTTCCTGAGCGAAAATGAAGGGCTGTCTATAAAGCGTGAAACGTTACGCTCTTGAGCTCATGATATTCCCCATGTGAAGCGTTCTAAACGCCGTAGAACTCGAATAAGAAAGTATCTAGAGCGTATGTCGTCGCCTGGGCTTATGCTGCAAATGGATGGCAGTCCTCATCGCTGGTTCGGTGATGAGCGCTCATGTTTGATAGCTATCATTGTGATGCCACGAGTGATATTTATGCTCAGTTCTTCCCATCAGAGACCACGGAAGGCTGTATTAAAGTAATGCGAGCTAATATCGAAAACAAGGCATCTTCAAAATCCTTTACGTAGACGGAGCAGGGATCTTTGGTGGATTTAAACGCATTAACCTCTCGCAGATGCAGCGAGCTTGTGAAGAGCTCGGTCTCGAAATTATGTTCTCACATTCGCCTCAATGTAATGGGCGTATAGAGCGTTCTTTCGATACCTTCCAAGGTAGGCTAGTGCCAGAGCTTCGATTGCATAAGATCGCGGATACGGAAAATGCGAATCGGTATTTACAAGAAGAGTTCATTCCAAACTACTGGGTAAAACTTTTACAATGCTGCTACATTTGTACTAGAAAACTTTATGAATACTGGTAAATAAGTATATAAGTAAATATAGCGATCCAAAAATTGGTAAGTGAGTTTTAGACAGAACTCATGTAGTCGTTCGTTTTAAGGAGACTTCCCAATGGTTAAGCAATTTGATATGCCAGTGATGGTTCCCGTACCTATCAAAACGAAAGGACACTTAACGCATATTCAATTGTGGCGATGGATATCATTTGTACGCCGCTGGAGGCTAGCAGAGAATTGGTATTATGAATACTAAGGGCATCGATATGTGATTCCCAAAGGTTTTGAGTTCGACGGTGCTTCTATCCCAAAGCCACTGTGGTTTCTTTTGTCACCAACAGGTCTGCTTTTAGTACCGGGATTACTTCATGACTTTGGTTATAGATATATGTATCTTTGGGAGGTAGATAGTTCGTCTCCTACAGGATTTAAGAGAGCTAATCAGAGTAGGGATCGTTTAGAGTGGGATGCACTTTTTCATAGTGTAAGTATTGACGTCAATGGAATGTCAATAATCAGCGGGTTGGCGTTACTGGCGCTAAAAGTTGGAGGTGGGCGTGCATGGCGGCAAAATCGTGCCAAGAATAGTGATGATATATCCCCTCAGTAACCGCAATAATTCGATTTTTATACAAGTATGTCTAATCCGAAACAACTCTTATGCATTGATGACGCCAACGCCTTTCTGTCCAGAGACATCTCACGACGCCTAGTTTGGGGACAAAAGCGAGTTAGTGACGCCACACCCATTTTTATTTATTTGAGCGTTGTAACCCGATTACCTAAGCTAAATGATCTAACTTCATAAGACAGCGAGGCGTCGATTTTGACAATATTTCTTATTGTTACATTGTTTATGCTGATTTAAGCGTGGATATGTTCACGCTATAACTGGTCAAAATCTGTAATTCAACAAGCAGAACGGTTTGACGTCTGGTTAGTGATAATAGGTATAGTCATGTTTTATTATGCGGATACCGAAAAACGGAATTGCAATTGGTTATTGTGCGCGATATGTGGTTAACAGGTTTTGATGCACCTTGCTGCCTACCATGTATATCGACAAGCCAATGAAAGGTCATAATCTTATGCAAGCGATAGCTCGTGTAAATCGTGTGTTTAAGGATAAGCCCGGAGGTTTGGTTGTTGACTATATTGGTATTGCCAAAGGGCTTTGTTGCGGAATTCAACTTGAGAGCGAACACTAGCAAAATCGTTTAAGAATTAAGCATGATGGGGAGGGCATGCCTTCTCTCTGAATTAAGCAACAAAGCCACGGAGATCTCCAAACCTGTTGTCCGTCTTAAGTGTGACTTTAATACGTTTACCGTTTAAAGGCTTTAAAGCGGTTAGGCCACTATCGGGTAGCAAGCTTGCTGGCCCTTTTTACTAAAAATTATAATATTATAATTTTCGGCTATTATTTTTAGAACCGTATGGTTCAGTTCTCATATTCAAATTTGAAAGAATATTTTTCTTAACCATACTTTTATCAATGTAATTTTTGGAATAGCACTATGGTAAAGAAAAAGGATAATATTGATAAATCAGAACAACCACTTAGTTTGTGGCAGGTATTTAAAAATCTATTGCGGAGATTAGAAAACCAATGGACAAGTTATAGCTTACTTGAAAAGCTTATTTGGATTTCATCTGGAACAATAGGTGTACTAGGTATAGCTGATCTTTGGGATAAATTCGTCAAAGTTAAAGGTTATTTAAAACAAGCTGTTGAGCTCTATCATGACTATCAAATTACCATGATCTTAGCGTTAGGGGTGGAGCCTACTCCTTTTGTTATTATGAATGTAAAATTAATTTGTTTGTACTTATCTACTCAGGTATTGACCTTCAATGCCATTAAAAGCACATTGAGTAGAGAAAAAAGAAATACAGAATCTATTTTTTCTAGAGATAATAAAAAAGTAAATATTCTATTTGGGATAGTTTTTGGTTATATATTTTGGCTTTGTTTAGCGCAATTTTTTTATCAAGAGTATATACCTAGTATTCAAGAGTTCTTAGAAAGCACTCCATGGTATATTAAATTATTTGTATACTTTGGTTTGATTTATATTTCCATTGGGATTATAGATAGTGAACGCCTATTTCTTTCACTGTTTTTTGGGAATGTTGCGATATTGTATTTTATTATGATCATTATTAGCATAGTTAGTGAAAAAATAGGGTAGTTATGACAGTAGTTTGTGCATTTCCCTACATTAGATTGCTGTTGTCTAGTTGTCTAGTTGTCTAGTTGTTAGTTGTCTGCTTAGGACTTTCAGTTAATCATCAGGTTTATTTAACTTCAAGGTACTGTCTAAAAAATGAAGCTAACGGATGGTAACCAGCTGACACGTCAATAATATAAGCGATGGCAATATGCTCATTAGTTTTAATCTCAGTAGAGAACCCTTTGCTCTTAAAGTCTCGATAGTTTGAGCTTGATATATAACGAGAATCTCTACCAACCTTAATGGTCACATTTTCTAATTGTTGTACTCGGCTATCCATCTGGTTTTTATATTTTGGATGTAGACAGATGGTTAGTTTGGCGTCTTTGAGTCCGGTCAACCTACTAATGTATGCCACAACAGTGCCACCCGACGTTACGGCAAGTTCTTTCGACTGCCGTGACTTGATAGGGTTAGTGGTTAGACCTAGTTCAGACAATAACGCCCTCAATTGCTTTTCTACATCGTCTCTCATAAATCTATCATTTGGAGAACGTAGATCGCTCATTTGTTTAGCGCAGGTTGAAGTGTTCATGGTCTTTATACCTTCTGTGGGAATTAAGTTAATTTGTTTGCTCGGATCTACTTGGCTAGGTCTGGTCGTCAAGTTACCTGTATATTCAGCGCGAGGTACTTTAACTCCAAGATCTGTTAGTTGCTGGAATAACGCCGCTTTCATCTCATCCAATGTATTACTATTGGTTTGGCTCGACAGGTTTTGTTTGTCTTTTCTGCCCATGTAGTAGGCTATCCTTTCAGCGTTGGCACCTGATGGGTGCGGAATTCCAGTTAAGATCTGCTTGTGTCCAATGTAGCCCTGTTCAGCTAGATAACTAAGGATCTCTGCCGTTCCTTTGCCAAGCGGAATATACAAGACATCGGAGGATAAGGTCTGGCACTCACTCGCCAGATAGGTATCGACCATTGATTTTAAGATAGGGTGTTTAAGCCCTTGCTGCGCGGAGCTGATAGGCTCACCATTAACCAATACTGGGTAGCGAAAAACGGAAGTGCTATGCAGTAGATGTTGGTCTGTTGTAAATAACTGGCTTGCGGATGTTAAGCCCCAATGTTTGCTCAGTCCAATGTAGTCTAAAAGCGCAACCAGGTTGTTACGAAGCGTACCTGAAAAGCTAGCGGTATTTTTGGCATTCTCTAGGATCGTTGAGGTTGACGCTCCACGATTTAGCCACTCGCACGCGCACGCATTCGCATTATCAGCTTGCGTTTTCCCAGGCGATATCCCAACGATGCATATCTTGGCTCTTGGGTTTACCGCATCAAAGGGAGAGTAGTAAACCTCGATCGGTCCGTCACTCATCATTTTTAATTCAGGAGCGAAGGGGTAATTTTTGCTGTAATTCAATAAGTACGGTTTGTATGCTTCAAATTGATTTTTCATAATGTCCTACTTAGTTTCGTTTAATTTTGCCGCTAAAGTAATAGCCGCATGTAATCATTGAATTACCTTCTTCGCAGATGATTAGATAAGGAGGATGCTTTGCGCTGAGCTTATCGATTAGGTGTCTAATTGCTTTCTGTTTGCGTTTTTTAACTCTTGATGGGATTTCGTTTGAACTCCGCAGGTAGTTAAGAGCTTCCTTGAGTGCGTTCAACCACCGGCTTTTTTCTTTCTGGGAGATGGTGCAAAGAGCTGTACCTCCTTTTTGATAGAAATCCTGGCCTATGGAAGACAAAACATTAAGTTCATCTTCACTAAAACCGCGCTGGTTGGCTCTAATGCTTCCGTGCTTAGTTGTACGCATCTTGGTTCTCCTATTTTAGTCCTAGGGCTCTTAAGATAAGTGCGGCGTCTTTTGAGACTTGCTTGCTTGACGTTTGTTGTTTTGAATTAGCCATAAGTCGTTCCTGTCATAATCAGGATTACTTGCGGTTTAAGCTGTTTAGCCAACGAATTGTTTCTTCACGCGTTACGAACGTTGACCGGCCTTTTTCTTTCTTTACGACGGCAAGTTTTCGATGCTCTGGGGTTGAAGGCGAGGCGAGGTTTCTGACTGCACGCTCGGTCTGGTAGCCGCTCAATAGCGTTAGTTCACGAAAGCTAAATAATTCAGTATCGAGCCCTAAGCTTTCTACGTGTTCACAATGAAAAAACGTTTCAGGAAAATGACCATTTATGCCGTAATCTATTGAGCCATAGATAAGCTTTAAGTTCGCAAAGAACGCGATCAGCAGGCGGTGGATTTTATTGTCATCATAGTAATCTTCCATGATCCCGTTTTGGAGAAGGGATTGATAGCACAGGCATGCTGGTATTGTGTCTGCAATAAAGTCATTTAGTCCGCCAAGTACTCCTTGCGGAATGGTTGACTTCTCCAAGTAGCTCTTTTTGTCCTCTGCAATAAAACAGAATTCATACATTTGTAGAAGTCTTGAATGGAGTGAGCAGTCAGCATATTGAATGTGTTTGGTATTTTCAGGCTGAAATGGTGCCACATCCATATCTGAGCCGCTTTCTGGGTCTTTGAATAAAGACTCTGCATGCAGGTAGCCACTATTGACCACTTCAAGATAGCGATGCAGTGTTTGTCTGACGTAAAACGCCATTTCAGCTATGTCATTTTCATTAAATGCTGGATTTTCGGTGATTTCATTAACGTGTATTTTGAAAGCCATGCTAACCTCTAACAAATGGTTACATTAAGAATGTAATCTTATGATAGGTTACATTTTTAATATAATGCAAATTTAAATTACATTAAAAATGTAACTTCATAGTAAATATGTGTTTTGTATAGATAAATTATTAAAATAAAATGCGAAGGTTGGTGAATGCATTTGGGTTAAAGACCGTGACACAACCTATTTGACAGTTTACTTTTGATAGAAAATGATTGCCGTGGGGCACTGGTGAGTCAGCGTAGGTTTTGCTAATGACACCAACTAGCTCGACCCAAAACCATGTCAAAGCGAAAATAAAGCGTTACACGTTTGCTTGTTCAGTGGTTTGGTCCTAATACAGTTGTCACCTTCACTGGGAGGGAGATATTTGATAACAAACCATAAAGGGATCTAATATGAACAACAAAAAGATTTACATTGAATTGCTAAAAATCAGCATCAAGCTCGACGCGTTTACTCAGAGTATTAATGAGGAAGTTGGTCGTTTGAAAACGCTGGCGGAATCGCAAGAACCTGAGCCTCAAAAGGTAAAACCAAGGGATAAAGAATTCTACGGAACAAATATCTTATAGTTACAATTAGCACTTGCAAACTGTCCTACAAGTTCAGCGATAAGTCGAACGTAAAGGCAGGGGAGATGGTAGCCTGGATAGGTTATTTAGGGATAAATGTGAACGTAATAACAGAAATGAAATTGTATAAAATGGCGTAGAAAATAATTTAAAAATCGCCACATTTTCCTTTAAATTCAAAATCTTATTTGGTCGTTTGACGTTATCATCGCCACATTCCGTAAGCCCTTGTAGTGTAAGGAAACCTTATGCTACAGGGGCTTAGTTGTTTCTGGCGTAGCAACCTACTGGTACAAAGGGTAGGTGCAATTGAGCATTCTGACGTCTCCATACAAACACTCTCAAACGGGAGTCTATTACTTCCGTATTGCTGTTCTAAAAGCCTTAGTCCCCTTAATTGGGAAGACCGTCTTCAAGACCTCCTTAAGAACTAAAAACCTCCGTGAAGCAAAACTCCTTTTTGGTAAATCCACTGCCAGCACCACAGTATTGTATTAGTGGTGACAGCCAAGTTGGGGTCCTGACAAGATCCATAAACGTCTTCTGCCTAAATGATTAATCCCTACCCATTAGCCAAAATTGGCTAAATTTCTATTATTAGCCGAAAATGGCTAAATTTGCATTGTTAGCCAAAAATGGCTAAATTTGCATCTACGTATAGAAAGGAGTTCCAATGTGGAGACTACATATAAACCTATCGCCGTGATCAGTGGAGATATTGTTAACTCAACCAAGTTAACCTCTGAACAGTTTGAACAACTACTTAAAAGGATTAAAGATATTCAAAAATGGATCACTGAAGGACACTCATCAAATGCGCACAGTATTGAGCGTGGAGATGAGTTTCAGACCGTGATACATGATATTGAATGTGCGCTGAGATACACCATTGTTTATCGGGTTGGCATCAAAGCACTTGGCAAAGAGTTTGATAGTCGCATTAGCTTTGCGATAGCGTCTAATGCCGATCTACGTGAATCGGTCTCTGAATCTATGGGGGAAGCATTTGTCCTTTCTGGCCGTGGCCTAAAAGCTATGAAAAGTAGTAGGTTGCTTTTTACCTCGGACCGTATTGAACTCAATGAGCGCTTTGATTTGCTCTTTAAGTACCTCGATAGACAGCTAACTGACTTAACCTCACGCCAATGTGAAGTAATGCTTCCAATGCTCCGAACCAACGAAGGTTTGTCGATTACAGAGTTAGCAGAAAATCTTGATGTTGCTGACGCCACTGTCAGTAAGTCACTCAAAGCTTCAGGTTGGCCGCTGATCAGTGAGCTAAATTGTTACTTTATCAACCAGGTAACGGGACTAAAACATGTTTGATTTTTTTGGTGCTCTGATACCGTTCTTACTGATACACATCATTTGTGACTTTTACCTCCAACCAAATCGATGGGTAGAAGCAAAGAAAGAGAATACTTATCGCTCTCCTGAACTGTACTTTCACTCACTATTGCACGGTGTCGCACTCATCGTTCCTGCTCTAGCGTTGGGGATTGATTGGCAGTCAACAATTTGCTTAGTAAGCATCGTATCGGTCAGTCATTTTGCTATTGATCTGTGGAAGGCAACCACACCTAGCGGTGATAAGTTTACCTATTTTGTGATTGACCAAGCATTACATATATCGGTACTCGCGACCATAGCTTTTCATATGACAGATCGCGTAACGATTGTTGAATTGTTACAGCATGAGAAGTTCTCGGATAGTGTTATGGTGGTTTTTGCTTATTTACTCATTCTCAAGCCGACTTCGGTTATGATTGGAAGCATCTTAAGAAAATATCCAATATCAAGCACCATGGATGATGACACTAATGTTTGTGGGCTTGTCGCTGGTGGCGAGTTAATCGGTTACTTAGAGCGAGTGTTAATACTGACCTTTACGCTTGTAGGAAGCTATGCAGCGGTGGGGTTTGTATTGGCAGCTAAGTCAATATTTAGATTTGGTGAACTGAATAAATCAGATGACCGAAGTATGACTGAGTATGTGTTGATTGGTTCGTTGGTATCGGTAGTAATAACGACACTGGTAGGAACCTTAATATCTCTTGGTTTAGATGTAAAAATTAAGTGAGCCCAAAAGGTATATAGTTGTTTGTTCTTTTGGGGAGCAAATGATGCTTGCCAGCGGAACGTGCCAAACATAAGTTAATGCATACAGTTCCTCCTTCTCCCTATGACTAAAAAGTTAACAGTTGTTATTTCCAATTTATTTATAAAAAGCAAAGTCTTATAAAAGCCACTCATGCGGTGTAAATTGAACAGAGAGTTTAGACGTCAAATAGAAGCGTTAAGTTGCATATAATTAGGGATGAGTGGATAACAGATAATCTAGGTGGGGACGATAATGATAAACAACATGGATGTTGCGCTGATAGTGCCTCTTAAGACTCTTACTGGTATTGACGCACTTCATATTGCAGAGAGGAGCCGATGGAATGTACAACTCTATGCCATAGATGAACAATGGGACGCATCCTTAGATAACAGCACCATCTATCGCGTTGATCCAAACTCAATACTCTCTCGCCAGGAAGAAGCATCGAATAATGCCAAAATGCGTCTTGAATCTGTCGAGCTAGAAGATATTACTAGTCATATCATATTGAATGGTGTTCTTAATGGCACTCTTGTCCCGAAAATATGGCTGGCACAAGGCAGAGAAGTTGTTCAGCTTGCCAACGACGGGGCTATTTCACAGGCTGTATCCGATTGGCTTGCGGAGCCCTTAACTGCCGAGGAAAAAGCCGCAGCAATTTTTGAACGCGATTATATTGCTGGGCTGTCCGTCGAAGGGCTATCTTTCGAAAAAGTGCAGAAACTCGTTAATAGAAATAACTCTCTGATGTCAGTGGATGGGCAGCAAATAACCAAATCGCCAATCGATTTTCACTGCATCGACTTAGGGGATGAAATCTCACTTTATCTTGTTGATAGTACATCGATGTCAGAAACGGAATATGAATGGCACAAAAAGACATTGCTTGATGAGATCAACCTCCAACACTGCCAATCGAAAATCCAATCCGACAATGATGTATTCGCCTATGTATCCGCCGCCCATCAGCACGCACCCGTACAGATACCTACGTCCCTAGTATTATTTTGCAAGGCTGCAGATAGAGCATTGGAAGGCGAACCTCTAATGGAGAAACTCAGCCGCATCGAGCTAATAGAGTTTGTTTCATCGCAAAAAGTAGGTACAGGGTTAACGCAAATTGCCACAAAACAGCAGACGCATGGGCTGGCAAAGCTTAATGTCTTTTCAGGGAAATATAGCCACTATCTTAGAGCAGAAATACTGTCACATGAGGCAAATGATACGCGAGCCATCATTGATTTTATCGTCAATCAATTACTCGGCGTGGCACTGAAGGGCAACCGTCCTCTGTGTCATTTCAGCAGTACTTTTTACTTGCCATTTAGATTAAAGAATAGCGATGAGCTTAAAATCACCAGCGGGGAACTCGCAAAGTATGAGCAAACCATAACCTCTGAAGACGACAAAGTCGAAGAAAGCAAAAAAATAGGGGAAGAGAAAGGTGAAATTTTTAATGTTATTGCCAACGAACGAGACAGCTTTCTTTATTTCGACCCTGTTATCCGAGAGCGTTTCTTTGAATCAAATAACGACGGAAAAACACAACCCATCTACGAATGGCGAGCAAAAATTCGCGTTGGAGATGAGTTGGATAATGAGGTAGACAACTACTACTGGTCATTCGCACAGCTCGATAACAGTGGCCAAGAACTGTGGTTTCATGGCCATGTTCGTTCCATCAGACTTCTTAGGTTTTACAACGGCGTGCATATCCTTGCCGTTCAGGTCTTTAACCGATTTTTCAAACAATATAATGAAGACAATAGTACTGGCTGCACACTTACGCGCTCTTCAGATAGCTGGTGGCACGATTTATTTAACTCTGACTACAAAGAAAGAATCGAATCGTCTTACTTCTGGACGTGGTTGGATTATACCAACAAAGTTAGGGAACTGTTTCCTTCTTTCGCGGAAAGAGAGTATGACAAATCGTTTGTTTTTACCTTTGGGAAACGGGACAAAGTAGATACAGCAGGGCGGTACTCATCTATTGGAGCAGATGAAAAAGCACTTGAAAGAGATCGGAGACAACTTGATTTTGGACAGCTTGCCGACAACAAATACCTATTACCCCATGATGTAAAACAGATACTGAGTGAGATTGCCGATGTAGAGAACGTAGAGTTTAAGCCTTTTGTCGATAATCGTATGTTTGTAAGTGCGACTTATGGTTTTGCGGGCAACCCAGACGTGAATGAAACGGCGCGAGCTCATTACGATGCGTTGTTCTCCCTTGCCGCCTACGTTGACAGTAAAGGTTTTGATAGCTTGGGGGGGTACGCCTACGACCCTGATTTTGTCACCTGTCTTCTTGAAGAGCAATCATATACACGCTGGCGAGCGTTGGGAAACCAATATGCGTTTACCAACTATTCGAATGTTTATTTAGGGTGGGGGCGCACTTTTAACGAAAATATCGCACCTTGTCACGTTGCATATAACTATCAGAATATGCTGCTTATCGCGCTGTTTTATCGTGAATCGTTGCACGATTTTAGTCAGCGCGTTAGCGATTTATCAAAAGAAATTGAAACGAAATCGGCCAGTGATTTTAAGAGTGTTAGACAAGACATTATCAAATTCACCAATGTCTCTTGGTTCCAAGAAGTGTCGGCACAAATTCAGGGTAAAGAAATCTTTAGCAAACAACTCCAAGGTCTTGATGTCGAAAAGGAGTTTGAATTTATAGCGAACGAGATTGATGTTGCTTATAAACACTTTCAGGAACAAACCATGGAGCGAATAACGGTCGTTGCTGCTGTTTTGGCTTTGCTATCATTGATTTCTGGGGCGTTTTCAATATCAACTCTTCTTGGATTTGTTTCCATAGTCTTATCTATCATCCTAATTTTAGTGTACTTATTTCTGCCTACACTCGCCTGTGAAGGTATTAGGTTCATGGAGGTGTGGGTCACAGAGGTGAGGGGGAAAATACGCAAATACGATCTATTCATCGCTTTTTTCTTAAGAAAAAGTCGGTAGATACTTATCAAGTGGTACAACAGACAAGTCGGGGGGATGGCGCTCATTACCCCGTAACCTTTCCATTCGCAATGCGGCTCACACTCTGTGCAAGAGAAGGAATTTTTTTAGAATGCACCATACGAAGTCCAACCTCTGCAGCTCTTCCGTTTATGGTGCTGCCAAGGTTCCTTAACGATACCAAAAAGCCATGACAGTTGTTCCCGAGCATGCCCGATATTGAGTCTAATCGGTATAACGCCAACTGACGAGCATCCGTCGACATATTTGAGCCAGTTTTACACTCAATAACAAATAGACGGTTGTTAATGATTGCCATGACATCGAACTCATTTTTGATATGTTGTCCTCGCTGAACGCGCGAGATGATAACGCTATGAGCGACATCTTGAACATCGGTTCGGTTTTCTTTTAATTGCATCATGTACTCAAAACAAGCGTACTCCAACCAAATGCCTTGGCAGAAAGACCTAACATCATGGTCGACAAACTTGATCCTACCATCTGGTTGTTTCTGTGCTAGCCCTCTTTTCAATACATCATTAATGGTTTCTTGAAACCAAGGTGTGTTGGCTTCGCGGCTGGTAATCTGGGGGGTTATTTGTGATGAACACGCGTGAGAAGCTAAACGGTTTAGGGCTCTGAAAGCCAATAAACGTCGGTCGTTCTGCTGCGCCCAATACAGTGCTAATTCGCTTAGGCACGGCGGGCCAGGTAGACTGCGCCTTGCTTGAGAGACCTGCATTCCTTTGAGCGCGAGAAAATCTGGAATGTTAAGTTGGTCTTCAATTTCAAGTGGCGGGTGATCGACAGGTAGAACAAACCGTAATCTGTCAGTGTGAGTGTTGAGCCAAAATGTCGGTTTACCATGTCGCTGAGCCCAAAGTAGCAGCTGGCAGCATAGACCTTTTCTACCTTCAGTAAGGTTAATTGCCACCGAGGTATCGGGAGAAGAGTAATGGGCGAGGTGTTCTTCTATACAGTTTAGATCAGATTCAAGATGTATGATGCTAACCGCAATGCCTTTGCCGGATAGAAAGCGCTCAATAGATGGCAACTGCTTTTGAGTATTAAGCGGGGCCAACAAAACAAGCTGAACACACTTAATTTGCTCGTCAAGTAGTGGCGTAACAATCGGCACTGAGTTTTCTGTTAGTACTGCGATTTGGATATGAGGCTCGGCTAATAAATGCACTATAACTGCTCCGTATTCCGTTTATTAAAGTATGCGCGGAATAGGGGGAATCGGGTATCGACAAACAGGTATTGGCTCTCAAATACAGAATGCAAGATTGTGAGATTACGTCAATTGAAGGTATTTGGACAGCTCCAAACCAGCGGCTAGTGCCATCGCGACAAAATTATTCCATACCTTTTCTTATCCCACGAGGGTCTCAACAGCCTAAGCGGCTAGTGCCATCGCGACTTACTAAAAATTTTCACCGTATCTTTTAATTATTTGTCTCAACAGCCTAAGCGGCTAGTGCCATCGCGACGAAACTAAAAGTATGCGAGCTCTTTCTATACATGTCTCAACAGCCTAAGCGGCTAGTGCCATCGCGACAAACCTGAAACCTCACCAACCAAGGGGCAATGCGTCTCAACAGCCTAAGCGGCTAGTGCCATCGCGACCACTATGCTAACTGTACAAACTCTATCAGAAAACGTCTCAACAGCCTAAGCGGCTAGTGCCATCGCGACTCACTTCTTTCACCATTTCGGAGAAATGTTATGAGTCTCAACAGCCTAAGCGGCTAGTGCCATCGCGACAGCCCCTCCACAATGCCATGAATAGCAAGGTATGTAACCCCTGTTTTCGCCGTTTAGTGAATTTCAGAATATTTCACTAGTAAAAATCTTACATCCGCCTTAAATCTGGTGTGGTGTCGCGATATAAGGCGATGTTCTATAGCGGTTTCGCCGGACGAATCAGCCTGTTTACAGGTTATCAATAACTTAGCATTTTAGACAATGATGGGCGAACTGGCATCACCGGGTTTTTCTATCGACCCCATCGCTTTATGAATACAACGTTCACACAATGGATAGAATCTTATGTCATCGCCATCTTCCACTATTGCGTCAAGCTCTTCAAAAACACTAGAAGCTTCATTATTGTGTTTGAATACTACTTCAAACACTGATTTTTGGACCCGATTGCCGTATTCACCCAGTTTGTTGCCGACTTTACGGCGGATTTTGTCATCTTCAATATCAAAACAAGCTAGGACTAACATCATATTTCCCACGGAGCAAAGGGCGTGTCGTTACTCATTGCTCGGATGAGGCTTAAGTTTTGTCTGTGAATATGCTCAACGAAGGTGCCAGTTTGCCCATCGGTCTTCGATTTTATTTCTCGCATAAACTGTGCGGTGAGTTTTTGTAAATACCATTTCCTTGCTTCCTTTTCTAATGAGCATGCGCCTGAAGATTGGGTAAAGAAATGAGCATTAGTGAGTTGTTTCTTCACCAATAAAGTGGCAGCTAGTCTCTCGACTTCGTGGCGAAACGGTTCCATTAAATCAGAAGCCAAAGCCGCATGGCCCGAGCGCTCTTTATGGTAGAAACCGAGCCAGGTATATAAACCGTCGGCTCTGGCGATGCTGTCACAATAACCAAACAATAGCGTGTAACCGAGAGACAAAAGCGAGTTAAACGGATCGAGAGGAGGCCGGCGATTTCTACCGTCAAAGTTTGCCCACTCAGGCAGCAGGGTTGTGAAACTTTGAAAGTATATGTGTGAGGCATTTCCCTCTATACCATTGAGCGTTTGGCTGTTATCCGCTCTAATAATTTCATCTTCGATCCCCTGTAATGCAGAGATATCACACTTGCGTTTTCTTAGCACTTCACGTTGATTGCGTATACGGGCGACCATTAATCGTTTAGCTAAGGTCAGCGCCACTTCAGGATCGTTGAACTGTTCAATTTGTCTCTGCCAAAGCAACGGGCCATGAGGTGGTCGGCCATTTCCTGCTGTACCTATATATTGGCCCATCGTGCTCGCGAAGTGTACGGCGACGTTGTGCCTAAGTGCGGTCGTGATTGCAGGTGTGGTGATGTGATGATTACCGAAAATAATCAATGAGCGAACTTGTCGCCAAGGAACACTAGCAAGCAGTTCTTTGTCCCTTTTTATATCAAGCCTCTGGTGGTCGCATCGCAATACGCTTCTCTCACCTGCGATGCACACCATTCTCGCATGGGGAGTAAAAGTGTTGTTGTTGTTGTGCGAATGAGGTAAAGATATGGAAGGAGGTACATCATCGACTCTTGGTTTGGGCTGCAAGGTTGTATCGGTTCGCTGATATGAAGAGGACGGCTTTTCTTGTTCAATTGCGAGATCATTAAGGAAAAGGTAACCGAGAAAGTGAAAGCCTTTCTCGGCAGGGAGGATGCGAGTCTTATTCTGATTGAGTTGAAACCCATGCTCTATAAGTGAAGCTCTCGCGGCATTGAGACCTCGCTCTGCGCTGGCTTGGCTTTTACACAAGATGACAAAGTCGTCTGCATAACGAATACACTGGAAGCCTTGGTTTTCCATGTCATTATCAAAGTCATCTAGAAGCAAGTTAGCCATAAGTGGGCTAAGTGGGCTTCCTTGAGGCAGTCCTATTTGTCGTGGCGTTGGATTTTTTTCTCCGTCAATGGGGGCGCTCATCCATGCCATGATAGATTGTGTTAGCTGCTCATCATGGAATATTCCGTTGACTCGCGATCTTAATTTTTTATGGTCGACAGTATCGAAGAAACGTCGGATGTCAGCTTCCACTATCCATTTGTGCCCTTTACGAATAAGGTGGCTGATCCTGTCGCGCGCTGTAAGACGAGAACGTCCCGGTCGGTATCCGTAACTGTGATGACAAAAGAGAGACTCGCATATTGGTGTCAGTATTTTGGCTACGGCGCGTTGAAGTGCCCTGTCCTCTATGGGCGCAACCAATAACTCGCGGCTCTCTTTTCCCTCTTTATTGAGCGCAAAGCGGGTTAACACAGGTGGTGTGTACTCATTGTTCAACAAGCGGTTAGCATTGTTTTTTATTTTTTCGAGTTGTGATGTTACCGATTCTTTTAATTCTATGGGGGTGGTGGTTTTTCCTTGCCGCATATGAAGCCACGCGTCCTCAAGTAAATTGTCATCTCTGAGTTCACTCAATATGGAGTGTGCGGCTAATGGCCTACGAAAGCTTATGGCATCGTCGTGTGTTATCAATATATAGCGTCCCCAACCAAAAGAGCGGCGTGCACCTATTCCAAGGTATTGACCCAAGACAAGAAAGGGTAACCAGTCGTCTGAAATTCCTTCGAAAGGTATACTGCCGAGCAGTCCGCCCATTTTGTTGTTTTTGCCGTTGCCGTCGGTGTAGTTTACGTCCACCCAGAAACACTCACTGTGCTGTGTGCTTGAGGGAAGTGGATAGGGTATTTGGTAGGGGGAGTCTGCGCCTATCTGCCGCGTCAAATTGCTGATGGCGTTGTATACTCGTTCAACAAACAGTGACGCATCGAGATGTTGTCTGTCTCTGCAATAACGAGCTTTCCCTTTGCTTTGGTCCTTTATGCTTTTTTGGCGAGTCAACCTTGCGGGGCTTAACCACTCAATTCTAAATGACTGATACTGCCAAAGAGATGCTTCTGTTAAGAGGGTATCTTCATCGTATTCTGAAAGTTGGAAAAAGTCCTCAATAGGTTGGTCAGTGAACATGTCGTTGATAGAAATCACTGTCAGATTATCGCGGAAAGGAAGTTTGGGGCCTTTTCTTGGTGCACCAAGAGGCAGAGATGCTAGCTGTTCCATCAAATGATAGAGCGAATTGTCAGCAGGGGAAAAGGCAATGACATTAAACCGATAGTAATCCCCCGCTTTGTAGTGTATGCGAGGAGATTCGGGGCAATCGATAACCAAGCACTCATTGAAAGCGGTTTTTGCTTCGATCAATGAGCGTAAGAAAGCACTTAATGCTGGTTGGTGAAAAGGTTTGATATTTGTGTCACTTAGCCAGCGCAAAGTAACACTGATTCCTTTTATCGGTAATAATGGGCGAAGAGGGGCTACATCCATAGTATTATTAGTCCAATATTAAATTCACACATGCTTTTAGCAGCTTTGCATCGTACATGGCGTTATGCAGCACGCCAGACGGGTGCTGGTTATCGGGCAGCAGTGCAAGTCTTTCGATGTCAGGGTCGAGCCCTTTCACACGAAGCAGTGTCGCCAGATCAAAGACTTTATAGTTGACGTTTTTTGGTAGATTGAGCGAGCCACCAAAAAGCTCACAGAGCAACACCCAATCGTAAGCAGGACAATCTGCCCAAATCTCAGTACGGTCGTATACGGAAAGCCATTGGGTTAACTGCGTGGCGATCGTTTGCACGTTATGGTAAACCTCGGTGCGGTATGAGGTGGGTTGCTGTGCCTCAAAGGTTTTTTGATCTGGGTCTTTCAGCCAGTACATGTTTGAGATCACATGCTCACGAATCCAAGGGTCAAACGCCGAAGTTTGTTCACTGGCTACCTCTGCATAGAACTCGCGCCCGTTTTGGTCCACAAAAGCGAGGCTAAGTAGCCTTGCTTGTTGTGTCAAAGAGGTAAATTCGGTATCGAAATAGAGTTGCATTGGAGTCCTTATTAACGATGTTTTTTCGGTGGTGGTGTGTTGGGTATCAATGTTTCTGCACCATCCTTTGTTAGCGGTTTTAGGTACTGGCGATTAGCGTTATTACGATTGTCGTTATTGACGAACCACTTGAATAGCTCCTTTTCCGCGTGATTCCCTCTAGCGTCTATTGGGTAATGAATTGGCGTACTTACATCCTGATTTTTTAATGTCACCACCGCTAAATGGATTTGTAAGGCATCCTGATTTAAAAGTCGGTCGTCAATTTGCCATTGAATTGACGCTGTTTCGCTGACCGCTTTTGCTTCGCTAGGGAATGCGCTAGGCCAGTCACTATCACCGAGTCCATCCCCTGGCGAAAACTGGCTAAATCGATGAGTGTTTTCAAAGGCGTGGTTACTATAACGTTGTTGCCTATCGATAAAAAATGTCGCAATGATGGTGTTTTTTGCCGAACCTAGCCCCAATGGTTTTCCCAGCCCCAATTTGACCAATGCCTTCTCTTCGGGCTTGAGTTCATGATCGGTAAGGGCGGAATTGGGGTCTAACGCCGTTTTTAACAGTGTCAGCTCTGCAGTGTTTAAGTTTTCAAAATCGACAGTGTAGTAAAATTTCGCTCCAGGGTTAATCAAATTGGTTTTAAGGTGCTGATTTTTTTTTGGTTGTTCACGATCTGATTGTTCAAACAGGCGAGTACGCCAATTTGCGCTTTTATCATAACCATGCTTTTCAAACTCTTGTTCATGGTGGAGATACACTTTACGTCCGTTGGCGGTAGGCTTTTTTTGAACAAGATCGTTTTTTGCGATATACCCTGTCGCACCGGAAAAATACATTGAAGGGCTTGGAGGTTTGGGCGAGTCGAGCTTTTTCAAAACCACGCCTTTAGACAGCGAAGGCATGGACTGGGCCAGACCATCAGAAAATGTGATGCGTCCCTTTAACCCTTCATCTTTGTTCAGATGACCAAAAAGCGCTTCTGCTGGGCTAAGGAGATTGTCGTTTCTTTCTGGTAGGTAGCTGCTAGGGAACAAATCATGAGCTGTGTTGGAGAGCGTTTTTCGCCACACTTGAGAATAACTGATCTCGGATATTTGCCCATGATGGATATTAAACAGCACCAATGAGCCATCTATTGGTAAGGGTCGGTTTAGGTTATCTCGCTCCAGTTTGTAACCATGGGGTAAAGGTACGTTTTTGGATCTTTCTTCTGATTGCAACATTGCTGCACTAAATTGTTGCACAACATTTTGGGGGATATCGCGCCAGTCACTGCGTGTTTCGTGAGATTCAGGAAATGGAATAAACCAGTCATACTTGTTTTGATTTCTATTAAATTTCACGGATCCACAACGTAGAATGCCCCTCACATTACCCACGGTATCGGTTTCCTTAGGGGGCTCATATCCATCTTTCATTAGTTGTCCTAAAATAAAAAAATGTCTGTCAATTACTTCTCTCCCTCTTCTTTTTTCCTTTGTTTTTAAACTGTGTAGGAATGAATTTGATCCATTACGTGCGTTATCTTTAAGCAGATCTTTGAGGGTTTTACCCTGCAGTTGGCTATCGGCTTTGTAGTAAAATTGACGAAGGTTAGATAGGTAAGAATCTTTGTGTTTCTCATTGCAATAGCATTTAAATGCATGCTCTAGGGGGTAGTCGTCACCAAAAAAATCTACCCAGTGTTTGAGCTTAGGATCTCTGTTCCGTGTCAATGAGGGTAGTGTTAACGGCAGTAACTGCCAATGGTTGCCATCTGGTGTGCGGCGAATAAGACCAACGGCAGAAAGTGCTTGTTGGGGCTGGCTGCGCACTGAATAAAAACTGTCTTCGAGTATACGCAGTGGTGAGTCGCTAATGGCTTCTACGTTTGCGGATGTCATGCCTTTTAGTGATGTTGATGGTAACGAAACCCACTCAGCACGGTCGTCTGTTTGCATTGGGCTGATATATAGACTATTCGAACCAAACTCGTTTTCCGAACCTTGAGTGGAACTGGCAGCGATAGCTAAAGGTGTTACGTTTTCTAGTACGCACAATATGCGCCCACTGTATGCTTCTTGTGCCCAATAGTCGTGCCGTGCGGTCTCGGCCTTGTTACCGGTTTGTTGAGCATGTTGCATACTCGACGACTCTGAGTTCAGAGGAATAAATTGATAAGGATTGAAAAAAGGTTTAACCATGCTGTTCCTCCGGCGAGTCAGTTGGCAATTCGTTTGAGGCTCGAGTTGTTACTTTCTCTAGCAGCGCAGTGAAGTAATCCTCTAGGTTAGCTTTACCTACTTTTTCCACTAATGCCTGCCAGTTATCGATAACTGTGCTGTCGGGAAATATGCTAGATGCGACAAAACGCCCGTACCCTTTGGTTTGCCCCCAACCGAAGGTCACATCGCCTTCCATGATGTCTCTGAGTGTGAAATACCAAATTGCCAGATGTTCTGGCTGTGTGAAGCCTCCGCTAATATGCAGCTGAAAAGGTTGAGTTAAGGCAGACGTTGCGTTGAACAAGGCACCTTTCTTCGCTCCACCCGTGAATCTGTCTATGGCTACGAAGGTTTGATGATGTTCTTTTTTCTGTGTTAGCTCTGCTTTAATATCGCTAAAGCTGACTAATGAGGCTTGGGTATGGTCACCATACATTTCGCTTATAAGCGCGTCGGTTATTGCTGTTGCCTTTTCGGGCTCTAATGGCATGTTCTGTCGGGTAATGGTCAAGGTGATCTTTCGGCTGCGTGCTCTAAAAAGGCCTTTTGATGTTGTTCCTGGTATCAGAAGGCAATCGCCCCTTTGCATGTAATTGTGGTCTGGCCCTTCGTTGTCTTCAGATTGGGATTGAGTGCGGGCAGCATCGTTAATCAGGATAGGAGCAAGTGGTTTTACGTGTAGTTTCCATATCGGTTTTTTTCGTGCGGTATACGTGACTTGAGCGGGGGCTGGGAGCTCTTTAAATAGCGCTGAGAACTCTAGTGAGCTAACACTATCACTGAGAAGCCATGTTTTTAAATCGGTGTAGGTAATGCCTTGACGAGAAACAATGTGGATGCGCCCTTTACCATTGCCAGTAGTTTTGTTTCTTCCTAGTTGAAAGGGTTCTTCTCCTAGGTGGTTTAACAATGCGTCAAAGTGGTTAATGATGTTTTGAGTGGGCTTTTCAAGCTCAAGGGTAAACTCAAATACTGCACCAGCGTAAACTATCTCTT
This sequence comes from Vibrio limimangrovi, assembly GCF_054064025.1. NCBI lineage: Bacteria > Pseudomonadati > Pseudomonadota > Gammaproteobacteria > Vibrionales > Vibrionaceae > Vibrio > Vibrio limimangrovi. The sequence continues at coordinate 27,282 of NZ_JBSUGF010000008.1, forward strand.
CGCAGTATAATGCGCCACTTTTTGCTGTGGCTGTTACGTCATTGATTGCGGTGCGCGTTCGTTTGCTGAGAGTATAATCTGATCGGCTCATTCCGTCGGACACTAGGAGAGGGCTGGCCGTTGTTTGCGTTTCTTCTGCTTTGGCTTTTGCTGCACCAAAAATGGCTTCATGGTTTGGGCCTTGGAAGTGTGCTGATAGAAGTCCGCGAAATGTACTTGAAGGAATAAAAGGATTGCCATTGTTATCGCGCACAAATGTCGAAATGTTGACTGGTTCAGTGTTAATGGCCCCATCACTGTCAGTATGATTTGTTGCATGTTGTATGTTAGTGGTGCCATCACCAATATGAAGATCACTTTCCGTTGTGAACTTTAGAGTGTAGCGTACTCTTGCATAGTGTTTTTCACTCATATCTCAACTCCTTCCACTGGTTGTACCCCTTTGAACTCTCGCAGTAAGGCAACTTCCCCGAAGCCATTACGATTGATGTAGGGAGAACGCCGCCAATGGCGGTTTTTTGGATCGTCCGATGTTGTGTTAGGGAGCGGTAAACCTACTTTGAGCCAGTGGTTAATGAGTTGTGCGACGTCGTTGTGATCGTGAGAGGAATACTTCAAGGTGAATACACTGCCAGGTTGTGTCATCCAATAGGGTGTGTATTCACCATGGTTATCATTCCCAATAAAGCGATGATAAAGGTAAGCACCACCACGTAGCGCTTGATCGGCAAAGTAACTTGATAAGGTTAGTTTTTTACCTGATACGTTTTGCCAATATTCATCGTAAAGTTTTGCTAGTTGTATTGAGCCTGCGGTTGGGGCGATGGAGTTTGCATTAATAAACAGTTGTGCTTCTGTTTGCAGCACAAGACTCACGGTTCTTGTTTCTGAATTATCATGTGTATTTTTGTTGCATTCTGAAAGGGTATCTAATCTTGATGTGGGTAATGCTAGCGCGGCGCACTCGACCGCGGCAGACGTTTTGCCTAACCCCCAGAGAGGGGCCTGAATTATCTGTTCTATTTGTTCGATGGCAAGCTCGAGTTCCTGTTGAGATAACAGGGAAAGATCTATATCTCCAAGCCAAACAAACCCTTCCGGGTCAATAAGCTCCATCGAATACAATCCTTCGTCTTCGCTTTGTCCGGTTTCGGCATGGATGGCGGTATGAAGTTGTAGCAACTTATTGGGTGCGTCAGGGCTTGCACCGATCAAGGTATTAATGGCTTGGTCGTCAGCATATTTCCAATCAACACTGAATGTTGGGAAAAGTAATGTTTCTTCACCGTTTGCCGTTTTAACGAAGGGGAGTTCGTTATACTTTACACCAGCAGCATCAAACCAGTTAGAATCCAGTTTTACATCGATGCCTTGGCCTTTAAAAATGCTGCATTGTCGGACGTAAGGCTTCGCTGATACTTGGCTTTCCCTTTTAACGGGTTTTGCTTGAGTGAATACCCAATCATCAAATCCAATGCGGTTTAAATGATCGCTCGCACTTTCTGGGTATTGTTCTCTAATTCGTTCGGCAAACAGAGCCTTTAAGCTGTTGCCACTGATGTCTTCTAGTGCCTCAAAACGGTTTGAGTTTGGTAGATGCGGTTTGGCTATACAAAATGGTGATTGCGGCAAGTACATGAAACCTATACGTGTGGTGTTAGGTTCGATTGGTATCGATTCAGCTGAAGTCGTTTCGAACCCCACTTTTTGGATTTCAGTGTTACGGATGTTACCAAATCCAATGCTTTTATATGCACCGATGGCCGGTAAGAAGTCCAGTGCTTTGTTCAACCACTTGATGCACAGATCGAGCTCTTCTTCATCTTTATGCTTCAGTACAACATGACCAACAAATTCGATCAGCTCGCCAGTTGGGTAGGGCGTATCTATGATAAGCAGACTACCTGTTTGCACAGCACCATTTTCGCCAATAGCGATACGATTTCGGCGGTGGTCACTTGCATTGTCACCGATGGTTTTACTTGCTACCCAGTGATGACCGAAAGTTAGTGTGGCTCTTTGTGGTAAAAAGCTACCTTCTTCACTGGTTTTACCAAACCACTGCGTTGAGTGTGTCCGTAATGTGGTGTCTTCGTCGCCAAGGATGTGGATAAAATCGTTAAAGACATGGCGAATAGCTCCTTTGATAAGCGTGCCTGGTAAGCACTGTTTACCATTTCTGTCGATGATGCCGGCATCTGTACCAAAGGCTAGAACGCCGGGTTTTTGACTTAAAACTGGAGCCTGAATCTCAAGTTTAACTCTTAGTTTGGTTCTCATGGTTTCCCTCCGGCAGATAGTCCCAAAACTCGATCAGATTTAACCAAGGCAAGGCTTGGTCGGTAAATGTCTCGCTGCTATCACTTGCTACGTCATCTGAGCGCTCTTTATGAGTTGCAATGTCTTTAGCTATGTCATCTTCGTTATTTCTAACCACTTCAAACGCTGATTTGACGTAGTCAATCAATGCATTGGCGTTTGATACCTCATGCACTTTCATAAAGCGTTCGAGTTGTGTATCAAAGTGGTTATGTGATGAGGAGGTTCTGAGTGCGGCGTGTACTATTTGATAGAGTTGCGCGCGGGGAAGCGCTGATTTGATTAGGCGGATGGATTCCAACCATTCAGAACCTTTAGGTTTGAGCGGTGATCGAGCAGTGCCAAGTTCTTTGTTGTAATGTGCTTTCCAAAAAGTGCGTATGTCTTCGGTGGGGTAGTCGATTGATTCAAGTACAGTTGCGTAGAAAAGGTTGGAACGAGCCTGGCTTCCACTCAGCCAGTTTTTGGCTTCTTCGGCCAATTCGTGTGCGAGCCTTTGTATTGCAAGCAAGGGGGTTTTAGCATTGCAAAATACCAGTCCTGATGCATGCGTTAGCGATATTGACTTTTCATGGCTGGTAATGCACCAATTAGCTGATTGCTCGTAAAACAAATTTAGTACTTCGAACCCCAACTCGGCAGGCACTACTATATAGAATTCGTCTCCACCCCACATGAGTACTTCTAATGGCAACGTCACATTAGTATCTGAGTTAAATGTTCTAACATGCTCTTCTACTTTTTCTATCAATGCAGCTAGGAACTCAGTACGATAGGTTTTAACTTGTTTGTCGAAGTGTACTTGAGCCTGAATTTTGTCTTGAGCACTATCAATGAGTTCTTTCTGTATTTGACCAAACTTGTTGCCATCGCTATAGAAAAGCGCGATTTTTCCTTTCAAAGGGGTGTTGGCAATACTGGCAAGTGTTTCAAGGTCATCGGTAAACGAAATGGACTTGTTGATATCCGAAAGTTTATCTTTCAACGTATGTTTGAAGCGTGAGTGTTCTGGTAGGTGCGAGAGTTCTTTGAAATAAAATGATTGGCGCTTGTCGATGCCAATTCTCCGGCGTGTTTCAACAGAAGGGCTAGTCGATTGATTATGTTCTGTTGGGTATAAGCCACTTAACTCACAGATTTGATGGGATGTTTGCTGCGTAACTTTCGGCGAAAGTCGTAAGCTTGTTTGCTGTGCAATACGGGATTTCGCGAGTAAGATTTCTTTCGCTCGATCGAATGATTGCTGTGAAGTGTGGTGAACAACAAAGGTAAAAAACTGAGTGGGTAGAGCGTCACCCAACACAGTAAAGCCTTGATTAAGGTCATCTGTAATGTCATCTATTAACTTTTGAGTGTTTGAGGGCTGGCTATTGTTTAGTCTGATTTGAAATATCCCTTCTGACGCGCCAGTTGAAATAGGCTTTAAAGTGTCCTCATATTTTGTGGCTATTCCATCTATCGCCTCTTTTAGCGTAAAACTTGCGCCTCTGGTGACACTCACCTTTGTTGTGTCGAATAGCACGCTATTTAGGTTTACCCCAGATATATAAATATATTCCAACGTTTCGGGCATTGGCTTCCTTCTCCTCAGCTCGGTCACTTGATAAGTATTCATTAAATCTAGATATAAAAACCTCAAAACACGAATATATATGATAAAGAGGAGACCATCCTAAGAAGAAGGTGAGGGCTATATTATCAATAAATAGTGTAACTATTTATATTGTGTAGTGTGAGAGATATTAGATGCACAGCTTAGTTGTGCTGTTTACAGTTGTTTGTTTGGCGATGATGTTTCAGTATTGTAAAGTCGCTTAGTAAAGTGTTTAGTCTGACCAAAAGATAAAGAATTCTACGGAACAAACATCTCTGATTTATAGTTACAGTAAGCACTTGCAACCTGTCCTATGAGTCCGGTGATAAGTCGAACTTAAAAGCAGAGGAGATGGTGGTCTCGATAGGTTATTAAGCGATAAATGTGAACGCCATAACAGAAATGAAATTGTATAAAATGGCGTGTAAGAAAATTTAAAAATTGATATATTTTCTTTTAAATTCATATGCTTAATATGGTCGTTTGACGTTCTCACTCTTTTTTTGTGTCTGAAAATCAGAAAGTCACTACGTAGCGCAACCTATCTCGATAACTTATTGTGACAAAAGTCACAATAACTCATTATTTCTTAATACTTAATCGCCTTATGCAACCAAGCTAATTATCATCATAGAGTGGTGTACGATGGCTTGGTTTATGTCGGTTAATATCTCTTATTACAATAAAAATGCTGTTGAGTTAGCAGAGCAATACGACTCTCTTTCATTTGAGTCTGTACACAATTCATGGAAACAGTATTGGCCAGAAAAAGGCGCGAATGTTCTCGATGTTGGCGCTGGTTCTGGGCGAGACGCTCAGTGGTTTTCTAAGCACGGTTGCTTTGTTGTTGCTGTTGAGCCTGCTAGTGCTCTTCGTCAATTAGCTATCTCAAACTCCTCGGAACAACTTTTATGGGTAGAGGACTCACTGCCTGATTTGGTCAGTGTTTGTGAATTACCGCACCAGTACGACCTTATTTTGTTGTCTGCAGTTTGGATGCACTTAAATACTGCTCAGAAGGTCGAATCTATGAAGTCTTTGTCGCAACTATTAACTGAAAAAGGAAAATTGGTTATTACGCTGCGTCATGGAAGTTTTAGCGATGGAAGAAAGACATACGGTGTATCTGTGACTGAAATAGAAAAGGTAGGTAGAAGCCTAGGTCTCTCTGTTTGCTATATAGCTGACGGTGAAGACTCACTAATGCGAACAGAGATTACGTGGCAAACCGTTATTTTAGAAAGCAGCAACGTTATTAACGTTGGAAGGTAAACGATGGCGCTTGAGTATTATTTAGAACGTTTCCAAAATTTAAAAATGAATAGTACTGGTGGTAAAAAGAGCCCTCATAAAGTATGCATGCTGTTAACCGTAATGGATCTTATCCAAGCAGGGCATATTGTTTCTAATAAGATTAAATTCAATAAAATACTTAAAGACCAATTTACTCGCCACTTCAACACTTTTGCACAAGATACGGATAAAAATACACCGGAAAACCCTTATTTCCATCTGAGAAGCGAAGGCTTTTGGCACTTATCTTACAATGAAGGATATGACGTAACGACCACAAGCCGTTACTCATCAAAGGCCGTAGCGTATGCATCTATCGATGAAGAGCTGTTTACATATATGAAAAGCTCTATTGTTTCTAACGAGCTTAAACAAGCACTGGTTTCAAACCTTTCAGATTTAGCATCGCTCTTTCGCCAATGGTTAGTAGATATCGGAAAGTCTGAGAAGACAGCGGTTAACTACCTTGGAGCTATTCGTGGCTCAATGTCTAATTGGTTAATTGAGGCAGGGGAAATTGATGAACCACTAACCAATATTAATTCATACCGAAAATTTCTTGATTACGAAAAAAAGGTAAGGAGGTTAGAGGCTTTTCAAGTTCGCGACGCGAAAGGGAAAGGGATGTACAGTGCCGCGCTCTCTCATTACCACAAGTTTCTCGCTGACTTATCTCAAATCGATATTAATGCTGATATTAAGCAAGTCATGTCGGACAAGACATTATCGGAAACAGAAAAAACGATTCTAGTAAATACGAGAATGGGTCAAGGGCAGTTTAGGTCAAAGTTAATTCAAATGTGGGGCGGGTGCGCTGTCACCGGATATAGAAACACACAAATGTTGTTGGCTTCTCATATCAAGCCTTGGCGTGATTCCAGCAATAAGGAAAGGCTGGACAAGTTTAACGGACTATTGCTTTTAGCTAACCTAGATAAGGCTTTTGATATTGGTTTTATTTCTTTTGATGATAGAGGCAAGGTTCTCATATCAGATTATCTCGAAGCACCTGAAGTGATAGGATTGCGAGAAGATATGTCATTCAACATTTTAAGTGAGCATAAGTCATATCTTGGTTATCATCGGGAACAATTATTTAAAGGTAGCTAAGTACTTACTATGTGTTCATAGCGATAACTCGTTTACCGAAGAGACAGTGGTGTCTTAAGAATTTTATTTGCTGATAGAGAGGAGTGGGGTTTTAGATAAAAGCCCACTTTCTGTTTTTTACAAAACATGGTCGTAACTTCTTGAGGTGTTGATCGTCATACATCCAATGAGTCCACCAGCCACATATAAAGTAACGAGTTTTTAGACTGTTTTGCCACCATTTTACTTTGACGAACAATTGTCGGTAAGAATTATTCCTTGTGATCTCGAGAATGATGTTTGTCAGATAATGGAAGCTACGGTGTTGCTATCTGGGCTTTCGAGCTAAGTCTCTCAGATAACTACCATTGGGTAGTACGTCAGTCGAGATGCATGAAAGGTCATCGGAACATTTATCGAGTATGAGTTTTATTGGTAAATCCACGTTTGAGTCACGCCTCATTTTTGGGGTCATTAATAAAAACGCCCGCTAATTCACGGGCGTTTTCACAGCTTAAAGGTAATTACCTTTTCAATGTGATTGGATGCGATTCCCAAGTTTCGATGTCTGGTGACATGTCGTTTTCACCAAGTAACTTATGGAATTCTAGCTTGATGATGTACTCTCCTGCTGGAGCATCGGTTCCATCTTCGAGTTTGCCATCCCAAATACCGAACTCTAAACCGGTACCTGCACCACTAGTACGTACCATGTACTGAACATCTTCCATCGTAACGCCTTCAGGCATGCTGCGCCAACCTAGATGAGCAATAGTCTTGCCATTGTGGTTTAGCACTTTTGCTCTAAATTTTCGCAACATAGGGAAGGCTTGTGACATCCCCATAAACACCATATCGTCTTTTGCACTGTCATTAGTAAAGTCTAAAGTTACAGGTACATCTGCACCATATGATGGCCCACAAGAGCCTGCAATATCAGCTTGGCTACAACATGGAGATTGATTCCAAGCCGGACCAGAACAATTTGGAATTGCTTCTGGACGCGTAAAGAATGAGCTCATGCTTGGGTTAATTTCGGTCATTGTCTCATTTTCTACAGGTAAGGCGTGATAGTCACCTTTCAGACCTAAATAAGGAACACGAATGATTTGCCCCGTCTCAACTGCATCAAATACGATCCAACCTGAAATCACTGAACCGTCTGGCACTTCTGTAGGCTCAGTAATACTAAAATAGACTGTACCGTTACCACTTGCAGATACTTCAATTTGATCAACGTTAAACGTTACTTCAGCAGCTTCTTTCCTTGCAATCCATCGCTGAGTCATAGGTGGCGCTGCGGTTAATGCTGCTTCATGATGAACATTGAACGTTAATGTTTGATCAGATTCGTTATTTAGCTCAATTGACCCATCAAAGCTATGTCCGTTCAAATCACCGATAGCAAATTTAGCAGGTAACGCAGTAACTTCTGTTGTCAAAGCTTGAATAGCGTTGACCATACCAGCGCCTTGCAATGCTGTTGATGCTGGTCCAACTTCACCAGTCCAACCAATGACTTGTGGCTGTGCAGTGTTCATAAGGATGTTACGAATATCGCCGGGATTAAGTTTTGGATTTGCCGACTTCATTAATGCTGTAATACCTGCTACATGGGGTGAAGCCATTGATGTTCCGGTTAAAAAGCCGTAATGAGCATACTGGCTTGGCATCGCAGAATAAATTCGTTCTCCCGGAGCCATTACTTCCGGCTTGAAGTCTAACTCGTGCGTAGGACCCCAAGTCGATGTAATTGAGGGAGTATTGGCCTGAGGGTTATCTATAGATACATAGTCACCCCAAATCACCGTTGTGTCTCCAGCTTCAATTTTGGCCTCTAATGCTGGTACATCAATAGGTCTGATCTTCGCAACGGGAATCGATAGATTTTGTTTATATGGAATCATATTGCTGGCCCAACGATACAACCAAAAGTCTGTATCATACAGCGGTTCATCCCACCAAATAATTGCCCCAGCACCTTCCCTTGCAAACAAAGCAGCCTGCTTAGAGGTACATGAATAAGGAATAGATCCTTTCGGCTTTTTAACTAGTACTGTTTTGCCTTCAAAAGGACCAACAGGTTCAACATCACAGTCGAATGCGCCATAGTTAATAACTTCGCTTTCACCACCTAGAGGAGCAGCTGAATTATTTGCAATAACAAATGGTACCTTTACGTCATCTACTTTAAACGCTAATGCCGCGTCATAGTAGCTACCAATAGCAGACGCTACCGCTGTCGACTTTTTCGCAATTGCTGGAGCTGCAGGAAGGAAAGGACCTGCTGACGCATTACCAATAGATATGACCGGCGCTATACCTTTTACCGCTAATTTATCAACCGCTTTAGGTAAAATCGACTTTTGAATAACACCACCAGCCATTGAGCCTAAACTCATGTTTACGACATCACAATCATCAGTAACAGCTTGCTCTAGCGCATTCAAAATCGTTGATGTATAGCCCCCGTATTCACCGCCAAATACTTTATAAATACGTAATTTAGCATCGGGCGCTACACCCACCATATTAGGACCATTACCAGCAAGAATACCCGCGACATGGGTACCATGGTAGCCAGAGTCTGAGTAGTCAGAATCTTCTTCGGCAAAGTCATAACCACTTAAAATTTTACCAGCGAATGCCGGATGTTCGGTATCAATACCAGAATCCACTACACAGGCAGTAATACCTTTACCGGTAAAACCTGCAGCATGAGCCTCTGGAACACCCGTAAGGTTGGTTACCGTTATGGTTTCACGGGTAGCATCAGGTACAGCTTCTTCGATTTCTTCGCCTGAGTAGTACACGTATTCAGGGTGAATAGCTTTTACCATTGACAACTTTTCAATAGCCTTAATCGTTTCAGAATTGGCTTCAATTGAAACACCATTTACCAATCGGTTAAATTTTGAATATTCTTTAAAATTAAGTTTCTTTTTCTTCGCTTCGTTACGAAAAGCGTTTTGTTCTTCTTGTATAGCTTCTAGGAGAGAGCTTTCATTCGCATCGATAACATCAGCAAGTGACTTACCTTTAAACTCGATGATATAGCGATCTTTTACACTACTATCACTGGCTATTTGATTCGCTAATGCTGTTGTTGAGCAACAAGATAGTGCAGCTATACAACTCGCTAAGCTAGCTTTAAAACTAAGACTTTCCATTTATTTTCCTAATCCATTAGTTGTCGTAATTTTGAGACCTGGGCGTAATTTTCACACCAAAGTCTATTTTTATGCTAAGGCGATATGCTAAGCCATTCAATGCATTGGAAATAAATACGTAGTGTTATGACGTAACAAAATGAGCGTTATCACAGAGCTCGATAGTGATTGCAATATGTTGCTTTAATGTAATGAACGCACCTCTCTACTAACTTTGGTGTAACAAATTACAACCAAATGAAAGTAGGATCAGCCAGCATGTCTATTAAAGTTGTTGGTATTGGAATCCACTCATCTTTCGGTCGAGCTACACTTTAGCGAGATATTTAACAAAAAGGATTTCACTATGCTGACTAAAAAAATCGTAGGTATTGCTCTAGTAAAAAAACACATTGCGGGTTTGTCATATAAGCATTCATGCTGAACTTCTCAGTAATAAAGCTATGAGTCGGCAAAAAGTAAAAGAACTTTTGGCTAAAATGAAACCGTCAGTCACCCCAAAGCGTTGAGTAGGGAGTTATTGTACTTGCGCCAGTTATTGGTTTTGCAACGAGACTTTGGCATGAAATTAAAGTAAGTGAATTAAGGGCTTAGTTGTTTCTGGCATAGCTAGCTACTGGTACAAAGGGTAGGTACAAGTGAGCATTATGACTAACTAAAAGTTGGACGATCAAGTTGATGTTTTATCAAACTGAGTCACTTCAAGAATACTTTCAATCACGGAACTGGTTTGATCATTCATTCTGATCGCCGATGGCAAGCATACACAAAGTTCTTCTACCAGACGTTTATCTTTCAGTGGCGTGAACGCCAACTCACCGTCATTCACTTGCTTTTCAATGTCATACCAAGTCATAAAGCTGACGCCCACCCCATCCCGAACCAGATTGGCAAGTAAGTTAAATGAACTACTTGTGGAAACGATATCGAAGCTACTGTTTTGCCTTAGAATCTCCGAGTAGAGACGAGTATGAACAGATAAATTCATGTCCGGAAAACAGAGTGGCCATTTGAGGCACTCTTGCAGTTCTATGGATTGGATATCTTTATCTATCAGATCGGGAAGGTGAACAAGACCAATCTTGCACTTTTTCCTCGCAGCAAAATGGATTTTTTCATTTCTGACGACGTTAAATGCAATGATGAAATCCAGTTGATTGCTCAGCAACAAATCAGTCAGCGACTGTGTATCTCCTGTCTTGAAGTGAATTCTTACGTTGCCGAATTTGGATGCGAGTGTGTGGTAAAGTTTCGGCAAAACGCTGTTACTTAGACACTCAACCGCACCGATTCGGAGCTGAATTAAATGCGGTCGGTGTTGTTCTTTTAAGTTTCTGCGAAAACGATTCTCTTCTGCAATCCATTCTCGGGCTTTCTTGTACAACGCTTGCCCTTGTTCTGTGAGTTCAATGCCATTAGGTAGCCGAAGCAAAAGCTGAGTTCCGAAATCTTCTTCAAGAATATTCATCTGACGGCTGAGAGCAGATGCTGCGATGTGCAGTTTTTCTGCTGCTTTTCGCACAGATCTTTCATCTGCAATGACAACGAATGAGCGAATTTCTTTGCTTAAAGCGGACATGGTTAATGACTAGAAGAGGAATGAGTGTTCTAAATTTTAGCACACAGTTAACTAAACGTTCTAGTTTAAACAACAGTAACTCTCTCTTATAGTGTTCATCAGGAAAAGGATCCCAAGGCATAAACAAACGGAGTTGCTTATGAAAAACGATATTGAACATTTGAAGATCACGATTAAGTTAGCGAAAGAGAGCGTGGAGAGTGGTAATCATCCTTTTGGTGCGATGCTGATTGGCCCAGATGGCGAAACTCTGATTCGCTCTGGTAACACTTATAAACAAGACAAGGGCGTTGGCCATGCTGAATCTAACGTTGCTCGTCTTGCTTCGCGCCAATACGAACCGGAATTTCTCGAGCAGTGCACGCTAGTAACTTCTGTTGAACCTTGCTGTATGTGTTCTGGTTCAATTTATTGGGCGGGCATCGGTAGCGTGGTTTTCGGCCTGACAGAAAAACGCCTCGCCGAGCTGACGGGAGATAACCCGGAAAACCTAACTTTAGATCTGGCTTGTCGGGATGTATTTATTGCCGGACAACGCAAGGTTGAAGTCCGCGGGCCGTATGCTCAATTGGAAGAAGAAATTGCCGCAGACCATATTGGGTTTTGGTAAGTAGACATATTTGGTGACAAACGGGGGAAAACCGATATGACTGCTATTTTTGATGATAAATGCGTCCAAGACGTTAACAAAGAGATCCATCCCGTTGATGAAGTGCCAGCGCTATCTCGATTAATACTGCTCGCTCTTCAGCATGTGATGGTGATGTACACCGGCGCTATTGCTGTGCCATTTATTATTGGCGCTGCGCTTGGTCTGTCCCAGCAGCAGATTGCTTATCTTATTCAGGCTGATTTGATTACTTGTGGTATCGCTACTCTAATCCAGACTGTAGGGATTTGGCGATTCGGTAGCCGGATGCCGATGATGCAGGGGTTAACTTTTGCCTGTATTTCTCCGGCCATCGCTATCGCCAGTGATCCCACACTGGCAGCAGGTGGCGTTGAAGATGGTTTACGAGCAGTTTACGGAGCTGTGATTGTTTCCGGACTGTTTGGTATTGCCATGGCACCCTTTGGTCGTTATATGGTGCGCGCTTTCCCACCGGTTGTAGTGGGTTCGGTTCTGACAGTTATCGGACTGAGTCTTTTACCTGTTGCCATCCAATACTCTGCAGGAGGCTATGTTGCAGATGCTGGTGAGCCTAAATACATTGCAATGGCTTTTACTGTGCTCGGTATCATTATTGCGGCAAACATATTTGGTAAGGGGTTTATTCGCAATATTTCCGTTTTAATCGGTATTGTTTCGGGTGTTTGTATTGCAGCTTCCGTGGGGATGCTGGACATATCCAGTGCTGCGAGTGCAGAGAGTTTTGCTCTGGTTGAACCCTTCTATTTTGGTACGCCGACATTTCATTTAGTGCCGATTCTGACCATGATTCTGGTGATCTCGATTACTTGGGTTGAATCGGTCGGTGATGCCATTGTGATTGGTGAGATGGTAGGTAAAAAACCTGATGCAGAAAAAATTTCCAGACTGATAAGAGCTGACGGTCTTTCCAGTGTTATTGGTGGTATGTTGAATTCTTTCCACTACACTGCGTTTTCAGAGAATGTAGCGTTAGTAAGTATCACGCAGGTTAAAAGCCGTTGGGTCGTTGCTTTGGCGGGTTTGTTTCTAATCTTTCTTGGGATGTCACCATGGATGGCGGCGATTGTGTCTTCGATTCCTAAAGCGGTAATTGGTGGGGCGGGCTTTATGATGTTTGGTAGCTTAGTTGTGGTGGGTATCAAGACGTTGAGTAAGATCGACTTTGAAACTAGTTACAATAACTTTGTCGTTGTTGGCCTCAGTGTTTCAATGGCGATGATCGCAATTCTAAAACCAGACTATTTCGCTTTCATGCCTGATTGGTCGCAACTGTTCTTCAAATCCCCTGTGATTATGGGAGCGCTGACCGCCATCATTCTGAACTTCCTACTCAACGGACTAGATAAGAAGCTTGCACTCTAAAGTAAAGTGGTTTCAAGTTCTTAAATCAAGGCTGGTTTACCCAGCCTTGGCCTTTAATAAACCGTTACAAATAAAAATCAAAACACTCCTAAAAGGTGCTATTGGCAAAAAGTGGCCACTTATTTGTTGCTGCCGCGGGGAATAGTGGTAGCAATAACGGTTCGACACCCGATTATCCTTCATCATTTGATTTACCTAATATCATTTCGGTCGCTTCAACGAATGCAAACGACGGTCTGTCCTCTTTTTCAAACTATGGCAGCATTGATGTTGATCTCGGGGCTCCGGGCGAAGATATCGTAAGCACATATACGATAACCGGGAAATATGAATTAGCGTCTGGCACTTCCATGGCTGCGCCTCATGTTGCTGGTGTTGCAGTATTGATAGCAAGCGAGCATTCAGGGTGGGGCTACGCAGAGATTAAGAACCGTATCTTGAGCACGACGCGGCCGCTGTCGTCTTTGTCTGGGAAAACCGTTACCGGCGGCATTCTTAATGCCTTCAATGCGGTTCAAGAACCCACCACGGCACCCGCTGCACCAAGCGCACTCTCTGCGACGGCTGTCTCCGATACAGAAATTCTGCTTGAGTGGGAAGATAACTCGGGCAATGAACAAGAGTTCCGTATAGAGCGTAATAGTGAGTATCTTGCTACTGCTGGGGCAAATGTCACTTCCTACAGTGATACGGGTTTAGCTCCTGATACCTCTTACAGTTATCAAGTCATCGCCTATAACGAATTTGGTTCCTCATATTCGAATATGGATACAGATACCACGTTTAGTGCATCTTCCGTTACGGAGCAAACCACGGTAGCCAGCAGTGAAATATTTGGTGCGGGTACAGTGAGCGGCACTTATGAGGATACTGCTGAAGCCGATGGTGTGAAAGTTCAAACCATTACCGAGCGTTTGTCCGGAAGAAAAGTAGCTTCTGTTGAGAATCAATACGTCTCTCGTGGTTGGCACAATGTTGATCTGAGTTGGGACGATCCAGAAATGAGCGTGGATATTTACCGAAATGGTGCGAATATCGCTCCTGGAGTATCTGGTGGTACTTACACCGATGCCAACATAGGTAAAGGCGGCGCTGAATATACTTATGAGGTTTGTGAAGCTGGTGGTACGGGTAAATGCTCGAATGTGGTAGTCGTGTCTTTTTAATGAGTTAAATCCATTTCTTTAATATCACGCAGAAAACCCCAGTAGCGATACTTGGGGTTTTCTTGTTTCATCAGTTTTCACGCCATAACGCAAGGCAGTCACCTGAATAATTGTACAAAAATTGTATTTATATCAGGTTGACACTCTTTAAATTTGCATAAACTAATGTACTATTTGTGGTTTTTTTATAACCGATACTTATAGAATGGTATGTCTGACCGATTTGAGGTTTGAAAGTGGTTCTAATGGGATAAGGGAGTGACCATGACGTTACCGTTACGGGGATTGCTACTTGGGGCATTGATAGTCCCATCTCTAGGCTATTCCGGTACTGATATGGTGGAGTTTCGAGGTTTTGGAACGTTAAGCGGAGCCTATTCTGATTCAACAACGTTAGGCTTTCGTCGTGATATCACACAAGAAGGTAAAACCCGACAGTTCAGCTTAAGTCAAGACTCTCTCATCGGATTACAGACCGACATACAGATCACAGATGCATTGAAAGCCTCCGTACAAATCGTAGCTAAAGACAGGGTAAACAACAGTTTAGATGAAGCTCTAACCTGGGGATACCTCAGCTATGATTTCAATAACACTTGGAATGTACGCGCTGGACGAATTGGCAGTGATTTAACGCTCATTGGTGACGTTGGGAATATCAGCTACGCCTACGATTGGGTGCGCCCGCCCGTTGAATTCTACGGTACGATTCCTTTTTATCATTATGATGGTGCAGAGATTCTGTATCGCCGCTCGCTTCAAAATGGTCACTTTTCTGCAAAAGTTTTCTATGGACGTTCGGGCAGTACCTTCAAATACGAGACTGGCGAGTCTGAGTTTGAGCTGGTTCCTTTTACAGGCGCTTCATTTCGTTATGAAAATGGTGGTTTCACTTATAGAGCCGGGTACGCCTGGACAGAGCTGGCATCTGCCCGCAGTTCTGGCGTGGATTTAAGAAGTTTCCTTGCAGAAAATTCTCATTTGCCAGGAATGCCTGAAACTATGGCTCAGTTCGCACTTGATCGCTCGCCGATACAATACTTTACCACCGGATTTGAGTATCGAAATGCAACTTGGAAATGGTTGGCAGAAGCCTCTTATATGGAGCTTGATTTAGCCACGATATTACCTTCTTTTGCTGCTTATACTGGCGTTGTCAAACGTTTCGATAATATTGCTTTTTATGGGTTAGTCGCTCACGCGCACTCGACGCATTCTCCCGAATATGCGAATCCTCAGTTGCCTGAGCCTCTGCGTCATTACCTACAGATAGGTCTGAGCGAAAGTGACGTTGAGCAAAGTTCGGCTTCACTGGGTATTCGTTGGGATGTGGCGACAAATGTTGCCATAAAAGGTCAATGGGATCATAGTTGGGTGTCGGCGGGTAAATCTGTGTTATGGGAAGGTAGTGATAGTACGAGTGACGAGCAAATAAACGTATTCACCCTGGGTGTGAATTTTATATTTTGATGCCAATGAAAAAATATCTCACTCTACTACTCATCATCTTAAGCAGCATTCCATTAAAGGGGTGGAGCCAGGATTTGGTTGTTATCGTCAATAAGGAAAACCCACTTAATACGCTCACTAAACACCAGCTCATTGATCTGTTCATGGGACGTACGCCATATTTTCCAAGTGGTGGTGCAGTGGTGAAACTGGATGCGCCAAGTTCGTCTGAGGTCCGTAAAGCGTTTTATCATTCTCTGGTGGATATGTCTCTGACGGAAGTGAATGCGTATTGGGCGAGGCTGATGTTTAGTGGCCGTGCAACGCCCCCGATGCAGGTACCTCAAGAGCAAGATATCGTCAAACTGGTGGCGAATAACTCAAACGCGATTGGTTATGTCCCCAAGGGCAGCTATGGAGAGGGGAATAACGATGTCAAAGTTGTTTTCGTTGTATCAATGGATCAATAGCCGTCTTGGGTTCAAACTGATGGCAGCGATTCTCGCTGTTGCGATCATTTTTATTCCTATCACTAGTTTTATCAGTTACCAGTATACCTATGGCGAAGTGCAGCAACTGGCCAAGGAGCGAGTGCATAGACTGGTGATGATGATCAAGTACAACGCTTCTATGGCGGCGTATTTGTCGGATACTGAATTGGCCTTGGATGTGGCTTCCAGCCTTGTTGTTAACCCGGAAATTCAGGGAGTGCGCTTTAGTGTCGATAATGACATTCTCATTGTTAAGGGGAACATCCCCCGAGACCAGAGTGACTTATTAGAAATACTCACCCCTCCATTTGGTGATGCAAAAATAGGCATGCTTGAGGTGTTTCTTAATCGCTCTTTTATTCACCAGCAGGCTCGGGACCGAGGGACCTCACTGGTTATTTGGCAATCGTTCTTGTTGGGGACGATCCTATTCTGTGTGTTCGTCATTTTTCGTCAGCTTATCTCGCGTCCGCTCAATCTACTTATCGAGCAAATTCGACATCTTCCTGTTGATAGTGGTCAATCAGAGCATGCTATTCAAATTCCATCTCGTGATGAAATCGGCTTTCTCGCCAAAAATACAGAAACTTTGATGAATCGGATCCGGCATTTTTATCTCAGTGAAGCAGAGAAAAATGAGCAAATTATTCAGTTGGAACGTCAGTTTCGAATCATCTTTGAACACTCCCATGCGGGTATTGCGCTCATTGATGACAATAATCAAATCTATCTGGCAAACCAGTCGTTTAAATCGACTTTTCAGTACGATGAGTCTTTGCAGGGCCAAGTTGTACTACCAGAGCTGTTTGACGATAAGGAAGAGTTTGAGTCATTGCTGAAAGAAGTGCGTGAAGAAAGCACCAGTTCGTTTAAAGATTTCCGTTTACATAACAAAGAAGATGTGTGGTTAAGGGTGATATGTTCTCGCGTAGCGCATCGGCGCAACCGAGAGTTAGAACGATTTATTGAGCTGGTGGTGTACGATATTTCAGATCGCGCCCACAAAGAAAAAACGTTTGTTTACAACGCCACTCACGATGCCTTGACTGGGATTTATAACCGACGTGGCGGGGATGCTCGTTTTAAAGAACTGTGTACCCAAGCCCAGAGAAAAGGCGCGCATCTGGTGATGATTTGGCTCGATTTGAATGATTTTAAGATCGTGAATGATGAGCACGGGCATGAAGCTGGCGATATCGTGTTGAAGGAATTGAGCTCTCGCTTAAGAAGTATTTCACGTCCAAATGACGTGATCGCTCGTTGGGGCGGAGATGAGTTTGTGGTTGCCATCAAATTGATGGACTTGTCTATTTTGCCTAATATTCTGATGGATATCGAACATGCTTTTACCCAACGTATTGAAATCAATGATGACCTGTCCGTTTCCGTTGGAGCCAGCATTGGTGTCAGTACATCATTAAATTCGGGCTATGATGTCGAGAAGTTACTTGTCCGAGCCGATCAGATGATGTACCGGGTCAAACGTGAAGGGAAAAACGGCACCATCGTGGATGACTTACCAATTTAGCCGATACCGTTACGTATCTTCTCCCTACACAGAACCCCAAGCCAGATGCTTGGGGTTATTCATTTTTCCCAGCTAGCTAGAGATGTTTGGGACGAACTCAAATTTAGATTCCTGAAAATGACGTTAGATGAATGTCTTTTATAGTTGGTCACTATATCGGGACATATTGCAGCATAAGTGCATCAAATTGGTGCAATATGCGAAAGGCTTTTTGGTAAAAATGAGCTATTGCATAGCTTTCGGCTATTCAATTGTGTGGCAGGGATTTTGCTTATTTGTTAATAAAATATTAATGTATCGTTTAAAGGACTGAAGTAAAGCCATCAAGGAAAATAATAAATGACCACTAAATTTACCTTAAAACAACTGAGGTATTTTGTTGTTGCAGGGGAACATCAGAGTGTTACTAAAGCAGCCGCGTTAATGTTTGTTTCTCAGCCTTCAATCTCTTCTGCGATTCAACATCTTGAACATGTTACTGGGCTACAATTGTTTGTCCGTCATCATGCTCAGGGGTTATCGCTTACGCCTCAGGGCTATCGGTTTTTCAATAAAGCCAAATCACTTCTCAGTGACGCTGACGATTTGTCTCGTTTTGCTGAAACTCTGGGAACAGAGATTTCAGGTGCCCTCAATGTCGTTGGGTTTCCGACGTTCACGTCATTGATGATGCCGTCGATGATCAAGCGATTTGTGGAAAAATATCCCGCAGTCGATGTTCAGTGCGACGAAATGCATCAACAAGATATTATTCAGGGCTTAAGTAACTGCAAATACGAACTTGCTGTCACTTATGATATGCAGTTACCTGAGAGTATCGAATTCATACCATTGATGGTGATGCCACCTTATGTAGCGGTCAGTAAACACCACTCGTTAGCAAGTCGCTCATGTTTATCGTTAGAAGAGTTGGCTGAGCATCCTATGGTGATGCTAGATTGGCCGATGAGTAAAGAGTATTTTTGCTCTTTGTTTTATAGTCATGGCATCGAACCAAAAGTGGCTTTCAAAGCTCACTCCTTGGGTATGGCGCAGGGCTTGGTAGAAAATGGGTTAGGGTACTCTCTTCTTAATACACCAATGCGTGGTGAAGACGGAGTTAACAGCAAGCTTGTTTCTATTCCCCTGAAAGGAAATTTACTGCCTTTGACCATGGGAATTGCGAAACTGAAGCAATCTCGCTTATCCCCGGTAGGAAATGCATTTGTGGAAGTTTTGAAGGACTTTAACTCTACCATTCAAAAGCAAACGCCATATTCCGTTATAACGTCACTTGCTTCATAATTCCTTCTGTTTGAGTTTTCTGAACTCGGTCGGGGCTAGCCTCGACCAACGTTTAAACGCATGACGAAAACTGGCGGTATCGCTGTAGCCTAGTTGCTCTGCGATATCTGCGATGTGGGTATCGGTCGTTTCCAATAATGTTACAGCTTTCTGGTAACGTACTTGATTAACCAGCTTTTGGAAGCAGATTCCCTGTTCTTTTAAACGTCTCCTTAGCGTTCTTTCTGTCATCCAAAGCTCTCTGGCTACGTTGGTCATAGAGTAAGATGCGGGCTCTTGCGAAACGAGATACTTGATTTTGGATGCCAAATCCTGAGAAGCTCTGGCGTGCCATTCACTCTCTTTTATCTCACATTGTCTGTACAGATCTTCGAAACTCACTTTATTCGCAAGCGGGCAGAGACTTAAGAAAGTACTCAGTTCAAACGTAATCCCATCGTATTCGCAGGGCTCTACATTACAGCCGAGAAAGGTCGCAACTTTTTGAAGATGCGGTATTGAGGAGCAGGTGAGTCTAACCGCCACAGGCTTCACTGTGTGACCGAGTAAATCTTCAATTAATGTCAGCACAGAAGAGAGCGCCATCTCGATGCTAAACTGTTTCAATTTATCTGAATAACAGTAGTCACTGATTTTAAGCGTTACGGTTCTCTCATCTGGTTCCAGCTCAATGTTGAAGTACCATCCAAGTGATAGTGGGAAAGCGATCAAACAGGATATCGCCTGAGCTACATTCTCACTGACCAACATGGCGTAACCGGGCAGGCCGAGACAGGATACTTTAATCGACCTTCCTATTTGTAAGCCCAGGATTTCACTCTGGGTAATATCCAACAGACTTTCAAACGTCGATATCTCCTGAAAACGATTGAATTCAGTTTCTGGCAAATAAAGTGATTCGCCAGTCAGGCCCGCGCTTGCTAATACATCTTGAGTGCTTATCCCATTCTGTCTCGCAAGTTCGATGGCGATAGCAATGACATGAGATGTCGCAGGTATTTGTCGCGGGTCAGTTTTGTTGATTAATACATTTTTCTCCGTATGAACATTACTCAGCATTAGCGGTGCTGAGTCTGGAGATTCCTTGTAATAGTTGATGATGACGATTCCTTTTATCACGTTGATTTCAATTATTGGGGAGCCAGTTCCTTTGAGTCCCTGTGTATTTTGTCAATATCGCATATTGTCCGAAATTATCCCATTTTTGTCCTGGTTTTGTATGACGAGATGAGCGCTAACGCAAGTATTGTGGGGGTGTTGGGTCGTTAATTTAGGTCGGTGGCTGAAATTACCCCTTGACCGGAAACAGAACATGAAAGCTAGGAGAAATTGATATGGATATTGATATGCAGTCTATGCAAAAAAACAACGAAGAGCTGCAACGTCTGGCTAAAGAGCACCTGTTGATGCACTTTACGCCGCGTAAGTACTACCATGAAAAAGCATTAACCGTGATGGATAAAGGTGAAGGCTGCTGGATATGGGATACAAACGGTAAGAAATTTTTTGATGCGTTAGGCGGGTTGTTCTGCGTGCAAGTTGGTTACAGCCATGGCGAAGAGATTGGTGAAGCCGTTAAACGTCAGATGAGTGAATTGCCTTACTTTACTAACTGGAGCGTTGCGCATGAGCCTTCCATCCGTCTGGCATCAAAAATTGCTTCTCTCGCTCCCGGTGATCTAAATCGCGTGTTCTTTACTTCCAGCGGTTCGGAATCGAATGAAGCGGCTATCAAACTCGTACGCCAGTATCATCAGGCGAAGGGTGAACCTTCAAGAAGAAAGTTTATCGCCCGACGTGTGGCATATCATGGCACCAGCTACGGCGCTCTGTCTCTGAATGGTATGACTGACCTGCGCAAAGACTTCGAACCTTTGATGTCCGGGGTTCGCCATGTGTCTAATACCAACCGCTATCGTCGTCCTGAAGGTGAAACTGAAGCTCAATTTACGGCATTTCTTTTAGAAGAAATCGAGTCTCTAATTATTCAGGAAGGTCCGAGTACGGTAGCGGGCATTTTTATTGAACCGCTACAAAACGCGGGCGGCAGCTTCACTCCTCCTGCGGGATACACCAAGGGATTACGTGAGATCTGTGACAAATATGGTGTGTTGCTTATTGCTGATGAAGTCATCTGTGGCTTCGGTCGCCTGGGTGAGTGGTTTGGTTCTAGTCGTTACGGTTTAGAACCAGATGTGATTACTTTTGCAAAAGGCGTCGCTTCTGGTCATATCCCTCTAGGGGGCGTGATTACTTCAAATAAAGTGATGACACCGATCCTTGAGAACGGCGCACAGATGTTCCTGCATGGGCTAACTTATGGTGGCCACCCTGTTGCTTGTGCCGCCGCGCTTGCGAATATAGAAATACTTGAGCGAGAAAATATCGTTGGCAACGTTAAGGAAAACTGCGAGTACTTTAAAGAGTCACTGCAGACCTTACGCAATATCGAGCTGGTTGGCGATGTACGTGGTGATGGCTACCACTACTCAGTGGAACTCGTGACTAACCAGCAGAAGTGCAGTTGGGAAGGTTCATTGACGGTAGCTGACTTTGTCGCCGAATATCTGGAGCCTGCGTTGTACGATAAAGGTCTGCTGTTCCGCGTTGCGATCGACCAGCGTGGAACGCCATTAATCCAAATGTCGCCACCATTGATCATGAAGCGCGAAGAGATCGATTGGTTGGTATCGGAGCTCAACCAAGTTCTTTCACAATTAGCGAAATTGGTCGCAGTGTAGATAGTATTGCTAATAACAAGCGCGCCTCTTTTTGATGGTGCGCTTTTTGGTTTTTGGACTCTAAGACTTATGACTGAGTGCATACAAACGGCACTCTGCGATACAACTCAAAATCCCAATTTCACGCTCTTTGGTTTTTAAGCAAACCAGCGAGACGGTTTGAGGTTCGGGCTCCGGATGGAGAGTATCGATATCAACGAACGTAACGTGTGGCTGGTATCTCTCTTTTAACCGTTCAGGAACGATGGAGTAGCCAACGCCGGATTGTATCATGTTCATCAGCGTGAAAATGTCTTCTATCTGCATGCCGATGACAGGCTTAAGGTTGTCTCTTTCAAAGCACTTGATGCAATGCTCGTAGGTTGCGAAGCCCGGAGATAGGGTGATGAGCTTTTCATTGGCTAATTCTTCCAGCGCTATTTTCGGCTTTTTTGCAAGCGGAGAGGCATTGGAGAGCGCAATCACCATATTATCTTGATAGATCGGCATGATCGTATACGTGCTACTGACTCCGGGATGAGGCAGTGCAATCAGCGCGACGTCTATTTCCATTTTGTCTAGTTTCTGTAATAGCGCTTGGTTCGAGCCTTGAGTAATTGAAACTTGCAGCTCAGGTCGTCGCTTCTGCAGCCCTGAAACGACAGTCGGAACAAGGTCGTAAGTCAAAGAGTACAAGCTACCCAGTGCCAGCTTATCGGACTGAATCCCCAACTGGTCTTTGGCTTCTTTGATGGCGGAATCCAGCTCGGCCAATAATTTTGCTGAATACGCGTAAAAAGTTTCCGCGCTTTTCAGCGGACGGAGAGAACGGCCTTGAGTTTCGAACAGTGGGCATTCCAGCGCTTCTTCCAGCGAATGCAAAGCTTTATGCACACTAACGACACTGATATCTAATTTCTGTGCAGCATCTTTCATACTACTATTTTTCATAAACTCATGAAAAATAGTGATTTTCTTTAAAGTGACACCGTCGTTAATCATGTTTATTCGAATCCGTTTCAATAATATAGCAACATTATCATTGTTAACTTTGGGTTAATAGTGTGACTAGTCAGTTAATTGAATGTGATCTCATTCGCGAGTAGTTTGAAGGTATGGAGCATTTCAGAGCGTTGTCACTGACATGAGTTCAAGGAAAGCAATGCCATGGAATAGCAGGTTATTTTTAAATCGTAAAAATAACAGCGTGATTGAAATATATCGTGAGGCACTTTTATGACCGAAAAAAAGAAGTGGGATATTAAGCGCACCTTAAAGAAGGAGCGAATTAATTCAGTTAACTCAGTAACGGAAGGTAAAGTGATTCCAACTTCAAATATTGTTGAAGTGATGGAAAAGATAATCCGACCGGGTGATCGAGTTATTCTCGAAGGTAATAACCAAAAGCAGGCTGACTTCTTAGCCCGTAGTCTGGAAAAAGTGAACCCAGATGTTGTCAATAATCTCCATATGATTATGCCGAGCGTGAGCTTGCCAGAGCATATGAATATTTTTGAAACGGGAATAGCCAAAAAGCTCGATTTCGCCTACGCCGGCAAACAAAGTGTGCGTATTTCTCAGATGCTCGCGGATGGGATACTCGAAGTCGGTGCCGTGCATACCTATATTGAGCTCTATTCGCGTCTCTATTGTGATTTGATTCCGAATGTGGCACTCGTTGCAGGTTATACCGCAGACAAAAAAGGCAACTTATATACCGGCGCATCAACGGAAGACACGCCTGCGCTGGTGGAAGCGCCCGCTTTTAAAGATGGTATCGTCATCGCTCAGGTAAACAAGATTGTGGACAGTGTTGATGATCTGCCCCGTGTCGATATTCCCGGAGATTGGATCGACTTTGTCGTCGAAGCTGATAAAGATTTCTTTATCGAACCTCTATTCACTCGCGATCCGCGCCTGATTAAAGATACGCATATTTTGATGGCGATGATGGCGATTAAAGGGATTTATGCCAAACATAAAGTCCAAACGTTAAACCACGGTATTGGTTTCAACACTGCAGCTATCGAATTGCTATTGCCTACCTACGGCGAAAAGCTGGGGCTGAAAGGCAAAATTTGTAAGCACTGGACATTGAACCCTCACCCGACACTTATTCCGGCAATAGAATCTGGCTGGGTTGAGAGTGTGCACTCGTTTGGTGGCGAATTGGGTATGGAAGAATACGCTCGTCATCGACCAGATGTGTTCTTCACAGGGTCAGATGGCTCTATGCGTTCGAACCGAACCATGTGTCAGATGGCTGGCCAGTTTGCAGCAGATATGTTTATTGGTGCAACGCTGCAAATGGATGCGGAGGGCAACTCCTCAACCGTGACTCATGGTCGTCTGTCAGGCTTCGGTGGCGCGCCAAATATGGGACACGATCCCCGCGGACGTCGACACGCCAGTGATGCATGGCTGGATCTCATTACCGATCACGACAAAGACATCCTCAAAGGTAAAAAGCTTGTGGTGCAAATGGTCGAGACATTCCAAAGCGGTGAAAAACCAACCTTTGTCGATAAGCTTGATGCCGTTGACGTTGGTCAGCACAGCAATATGCCCATTGCCCCTGTCATGATTTATGGCGATGACGTTACTCACGTATTGACCGAAGAAGGTATTGCTTACTTATACATGGCTAAAGATCTGGAAGAGCGTAAACAGATGATCGCAGCGGTTGCTGGTGTTACCCATTTGGGGCAAACCGTAACTAAAAGTCAGATTGACAAACTTCGAGCCGAAGGCAAGGTCGCCACACCTCAGGATCTGGGGATTAAACGCTCTGAAGCAACCCGGGATTTATTGGCCGCGAAAAACATGAATGAACTTGTCCAGTGGTCTGAGGGCCTATACGAGCCGCCAGCGAAATTCCGTAGCTGGTAGGTTCCCTGGTCTATAACGAGATCCGGAGCAGGTAAATAGGAAGAGGATTATTCAATGTTGCACATCGCTCAGCAAATCCGCCCAAATTGGCAGGAGTATGCACCGCTTTCCCCATTGGCGGATCAGATTGGTTTATTGGCTCGCGATGCACTTATCGCAGAAGTGATGCTATCGCCAAAACCTGGCTTAGTTGACCAGTGGAATACGGGATCACACCGCGACCTGACTGTCGACTTGATGGTGCGCTCGGCCAACTGTCTGGCTCCTTATTTTGCGCAAATGGCGGCTGAAGGGCAAAGACATCAATCTCGTCAGTCGTTGGATTCTTTAATCCCTTTAAGAGAGCAAATCGGCCACATTGGCCGGGAAGCCGAGTCCCAAATGATGAAAGTGACAGATGGTGTGAATACGCATCGTGGTGCGATTTGGGCGCTTGGTTTGCTTGCTACATCCGCTGGGATGCTGGGCGAAAACGCGACTTCAAATGATCTGTGTACTGTCGCTGGACGCATTGCTTGTTTGCCGGATCAATTCGTCAAACAGACGTGGAGTAAAGGACTTAAGGCGACTCGCCAATATCAAGTCAATGGCGCTCGGGAGCAAGCTCAGAATGGGTTTCCTGCTATCGTCGATATCGCGCTTCCTGCTCTCCTCTCTAGCAGACAGAAGGATCACTCTGAATCTCATGCTCAGTTGAATTCGCTAGTGGCACTAATGGCAAATCTGACCGATACGTGCGTGTTATCCCGAGCAGGTATGGCGGGGTTAACGCTCATGCAACAAGGCGCGAGTGACATCATTCAGGCCGGAGGTGCTGCAACGGAAGTCGGTTTCAGCAAGCTTATCGAACTAAACAAAAGCATGGTTGCTATCAATGCTTCACCGGGAGGCGCAGCAGATCTGTTAGCGGCGACACTCTTTGTCGATGCAGTCGCAAATCGTAGCATCATTTTGGTTGATCAATGATTCATTTCATTGATGTATAAAGGAGATTATTGGCAATGGAACAACTGCAATTTACTTATCCTGGCCAGCACTCAATTTCGAAAAACGTGCGGGTGGGGAATGTGGGGTCTGGCGACTTAGAAGTTTTGCTACAACCAAACTCAAACTCACAAATTGACGTGAATATTTCAACCTCAATTAACCATCGCCATGAAGTATGGCTGGTGATCTTATCTCGTGCGTTTGAAGAGGTAGGTGAAGCAATGAGTGTCACCATCAATGATTTTGGTGCGACACCAGGAGTGATTAACCTCAGATTGGCACAAGCGTTAGAACAGTTAGAGGAACAGCAGAGTCTTGCTGCTGGAGAGATCACGCCTTTTGGTCGCTCATTCGTGGAAATGTCGGTCCGTCAGCGCTGTCAGTTCCTGTTTGATGAAGGCTCCGCTCAGGAGCTACTCGGTTGTGAAGCTCAGCTCACTTCACCATGGTTACCTAAGCAAGGCATCGTCGCTCAAAGTGATGATGGCGGTATTGTTATGATCGGAAAGATCGATGGTCAGCGCGCCGTTGTGCTTGGTATTGAAGGTGGTTTCCAGGGCGGTGCTATCGGTGAAGTTTCTGGCGCAAAAATGGCTGCAGCGCTCGATCTGGCTCTGCAAGACAATCAACGCGGAATTAACACGCAAGTTATCTTAGTGCTGGAAACTGGTGGCGTTCGATTACAGGAAGCTAACCTTGGACTTGCTGCCATTGCGGACATTCACTCTGCCATTATTTCACTCAACGAGTATGTCCCAGTGGTCGGTATTGTTGCCGGAGCCGTTGGCTGTTTTGGCGGCATGTCGATAGCCGCAGGTCTTTGCAGCAAGCTTATTGTCACCCGTGAAGCGAGATTAGGCCTGAATGGCCCTGCTGTTATTGAACAAGAAGCGGGCATTGCAGAATACGATTCGTCTGACCGACCTTTTATCTGGGGAATCACGGGCGGAGAGCAGAGATATCGTAGCAAGCTGGTGGACCATTTAGTCGAAGATGACGCAGGTTCGATCAAATCTCAGCTTGTTGACGCTCTTCAGTCAGGTAAGCCAGAAACCACCAGAAGTGAGCAAGTTGAGCATTATTTATCGATTTTGAATCAGGTGGATACCTCTGTTCAGGCAACGCCTACGCAGGTATGTTTAGATTTAGCAGGAGGAAAGGCTGATGAGTAAACGAGGTGATATTTGGATGAAGTCGCTGGCTTCTGATGGTCAGGTTGTTGCTGGATTTACGCCATCAGTACAAGTTGTTGACGATCAATTTAATGGTCTTCCGGTTCGTTATATTAATGTGACTCAAGATAGCAACAATGCTTTCCCGCGAGCGAGAAATGGTGAAGTCGGGTTGCTGGAAGGGTGGAACATCGCGAAGGCGGTGAATGAGGTCGTCGAACGCGATAAAGACAGCCACTCAAAGTCTATTATCGTGGCGATTATCGATGTTCCTTCACAAGCGTATGGTCGTCGTGAGGAAGCTTATGGTATTCATTTATCTTTGGCGGCAGCGGCTAATGCGTATGCTCAGGCGCGTAACGCTGGCCATCCTGTTTTAGGCTTGATTGTTGGCAAAGCGATGTCAGGAGGATTTCTTGCACATGGTTATCAGGCTTCTCGACTGATTGCACTGGATGATGAGCAGTGCAGCGTGCACGCGATGGGTAAAGCCTCTGCGGCGAAAGTGACACTACGAACAATAGATCAGTTAGAGTCACTGGCAGCCGAGCATCCGCCGATGGCGTACGACATCAACAATTACAATACACTGGGACTACTTTGGGAAATGGTCACCGTGGAGAATGCCGACCAGCCTACCAATCAGGATATTGACCGAATCCGCTCTCTCTTTTCTGCTGCATTGGAAGACATCAATATCAAAGGGAATGAATGGTCACATCGTTTGCAAGGCGAAAATCGACGTGCGACACGTGATATTCGCGAGCAGATGCAAAAAGAATGGATTTATTAGGACTTATGGATAAGAAATTGAATTCAATCGTAAAGCTTAACGCCACCGAACTGTCTGAACAGATTCACAATGGGTCATTAAGCTGCGTTGAGGTAATGAACGCATATTTATCTCACATTAAACATATTAATCCGAAGGTTAATGCTATTGTTGGGATGCGTGATGAAGCGTCTCTGCTGCAGGAAGCAAAAGAGAAAGATGAATTGTTAGCGCAGGGCATCGACCAAGGCTTTCTGCATGGATTCCCCATGTCGGTCAAAGATCTCGCGCCAGTAAAAGGGATGCGAACTTCAATGGGGTCGCCAATATTTGCAGACTGGGTTCCGGAACATGATCAGATACATGTAGAGCGAATGAGAGAGGCAGGAGCAATCTTCATTGGTAAAACCAATGTCTCTGAATTTGGTCTGGGGTCACAAAGTTATAATCCGGTTTACGGCACAACCAAGTCGGCGTATGACACCTCGAAAACTGCAGGCGGCAGTTCTGGCGGCGCGGCTGCTGCGGTAGCGGCTAAGTTAGTGCCGGTCGCTTGTGGTTCCGACATGATGGGTTCGTTAAGAAATCCTCCTGCTTACAACAATGTGTACGGTTTCAGACCTTCGCAGGGGCGAATTCCTTTTGGTCCCGCAGGCGAAGTCTACTATTCGCAGCTTGGTATTGAGGGGACTATCGGGCGCAACGTTAAAGACATCGCGATGTTATTGTCTATTCAGGCTGGCTATGATGCCCGGGCTCCGTTATCTATTAAAGAAACCGGAGAGCAGTTTAGGCAGGATCTGGCGGCCGATTTTAAAGGCGTGAAAGTTGGCTGGCTGGGTAACTTCAGCAACCGAATAGAAATGGAAGATGGCGTTTTGGATCTTTGTGAAGAATCGCTGGAGGTGTTCGAAAAACTAGGATGCCAGGTTGAAGCGGTTGACGTTGATTTTGATCTGAATGAACTGTGGCAAAGTTGGCTGCATTTGCGCAACTTTAATGTCGCTGGTTTGCTCGCGCCTTTTTACCATGACCCGGTTCAACGTGAGTTGCTGAAGAAAGAAGCGGTTTGGGAAATTGAAAGCGGCCTGAAATTATCTGCGATGGATGTGTATCAGGCATCGGTGATTCGCTCCAAATGGTATGCCTACGTATCGTCTCTCTATGAGCAGTATGATTACCTGCTGCTGCCAAGTGCTCAGGTCTTTCCTTTTGATTCGAATTGTCACTGGCCGCAAAGCATTAATGGCAAACAAATGGATACCTATCACCGCTGGATGGAGATCAGCATCATGGGGACATTGGCGGGTTTACCTGTCATGAATGTACCGGTTGGATTTAGCGATAGTGACTTGCCGATGGGGTTACAGATCATGGGACCGTATCAGCAAGACCTTTCAGTGCTGAAATTGGCCTACGCGTATCAGAATAAAACGCAGTGGCATGAAGTAGAACCTTCGATTCTGTTGTCCAAAAGTGAACTGGCTATTGCTGACTGAAATAGCCTAAAAGCTTCACTTTCTGCAACTGGATAACAAGGAGTCTGTTTATGTCCTATAACGCTCATGATTTACTGTGGGTCGATGAAATAACCCTGGAAGGGAATGATTCTCCAAGCTGGTACGCACGCCACAATAATTCACTGCCTGTTGTTGTCCGTCGGGCTAACCGTCACACCCTAATTCCTGTTGGTGTGAGAGGCAGAACCCGCAGCGAGCGTTTGGCTGCGTGGGTATGTAAATCATCGGTCGTGAGATCTGTGACGCCCAGACAACTTGCTCAGTCCAAGCATTCTCGGGCCTATTGGCAGTCGAGTGATTTAGTGTCATTTCAAACTCTTACGGATGTCGCCACGATATGTCAGACGCACGGTATTGAGTGGGGTGTGACAGGAAGCCTGGGCTATGAACTTGCGACGGGAATGGAATGTGCTCATCAGGACAGTGATATCGACATTACCGTTTACTTGCCGGAGCCGTTACCAATTAGAGTGTTAGAGTCCCTAAACCATCAATTAGATGATTTACCTTGTAGGGTCGATACGCAGATAGATACGCCATCAGGCGCTGTAGCGCTAAGAGAATGGGTCTCGCGTCGTGGGCAGTCTAAAGTATTGATAAAAACGGACACCGGTCCACAACTTACCGGTAATCCTTGGGCATGCAGCCCTTAATTTAATCCTCTTATCGCCCAGCTAAGTCTGTTTGGCTGGGCTTTCACTCGTAACAGAGAAAACATGATTATGAGTATTCTAATGACATTTCCCGGGCAGGGAACACAACGTCCAAACATGATATCTCAGTTACCTAGTCACTCCGAAGTAGAGTCTGCTTTGCAGCAGATTGAGGCGATATTGGGTTACTCTCCTACTAAATTCGATGATCTTGATGAGACTAGTTCTAACAGAGATGTTCAGTTAGCACTTACTATTGCTGGATATGTGCAGTATCGCTACCTCAAAGCGCATGGTGTGAAGCCTAACTATATGATGGGGCTGTCAATTGGTGGTTTTACGGCGGCGATTTGTAGCGGCATTTTAGATTTAGAGCAAGGGCTCAATATTGTCGCTCTCAGAGGCGAACTGATGGCTCAGGCTTATCCACACGGCTATGGCATGGCAGCGATAATTGGCCTGCCACTAAATCAGGTTAACGAACTGGTATTACATGCGAGAGAGCAGGGATACAGTGTTTACGTTGCTAACATCAATTCAGAGAATAAAACCATTGTCTCGGGCAAGATAGATGCTCTGGAATATGTATGCCAACAAGCGATAAAAGTACAGGCTCACAGTGCGCGACGACTCAATGTTTCGGTACCTTCTCATTGCGATTTACTCGCCTCTCAGGCAAACGTTTTGTATGAAGCTATGCAAAAGGTGACCTTTAACCGACCTAAGTGTGTCTATGTCAGTGCGAATCGTGCTCGGGTGATGAATGATGTTGATAGTATACGCCATGACTTAGCATTCAATATGAGTCAAACCGTTAACTTGTGGGACACCTTGTCTATGATGGGGCAGCGTGGTGTGAAATTAGCGATGGAATGTTCTCCGGGTGCGGTTCTCACGTCACTTTGCCAATCATCAATGAACCAGACTCAATGCATTAGCTTAGACAGTACCAATTTGGACAATACTCTGGAATGGGTAAAACGGGCGAGTTAACTCACGGTCCCTTTTAAGTAGGGTCGGTAAATTTAGTTAAAAAAGCCAGAGGGTCCACACTCTGGCTAAATACAGGAAGAAATAAAGCCCAACTATTCGTTGCCAGGCACTCCATAATTGGGTGCATTGTCTGGGGCATCGGCTCGTAAAATGTAGTCTTCAATCTGGGGCTTATATATTTTCCAGGCTTCTTTAAGTGCCTGAATGGGAGATTCGTTCCAATCAACTCTCAAATCAACTTCCGGCCAAGAGTGATCGATACATACCATTAGGCCGGCAGATTTAAGCTCTCCTAATTCTCCCCCTTGCTCAACGCCTGCACTTAGGGCGTGGATAAGTCGAGAGCCCAAATCCATGTCAGCACTGGACTCAAACGCGTCAATCATAGCTTGAGGCACTTGCTCATTTGCCAGCAAATTGCCCATGGCGATGCAGTCATTTCCTTGGCTGGTACTAAAAATACCAAGCGCTTGTTTCCCGCTGAAGGTTGCCCCGTTTCCGGACGCATCCAACACTCCAAGCTGACGGTACTCAATATGATCATCGGCAAGTTTGAGTTGTTCGAGGGCTTGTGACGCAGTCGCTCCCTCGCTAAGTAGCAACAGGCCTAGCGGGCCCAAAGCCGGATTGGTGACATTTTGCGTTAATGTTACACCGGTCTTGGCTTTTACAAAAGCGCAGCGGCTTGCCACGCTGATGCTCGATGAGGAAATAGCACAGCCAAACGTTCCAGTTTTGGCGCAGTAACCTGCTATTGAAATGGTCATAAACTCTCCTGTGCCATTATTCTGGAATGACGGCAATAACATCAATTTCCATTAGCCACTCAGGTTGCGCTAATCCAGCAACCACAAGTCCGGTAGAAATTGGGTAAACGCCTTTCAACCATTTACCGACTTCGCGATAAACAGGTTCACGGAATCGAGGGTCGGTAATGTAGGTGGTGGTTTTCACGATGTGGGTCAGGTCTGAACCACATTCTTTTAGGAGCTGTTCCACGTTATGCATTGCTTGTCGTGCTTGTGCTTCTGGGTCGCCAAGTCCGACGAGCTTACCTTCGAAATCAGTACCTACTTGGCCACGAACATAAATGGTATTGCCAGCAATGACCGCTTGGCATAAATCGTTATCAAGCGATTGATTTGGGTATGTCTCTTTGGTGTTGAACATGCGAATACGAGTATGTGTTGGCATAGATAAATTCCTTTTTATTTCTGGTACTTATTAGACTTAATTTTATTTAACGAGTTGATTTACAATGCGTAATCTTCGTAATTACGTTGGGTGTCGATATGACCGGCAATGTATTTTGCATCATGCCAAACACCCCAGATAAAGCTTGAACCTCTGCGAGATAGCCAAGGCAGACCAAGGAAATATACGCCTCGAACCGGAGAAATACCTCGCTGATGAACTGGGTAACCCCGTTCGTCTAGTACCTCACATTTGAGCCAGCTGTAATCGACGTTGAAGCCCGTCGCCCAGATGATGTTGGTAATGCCGTTTTGCTTTAAATTGAGCGACACAACGGGGTTTGTCATGCATTCAGGATTGGTTAAACGAGTTCGTGCCTCTGGTTCTTGTGGAAAGTCCAGACCGTTTCGCTCGATGTAGGCATCCGCTTCGTCCAACAACGACAGGTAGTTTTCGTCACCTTGAGCGATGTTTTGATTTAAGTCACCAGCAAAGGTGAGTACGCCATAGTCGAACGATTCGGTTCTGCCTAACAGGGTGATACCGTCGTGGGCTAGCTCGCGGAAATCAACCGTCTTACCACCTTCAGCGCCACTCACTGCAATGGTTACGTGCTCCAGACCTGGTTCCATGGCTGCTTGATCCCACTTACCAAGTACGCCAAGCCACCATACAAAGTCCTTTCCTCTGTACGCACGCGGTGGGCGATCGTGAGGGCCAACAGAAAGGAATACGTCTTTCCCTGCCTGTCGTAACTCTTTGGCGATTTGAACGCCAGAGGAGCCCGCACCAACAACCAGTACGGCACCGTCATTTAGTTGCTCTGGGTTTCGGTACTGAGAAGAGTGTATCTGTTCTACTTCTTCATTCGGCACAATAGCTGGGATAGATGGCAACTGAAATGCGCCTGTAGCAGAGACGACTCGCTGGGCAATGATGTTGCCTTGAGATGTCTCGACCAAGAAGCCTGGTGAGCTTTTCAGCGGGGTTACTTGGGTGACTGTAACTCCTGTGTGTACTGGTGCCGAAAATTTTTCCGCGTACTTTTCAAAGTAAGCTGCAATCGCGTCTTTGTTAACAAAGCTGTCTTTGTCGGCATCACTAAACTCAAGGCCTGGAAATCGGTCATGCCAGGCTGGACCATTTGCAACCAAAGAGTCCCAACGCTGTGTTCTCCAGCGTTCAGCAATTCTGTCTCGCTCAAGAACTAAATGGGAAATATCGAGCGCACTCAAATGTTCACTCATTGCAATGCCAGCCTGACCGGCACCGATGACTACCGTATCTACGTTTGCATTTTCAAATATCACTATTCAATCCTTTTAATGACTAGGCTTTCTCCATGGGGAAATAGTAGGGCAGTCATTTAGAGTGATAAAATAATATAAATTAAACCTCTACATAAAAAAATACTATCCAATAAAGTCATCGGTTAAGTTTAACTAATACTCTATTTACGGTATTAATAATAAGCGAGAAAGTACTGTTGATATTT
Source organism: Vibrio limimangrovi (assembly GCF_054064025.1). Lineage (NCBI taxonomy): Bacteria > Pseudomonadati > Pseudomonadota > Gammaproteobacteria > Vibrionales > Vibrionaceae > Vibrio > Vibrio limimangrovi. Next base: position 60,653 of record NZ_JBSUGF010000008.1, read on the forward strand.
CAGTTTTAAAGGAATGAACGAGGAGAATATCTTGGATAAATATACCAAAGGCTACTGGACGGATAAGCTATTAACTATTGAATTAAAAAATAAAGCCTATATTAACGGAAACTTTGTCGATGCGACTGATGGTGGCACTTATGAAGTGGTTAATCCTGCAACCGGACGAATATTGGCAGAAGTGACGGCGTGTACATCACAAGATGTTGATGCTGCAGTTACAGCAGCACGTCAGGCATTTGAGCAAGGTGTCTGGTCAAAAAAATCACCTCGTGAACGGAAGCAGGTCATTAAAAAACTGGCTGAGTTGATATTAGAAAACCGTGAAGAACTCGCGTTGCTGGAAACACTTAACGTGGGCAAACCAATCATGGATGCATTCAATGTTGATATCCCCGGCGCGGCAGGTTGTTTTGAATGGTATGCAGAAGCGGTGGACAAAATCTATGGTGAAGTCGCGCCAACCGATGGAAACAATATTGCCATGATCACGCGCGAAGCCATCGGTGTCGTCGCCGCCATTATTCCGTGGAATTTCCCGTTAGATATTGCCGCGTGGAAATTAGCGCCAGCTTTGATTTCAGGTAACTCAGTGGTACTTAAACCTGCAGAACAGTCACCGCATAGCGTGTTACGTCTTGCCGAGTTGGCTCAGCAAGCGGGTTTGCCAGATGGTGTACTTAGCGTAGTGACGGGGACTGGTGAAGTGGTTGGTCAAGCGTTAGGACGACACAATGACATCGACAGCTTAACGTTTACTGGTTCTACCGCAACGGCAAAGCGTCTGATGTCTTACTCTGCTGAATCGAACATGAAACCAGTATGGCCGGAGACTGGTGGTAAGAGCCCAAATTTAATTTTCTCTGATTGTGATTTGGATGCGGCAGTGCAACATGCTGCTGCAGGTATTTTCTTTAACCAAGGTGAGGTTTGTTCGGCTAACTCCAGAATTCTTGTCGAACGCAGTATTCAAGAGGCGTTTACGCAGAAATTTATCGAATATACTCAAGAGATGAAGCAGGGCGATCCACTGGATCCGCAAACCCAGATTGGTGCGTTGATCAGCAAAGAGCACGCACAAAAAGTTCGTAGCATGGTTGCAGCAGCCGTAGATGCGGGCGCAACATCGGTTTGTGGTTTTGAGAAAGCGGATGTCACTAGTAACTTTGTTGAGCCTACTATCCTAACCAATGTTACGCCAGAGATGACCATCGCCAGAGAGGAAGTCTTTGGTCCGGTTGTAGTGATCATTCCGTTTGATACGCAAGAGCAGGCAATTGAGATAGCGAACAATTCAATTTATGGTTTGGCTGCATCGGTATGGACAAAAGATCTAACGCGAGCGCATTCGGTATCAAAAGCGTTGAGAGCCGGAACCGTGTCAGTGAACACCATGGATGCGTTAGATTTCTCTACGCCTTTTGGCGGTTATAAACAGTCTGGTTTTGGGCGTGATCTTTCGCTGCATGCGTTTGATAAATTCACTCAGCTAAAAACAACGTGGATTAAATTAAATTAATTCAACGTGTAATAGTTAATAAAAAGGAAGCATCTCAAAAGTGCTTCCTTTTTTAATTTCACTTCATTGAATGATTAAATGAAATTATCATTAGATAAAGAATGAGCAAGCGAATGAATAAATGCTTCAGCTTTCTCTAATTGTTCATATGTAATATATTCATTTGGTTTGTGACCTTGCTCCATATTACCAGGCCCACAAACTAATGTTGGTATTTTAAGCTGTTGTGAGAATAAACCACCCTCAGTGCCGAAATTGACTCGACTGATTTCAAAGTCCTGAGCGAGATTTTGTACATAAGTAATCAGACGAGTATTTTCAGATGTGTCCAAACCTGGGTATTCGGTCAGAATATCGATACTGATATCACACTCTTCGCTCACTTTACGCATTTCTACCACCAGTTGCTGCGCATACGTCTGAAACTCACTGAGTATTTGTACTGGATCGTCGCTGGCGATATTTCGCATTTCAAAATCGAATTGGCAAAGATCTGGGACGATATTCAGAGCTTGACCGCCATGGATTGTCCCAGTGTGAATCGTGGTATATGGGATTTCATACTCAGAGTTAAATGGACCGTGGTCTCGTTTTGTCAGCGCCATATTCTCCAACCAGTTAACCAGCCGAGCTGCATAGTTGACGGCGTTAACGCCATATGGAGCCATACCCGAGTGGCAAGATTTACCTGTTATTGTTACTTTTGCCGCCAGTTTTCCTTTATGGCGAGTGGCGACTTTCATTGAGGTTGGTTCACCGACAATACAGGCTGCAGGCTTGATGGTCAGGTGCTGAAGCTGTTCAATTAATCCTCGCACGCCCAGGCAGCCAATTTCTTCATCATAAGAAAAAGCAAAATGAACCGGGTAGTGGAGGGGACGAGCTAAAAAGTCGGGAATCGCGGCTAAGACTACAGCGAGGAATGACTTCATGTCAGTTGTACCACGGCCAAAGCAGCGTTCGCCGTCTATGACTAGTTCGAACGGGTTTGTATCCCATTGCTGGCCTGTCACTGGCACGGTATCGGTATGTCCGGATAGCATAATTCCGGCTTTGTCTTTGGGACCGATAGATGCAAATAAGTTGGCTTTGTTTTTGTCGTGATTAAAAACTAACGTTGATTCGATTCCGTAATCACCCAAATAGGTTTGAATGTAATCGATAAGCGGCATGTTGGAATGTGCGCTGGTGGTATCGTAGCTAATAAGGGTAGAGAGAATGTCCAGTGTGTTTTGATTTGGCATAGAAAATACAACTCGCCTCCATGTGATGAATATTGGTATAAGGCGAAACCCCATGATACCCAACGAGCAGGATATCATGGGTTGAAGAGAAAAAAATTAATGTACTTCGAGCAAGTCGTCGTGCAGCAGTGACAATATTTCTTTCTTCAATGTCAGGAATTCGGGTTCCATCGCCATATCAAGTGTTCTTGGATGGGGGATATTTACATCCAGAATTTTTTGTATACGGCCAGGCTTCGAACCCATTACAAACACTCGGTCACCAAGCATGATAGCTTCATCAATATCGTGAGTAACGAACACAACGGTTTTTCTGCTTTTTTCCCAAACTTTTAATAGCAGTTGTTGCATTTGCAAGCGTGTCTGGCTATCCAGTGCACCAAATGGTTCATCCATTAGCAGGATTTGTGGGTCATTAGCCAGTGATCGGGCGATGGCAACGCGTTGCTTCATCCCACCAGAGAGTTGCTTGGGAAAATGGTTGGCGAAGTTTTCTAAACCGACTTGCTTGATGTAGTCATCAACGATTTTCTTACGCTCACTTGTCGGCATTTTCTTTTGCTTCAGGCCGAATTCAATATTCTGTGCAACGGTTAACCAAGGGAAGAGGGTATAGCTTTGGAATACCATACCGCGTTCAGCGCTTGGACCTTCAACTACTTTTCCGGCAACTCGTATTTCACCCTCTGTCGGGTTATTCAATCCGGCGGTTAAGTAGAGTAAGCTCGATTTACCGCAACCTGACGGTCCAACAATTACCACAAACTCTTCATTTTTTACTTCTAATGACAGGTTTTCTATTGCTGTGAATTCTCCGCCATCTTTGCTTGGGAATTTCAGCGTAATATTGTCAATGTGCAGTTGCGTCGGTTGATCTGATACTGATTTTAAACGTCTAAGTGATTGCGTATCGCTGCTCTCAGTGTCATGGAGAGGCGTCGTCTTTGTTGCTATTTGTCCCATGCGCTTAACCTTAATCGTAAAACTTTAAAAAATTGGTCCGTGATTAGGCCGAGTAGGCCGATGATAACAATGGCAAGGAAGATAATGTCGACCTGGAATCCTCGCATTGCTTTTAGGCTGATGTAGCCTAGGCCACTGTTTGCGGCGACAAGCTCCGCGACCACCAGGTAAGTCCACGCCCAACCGATAGTTACTCGAAGTGCATCCAGTACGCCTGGTACTGACGCTGGCATAATGATTTGTGTGAGTATCTTTTTACGGCTGGTACCCAATGTGTATGCCGCGTGAAGCAGGTCTTTGGATACACCGCGAGAGACGTCTGCAATCATGACCACTTGCTGGAAAAACACACCGAAGATAATCACCGTCACACGTTGTTCGATACCGATACCAATCCAAAGGATAAAGAGTGGTACGAAAGAAGTGACCGGTAAATAACGGATGAAGTTAACAAGCGGATCTAAGAATGCCTGTACGATACGGAAGCTACCCATAAGCAGACCCAGTGGGATTGCAACCAGTGATGATATCCAGAAGCCAATGATGACAACTTCTAAACTGGACCAGATATGAGTAAACAGAGAGCCATCTTCTGCTAAACGCATGCCGGTTTTAAGTACGTCTAGTGGCGAAGGCAGGAACATACTTGGTACCCAACCGGTATAAGAGAGAAGTACCCAAGCGGTCAGCAACACTATCCAACTGATAGCGCCAGCACTGATGACAACCTTGTTAGGTATGTCCTCTTTTGGCGCAGTTAGCTGATATAAAGAGAATGATTGATTAGCCACGATAGATACTCCACTTATTGCTTAACGAATCGGTTGTCGACTAATTCTTCAAACGTCACCTGATAGTCTTCTTTCTTAAGTTGGCTCCAGGTTTCATTGGCCAGTTTTATCACAGGTGCGATCTCGCCTTCTTTGCCCAATTCACCAAGGAGTTTGGTACTCATATCTTGGTCATAGAAGCGCACGGTCGCCGCTGCTGCTGCAAGATCTTTTGGATCCGATAAGTAACCACCAAGCTGTTTCGCCATGATTTGATAAGCTTTTTCTGGGTTGTCTTTGGTGTACTGAACTGCTCGATATAAGCCATCGACCAACGCAGCCACGTCGTCAGGTTGGTTTTCAATCACATCACAACGCAAGTTAACTACGTCGACGATAACGCCCGGCGTTTTACTGCTATCGATGAGTATATGTCCGACATTTTTCGAGCGAGCGTAAGACAGGTTCGGTTCCCACGTCACTGCTGCAGGAACACGACCAGAAATAAAGGCGCTGGCAGCGTCATCCGCTGTCATGTTTTGTACCGTGATGTCAGACATGGTCATGCCTGCGTCTTTTAGAAGGTTTGACAACCAAAACTGAGAGACAGAGCCTTCGTTTACCGCGACAGTTTTGCCTTTTAAATCTTGAATGGAATTGATACCGTCCTGCACCAAGATTCCGTCACCACCGTAGCTATCATCCAATACAGCAACGGCTTTAAAACAGAATTTTGGACGATATTTTAATATTTCGTCGATTGTCGAAGCGGAACCATCAAGGTGACCAGATGCCGTTGCCGCCATATACATAGACGCTTCTTCTATGGTCTGAAGATCAACTTCTAATCCTTTTTCTTTGAAGTATCCCAACTCATCAGCAAGATAAAGTGTGCCGTAACCGACCCAGGTCGTCATCCCGATAGAGAGCTTTCCGGCTTGAGCTACCTGGCTAGAAAGCGCGAGTACAGACAGCACTTTCGCTGCTGTTTTGATATGTTTTTTTACCGAACTATCCTGTTTATGCATATTCAAATTCCTTTTGAACTGAAAGGTTTTTATTGAGCAGTTTCAGTAAAACATGAGTGTAATTTGTGAACAATTATTAAAAACTTGGCTTTTGGATAGCTTTTATTAATGCACAGTTTATTGTGGTTATATTTTTGATTTCATTGATATTAATTTGAATTGAGCAATGAAATTATGCCAGGTGAGTGGTAATTATCGGCTGTTTTATTGAGGCGAAAAAAATGAGCCAACGATTTCTGACTAGTAAGTCTCGTTGGCTCACTTTATACCTTCATTTCTCAGCTACATGAGCTGTATGACACCTATCAACGGATTGTTTGGGTTATTGCTTTATAAATCGATTGTCGACTAAATCATCAAATGTCACTTCAAACTTTTCTCCCTGCAGTTGACTCCAGGTTTCATTAGCCAGTTTGATAACGGGGGCGAGTTCACCCTCTTTACCATTTTCCCCCAGTAGTTTGACGTTCATCTCTTGGTCGTAGAAACGCACAGTAGCAGCTGCTCCAGCAAGGTCTTTTGGATCGGACAGGTAGCCCCCTAGTTTTTTCGCCATGATTGCGTATGCTTTTTCTGGGTTTTCTTTAGTGTATTCAACGGCACGGTATAAGCCATTTACGAGTGCAGCAACATCATCAGGTTGGTTTTCGATGACATCACAACGTAGGTTTACAACATCGACGATAATACCCGGAGTGCTAGTGCTATCGACCAGAACTTTGCCAACGTTGTTCGTGCGAGCGTAAGTCAAGTTTGGTTCCCAAGTCACAGCAGCCTGTACACCACCAGAAATAAAGACGCTTGCGGCATCGTCAGCGGTCATGTTTTGCACGTTGATATCAGACATGGTCATGCCAGCTTGTTTCAAAAGGTTAGATAGCCAGAACTGAGAAACAGAACCCTCGTTCACCGCAACAGTTTTACCTTTTAAATCTTGAATTGAGTTGATACCGTTTTGGACTAAAATGCCATCACCACCAAAGCTGTCATCCAGTGCTGCAACAGCTTTAAAACAGAATTTAGGACGATACTTGAGAATGGCATCAATCGTAGAAGCGGAGCCATCAAGATGTCCCGATGCTGCGGCTGCCATATAGGTAGAGCCTTGCTCAATCGTCTGAAGATCGACCTCTAATCCTTTTTCTTTGAAATATCCCAGTTCATCAGCGAGATACAAGGTGCCGTAACCGACCCACGTAGTCATTCCGATGGATAGCTTACCTGCATGTGCGAGTTGGCTAGACATCGCAAGTACTGACAGGACTTTAGCTGCCGTTTTTACATGTTTTTTTACTGAGTTTTGCTGTGTTCGCATATTCAATTTCCTTTTGAAAATAGTGGGCTTTAGTTGAGCAATTTCAGTTAAACATGTGGGTAAAAAGCGAACAATTATTAAAAACTTAGCTATTGGATAGGTTTTTCTTATTAATTGAATTTATAAGGCGATAGGGTAAGGACATTGCGCGTAGATAGGATAAATGTTTGTCGGATTAAAAGGGCGAGGGCTAATTTAGGAGCAATAAGCCTCTGCTTTATATAAGCATCAGAGGCAAAGTGCTTTGGCTAATTTGGGACTACCTCGGATAACAGACAATATTTTGAAACGTGGTTGTCTCGGTTGCGGCTTCGTAACCATGTGGCTGATCACTGAAAAAGCGAGTACTGTCTCCGGTTGTCAGATGGTGCCATTTATCATCGAAAAAGACATTCATTTCACCGCTTAGCACGTGGATATGTTCAATCACACCGACACCGTGAGGTGACGACATTTGCCTGTGAAAATTGGTCAACGTGATCTCAAACATTTCCAGACCAGAGTCCGCTTTGTAAGGGAAAAGTGTGTTCACTTTCATTTTGGAGTCATCCGGGAACGTAAATTCAGCAGATCGTAGCTCTGGCGCATCGGCAAAGAATGCAGAGAACGACGTTTCCAATCCACTGGCGATCTTCCACAGCGTTGAGATGGTCGGGCTTGATTCTTGTCGTTCTATTTGTCCCAGCATTGCTTTTGAAACGCCTGTCAATTTGGATGTTGCATCCAGGCTCAATCCTCTCTTTTTCCTCTCTGATTTCAGGTGTTGAGCGATCTCAGATTTAAATGCAGATTCATTCATAACCAAATACCCTGTTGTGCGTTATTACGCACAGTGTTATCTTTCCGTTGTATGTTATAGCGCACGCGTAATCTTATCACAAATCAGGGAAGAGCGAATGATGAAAAAGTTATTCAATTTAAGCCACATATCCGCCGGTTTTACGGCCGTGTTGGTTGGTTATACCAGTTCGGTCGTGATCATCATTCAGGCGGCGACGTCTGCTGGAGCAACACCGCTACAAATAGAAAGCTGGTTGCTGGCATTAGGCGTCACAATGGGTTTGACTTCCATAGCGTACTCCTGGATTTATAAAACACCGATTTTAACCGCGTGGTCAACGCCTGGTGCGGCTATGTTAGTCATCGCTTCTCAGCAGTATGAATTACCAGTCGTCATCGGTTCCTTTATTATCTCTGGTGTACTTATCTTATTAACTGGTCTCATTACGCCGTTGAGCCGGGCGCTTGAACGCATTCCACCCCAATTGGGAACTGCAATGCTGGGCGCGATTTTGCTCCCTTTCTGCCTGAATAGTTTTAAAGCGGTGAGCAGTGCACCTGTAACCTTTTTGCTTATGTTTGTCGGCTTCTTAGTCGCGAAGAAAGCAATTCCCAGATACGCGATGTTGGCGCTTCTTATCATTGGCGTTATTTGTTCTATCGGCATTGAAGATTCGGTGATTAATGTTACCGAATTATCTGTCGCTGCACCTGCGTGGGTTACGCCAAGTTTAGATATCAGTGCCATGCTGAATTTATCCATTCCGCTGTACATCATTACGATGCTTTCGCAGAATTTGCCTGGTATTGCGATGATGAAAAGCTACCAATATGACACACCGGTGAAACCCATTCTCATCGGTACAGGTATCACCAATATTTTTTCAGCGCCATTTGGAGGTTTTAGCGTCAACCTTGCCGCGATTTCTGCAGCAATTTGTATGACACCGGAAGTGGATCCTGACAAATCACAACGCTACCGCGCAGTGCTATGGGCTGGGGTGTTTTATCTGATTGCAGGTATATTCGCGACAACAGTTGTGGCGATCTTTTTGTCTTTACCTGACGAAGTAACAAAAATACTGGCTGGTTTCGCCTTATTAGGTACGTTGATGATGTGTTTGCAATCGGCGTTCCACGATGAGGGATACAGAGAATCTGCACTGTTTACTTTTCTCATCACCTTGTCTGGGATCAGTTTTCTTGGTGTGAGTGCAACATTATGGGGGTTGTTGGTGGGAGTGATGCATTTACGTTTAACCCGTAAGGTACGTCAAACAGCAGTCACAGCCGGAAAAGAAACAGCTTGCTAGTTTGATCCTGAAAAGGGTTCTGAAACTAAAAACAACAAAGAGCGCGAAATTTGAGTCATTTTTTGAGCATTAGCTAGCATTACCTGTGGCTATCTATGAGTTGTTTTTTAATCATTTAACAAATAAATGTGGACTTGGGATCAAATTTTTGCACAAATGGTTGATGTTTTCGTCATCGCATTGGCTGTTTTTTGTGCGATGTTATTGCTCACAGAAAAATGTGATTTCCAACGCAAAATAATCAATTCTGAGATCTAAAGCACACCTTGCAGACAAACGTTTACTGTGAGCGTTAGGAAGTGTAAATGTTGTTGTATGTACAACACAGGGTAATTATGATTCTAAGTAATTTTTGAATATAACTTCATCAATTATAACCACATTTTTTAGGTGTTTTTACGAGCCTAAATGGTTTTTAGAAAAAGTAAGAAGAGAGATGTTTAATGAGACGTAAAACCACGCTATCGCTGTTGATTGCGTCAAGCCTGTTTATGGCCGGATGTCAACCAAGTCAAGAAGGAACGAAGCAAGGCGGTGGTGCCGCTCCAACGACAGAAGTCGAAGTGATGACTGTTGAGCCCGTTCGTCAGATGTTAACCGTAGAATTACCGGGACGTAGCCGTGCGTTCAAAGAGGCTGAAGTGCGTCCGCAGGTTAGCGGTATTGTCTCTGAGCGTAACTTTGCAGAAGGTGGTGTTGTTGAACAAGGCCAATCTTTGTATCAGATTGACGATTCAACTTATCAAGCGGCTCTGCTTAGTGCTGAAGCAGAGTTGATCCGTGCAAATGCGACTGAAGAATCAACCTTTGCGACGGTTAAGCGCTACCGTGCCCTCATTTCGAAAAAATCAATCAGTCAACAAGATCTTGATGAAGCCGAAGCGGCTTATAAAGAAGCAAAAGCTCAGGCATTAGTCGCTAAAGCGGCAATCAATACTGCGAAAATCAATTTGTCATACACTCAGGTTAAGGCGCCTATCAGTGGTGTTATCGGTAAATCGAGTGTCACGGCAGGTGCTTTGGTTACCGCAAACCAGTCTGACACGTTAGCGACGATTCAACAGCTTGATCCAATTAATATCGACATCGTGCAGTCATCAGCTCAATTGCTGCGTTTGAAATCTGCTCTGGCGGAAGGACATATCCAGCAGGATGAGTCAGCCGAAGTGACTTTGGAATTAGAAGATGGTTCGACTTATGCCCATAAAGGCACAATGAAGTTTGTCGAAGTGAATGTCGATGAGAGCACCGGGAGCGTCACGCTTCGTGCGGAATTCCCTAACCCTGATGGACTGCTGTTACCGGGGATGTTTGTTCGCGCCACAGTCATTACGGGTGTGGACCCTGAAGCGATTCTTGTTCCTCAAAACACCGTCACTCGTGACGCAAGGGGACAAGCGACTGTTATGGTTGTTGACGCACAGAACAAAGTCGTTTCGACTCCGGTATCGACAGCGGAAGTGATTGATAATCAATGGCGTATCGTTGACGGTTTAAAAGCGGGCGACAAAGTGATCACGGCGGGTCTGCAAAAGGTAGGGCCGGGCAGTTCTGTAAGCATTCAAACTGGTGAACAGGAGTAACCATGGCACGATTTTTTATAGATCGTCCGGTCTTTGCTTGGGTTCTGGCTATTCTGACCATGCTGGCGGGGATCATGTCCCTGATGAATTTACCAGTATCGCAGTATCCAACCATTTCACCGCCGACGGTCACTATCTCAGCTCGTTACCCTGGGGCATCTGCAAAAACGGTTGAAGATTCCGTTACTCAGGTTATCGAGCAAAACATGACGGGTCTGGATTACCTGCGTTACCTTTCATCAAGCAGTGATGCGTTTGGTAATGCGACGGTAACGCTGACATTTGATAGCGAAGCTGATGCGGACATTGCTCAAGTTCAGGTTCAAAACAAATTACAGTTAGCGCTGACCTCACTACCGAGTGAAGTACAGAGTCAGGGTATTGTGGTTGAGAAATCGAATACCTCTTTCTTGTTGGTTGTTGCACTGTATTCCGAAGATCCAAACTACACGCAGAATGACATCGCTGACTATGTGGTATCCAATATTCAAGATCCAATCAGCCGTGTTTCTGGTGTCGGTAAGGTTCAGGCATTTGGTGCTCAATATGCGATGCGTGTCTGGTTAGACCCGTTCAAGCTGGCTCAGTTTAATTTGACTGCAATTGACGTTGCCAGCGCGATCAGTGAACAGAATGCTCAGGTCTCGTCAGGTCAGCTTGGCGCAGCACCGGCACAACAAGGGCAACTTTTGAATGCGACCATCTCTTCTGCAAGTCGTTTGAGCAGTGTTGAAGAGTTTGAAAATATCATTCTTAAGTCCGATACCAGCGGCGCGAACGTGTATTTAAAAGACGTTGCTCGTGTTGAACGTGGTGCGGAAAGTTACGATATCAGAGGGCAATTCAATGGTTACCCTGCATCTGGCTTAGGTCTGTCTCTGGGCACCGGAGCAAACGCGCTTGAAACTGCAGCAGCGGTAAAAGAGCGATTGGCGCAATTGCAAGAAAACTTCCCTGCTGGTTTGAAGATTTCTTATCCATTTGAAACCACGCCATTCGTTGAAGCATCGATCCATGAAGTAGTGAAGACGCTACTGGAAGCGATTGTTCTGGTGTTCTTGATCATGTATTTGTTCTTGCAGAACTTCCGAGCGACGCTTATCCCAACCATCGCGGTTCCGGTGGTATTGCTTGGTACGTTTGCAGTTTTGTATACGACAGGCTTTAGCGTCAACACCTTAACCATGTTTGCTATGGTTCTGGCAATCGGCTTGCTGGTGGACGATGCCATCGTAGTAGTAGAGAACGTTGAACGTGTGATGCACGAAGATGGGCTCGAACCGAAAGAGGCGACCAAGAAGTCTATGGGGCAGATCACTGGCGCACTGGTTGGTGTCGGTTTGACCTTGTCTGCGGTATTCGTACCAATGGCATTTATGACGGGCTCGACCGGGGTTATTTATCGTCAGTTTTCGATAACGATCGTTGCAGCCATGACGCTTTCTGTACTGGTTGCGATCATCCTGACGCCAGCTCTATGTGCGACCTTGCTGAAGAAAGGCGATGCAGAACTGTCTGAGAAAAAAGGTTTCTTCGGCTGGTTTAACCGTAAGTTTGATTCTTTAACCTCAAAATACGAATCGGGCGTAGCAAGACTACTCAAGCGCACGGGTCGTATGATGTTGTTGTTTTTAGCGTTGTCCGCAGGGGCAGGTTGGTTCTTTACTAATCTGTCGACGTCTTTCTTACCTGATGAAGACCAAGGCACTATCTTCTCTATGTCGATTTTGCCTCCGAATTCAACGCAGGAACAAACCGAGAAAACGCTCGATAAGATGCGTGAGTACTTCCTTGAAGAAGAAAAAGATGCAGTAAACTCGATATTTACCGTGGCTGGCTTTAGTTTCGCTGGTCAGGGACAAAATATGGGTATGGCATTCATTAACTTGAAGGATTGGTCAGAGCGTAAAGAGCCAGGAATGGACGCCGCGTCATTAACGGGCAGAGCGATGGGGTACTTCTCTACCATCAAAGAAGCCATGGTTTATGCCTTTGCGCCTCCGGCAATCCAAGAGTTAGGTAACGCCACCGGTTTTGATTTCTATCTTCAGGACTCGTTAAACCAAGGGCACGATGCATTGGTTGCAGCGCAAGGCCAGTTACTTGGTATGGCAGCACAAAACCCTAACTTGGTTGGCGTGCGTCCTAACGGTCAAGCGGATGCACCGATGTACCAAGTACATGTTGACCACGCAAAGCTACGCGCTTTGAATGTGAGCATTGATGACGTTAACCAAATCCTGTCTTCGGCATGGGGTGGCGCTTACATCAACGACTACATTGACCGTGGCCGTGTTAAAAAGGTGATGCTACAGAGTGATGCTGAGTTCCGTATGCAGCCTAAAGACTTTGATTCTTGGTACGTGCGTAACTCCAATGGTGACATGGTGCCATTCTCTGCGTTTGCTCATGGCGAATGGACGTACGGTTCTCCTCAGTTACAACGTTTTGATGGCCTGCCTGCGATGAACATTCAGGGGGGCGCTGCTCCGGGTGTCAGTACGGGTGACGCAATGGCAGAGATTGAAGCGCTGGTGAAACAATTGCCAGAAGGCTTCCAGGTGAAGTGGACGGGCATCTCTTATGAAGAACGTCTATCTGGTAACCAGGCTCCAATGCTATACGCGTTGTCGATCCTCGTAGTGTTCCTTGTTCTGGCTGCACTTTATGAAAGCTGGTCAGTTCCGTTTGCGGTTGTATTGGTGGTGCCTCTGGGTGTGCTTGGTGCGGTGCTTGCGGTGATGGGTCGAGGCTTGGATAACGATGTGTTCTTCCAGGTAAGTCTATTGACAACCGTCGGTCTGGCGACTAAAAACGCGATTCTGATTGTTGAATTTGCCAAAGAGTACTACGAGAAAGGCGCAGGGCTTATCGAAGCGACGTTGCATGCGATTCGAGTTCGTCTCCGTCCGATCATTATGACGTCACTGGCGTTTGGCCTGGGTGTTGTCCCACTGGCAACCAGTTCTGGTGTGGGTTCTGCGGGTCAGAACGCCGTAGGTACAGGTGTACTTGGTGGTATGGTCAGTGCGACCTTGCTAGGTATTTTCTTTGTACCGATTTTCTTTGTTGTAGTAGAGCGTTTATTTGATCGCCGAGCTAAAAAAGAAGAAAAAGTTGAACAAATTGAAACTGCCGCCAAGGAATCTGAATCCTGACAGTAAGACTTAACGGTTCTAACTAAGTTATACTACCGATAATTACGGTAATAAAAGAGCGCTTCGGCGCTCTTTGTTTATGCTCTCAATGTGACACAGCACCAACTCACTTTAGCTATCCTTAAAGTGACGAACCTCTTCTAATAAGAGCGCCATGTTCAGAAAGCATGAACCTAAGCTACAGAACGAATACACGACCATGAAAGACAATAAGATTTCTCCCATCACGATTTTGGATCAAAGTCCAATGTTTGTTTGTGGTGTCATGCAGAGAATGTATCGAAATCGCGCTCAGACAGAGTTATCTCGCCAGAATTTAATTACTTTAGAAATGGCGACTGCGTTAGCGGCAGTGGAAGAGTTTGAACCCATGTGCCAGCAAGAGTTAGCGAATGCAGTGCTGAGTGAACGCAGTGTGGCTAAACGCATGGTGGATAATTTGGAAAAGCGAGGTTTAGTCCAGGTCTCTAAATGCGAGACAAACCGAAGACTTAAGATGCTAAGCATAACGCCTGAGGGTAAAGCAGCGGTGCGGCAGGTACATCAAATCATGACCGAACTGCAGCGAGAGTTCCTTTCGAGTTTATCCAAATCAGAGTCGACGGAGTTCTTTCGCTTGGTGAGAAAGTTAACGCTTGCCAACCATGTTTTGTGGGGAGAGAACGGCCATTAACCCTAATCTTTACCGTCGGCAAGCGTGAATATACATGAGCCTAAGAACGCTATATCAACGCCAAGTAACTCAATACAATAATTCCTAAAGTACAGGTAAGAGTAGACAGCACCGTTGTCATAGCAATGATGTTTGCTGCCAGTACCGAGTTGCCACCCATAGAGCGAGCCATTACATAACTTGCCGCCGCCACCGGTGAAGCATTCATAAAGAATAAAATACCCAGCTCAATTCCACGAAATCCAACCAAATAGGCTCCCAATGTAATGACAAGTGGGGCGACGATCAGCTTGTAACTGCTGGCGAACCAGGATGGTCCTTTCTCTTGTTTCATCAATCGAAAATCTAACGAACCTCCCGTGCATAACAATGCCAAAGGTAACGTCATTCTCGAAAGGTAATTCCCTGCATCGATCGCAATTTGAGGTACCGGGATGGACACCATATAAAAGAGCATCCCCAGAACAATAGAAATAATTAACGGGTTTTTCGTCAGCGTGCGTACCATTAATTTCGCTGCTTGTGAGAGGGATGTTCCCCCTTTAGGCGATAAACAAATCACCGCTTGTACGTTGTAGATAAAGGTCGTTACCGCAACGTAAAGTGCAGCTAACGCAACACCTTGTGAGCCATAGGCGCTCGATACATAAGCGATACCAATGATGCCAGTATTCGCTCGATAGCCACCTTGTATCAGTACGCCTTGATCGGCGGACGATGGAAATATTAACTTCACGGAAATGTAGGTAAAAACAAAAAACGAAATGCTGGCAATGACGCCGAAATTAACGAAATTACTGGCTGAAGCGAAGTCATGCTCTGAAGAGACAATGCTGATGAATAGCATGGCTGGAAGCGTCACTTTAAAGACCAGTTTTGATCCCACATCGATAAAATTATTATCAATAATGCCAATTCTTTTAAAGATGACGCCAAGTACGAGCATCAAACAGATAGGGCCTGTAATTGATATAGAGAATTGCAACTGATGTAAAACCGAGTCCATTAGGTGTCCGTGGAGATATTGTTATTGTTCATCTATTAAGCCACAACTTAGGGGGTGGAGAATAGGGATGTGATGCAAATATATTTAAATTAATCATTCGGATGTAATTTGCATACCAAGGTGCGGTGAATATCTCAACGTTTCAGCAATGCTATTTGACCTCCTCTCATAAACCCTGCTCGTGCAATAACGCTGTCATGTTCAATCTATAAGGTTTGCGACGGAAATGACCGCCCCCAACCAAAAACAAATACAGATTGGATTATCATGGCACGAGCAGTAAACCCAGCCGACAAAGTCATCATCAGATTGTTACAACAGCATGGCCTAATCAAAAGTGAAGCGGAAGCGCGTTTAAAGCGTGACATTTACCGCTTACAACCAAGTGAAGTAGAAAAAGTCAAAAACTACGCTCAGCACTTTGGTATTCATGCGAAAGAGCAATTGATTGATGAAATCCTCGAACTTCGCCGTGAATCATTAATGGCGAAACTCACTCTGCAATCGAAGTAAAAAAATGCCGAACACGAATGGTTCGGCAATTCCGTTTTTTATTAGCAAATAGCCTTTAAACAGGTATACCACTGTGGAATTTGAAGTCAGTGTCAGGTGTTGAGACAAGGTCTGCTTCTACACGTCCGAAGTAGGCGATGCGTTTACTGATGTCTTTGCCTGCGATCTGCTCTGCTAATACTAAGTAATCTTGGTAGTGTCGTGCCTCTGAACGCAAAAGAGAAATGTAGAATTTCGCGATGTCTTCTTCCATGTGAGGCGCAAGCATTGCAAAGCGTTCGCATGAGCGTGCTTCGATATACGCGCCAATGATGAGCTTGTCGATGAGCGTTTCTGGCTCATGCGTTTTCATATGTGAAATAAGCCCTTTTGCGTAGCGACTGGCCGGAATATTGACATATTCGATGCCCCGGCTATCCATGATCTCGAGCACTTGATAAAAATGGTGTAACTCTTCTTTTATTAACAGAACCATTTTATCGATCAACTCTTGGCTGTAAGGAGAATTGGATTTTGCCATGATCGCTTTAGAAATATTGCTCTTACCTTTAAGTGTTTCCAACGAGCCTATATTACGGTACGCGAAATCTTCATAGGGTTTGAACCAGTCGAGCAATGCATGTGAGCTGCTTTGATCGATGGCGTATTTGCGAATCAAAAACATCGCTGATTGACCCGCCTTCAGCTCGCAGAGTAGGTGGTCTGTCAATATGGTTTGAAGGTTTTCTGGTTTCTTCGCTTCCTCAACCCACGCATCTGGGGTACGGCATTGGAGAAACTGGTTGATAGGAGTAAGAAGATCTTGGTAAGCGTCGAGATTAATCATTTTAATTCTTGGTACTTTACGTTCAAATTTGTGTTATCCAATCACTTCTCAATTTGAAGTGGATAGAAAAAAGGCTGCAAACGCAGCCTTTCAACAGATATTGGGGAATGCTGGTGGAGATATTACCACTTTTTCTTCTCACCGAAGAGCACTTGCATATCATTGTCACGCTCTCTGTTGGCCAATTGCTGCATTTCAGTGTTGCTCTGATCCTGACGTCTCTTGTCTAAATCACCCAGCATTTCTTCAAGTTTTTGCTTTGCCTGGATCGAATAAGCGTCATTTTTACTACTGAGTACGTCGATACCTTTACGCAGTAATTGCAGAGCGGTACCTGGCTGACCACGAACGATCGAGTCATTGGCTCTTTTAATCACGTTTTCAATGTTGATACGGACTTGGATTGTTTCTAATCGCGCATTCTCTGCCACGTAAGTTTGAGTGTCTAAGCGGCCTTTATTATGCTCGTTGCGAATGGTGTCTCGCAGGCGTTTGACTAGCTTAAGCATTGCGATGGCTTGCTTATCGCTGTTTGGCATTTTGAACGTTGTGCTCTCACCAGCGTGCTCGTTTATTTTTAATTGCACGATTTGCTGTTTTAAGTTGGCGATACGTTGAGCTAGCTGTTTATTTCTTGGGTCAAACTGCTGCATATTTTCTAATGCATCAAGAATGCGATTGTTCAGGCATAGCAGAAGCTCATAGCTGAAGGGGATACGGTCTACATGGCCTAATAGTTCTTCAGCACTGTCAATCACAGAAACGTAACGGGAAGATTCCTGTTTTCTGGCGGTTTCTATTTTGACCTTGTATTGCAACATGATGTTATAGCCAAGGATCAATACCAATAAAACGGCGACCAACGCGATTATTAAACCAATACTCATATCTTTGCATTTGCTTTTATTTTCTACGACTAGCTGTCAAGAATACATGAATCTCATCTTCCAAGGCAGCTTATTTGTCGGAATATTATGCCTAACGCGCGTTTTAATTTATATCGTTATCAATATTCCCAAGAGATAGGAAAACTTAAAATTCAACCATGTGCATACTCATGAGCCTTCGCGTTACATACGGGAGACTTCCTGTTTCACCCGATGTTTTTCTTGAAGTCACTCTAGTGGCAATACAAGAAATCTGACGACTAAAAGTAATTTAGGTATATGTTAGAAATTACTGTTCATTTTGCAGTTGTAGCGTTATAACTAATAATTATATCGCTCTGCAGAGTGATCA
Source organism: Vibrio limimangrovi (assembly GCF_054064025.1). Taxonomy (NCBI): domain Bacteria; kingdom Pseudomonadati; phylum Pseudomonadota; class Gammaproteobacteria; order Vibrionales; family Vibrionaceae; genus Vibrio; species Vibrio limimangrovi. The sequence goes on from NZ_JBSUGF010000008.1 coordinate 78,583, forward strand.
ATTTAGTTACTATTTTAGTGTCTCGCGAACGAGTAAGGGATTACGATGAAACTGCAACAACTGAAGTATATTGTTGAGGTTGTAAACCATAATTTGAATGTTTCTGCTACAGCAGAGAGTTTGTACACTTCTCAACCGGGGATCAGCAAACAGGTCCGGTTGCTGGAAGATGAGTTGGGTATCCAAATTTTTGAACGTAGTGGTAAACACTTAACCCAGGTGACACCAGCTGGTGAAGAAATTGTACGCATTTCTCAGGAAATTCTTGGGCGTGTAGAGAGCATTAAAGCCGTTGCGGGAGAGCATACGCATCCAGAAATGGGGACGCTGAATATCTCAACGACACACACACAAGCCCGTTATGCATTGCCTGACGTCATAAAAGGGTTTACGACTCGTTATCCAAAAGTATCTCTGCACATGCATCAGGGGACGCCATCGCAGATGTCAGAAGCGATTGCGAAGGGCACAGCAAATTTTGCGATAGCAACCGAAGCACTGCATCTTTATCAAGATGCTATCATGTTGCCTTGTTACCACTGGAATCGTTCAATTGTGGTACCTAAAGATCATCCACTAGCGAAGAAAACCCATGTCACCATTCATGATTTGGCTTCTTACCCATTGGTGACTTACGTATTCGGTTTTACTGGTCGTTCTGAACTTGATACCGCATTCAATCGCGAAGGACTGACGCCGCGCGTGGTGTTTACGGCGACGGATGCTGATGTCATCAAAACCTATGTAAGAATGGGCATCGGTGTTGGCGTGATTGCAAGTATGGCAGTAGATGAAAAACAAGACAGTGATTTAGTTGCTATCGATGCGAGCCATCTGTTTGGTGCAAGTACGACGAGTATTGGTTTCCGTCGTGGCACTTTCCTTCGTTCTTATATGTTTGACTTTATGGAGCGTTTCGCACCACACTTGACTCGCCCGGTCGTTGAGCGTGCGATTTCTCTGAAATCGAATGCGGAGATCGAAGAGATGTTTAAAGATATCGATCTGCCAGTCAGATAACGATTAATTCCATGTACACTAAAGCGGAGTGTTCCTGAAAGGTCTGCTTACGTATATAATTCGCCCCCGCTAGTGTGGTGGGGGCTTATACCAATTTCAGCAATTTATCATCATTCTTGCTGGTTAAAATCGCCCATAGCTGCGTTAGAATTTTTATAATTAGAACCACTAGTTACTGCAAACTCTGCCTTGCTCTAAGCGATTTTTCCTGTGCAATTTTTTGATAATTAAATGACTGATATTGGTATTAATGAACACTCAATTCCAATTTATTAATGACTGCTTGATTGAACACCAATCGTTATGGCGATTCGATCCATTCCAAAGCAGTATTCATTCAGCATTACCCTGGCAAGAGCAGTACCCCAATCTTTGTCAGTGGTTAGCGACGCTTTCTCCCCTGCAAATTGAACGTTTAAAAACAAAGCCGGAACAAGCTTTGGCTGAAATCAGCCTTTATTTACCAGTACTGCAGAAACTAGCAGACTGCACCCAACTGGATGCCATATCGCTCAGTGGTTTAGAGCTCGAAAGAGGGTTAGACAGCGGTATTCCCGGACGTAAACTTGAGCAAATTGTTGCGATGGGAGAAGCGGCCATCTTGAATCATCGCGGTGAAGAATGGCTTGAGTGGTGTTCAGGTAAAGGGTATCTAGGGCGAATTCTCACCACGCAAACGGAGCAGCCGGTTACTAGCTTTGAATATCAGCAAGCGCTATGCGATTCAGGTCAGCAGATTGCGGATGAGCATCACTGGAAAATGGCCTTTATTCAAGGCGATGCATTCCACGCTTCAGCGAAAGCGGTATTTAAGCCAACACAGCATGCCGTCGCTCTGCATGCCTGCGGTGACCTGCATGTGCGTTTGCTCCAGTATGGTTGTGAAAGTGGCGTCGCGGCAATGACCATTTCTCCTTGTTGTTACCACTTGATTCAAGGGGTGGCTTATCAGGCACTGTCTGAAGCTGGTCAAACTTCAACGTTGATTCTCTCCAAACAGGAGCTTCGCATCCCGCTGCAACAAACTGTGACGGGCGGTGAAAGGGTACGCCGTCATCGTCAACGAGAGATGGTTTTCAGGCTGGGTTTCGATTTGATCACTCGGCAGGTACTGGGTTTTGATGAATATCAGCCTGTACCAAGCATTCGTAAATCGCAATTGAGTGAGGGATTTGAAGCTTTTTGCCTTTGGGCTGCTGAGCAAAAAGGAATCACGATGAATCGAAAAATCGACTTCGATCAGTTTGAAGCATTAGCTGAAGCACGTTTTTGGCAGATGGAAAGAATGAGCTTAATTCAACTGGTGTTTCAGCGACCTTTAGAGATCTGGCTTGCTTTAGATAAAGCACTTTATCTTGAAGAACGAGGTTATCGTGCCAGATTGCTGGAGTTTTGCGCTAAATCTGTTACTCCTCGAAATATTTTGCTTTGTGCATATAAGAAATAGTTATCTGTTATAGCTAAGGGTTCTATATGAAAAAGCCCACTCGGCGGTGGACTTTTGTAAACAAAACGTGACAAAGTTGATTTATTTGATCATTAACTGAACATGGCAATCGCTTGCTCTGGTTCTACGTACTCTAGACCAAAACCTTCAGCCACTTCTTTGCATGTTACTTTACCGTGGATCACGTTTAAGCCTTCAAGGAAGCCTTTATCGTCTAGAAGAGCTTGTTGGTACCCTTTGTTTGCCAGTTTCAGAATGTAAGGCAAAGTGGCATTGTTTAGGGCAAAAGTTGAAGTACGAGCTACTGCGCCAGGCATGTTGGCCACGCAGTAATGAACGACTTCATCAACGATATAAGTGGGGTCCGCGTGAGTGGTTGCGTGCGAAGTTTCAAAGCAGCCGCCTTGGTCTATAGCGACGTCAACCACCGCGGAGCCTGGCTTCATCTTTGCAATGTGTTCTTTTTTAACTAACTTAGGAGCTGCAGCGCCGGGTATTAAAACCGCACCAATGACAAGGTCCGCTTCCAGAACATGCTTCTCTATAGCGTCTTCTGTAGAATAAATCACTTTCGCTTGACCGTGGAATTCTTCATCCAGTTTACGCAGTGTATCTATATTACGGTCAAGAATTGTAACGTCAGCACGTAGACCCAGTGCCATACGAGCAGCATTCGCCCCAACGACACCGCCACCCACTATGACCACTTTTGCTGGCGCAACTCCGGGTACTCCGCCAAGCAGTAAACCACGACCGCCTTGAGATTTTTCCAACGTTTGTGCACCAGCCTGGATAGACATCCGACCTGCTACTTCAGACATTGGTGCTAACAGTGGCAAACGACCCATATTATCTGTTACAGTCTCATAGGCTATACAGACAGCTTTGCTCTTGATTAGCTCATCAGTTTGTGGAAAATCTGGTGCTAGGTGTAAATAGGTAAATAAAATTTGCCCTTCGCGGAGCATTGCTCTTTCGATTGCTTGGGGTTCTTTTACTTTTACTATCATATCTGCTTGCGCGAAAACGTCAGCAGAATTCGGGAGAATGGATGCGCCGACAGCGATGTAATCATCGTCTGAAAAACCAATGCCGGCACCTGCGTTGGTCTCAACTAAAACTTGGTGACCATGTGAGATGAGTTCTCTCACGCTAGCTGGGATCATGCCCACACGATACTCGTGGTTTTTGATTTCCTTAGGTACGCCAATGATCATCCTGAATCCTCTTTACATAATGGTTGTATTAACTGTTTGTAGGGTGTTATTGTCGAATTAATAACTAGTATAGTTATAGATTTTCAATATTTGGCACCAAATATTAAAAAGTTGTAGTATATTTCTTTGCAAGGAAGTAATAAGGTGGAATAAAAAATGGCAGACAACTATAAAAAGCCGTCCAAGGATCTAGACCGTATCGACCGCAATATTCTGAATGAACTTCAGAAAGATGGTCGTATTTCAAACGTAGAACTTTCAAAACGTGTTGGGTTATCACCAACACCATGTTTGGAGCGTGTGCGTCGATTAGAACGTCAGGGGTACATCACAGGATATACTGCGTTGCTGAACCCGCAGTTTTTGGATGCTTCACTATTAGTGTTCGTTGAAATTACGTTAAACCGAGGTGCGCCGGACGTGTTCGAGCAGTTTAACACTGCGGTTCAAAAACTGGATGACATTCAAGAGTGTCATTTAGTATCAGGTGACTTTGACTATCTTCTTAAAACTCGTGTATCAGATATGGGGGCTTATCGTCGTCTACTTGGCGATACGCTACTACGTTTACCTGGTGTAAACGACACTCGTACGTACGTTGTTATGGAAGAAGTGAAACAATCTAACCAGCTTGTGATTAAAACTCGTTAATTTCTTGCAAAGAAAGCGGTATATGCTTCCGCTTTCGACAGAGATTCATTGGGTTTTTCTCTTTGATATGGTTAAATCAATTTACCGAGCGGCTAGATGCCGCTCGGAATGTTTTGCAAATTCCTAATTCATTTCCATATTCAAGTTGATTTATGTTCAGAGAGAACGCAAAGAAAGTCGAAACCATCATCAAAACCAGTGAAGAGCCTCAGTCTTCACGTTTAAGTGGCTTCCAACGCTTAAAAGAGTGCTGCTTTATCGTTGGCGTTCTAAGCTCGATATTGCTCGCTGTCGCGTTGTTTACCTTTAGTCCGGCCGATCCTTCCTGGTCCCAAACTGCGTGGGGGGGAGAGATCGATAACGCTGGCGGCCTGTTTGGCGCATGGCTCGCCGATACGCTATTTTTTACTTTTGGCTCACTTGCCTATCCTGTGCCTTTCCTATTGGCCGCAGCTGCATGGGTAATTTGTCGCAAACGTGACGAAGATGAGTCGATCGATCTCATGTTGTGGGGTACCAGACTACTTGGCCTCACGATTCTTATCATGACCAGTTGTGGACTAGCAGATATTAACTTTGATGATATCTGGTATTTCTCATCGGGTGGTGTCGTGGGCGACGTGCTTACTAGCTTGGCACTTCCGACGCTCAATGTGTTAGGTACTACGCTTGTCCTGCTGTTTCTTTGGGGAGCTGGTTTCACCTTGTTCACGGGTATCTCTTGGTTAAATATTGTCGAGTGGTTGGGAGACCGTTCGCTAGGTATTATCAACGGGATCGCCAATACACTGCGAGGCTCTAAGCAGGAAATACTAGAACCGCAGCTTGATGCGCTTGTCGAAGACAAAGTTGTTACTAAACGCACCCTAGATGAGGTGGATGAAGAGCAACTCCCACATTTGACGGCGTATGATATTGATGAGTCGAAAGAAGAAGCGGTTCCACACGAGTATCCTATCTATATGCCACAAGCTCAAACTGAGAAACCGGTGGCAAAACGAGTCGTTGATTCGACGGTACCTATTGAAACCGCAGTGGCCGCACGTATGGCCCCTGTTTTTGCTAACACTGAGCCGCAAGTGCAGGCCATCAACACCAAAAATGTTGATCCATTGGTCGACCGCACTAAACAGCTCAATGTGACGATCGAAGAGCTTGAAGCCGCTGCTCAGCAAGCGGACGATTGGGCGACAGAGGAGCAACCCGCTCAACCATTCACTCAGACTCTTTCCTCTTATGCTGAGCCCGTCAACTCAGCTACAGAAGAAGAGACCGGAAGCGAATCAACTCATATCGAGCCTGATTACTCGCAATATGCTCAATTTGCTGCTGAACAGGAGCAGGTATCTCAATATGAAGCAGTGGCCTATGATGAGCCGATGATTGATACCTCGGCTTTGGATAACATTTCCGAGCAAACAGAACCTGGTCAGCATATTGAACCAACGATTTCAGACTTTGATCTCCTCGACGACGAAGATGAGTATGTCGCGCCGCAATCTATGCCGTTTATGCAGCCTACGCAAAGCGCACGTACATCAGCGACTCCTCAACATACACAGTATGCTGCTCAACCAGCAGTTCAGCATACGTCGACATTTGAGCCAGATCCGATGGTTGAAGTAGAAGAGGTCGATGAAAGCGATGAGGATGTGGCCGCGTTCCAGCATCTGGTTTCGAACGCACAGGCGAAAGTTGCTGCGACTCAGAACCCGTTTTTGATGAAACAAGAAGAGAACCTGCCAGTTCCGACAGAACCACTGCCGACATTAGAGCTTCTTTACCATCCAGAGAAACGCGAGAACTTTATTGATCGCGAGGCATTAGAGCAGGTTGCTCGATTGGTCGAAAGTAAGCTCGCGGATTACAAAATTAAAGCCGACGTAGTGGGTATTTATCCTGGTCCGGTTATTACACGCTTCGAGCTAGATTTGGCTCCGGGTGTGAAAGTCAGCCGTATTTCTGGACTCTCAATGGATTTGGCTCGTGCACTATCTGCGATGGCAGTTCGTGTAGTCGAAGTGATTCCAGGTAAACCTTATGTCGGTCTGGAACTGCCAAACATGAGTCGCCAGACGGTATATCTTTCAGATGTCATCAGTAGCCCACAGTTTGCGCAAGCTAAGTCGCCGACGACTGTGGTACTTGGTCAGGACATCGCTGGTGAAGCTGTGATTGCCGACATCGCCAAAATGCCACACGTGCTGGTTGCGGGTACGACAGGTTCTGGTAAATCGGTCGGTGTGAACGTCATGATCCTGAGTATGCTTTATAAGGCATCTCCGGAAGATCTGCGCTTTATCATGATTGACCCGAAAATGTTGGAACTTTCGATTTACGAAGGTATACCTCATCTTCTGTCTGAAGTTGTAACCGACATGAAAGACGCCTCAAACGCACTACGCTGGTGTGTGGGTGAGATGGAGCGTCGTTACAAATTGATGTCAACGCTAGGCGTGCGGAACGTAAAAGGCTTTAACGAGAAGTTGAAGATGGCCACAGAAGCGGGACATCCAATTCACGATCCATTCTGGCAAGAAGGCGACAGCATGGATACTGAGCCGCCGTTGTTAGAAAAATTACCTTACATCGTTGTGGTTGTTGACGAATTCGCTGACCTGATGATGGTCGTCGGTAAGAAAGTCGAAGAACTGATCGCGCGCTTGGCTCAGAAAGCACGTGCGGCGGGTATTCACTTGATTCTTGCAACTCAGCGTCCATCGGTTGATGTTATTACTGGTCTAATCAAAGCCAACATTCCAACGCGTGTTGCATTTACCGTATCGACTAAAACTGACTCGCGCACAATCCTGGACCAAGGTGGTGCAGAATCGCTATTGGGTATGGGTGATATGCTGTACCTGCCTCCGGGTTCGAGCCATACGACACGTGTACACGGAGCATTTGCCTCGGATGATGATGTTCACGCCGTTGTGAACAACTGGAAAGCACGAGGCAAGCCAAACTATATCGACGAGATTATCAGTGGCGACCAAAGTCCGGAAAGCTTACTACCAGGTGAGCAAATGGAGTCAGATGAAGAAGTGGATCCATTATTTGACCAAGTTGTCGAACATGTGGTTCAGTCTCGCCGTGGTTCGGTTTCTGGTGTGCAGCGTCGATTTAAGATTGGCTACAACCGAGCTGCGCGAATCGTTGAACAACTAGAAGCTCAAGGCATTGTCAGTGCACCAGGTCACAACGGTAACCGTGAAGTTCTGGCTCCAGCTCCGCCAAAAGATTAATGAACTTGTCCTACTCACCTCAGTCCAAAAGAGGTGAGTAACTTTAGGTCTTTCGACCCCGTGATAGGTATTTGAATGAAAAAACGATTTTCAGCGAAACTGTTCTCTGCGCTTGTTTTAAGCTTTTCTCTTTTCTCAGCTGCCAATGCAGCGTCTCCAAAAGCGGAGTTAAGTAAGCGTTTATCAATGAATGAAGGGTTTAGTGCTACTTTCTCTCAGCAAGTTATCAGCCCTGAAGGTGAGACGGTAATGGAAGGCGAGGGTACCGTTGAAATTGCTCGTCCTAGTCTTTTCCGCTGGAGCACCACACTCCCAGATGAAAACCTGTTGGTTTCTGATGGTAAAACATTATGGTACTACAGCCCATTTATTGAACAGGTCAGCATTTACTGGCAGGAACAAGCTGCCGAGCAGACACCATTTGTGCTGTTAACACGTAATCGTGCCAGTGATTGGGATAATTACACGGTTTCACAGAAAGGTAACGACTTTACTCTGATTCCTACCGCCGTTGACTCCACACAAGGCCGTTTCCAGATCAATATTGATGCAAAAGGTATTGTGAAAGGCTTCAATGTGATTGAGCAAGATGGTCAGAAAGGTTTGTTCAAGTTCAGCAATGTGAAGCTTGGAAAACCAAAAGCAAACAGATTTACATTCACTATTCCAAAAGGTGTGGAAGTGGATGACCAAAGGAACTAATTGGTCGTGTCAAATTACACATTAGATTTCTCAGGGGACGAAGATTTTCGTCCCCTTGCTGCGCGTATGAGGCCCCAAACCGTGGAGCAGTACATCGGGCAGCAGCATATTTTAGGTCATGGAAAACCATTGCGTCGTGCGTTGGAAGCGGGGCATATCCACTCGATGATTTTGTGGGGGCCTCCAGGAACGGGCAAAACTACGCTAGCTGAAGTTGCTGCCAATTACGCCAATGCAGAAGTAGAGCGTGTTTCTGCCGTTACTTCGGGTGTGAAAGAAATCCGCGCTGCGATTGAAAAAGCGCGTGAAAATAAAATGGCAGGTCGCCGCACTATCTTGTTTGTCGACGAGGTGCATCGCTTCAACAAGTCTCAGCAAGACGCGTTCCTACCTCATATCGAAGATGGCACCGTTACCTTTATTGGCGCGACAACTGAAAACCCTTCGTTCGAACTCAACAACGCTTTGTTATCACGGGCTCGTGTCTACAAGCTCACCTCATTAGACAAAAGTGAAATCTTGCTCGCGTTAAATCAGGCGATAGGTGACAAGCAACGAGGGTTAGGCGATATACCTGCTCATTTTGCCGATAACGTTCTAGAAAGGCTTGCCGAGTTAGTCAATGGTGATGCGAGAATGTCGCTCAATTACCTTGAACTGCTCTACGATATGGCGGAAGACAATGCTCAGGGTGAAAAAGAGATTACGCTGAAGTTGTTGGCTGAAGTTGCAGGCGAAAAAGTTTCTCGCTTCGATAACAAAGGGGATATCTGGTACGATTTGATATCTGCGGTTCATAAATCGATTCGTGGTTCCAACCCGGATGCGGCGTTGTATTGGGCTGCGCGGATGATCGCAGCAGGCTGTGACCCGCTGTACATTGCGAGACGATTATTAGCGATAGCTTCGGAAGATGTCGGCAATGCGGACCCTCGTGCTATGCAAGTGGCGCTCTCTGCATGGGACTGTTTTACTCGTGTTGGTCCCGCTGAGGGGGAGAGGGCGATTGCTCAAGCGATCGTTTACCTAGCCTGTGCGCCTAAGAGCAACGCCGTATATGTGGCTTGGAAGCAGGCATTATCAGATGCGCATAACTTGCCAGAATACGAGGTGCCTCATCATTTGCGAAATGCACCAACAAGTTTGATGAAAGACATGGGTTATGGCGCTGAATATCGCTATGCTCACGATGAACCTGGCGCATACGCCGCTGGCGAAAAGTATCTGCCGCCGGAAATGGTGGAACGTAAGTACTATCAGCCGACGAATCGCGGTCTCGAAACCAAAATCGGCGAAAAGTTAGATTACTTGGCTAGTTTAGACGCAAATAGCCAACAAAAGCGCTATGAAAAGTAGGCGTTTTTGGATACATTTATTCGGTAAATTTTTATAGCGTACCAGCAAGATGTTGGCACGCGATTTCACAACTACAAAAGCATAGGATTAACAATGCTGGATTCTAAATTACTTCGAACTGAGCTGGATGAAACAGCTGCAAAACTTGCGCGTCGTGGCTTTAAGCTAGACGTAGAAACTATTCGTAAACTTGAAGAACAACGTAAGTCCATTCAAGTAGAAGTTGAAAATTTACAATCCACGCGTAACTCCATCTCCAAGCAAATCGGCCAAAAAATGGCGGCTGGCGACAAAGAAGGCGCAGAAGAGATCAAGAAGCAAATCGGTACACTAGGTAGCGATCTTGATGCGAAAAAAGTTGAACTTGACCAAGTAATGGCTCAATTAGACGAGATCACGCTTTCTGTTCCTAACATCCCTGCGGATGAAGTGCCGGATGGTAAAGATGAAAACGACAACGTAGAAGTTGCTCGTTGGGGTGAGCCGAAGACTTACAACTTTGAAGTAAAAGACCACGTTGACCTTGGTGAAATGGGTGATGGCCTGGATTTCGCAAGTGCAACTAAGATCACTGGCGCTCGTTTCATCGTCATGAAAGGCCAGTTTGCACGCCTACACCGCGCAATTGCTCAGTTCATGCTAGATCTTCATACAGAAGAACACGGTTATACTGAAATGTACGTACCATACTTAGTAAACGCTGACAGCCTGTTTGGTACAGGTCAGCTACCTAAGTTTGGTAAAGATCTGTTCCATACTGAGCCGCTAGCTGAAAAAGTAAGTGATGAAGAGCCACGTAAATTGTCTCTGATCCCTACTGCAGAGGTGCCAGTAACGAACCTTGTTCGTGACACTATCACTGATGAAGCTGATCTACCGCTTAAAATGACAGCGCACACGCCATGTTTCCGTTCAGAAGCGGGTTCTTACGGTCGTGATACTCGTGGTCTGATTCGTATGCACCAGTTCGACAAAGTTGAGCTAGTACAAATCACTAAGCCAGAAGATTCAATGGATGCTCTTGAAGAGCTAACTGGTCACGCTGAGAAAGTGCTTCAACTTCTGGAATTGCCTTACCGTAAAGTGGTTCTGTGTACAGGCGATATGGGCTTCGGTGCTCGTAAGACTTATGACCTGGAAGTTTGGGTTCCTGCTCAAGAAACTTACCGTGAAATCTCTTCATGTTCTAACATGTGGGACTTCCAGGCTCGTCGTATGCAAGCGCGTTTCCGTCGTAAAGCTGAGAAGAAACCTGAGCTTGTACACACGCTAAACGGCTCTGGCCTTGCGGTAGGTCGTACAATGGTTGCTATCCTTGAAAACAACCAAGAAGCAGACGGCCGCATTGCGATCCCAACTGTACTTCAAAAGTACATGGGCGGCGCAACGCACATCGGTTAATTCATTAACCAATAGAACATCAAAACCCAGCTTTCGAGCTGGGTTTTTTAATATTTAGTGATCCAAAACCGCTGTGTTGTGGTTATACAAAGCAGTTTTCATTTTGAAGCGCCGCTTCAATCGCATTCACCAGTTTTTCAATGTGCTGTGGTTTGCTGATAAACGGCGGCATCATATAAATCAGTTTGCCAAAAGGACGAATCCAAACCCCATGCTCAACAAACAGTGCCTGAATCGCTTCCATGTTGACGGGGCGGTGAGTTTCTACAACGCCTATTGCTCCGAGCCAACGAGTATTTTTTACCAAATCGTATTGCTCCAACTTGGGTAACAATTCAGAAAATAGTGTCTCAATTTGCTTGGTTTGCTGTTCCCATTCTCCTTGCTCAATAAGTTCCAAACTTGCCGTTGCTACAGCACAAGCGAGAGGGTTACCCATGAATGTCGGACCATGCATAAAGCAGCCAGCTTCACCACCACAAACGGTATCAGCAATATGCTTGGTTGCAAGGGTGGCTGATAGCGTCATGTAGCCGCCAGTCAGCGCTTTGCCAACGCAGAGGATGTCAGGCTGGATTGATGAATGCTCACAAGCAAATAGCTTTCCGGTACGCCCGAAGCCAGTCGCTATTTCATCTGCAATCAATAACAGACCATACCTGTCACAGAGTGCTCTGACACCTTTAAGAAACTCGGAGTGGTAAATACGCATACCTCCCGCGCCTTGTACGATGGGTTCGAGGATCACCGCTGCGAGATCTTGGTGATGCTGAGTGATCTTCTCTTCAAAATCGATCAAGTCGTCTGGATTCCATTCATCCCAATAACCACCGGCCGGAGAGTCTGCGAAGATATGCTCTGGCAAAAAGCCTTTGTATAGCGAGTGCATTGAATTGTCAGGGTCTGTAACCGACATCGCTGCAAACGTATCACCATGATAACCGTGTTTTAGGGTAAGAAATTTGGGCCTGTGTTCGCCTTTCGCATGCCAATATTGGAGGGCCATTTTCAGACTGACTTCCACGGCTACGGACCCTGAATCGGCCAGAAAGACATGCTCAAGGTTTTTGGGTGCAAGAGTAAGAAGCTTTTTACACAAATTGATCGCTGGTTGATGAGTTATACCGCCAAACATGACATGAGAAACTTGGTCAATTTGCTGGTGCGCTGCTTGATTTAAATGCGGGTGATTGTATCCGTGAATTGTTGACCACCAGGAAGACATGCCGTCAACTAATTGGGTCCCATCTTCTAAATTGATATGTACACCTTGCGCGGAAGCGACTGGATAACAGGTCAGAGGTGTAAGTGTCGAAGTGTAGGGATGCCAGATATGCTGGCGGTCGAAGGCTAGATCCATGTGTAGTTCCAATTCTAATGCAGATTAAAAAACAACCATATGTAAACTTTGTTGTTTTTGCTTATGTTGACAGTTTATCTAGACTCAGTAGACTGTCAACACAACAAAAAAAGTGACCTAAGGAATACACGTGGAAGTTCGTCATAACTGGACGCATGCTGAAGTGCGAGCGCTAATGGAAAAACCATTCATGGATCTTCTGTTCGAAGCTCAGCTTGTTCACCGTCAATATCAACAAACCAACCATGTTCAAGTTAGCACTCTGCTATCGATCAAGACGGGCGCATGCCCAGAAGACTGTAAGTATTGTCCTCAAAGTGCCAGATACACCACAGACATCGAAAAGGAGCGTCTGATGGAAGTTGAGCGCGTACTCGACGCTGCACAAAAAGCAAAGAATGCAGGTTCTACTCGTTTCTGTATGGGCGCAGCATGGAAGAATCCGAAAGAGCGCGACATGCCACATTTAACGGATATGATCAAAGGCGTGAAAGACATGGGGCTAGAAACCTGTATGACGCTGGGTATGCTGACTCCCGATCAAGCGAAGCAACTTGCGGATGCAGGTCTGGATTACTATAACCACAACTTAGACACTTCACCTGAGTTTTACGGCAATATCATCACGACTCGTACTTATCAGGATCGATTGGATACCTTGTCTCATGTCCGTGATGCAGGGATGAAAATCTGCTCTGGCGGTATCATTGGCATGGGCGAGAGTGCAAATGATCGCGCTGGTCTATTAGTAGAGCTGGCGAACCTACCCACTCACCCAGAAAGTGTGCCAATCAACATGCTGGTTAAAGTGAAAGGTACGCCGCTAGAAAAAGTTGAAGATGTTGAGCCCTTTGATTTTATTCGTCTTATCGCTATCGCACGCATCATGATGCCTCAGTCGGCAGTCCGTTTATCGGCTGGTCGTGAGAATATGAACGAGCAGATGCAAGCGCTATGTTTCATGGCAGGTGCGAACTCGGTTTTCTATGGTTGTAAGCTACTGACAACACCAAACCCTTCTGAAGATAAAGATATGATGCTTTTCAAGAAACTGGGTATAAACAGCCAGGAAGTTTCTCAGAAGCCAGATGAAATTGAAGAGAACGAATTGCTTGATCGCGTGGTAGAGCGTGTCGCAGCTCGTCCGGCAAAAGACGATCTTTTCTACGATGCTACCGTTTAAATCTCGTATCGAATCAGCGATTTCTCATCGCAAAGAGCAGGGGCTGAATCGCTCGTTGAACTTAGTGTTTGCCGGTAACCAATCTATTCTGGAACACGAAGGCAAACGCTATATCAACTTTTCGAGTAACGATTATCTTGGCTTAGCCAATGATCAAGCACTGGTGCGTGCCTGGCAACAAGGACTAAGCGTGTATGGCAGTGGCAGTGGGGCTTCGCCTATGGTCACTGGCTTTAGTGCAGCACACAGTAATTTAGAAGCTGCACTGACCGAGTGGCTGGGTTATGAACGAGCGATATTGTTTGGTTCTGGATTCAGTGCAAATCAGGCATTGCTGTTTACCTTACTAGAAAAGTCCGATGTATTACTGCAAGACAGACTTAATCACGCGTCTTTGATGGAAGCCGGGGCTTTGTCTCCGGCCAAAATGAAACGCTTTAAACACAACGATCTTAATCACCTTAGCTCACTTCTCGATAGGGGAAGTAATCATCTCGTGGTGACGGAAGGCGTCTTCAGTATGGATGGTGATTACTCGCCCCTTGAAGAGATTGCAAAACTCACCCAAGCCAATGATGCCTGGCTGGCTGTGGATGATGCTCACGGCATTGGTGTTCTAGGTGATACTGGTGGCGGTTCCTGTGAACGCGCTAACGTAAAACCTGAAATTCTGGTTGTCACATTTGGTAAAGCATTTGGTATGTCTGGTGCTGCAATCTTGTGTGATCGAATGACAGGTGATTTTCTGACGCAGTTCGCAAGACATCATGTGTATTCGACGGCAATGCCGCCAGCACAAGCTTTTGCGTTAACGCATGCAGTCTCTATCGTGCAACAACAAGGTTGGCGACGTGAAAAACTGACCGAGTTAAGTGATTACTATCGTGAGTGTTTACAAGACATCGAAGGTTTTGTTGATACGCTGACACCGATTAAACCTTTTATCATTGGTGAATCGGAGCAAGCGATGCGCGTAGGCGAGTCTTGTCGGAAAAATGGCATTTGGGTCACGGCTATTCGACCGCCTACGGTACCGGCAGGTACGTCTCGTTTACGTATCACTTTGACGGCTAACCACACCAAAGATCAAATAAAAACACTGTCTCACGCACTTAAACAAGCATTGGGAGCGCAGTAATGGAATATGCAAAACAGATAGCATCTGATCTTGAGGTGCAAGATAAACAAGCTATCGCGACGTCTTTTGGAAAAGCGGCTGAGACTTACGACAAGCATGCGGCTTTTCAGCGAGATGTGGGACATCGATTATTAGCAAAACTTCCAGTCGATTTATCAGGACAGCGTGTGTTGGATCTTGGTTGTGGGACGGGATATTTTTCAGCGTTACTGCAACAACGTGGTGCGGTCGTGGTTTGTGTTGATATCTCACAAGAGATGTTAAACAAAGCTCAGCAACGCTGCGGAGATGACAGGGCGAGCTATGTCTTAGCAGACGCAGAAAACTTGCCTTTTGAGAGTGGAAGCTTTGATTATGTCTTTTCAAGCCTGGCGCTTCAGTGGTGCTGCGATTTAAGCTATCCGTTGAGCGAAGTACGCCGAGTTCTCAAAAAAGGTGGGGCTGGTTTGTTCTCTACTTTAATTGATGGCTCACTTTATGAGCTACGTGATTCGTGGAAAAAAATTGATGCATATCAACACGTCAATGACTTTATCACTATCAATCAGGTAAAAATTGCGTTGGCGCAATCTCAATGCCAAAACCATCAACTAGACTTGACCTCCATCACAGTTTGGTACGACTCGGCGTTTTCTGTAATGCGAGACCTCAAGGGTATCGGTGCAACTCACGTTAGTGGGCGTTCACCCGCACTGACGAGTCGCCGCATTTTATTACGCGTTGAGCGCGAGTACCAAAATTTTAAAAACAATAAAGGTCTTTTACCTGCAACTTATCAGGTTTGTTTTGGAGTAATACATCTATGATTGATGCTTTTTTTATTGCTGGTACGGATACTGATGTAGGAAAAACGGTAGCGTCTAAAGCCATTCTGCAAGCGTTAGCGGCAAAAGGGTTAAACACCATTGGTTACAAGCCAGTGGCAGCAGGAAGCGAAAAGACAGAACAAGGTTGGCGTAACTCCGATGCCTTGCATTTACAAAAAGCAGCGACGGTAGAAGTTGCTTATGACGATATCAATCCATACCCGCTGGAGTTGCCAACGTCACCACATATAGCAGCAAAGCACGAGCATGTTGAAATTGATTACGATTTGTTAGCTGAAAAATTGGCCCAGCATAAAGAGCAAGCAGACGTTGTATTGGTGGAGGGAGCCGGTGGTTGGCGTGTCCCTGTATCTGATACAGATTTTCTCTCGACTTGGGTGAAACAAGAGCAGCTTCCAGTCGTGTTAGTGGTCGGTATTAAACTCGGTTGTTTAAGCCATGCGTTGTTAACTGCAGAGGTTATTCGGGCTGACGGTTTAAATCTAGTCGGGTGGGTAGCTAACCGCGTGAATCCGGGTACTGAGCATTATGCTGACATCATTGAGATGCTGGAGGCACGATTAGATACTCCGAAATTAGGTGAAATTCCTTACGTTCCGAGCGCTAAGCGTCAAGAACTAGGCAAGTATATTAACGTCGAACCTTTGCTAAAAATTTAATCTCCCAATATCAACAATGTTAGATACCGAAAGGGCTGCAAAATTTAATTGCAGCCCTTTTTGATTTCATCTTCAACCTGAGTTCGGTTTACTTTTCGTTACTAAGTCCCATTAGGGCTTGTTGCGTTTCCGCGATACGCTTAGTCATGTGATCTTCTGTCGAAATGCCAAGCTGTTGTTTTGCCTCATCCTCTGAGATACCTAGGTGACAGCGTAGTAAATCAATAGCCATTTGATAGTCGTTAGTTTCCGCCATGGTTTTTCCCTCAAGACATGGAAGTTTCAAGCTACTCGGCTTCGTTAAGCTCTTGGAGTAGGCTTTGTATCGTTCATCTGACTTGAATTTAGCACGCTGACACACGGGTACAATAAGACCAAAGTCTAAAATCACGCTAATATACTGTTTTTAAGCTATAAAAATATACGAGTTATTTCATTGGAGAAAACAAATGTTGCAATTTATTGCTTAACCTTGTTTTTAACCTAGTTAGACTATATCTATAACGCAACGAAGCTCGAAACCCAGTGGGATCGGCTTTACAACAATAAGCTTCCTCGGAGAAAAGTAATGAAGCGAATTATGTTATTCCTAGTAACTAACCTGGCTGTCGTTCTAGTCCTTAGTGTTGTTCTGAATATTGTTTATGCGACCACCGGAATGCAGCCTGGAAGTCTGTCAGGTCTGTTGGTAATGGCGGCGGTCTTCGGATTTGGTGGTGCATTGATTTCGTTAATGATGTCTAAGGGTATGGCACTGCGCTCGGTTGGTGGCATGGTTATCGAGAGTCCGCGTAACGAAACAGAACACTGGTTATTGGAAACGGTTAGCCGTCAGGCTCAACAAGCGGGAATTGGTATGCCAACAGTGGCGATCTACGACTCGCCAGACATTAACGCTTTCGCGACAGGAGCAAAGCGTAATGATTCTTTGGTTGCTGTTTCAACGGGCCTGTTACACAACATGACTCGTGACGAAGCTGAAGCGGTTTTAGCCCACGAAGTGAGCCACATTTCGAATGGTGACATGGTCACAATGACGCTGATGCAAGGTGTCGTGAACACGTTTGTTATCTTCTTATCGCGTTTTATCGCTAACATTGTTTCTTCAAACGATGATGAAGAAGGTCAGGGCTCAAACATGATGGTGTACTTTGGCGTGTCGATGGTACTGGAATTGGTGTTTGGTTTCTTAGCGAGCTTTATCACTATGTGGTACAGCCGTCATCGTGAGTTTCATGCAGATGCAGGCGCAGCGCAATTAGTGGGTAAAGAAAAAATGATTGCGGCACTTGAGCGCTTGAAAATGAGCCAAGAATCGAAGCTAGATGGCACAATGATGGCATTTGGCATCAACGGTAAGCAGTCTCTTACAGAGCTACTAATGAGCCACCCGCCACTAGATAAACGTATTAACGCGTTACGCAATCAACAGTACTAATCGAATTTCGAACAATTTTCTGAAAAGGCTTGGTTTTTACCAAGCCTTTTTTTCGTCTGTCTGATCGTTACCTTTCTCTATCACGTATCAATCTGAAGTAACAAAGTTATACAAAATATTTTTTGTACAACTTTGTGCTATTGAGCTAAGTTGTACGTAAGATATTTTTGTATAACTTTGACTAGAGTAGGAGCCAAGGAATGGAGATAGGGACTGTTGTCGATCTTTACCATAAGCTCGACAAACATAACTTACACCTGCTTAACGAGGTGTATCACCCTGAAGTGGTATTCGAAGATTCAGCTCACAGGCTAGAAGGCAGGCGTGCACTTTGCGAATACTTTCAGACACTGTATGTCAACGTAACCAAGTGTGAGTTCATCATTCATGAACAGCAACAGGTCGGAGACAGTGGGTTCATTACGTGGTCCATGGAACTCCAGCACCCCAAGCTTAAAAGCAACCAACCGATATTGGTTAATGGTGCTTCTCATCTCAAATTCTCTCAGGAGCAGGTTGTTTATCACCGGGATTACTTTGATATGGGTGAGATGGTTTATGAAAACTTACCTCTGATTGGAGTATTGGTAAAAGCTGTGAAACAGAGGTTAGGGCAATGAGCAGTGCAGTTTTGATCACCGGAGCCACTTCTGGCATAGGCAAGCAGCTTGCTCTGGATTATGCACAATCAGGCTGGCATGTGATTGCATGTGGGCGCAATGAGAGTGTGCTGGAGGAACTTAGCAATCAGTCATCACTTATCAGTCCGCTGCGATTTGACGTAACAGATTATGATGAAACTATGCGTGTTCTTTCATCGCTGAACGTTGTACCTGACATCTGGATTTTCAATGCGGGCGATTGTGAGTATATGGATAACGGCGAGGTAGACGCGAAACTCATGGCGCGCGTACTTAACGTCAATGTTGTCGGGGTAGCGAATTGTGTTGAAGCTTGTCAGTCCCGATTTAAGCGCGGACACCGAGTCGTGATTGTAGGTTCTATTGCGTCCGAAGTCGCATTACCAAGAGCGGAAGCATATGGCGCATCGAAAGCGGCAGTGAGTTATTTCGCGAGATCACTTCGTATCGATCTTCAAAAGAAAGGCATCAAAGTAGTGACAGTGTTTCCTGGTTTCGTGGAAACGCCTTTGACAGACAGAAACACTTTTGAAATGCCAATGATTATCTCTGCAAAGCAGGCGTCAGAATCGATAAGAAAGCAACTGTCGTCCAATAAAAGTTACATCTATTTCCCTGCAGGATTTACCAGAATTCTTCGCTTCATTTCATTGTTTCCGTACAGCTGGCAAGCTCGCTTAACGCGTAAACTCGTGTCGTAAAGAGGAATAAATATGAAAATCGCAATTGTAGGCACTGGAATATCCGGACTGACGTGCGGTTATTATTTGCACAAAGAACATGACGTCACCTTGTTTGAGGCCAATGATTACATCGGTGGTCATACCGCAACCGTTGATATCACTGTTGATGAAAAAGACTATGCAATCGACACGGGATTTATTGTTTATAACGACCGTACCTATCCTAACTTTATCAAGATGATGAATGAGATAGGTGTTGAAGGCGTACCGACTCAAATGAGTTTTAGCGTCCGTAACAACGGGAACGGGTTAGAGTACAATGGACACACGATTTCTACACTGTTCGCGCAAAAGCGTAATTGGTTAAATCCAAAGTTTTATCACTTTATCTACGAGATACTTCGTTTCAACAAATTAGCGAAAGCCTTCACCAACAATGAAAACGCAAATTTGCAAACGCTTGGCGAATTTCTCGATGAACACAAATTTAGTGAGTTCTTCACTGACAATTACATTCTTCCTATGGGCGCGGCAATTTGGTCTTCTACGCTCGCAGACATGCGCCAATTTCCGTTGATGTTCTTCTTACGCTTCTTCCTCAACCACGGCTTGTTAGATGTAACAAATCGTCCTCAATGGTATGTAATTAAGGGAGGCTCTCGCGCTTACATTCCTCCACTTACAAAGGGGTTTGCTGAGAATATTCGCTTAAACAGTCCGGTTGAAAGTGTCACACGAAGTAAAGGTCGTGTTCTATTGCATGTGAACGGTACAACCGAGTGGTTTGATGAGGTGATCTTTGCCTGCCACAGTGATCAAGTAATAAAAATGATGGGTGATCCTAGCCATGAGGAGCGAAGTATTCTCGGTGATATGGCTTATCAAGCAAATGAAGTGGTGCTTCATACCGACACCAACCTGCTTCCGAAACGCAAAGCCGCTTGGGCATCCTGGAACTATCTGCTGGAAGGGCAAGCTGATGAGCAACAGCGCTTACCTTCGCTGACTTACAACATGAACATCCTTCAGCAGGTGCAATCTAAGCACATTTTCTGTGTCACCCTGAACAGTTCGGATCAAATAGACAAGAGCAAAGTTCTGCGCACGTTTACTTATCATCACCCGGTATTTACGACGCAGTCTATCTCAGCCCAACAGCGAAAAAGTGAGATTCAGGGAGTATCAAATACGTGGTTTTGTGGCGCTTACTGGTACAACGGATTTCATGAAGATGGGGTACGCAGTGCATTAGATGTGGTAAAAGCGCTGGATGCAAAATACCAGCAGCGCGATGTGTCCACGTTACAAAAAGGGGCGGCGTAATATGGCTAGTACGTTGAACAGTCGGTTGTTCATTGGCAACGTTCGTCACCGCCGTTTCACCCCAGTGTTACATGAGCTGAATTATTCGTTGTTTATGCCGGCTATTGATGTTGACGAGATTGATCAACTTGAGAATCAAGTTTGGGGATTCGGTACCCGCTGGTGGCATTGGGCTCGTTTTAAACGAAGCGATTACGTTGGTCAAGGCAACTTAAAAAACGCGGTACGAGACAAACTCGCTGAACTTACTGGTGTCCGATGTAACGGAAAGGTGATGGCAGTTTGTCATCTGCGCTATCTCGGCCTCTATTTTAGTCCGGTTAATTTCTACTATGTGTATAACGAGCAGGGAGAGTGGAAATATTTGCTGGCGGAAGTGAGCAATACGCCATGGAATGAGCGTCATTACTATGCAGTAGCCGCAAATCAAGGCGATGAACACTTTGGTTGGAAGCAAGATAAAGCGTTCCACGTTTCTCCGTTTAATCCTATGGATCAACAGTATTTATGGAAGCTTAAGCCGCTAACGGACAAACTCAGTATCCATTTAGAGTGCCACAAAGGAGAAAAACATTTTGATGCCACCATGGCAATGAAAGCGAAAGCATTGTCGGGCAAGAATCTATTAAAGTGTTTGATCGTAACGCCAATACAAACCATAAAAGTGGTTTTTGGCATTTACTGGCATGCTTTGAAGCTTTGGGTAAAAGGAGCGCCTTTTTATTCTCATCCTAAATATTCAAACCCGGATGTGAATCCCCCCCAACCAGAACAGAAAAATAAGGAAAGTAAGAATAAGGAGAATTCTGCATGTTGAATAGTGGCGTTATAACGTTACCGCGAGTACTTACTACGACTCAAAAAGCGGCTCGCAGAGTTATCTTTCAATGTTTAAAAAACATGGAAGTCGGCAATTTAACCGTGATAGAAACCTATGCTACGGAAAATAAAGACACCAGCGAACGCTTTTCCGCACCAGTTGCAATGTATCAGGGAAAGCCTGTAGTGGCGACGATTGAAGTGAAGCATCCTGATTTATACTCACGGATGTTGCGTGGCGGTAGTATTGCGGCTGGAGAGGCATATATGGATGGCTGGTGGGACAGTCCGGATCTAACGGCGTTGATGAAGTTAATGGCGTTGAATATGCGTGCTTTAGACCAGATTGAAGATAAGGGAAGTTGGCTGACCAAACTGTTATATAAATTCAGCCATTGGGCCAATCGCAACTCTGAGAATAAATCCCGGCAAAACATTCATGCACACTATGATTTGGGAAATGCGTTGTATGAGTCATTTCTTGATACCAACATGCTTTATTCTTCCGCTCTCTATCGACAAGATGATGAGTCATTAGAACAAGCGCAAATTAATAAAATGGCGCGCTTGTGTCAGCAGCTCGATCTTCAACCCACCGATCATGTTATCGAAATTGGCACAGGTTGGGGGGCAATGGCGATATACATGGCGGAGCAATATGGCTGTCAGGTAACCACCACCACCATTTCAGACGAGCAGCATGCTTACGCTAAACGTAAGATTGCAGAGAGAGGCTTATCGGATAAAATCACGTTGCTCAAAGAGGATTACCGAAATCTGTCTGGTACATACGATAAACTGGTTTCTATTGAGATGATTGAAGCGGTGGGGAAAGCGTTTTTACCGTCTTACATCAAGAAGTGTGAATCACTGCTTAAACCGGGCGGCTTAATGGCTATCCAGGCGATCACTATTGCCGATCAGCGTTTTGAATATTACAGCAATAACGTCGATTTTATTCAGAAGTACATTTTCCCAGGTGGATTTTTACCTTCTGTGACCTCTCTGACTCAAGCGACAACAAAGTACAGTGATCTTGTCGTGCGAGACCTGTTCGATATCGGCCTAGATTACGCAAAGACACTCAATGAATGGCATCGTCGATTTAATCTGGCTGAAACAGAAGTTCGCGAGTATGGCTATGATGACAAATTTATTCGTATGTGGCGTTACTACCTGAGCTACTGTGAGGGCGGGTTTCTGGCCCGAAGCATCAGCACCGTACACATGACGTTTCAGCGTCCATAATTCGTCATGAAAGTGTTGCTTGCTTCAACTTGGTTTCAAGTTTGCTGGTTTGCTGCGGTACTAGGTACTTATCAGTGGCAATGGTTTACCCTTGGTTTTACGTTGGTCACTATTGCCTATTGTGCCTTACTGGATGCTGCTTCACTAAAAGTCATCACTATCGTCACCCTTGTCGGGCTGGTTTTAGATAGTTTGAATCAACAATTTACTCTGCTTATATTCCCATCGGTATGGCTGCCTGTATGGCTTCTTTGCCTTTGGTTTGTCTTCGCCTGGTATGCCTGTCAATTAAAATCAGTTTTGTATCGTTTGCCAAAAATATACGTATCAATAATCGGTGGTATTGGAGGCGCGGCGAGTTATTTCGCTGGGTACAAACTCCAGGCTGTTGAATTTGGTTACGATGTCTATTTCACACTGATGGTTTTATTCGTGGAATGGTTCGTCGTAACGTTACTGATACTCAGGGTGTATGGAAATGCAAAGCTTACAGGGAAAGTTAACCAAGAATTTAATTAGCGTGTTACTCCTTTCTGGGCTAATCGTGCCGATTCCTCTGTATGCACAGAGTGTGGGTGCGGACACCACACATGTGAGTACAGCCGAATGGCGTCGATGGAAAACGGTCGGTGAAGCAAAACTGACTTGGTTTATCTTTGATATTTATGAGTCACGGTTAAGAGCACCGGATGGACGTTATCAGGTTAGTGCTGACGTATCGCCTCATCCAATTGCGCTCGAAATTTATTATCAGCGTGACATCACTAAACAGCAGTTGCTTGAAGTAACCGATGAGCAGTGGCAAAAGCTGGGAATAGAGAGATCCCTTCGTCAACAATGGATCTCTGTTCTGAAAATGATGTATCCAAGCATTAAAAAGGGCGACGAACTTGCCTACGTAACAGACGGCAAAACGGGGCAACTTTTTTATCGTCGTTCTGGAGATGCTTATCCTCAAACGGTTGGCTATGTCAAAGATGAAGCATTAAACGATGCTTTCCTCTCCATTTGGTTGTCGCCTAAAACCGAGTTTCCGAAACTTCGTAAACAATTAATAGGGCAGGTTACGCAGTGAAGAGCTTCAAATTGTTCATCGTTTTGGTGATGAGCGCCGTTACTATACTTATTAGTTCCTGCTCGGCAGAACTAGACAATTACCAGACGACGAAGCCCAGCTTTGACTTATTTGGCTATTTCGATGGCAATGTAAAAGCGTGGGGAATGGTACAAGACTACTCTGATAAACAAACCAGACGATTCGAAGTAGAAATTGTTGGCACGGTACAAGGTAATAAATTAACACTGGTTGAAGATTTCTTGTTTGATGATGGCGAAGTAGACCAGCGAATTTGGGTGATCACCAGACAAGACAACAACCGTTATGAGGGCAAAGCAGACGACATTATTGGCGTGGCAACCGGTCAGGAGAAAGGTAATGCATTACAGTGGCAGTATGATTTTGAGTTGAGAATGGACGACTCCATCATCACGGTTGCATTTGATGACTGGCTTTATCGTCAAGATAACAGACACGTGTTTAACCTGACTAAAATTAAGAAGTTTGGTGTCGAAGTAGGGACCATAACCTTATTCTTTAAAAAACAATAAGGTTTGGGCTCTTTATAGTCTAGATCCAATAAAAAAGGCTGATGTTCTCACATCAACCTTTAGCATTTTAGAACCTAGAACCTAGAACCTAGAACCTAGAACCTAGAACCTAGAACCTTACAGCTTGTCAGTCAACTCGATTGCTTGACCGATGTAGTTCGCTGGTGTCATTTCTTTCAGACGCGCTTTCTCGTGCTCAGGAAGCTCAAGACCGTCGATGAAGTTACGCATCGCTTCGCCATCTACGCGCTTCCCACGAGTCAGCTCTTTAAGCTTCTCGTATGGTTTTTCGATGCCGTAACGACGCATTACTGTTTGTACTGGTTCTGCTAGTACTTCCCAGTTCTTGTCAAGTTCAGCCAGAAGCGCATCGCGGTTAACTTCTAGCTTGCTGATGCCTTTTAGCGTTGAAGTGTATGCGATTACGGCATAGCCAACACCAACACCCAGATTACGTAGAACTGTTGAGTCAGTCAGGTCACGTTGCCAGCGAGAGACTGGCAGTTTTTGCGCTAGGTGGCCGAATACAGCGTTCGCAAGACCTAGGTTACCTTCAGAGTTTTCAAAGTCGATTGGGTTAACTTTGTGTGGCATCGTAGAAGAGCCGATCTCGCCAGCAATGGTTTTTTGCTTGAAGTGGCCTAGTGCAATGTAACCCCAAACGTCACGGTCGAAGTCGATTAGGATGGTGTTGAAACGTGCAACAGCATCGAATAGCTCAGCGATGTAATCGTGTGGTTCAATTTGAGTTGTGTATGGGTTCCAAGTTACGCCAAGAGATTCAGTGATGAATTCTTCAGAGAACTTGTGCCAGTCTAGTTCTGGGTAAGCTGACAGGTGTGCGTTGTAGTTACCTACTGCGCCGTTGATTTTCGCTAGGATCTCAACGTTTTCGATCTGCTTGTATTGACGTTCCATACGGTACGCCACGTTAGCCATCTCTTTACCCATTGTTGATGGAGATGCAGGCTGACCGTGTGTACGAGACAGAAGTGGAATATCACGGTACTCAACAGCAAGCGCTTTGATTGCGTCGATTAGGTTGCGGATTTCTGGAAGAATAACGGTTTCACGCGCTTCTTTAAGCATTAGAGCGTGTGAAGTGTTGTTAATGTCTTCAGAAGTACAAGCAAAGTGGAAGAATTCGTTTACTGCGTGTAGTTCAGGAACATCAGCCACTTTTTCTTTTAGGAAGTACTCAACCGCTTTTACGTCGTGGTTAGTTGTGCGCTCAATCTCTTTGATTCGGCGCGCGTCTTCTTCAGAGAAGTTTGCAGCAAGGTCGTCTAGGAATTGGTTAGCTTCTGCGCTGAATGCTGGCACTTCTGCGATTTCAGCAGTTGCAGCAAGCTTTTGTAACCAGCGGACTTCAACGATTGTACGGTATTTAAGCAGACCGTATTCACTGAAAATTTCGCGTAAAGCAATCGTCTTACTTCCGTAACGGCCGTCTACTGGTGAAACAGCAGTCAATGCTGACAGTTCCATGATGTTCTCCTGAATTGGGTTTCTAAATTTCGCGAGCGTTATACCAATAACTGTGGCATTTGTCACGAACATTGCGCAAACGTTTGCGCGAGGGTTATTTTAATCTAAAAAAACGAGCTCGCGATAAACGCGAGCTCGTAGTGGTGTCTTTTACAATCGAGCCAACAGGATTTGAGCCTGTTCGACCATCTTTTTGCGTCCAAAGATTAAGTGGCGACGTTTACCACCAACCTGACGCCAAAGTACGGCACAACGGATACCAGACAGCAGCAGAGCTCTGACCTTATGCTGAGTCGAGGTCTGTTGCAGTACCGCCGGAGTGCCAGTGACTTGGATACGAGGGCCAATAGGGCTGACAACATCCAAATAAATACTCGCCAGGTTGCTGATCATTTGGTCGTCCATCAGCTCAAAGTGCTCAGTCTGGCGTTTTGCCATCTGGATACGGTCACCCAGTTGCGACATCGCATCGTTACGAGCGGTTAATTTACGCTCTAATGCCATTAAGCTAATGATATAACGAGTAATCTCGCTGCCAGATGGCGTGCTGTCAATACCTTCTACCAGGCATTCTAGGCCTAGTTTTAGGTCCGCTTCGCGACCGAATACGCCAATGGTGTTGGCTGGATTCGTGTTCAAAATAGCGTTAATGGATGTTTCAAAGGCATCTTGATCACACTGTCCGTTTCTCGCAACTTGTTGAACCAAAGCAACAGCTTGGCAAATGCCTGCAAATGCGATAGTGCGGTCATAAAGTGTATTCGCCACGTAACAACTCCTAAGCTTGAGAATATTTAATGCGTTGTTCGATGATACCGCCACCTAGGCAAACGTCATCTTTATAGAACACGGCAGATTGACCCGGAGTCACTGCAATTTGTGGCTCGTCAAAGATCACTTTAATGTTCTCGTCATCGATTGGAATGATTGTACAAGGAATATCTTGTTGACGGTAACGAGTTTTTACCGTGCACTTCATAACATCGCGAATTGGCTCACGATCTACCCAGTGCAGTTGTGATGCAAGCAAGCCTTCGGATTTTAGCATCGGGTGATCTTTACCTTGAACGGCAATCAATACGTTACGCTTAAGATCTTTTTCACCAACGAACCATGGATCTTCATTGCCGCCGCCACCTTTACGGCCACCAATATGCAGACCTTTACGCTGACCAAGCGTGTGGTACATCAGGCCCTGGTGTTGGCCAATGACTTCACCTTCTGGTGTTTCAATGTTGCCTGGCTGAGCTGGCAGGTAACGTCCAAGGAAGTCAGTAAATTTGCGCTCTCCGATGAAGCAGATACCAGTAGAGTCTTTCTTCTTCGCTGTGATTAAGCCTTGCTCTTCTGCGATACGGCGTACTTCTGGCTTTTCTAAATCACCTACCGGGAACAGGCTACGCGCCACTTGCTCATGGCTTAATGTGTATAGGAAGTAGCTTTGGTCTTTGTTGCTGTCCAGACCGCGAAGCATCTGCGGTTTTTCTCCTTTTTCAGGAAAAGAGCGGCGCACGTAGTGGCCCATCGCAATGTAATCTGCATCTAATACTTCGTCAGCAAATTCAAGGAACGCTTTAAACTTAATTTCTTTGTTACAAAGAATGTCTGGGTTAGGCGTACGGCCTGCTTTGTACTCCGCAAGGAAATACTCAAATACGTTGTCCCAGTACTCTGCAGCAAAGTTGATGGTGTGTAGGTGGATGCCAAGCTTGTCACATACTGCCTGAGCATCGGCTAAATCTTCTGCTGCTGTGCAATATTCTTCGTTGTCATCTTCTTCCCAGTTCTTCATGAACAGGCCTTCTACTTGGTAGCCTTGTTGCTTGAGAAGATACGCAGAAACAGATGAATCAACGCCGCCGGACATACCGACGATGACTTTCTTTTGGCTGTTATCAGACATTACTAAACACCACTTAAATAAACGGGACGCAGATTCTAACAGAAACCACAGACCGGTGACAGATCCGAGACGGAAATCACAATTCGTTTTTGCTGCCTTTTTCAGCAACAAAAACAGCAACTGGTAATTTCACAAGTATAGAGGACTTATATATGGCATAGTTGGCCAAAATCCAAGAGGTAATATAAAGATGACTGACGAAAACCAATTCATGCAAGAAGCTGAGTTAATTGAGATTGTTGAAAATCAGCTGGAAGACGGGAATCCGTTAAAAGTGAAAGAAACACTGATGCGATTAATGATGACGGGGACGCCACGTGATGAAGCGGTTGCAATGATGGCTTGCGCAATGTCGATTGAAGTGTTCGATGTAGTGAAAAATGAGGGCGAATTTAATCTCAAGCGTTATATCGAGCACCTTAATCAGCTGCCAGATCTGAGCTTTATGGAAGGTGAATAATCCCCGATAAATAAAAAAAGAGAAGGGCAAACGTTTGCTATAATTGCCTTTATTGCTGCGTGATTGTTAGCGGTATAGAATCCGTTCTCTTTTTCATCCCTTACTCAGACTAACAATATGAAATTTCCTGGACAACGCAAATCCAAGCATTATTTTCCTGTTCATGCTCGTGACCCATTGGTGAGTCAAGCACAAGAAAGCAAGAAGATGACGCGTACTCACATCATTGGTATTGACCAAACTTTGGTGGATATTGAAGCAAAAGTTACCTCGGATGTGATTGAAAAGTACGGTTTGAGTAAAGGACACTCATTGGTGATTGATGATGTTACGGCGGAAGCCTTATATCAGCATCTTAAACAAGAGAACCTGATTACCAATGAGTACGCTGGTGGCACGATAGGTAATACGCTGCACAATTATTCTGTTCTTGCGGACGACCGTTCAACGCTGCTAGGTGTGATGAGCCAGGAAATTAAAATTGGCAGCTACGGTTACCGCTACTTATGTAACACTTCAAGCCGTATGGATCTTAACTACCTTCAAGGTGTTGATGGTGCTATTGGCCGTTGTTTCGCACTTATTACTGAAGATGGTGAACGTACTTTCGCGATTAGCGAAGGCCAAATGAACCAACTTCATCCTGATAGTATTCCAGAAAAAATCTTTAAGAATGCTTCTGCGTTATTATTGACGTCTTACTTAGTGCGATGCAAAGACGGTGATCCAATGCCTGAAGCAACAATGAAGGCGATTGAGTTTGCGAAAAAGTATGATGTGCCAGTAGTTCTGACATTGGGTACTAAATTCGTTATTCAGGACGATCCGAAATATTGGCAAGAATTTATTCGCGAGCACGTTTCTGTTGTTGCGATGAATGAAGATGAGGCAGAGGCGCTGACTGGTGAGTCTGATCCTTTAGCGGCATCAGATAAGACGTTGGACTGGGCAGATTTAGTACTTTGTACCGCTGGTCCTGTTGGTTTATTTATGGCCGGGTATACTGAAGATAGCGCAAAACGTGAAACGACTTTGCCATTGCTTCCTGGATCAATTGCAGAATTCAACCGTTACGAATTTAGTCGACCTGCTCCAAAAAATGCCTGCGAAACACCTATTAAAGTGTATTCTCATATTTCACCATATATGGGTGGTCCGGAAAAAATTAAGAATACAAATGGTGCTGGTGATGCGGCTTTGTCTGCCGTCCTTCATGATATGGCTGCAAATAAATACCACAAAGAAAATGTGCCTAATTCAAGTAAGCACAGTAATGAGTATTTAACTTACTCTTCTTTCTCGCAAGTTTGTAAATATGCGAATAGAGCAAGCTATGAAGTTCTAGTTCAGCACTCTCCGCGTTTGTCGCGTGGACTACCTGAACGAGAAGATAGCCTGGAAGAGGCGTATTGGGAACGTTAATTTAGTCTCAGGTTACAGTTTATTTACAAATGTAAAAATGGCGCATTATGAAATGCGCCATTTTTTATTTATTTAATACAAACAAAAAGACTCCCTAAGGAGCCTCTTAATCGTATATAGAAAGCAAATTAGATTAGGAAATCATCCAGTGATTTGCCTGCATCAAGCTGTTCTTGGATTGCAGAAGGAGTACGACCTTGGCCTGTCCAAGTTTTTTCTTGGCCATTTGGATCAATGTACTTGTATTTCGCTGGGCGAGGTGCACGCTTAGATTTTGCCTTAGTCTTAGTTTCGCCTGACAGCGCATTAATAAGAGCCTCAACGTCGATGCCGTCTTGTGCAATTTTTTCTGCGATTTCAGCTAATTTAGCTTCTTGCTCAGCTAGTGCTGCGCGTTCTGCTTCTTCCGTTTCTTTGCGCTCAGTTACAACAGTTGTTAGTTTATCTAGAGCTTCTTCCAATTGTTCTAGAGTCAGCTCACGAGAAAATGCACGAAGGCTACGGATATTTAGAAGTGTTTTAGTCAGCTCTGACATAACGATTCCTATTAATAGGTGAAAGTGTATGGCATCTCTTATCGTTACGATCAAATAATGCCATGCTATAAATAAAGCGGTAAGTCCTTATATTTAACTTTATCTTTTACTGATGTGCAAATACTAAATCGTGATTTCGATTAATTTTGTCTAATTTTTTATAAGAAATGAATATTAGAGCGATATAAAAGTATTACATGGAAGTTTGAGGTTAGCCGAAATATTTTAATTACTTCGATTGTGAATTCACATTTATAAGTGACAGGGTGTTTCCACTTGAACAAAGAGATAAAGTAGTGCGTGCTATTTGTTGTCACATTTGTTTTATTTATCAATAAAAGTCAAATAATGATTTTTATTGAGTAATAATAAGGTTTCATAAAATGGCAATGATAATGATTGTAGTTGCATACTATCGGCATTTAGTTCTGAAACTAAACCGCTCTGTTTTGGGAGAAATATAAGTGTAATTTAGTTTGATGTGTTGCATTGACTCTCGTCATAAGTACAATGACGCCTCCTGATGCAATATAACAGCTAGATTGTTGCCATTATGTATGTCTAATGGTCAATTGTTTGTTATTGCCGTAGAGGCGCAGTCTCGAAGAGTAGCTATTATTGGGGTGATGCCAATGAATAATAGTGGAAGGCGAAGACTGCCGAAGCAAGTGGTCGATCAATATTACTTGCTGGGGTTGTATCCGAAAGGAACAACACTGCCATAGTATATTTACATTAAACTATGGAGCGCTACTGTAGGGTTGGGTGGAGTGTTCGCTTCCCTGTCGCTAAGTTCAACATGAGTTCGTTTTTATAAAGACGTGACTTGTCTGCAGTAGATCTCTAGCCAAACTTTGGTTTTTGAAGATCATGAATTTAATAGATTTTTCTAGTTCTCCTGTTTCATTATTGCCACCGCTTGTCGCTTTGACACTGGCGATTTTGACACGACGTGTATTAATTTCTCTTGGAGTAGGTATCGTACTGGGTGCGGTTCTACTGAACAGCTGGTCAGTTGGTGATACCGCTGGCTATGTTGGTACCCAAGTCTCTTCTGTCTTCGTTGAAGATGGTGGCCTTAACACTTGGAATATGAGCATTGTTGGCTTCCTTATCTTATTGGGGATGACAACCGCATTGTTGACGCTCTCTGGTGGTACGCGTGCATTCGCAGAGTGGGCACAATCTCGTGTTAAAAGTAAGCGCGGCTCTAAACTTCTTGCTGCCTGTTTAGGCGTATTCATTTTTGTCGACGATTACTTTAACAGTCTTGCCGTTGGTGCAATTTCTCGTCCAGTAACTGATCGCTTCTATGTATCGCGCGCTAAATTAGCGTATATCCTCGACTCAACCGCAGCGCCAATGTGTGTAATCATGCCTGCATCGAGCTGGGGCGCGTACATCATTACCATTATTGGCGGCATCTTAGTTTCGCATGGTATTACCGAGTACTCAGCTCTGGGTGCATACATTCGTTTGATTCCGATGAACTTCTACGCGGTATTCGCATTACTGATGGTATTTGCTGTTGCCTGGTTCGGTTTAGATATCGGTAAGATGCGCGAGCATGAAATCTCTGCGTCTCAGGGGCGTGGTTTTGATAAAGACAATGAAAACGATGCCCCTGAAGCTCATGAAATTAACGAAGAGCTTGATATCCGCGAGAGCGATAAAGGCCAGGTTTCTGACTTAATTCTGCCTATCGTGACACTGATTGTGGCCACTATTGCTTCTATGCTTTATACCGGTGGTCAGGCTTTAGCGGCTGACGGCAAAGCGTTTGCTTTACTAGGCGCATTCGAGAACACCGATGTTGGTACTTCTCTGATTTACGGTAGCTTACTTGGTCTTGCGGTTGGTCTATTTACTGTGCTTAAGCAGGGCATTCCAGTGGCTGAGATCATTCGTACGCTTTGGATTGGTGCAAAATCAATGCTTGGTGCGATTTTGATTCTGGTCTTTGCGTGGACGATCGGCTCTGTTATCGGTGACATGAAAACAGGTTCTTACCTATCGACGTTGGCACAGGGGAATATCGACCCACACTGGTTGCCGGTTATTCTGTTCTTGTTGTCTGGTTTAATGGCATTCTCGACAGGTACGTCTTGGGGTACTTTCGGTATCATGCTGCCAATTGCTGGCGATATGGCTGGAGCAACAGATGTCACACTTATGCTGCCAATGCTAAGCGCCGTGTTGGCTGGTGCGGTATTTGGTGACCACTGTTCACCGATTTCAGACACCACCATTTTGTCGTCAACAGGCGCTCGTTGTAATCACATTGATCACGTATCAACCCAGTTGCCTTATGCGTTGTCTGTGGCGTTAGTGTCTTGTATCGGCTTCATTGTACTCGGTATGACGACGTCAATCGCGATTTCGTTTGCAGCTGCATCACTAGCCTTCATTATTCTGTGCGCGGTACTTTCGTGGATGTCTAAAGCTAAGATGGCATCATACCAAAACGTATAGTGAAATTGAGTTGATAAAAAAGAGGAAGCTCCGCTAGAAATAGCGGAGCTTTTTTTGAAACGCGATTTAGGTGAGGGGGGCAATCGCGTTTTTTGGGGTTAACTAATCCACTGGATAAGGTGCAGGACAATCCTCAGGTGAGGCAACGAAGACTTGAACATGATCGTTGTTGTTCATATCATCCAGTAAGGTTTTAACCGTATTGACATTAGTAGAAGTACTCCACGCATTAATTGCCATTGCAATGATGTCTGCGACAGGTGTCCACTCTCCATTAAACATTATTGTGCCGTCAGGATTATTTAATTGATGACGAGTATTAAAGATAAACGCGAGTAATTGTTGCGCTAACTGTTCTCTCGGGTCATCAATGCTCTCAGTCAAGAAATGCGAGATTTCAGCCTGCCAAGTCCCTGCTTCCCATACATCTGACTCGTTTTTGAAGGCAGATTTAACTGGGATTACACCACCCGTAAAGTATCCATCGAATGGCTCATCACCTCCGACAAAATAGCTACTAGGAGTCGCGTAAGGGGCTAGGCTATTAACATGATCTACATCGGCTTCAGTTAAACGAGGTAGACCAACTTTGTTGTGCCAGTAGCCTTTGGTATTAAAGTCTGCTTCGGTTGTACAAACGTTGTTAAAGTAAACTTGGTTACCGTCGTTACCATCACTACGGTTTCGAACCACACCTTTTACCACAGGCGCACCATTCTCTTCGCTCAATACTGACTCAACATCAAAAGTGATGTTATAAGCACTGGTATTCATCCACGTTGGGGTAAGACTCGCTACATCCTCGCTGATTGAGTATGGTGCTGGGTCGTCGCCTCTTACGTTAGGTACTAGAACATGGAATTCAACACATCCATCGCTGCCGGTTGTTTTGCGAACTGAACCATCGGCTTCCACTGGAGTTAAGGTTTCTCCGGCTTCTAAGTAACCTGCATCAAGCAGTAATTTTTCTAGGCGTTCAAATTCATCATCGTCGTAGTTGCCAACTATACCGTCTGGAGCGAATGGTTTTGGTACAGGCACACTGTCTGGAATGACGAGCGTGACTGGCCAGTCAGGGATAAGTGTTTCACCTTCATCATGTGCACCATTACCATCTGCATCGAATGATTTACACACTTCTAGACTAGCGATACCAATAGAACCGAAGCGAATGGTTAGCACTGGATCATCATCAAAGGTTGGCTCAGCCCACGCACTTGGGATAAAACCAGTATCACTTTCTTCTTCGCCACTTGCTTCATCCGTATCCTCACCAGCGGAGCGTCGAACATTACCAGTAATGTTGTCATGACAAGCTAGTGCATTGGCAAAGCCAATATGAAGGTCGCCGTCTGAGAATGTTGGTGCGAAGTCACGTAGATCGGCAAAGGTGGTGAAGTGCGTAAACGGCGTATTCATGGCAGAAAAACCTACGCTTTGAGCCCACCACATAAACTGGTCAACACTCCAAGGTCGGTCTTCAACACCGAATACGCTGAATGTAACTGGTTCATCAGGAGAGTCATTAGACAGTTTAGTATTGCGCATGTTTGGATCCATGGTTAGATCACGAAGACCAAACTCCCAATTCGGAATAATTTCATCAACAAGTGGGTCGTATTGACAGTTGAGGTTTTTATCGTGGAAAGAGCGAAGTGCAATATCAAAGTTAGGTGGTTCAGGAATCACAGATTGCGCTTTGAAGTTATCCGTTTTCGAGTTACGAGGTATGAAACCAAAGAAACCATCACAGTTTTCACCAGTTTCAGTGCTGCCAAGGTCAGTACCTTCACAGGCTGCCTCTACACTTTCTGCAGTGGATACCCAAGCTTTGTAAACACCACCTGAATTCGGTGTATTCGCAAATGGGAATAGTTGTATGGTTTCACCATCAGGCATTTCAGCCGGGTTAATATCTAAGTACTCGCTGCCTAACTGGTGACTACATTCTATCTCTACCGATTCTGGTACCATCTTACCGCGAACCCTTACTTCTTGAGTAATAGTTACGAAATCGTTTATAAAAGTCACACCATCTTCGCCATCAAAATAGAAAAGACGACACGCTAATGGTTCTGCATAAAAGGCATCCGCGTTTTTAGCATTTTTGCCTTTGAGTTTAACATCCTCAAAGCAAGTACCACCATTAGTGTCAGCACTGCCTGGCACACTTGATAATAAACATTTACCTGATGGATCGGTTACCTGGAAGTAATATAGACCAGCGGGAAGTGCGGCTGCCGTTCTTGGTGCATTTGGCCCAGGGCCGCCATCTAAAAAGACTTCTTCTTTAGATTCATAGCGGACATTCTCATTGACGATATCGCCTAATGGTGTCGTCGTGAATATAGCGCCATCTAATCTAGCAAAAGCTGACATTGAAAACGTGAGAGCTAGTGAAGATACCGCAAGAGTCGCTGTCCTTATTGTGGAAAATTTCCTGTTGGTGTTCATTTTCTGCTCCTGTGTCATCGTATTGAATGACTAAGAAGCAAAGGAGCAAAGAGCGTGCCTATTTTAACTTGTTGATTTATATAGGCCGAAATTC
This sequence comes from Vibrio limimangrovi, assembly GCF_054064025.1. Classification (NCBI taxonomy): domain Bacteria; kingdom Pseudomonadati; phylum Pseudomonadota; class Gammaproteobacteria; order Vibrionales; family Vibrionaceae; genus Vibrio; species Vibrio limimangrovi. The sequence goes on from NZ_JBSUGF010000008.1 coordinate 113,378, forward strand.
AAGCTTTTGAGGCTAAAGTTTTAAGTAAATGATAATAAGAGAGTTTGCTGTTACACAGTGTCACGTTACAGCTGTACAGTGTTAAACACTCAAATTGTATTTCTTCATCAGGCGATAGAGTGTCGTTCTGGATATACCAAGATCGCGCGCAGCAGCACTCATGTTATGTTTATTTTCTTCAATGGCTTGCAATAGATAATCGAGGTCAATTTGATCCGCTGATGGGAGTAGTTGCCTGTCGTTACAATCAAGCCCAAGATCATCAACGAGTAACGTGTTGTCTTCGCACATGACGATCGCCCGCTGGATAACATTGCGTAATTCACGAACGTTGCCTGGCCAGCGATGTTTTAAGAGCATCTCTTGGACTTCTTCGGACATACTACTGACCTGACCGCCAGATAGCTTTGTTAAAAAGTGCTCTGACAGCATAAGAATGTCCTGACCTCTTTTTCTTAATGGAGGGATGGTGAGCGGTAATATGTTAAGTCGGTAAAATAGGTCTTCGCGAAACTCACCTTGTACTACTTCACTTTTTAGATCGACGTGGCTCGCGGCGATGACACGACAATCTACATCGATAAACTTATCGGCACCAACTTTGTGTATTTGCTTACTTTCTAAGAAGTGCAATAGGTGGATTTGCAGATCAGGAGGCATGTCGCCGATTTCGTCTAAAAACAGCGTGCCTTTGTGAGCTTTTTGAATAAACCCGATACGGTCAGAGATAGCGCCGGTAAATGCCCCTTTCTCATGACCAAATAATTCAGATGCGATGAGTCCGCTAGGAATAGCGCCGCAGTTTACCTCGATAAAAGGCCACTGACTTCGTTTCGACAGTTGGTGGATAAGTCGCGCACACAATCCTTTACCCACTCCGGTTTCACCTTGAATGAGCACTTCCGCGTCACATCGAGCGTATTTTTTTATGGCGTTACGAAGCTCTTGGATACAGGCGCTATTGCCGATCAATGGATATAGATCAGCATTACTGAGATCCACAGCTTGTTTAGCACTACTGTTATGCAGTTTCATCATTTATCACTATTTTTGCCCCAATAAAATAATAGTTTTTAATTAGTTGGCAGATGGGCGAGCGAGTGTCTTTTTATTGAGAAAGGTATTAATTACGAATGATATAAATTACTAACCATTTGTTTAAAAAGAACTTTGATTTGTGCACATTTTTTGCTAGGAAATTTGTTGTATAGCTACATTTTTCATTGAAATTGAGGTCTGTGCCTTAAAATAAAAAAGATTTAAAAACAATAGCTTAAGAAAAAAGATAATAAATGACTAAATTTAGTGTTGAAAAAAATAGAATCCTTAGTTAGTGTGGTCATCAACAAAACAACGAAATAGAGTTTTAAATAAGTATGCGCAATTTTGTAATGAACATTCATCACCATCATCACCCAGTCTAGTCTTTCGGGAGATGTGCGCATACCCGGGAGACAGAAACTCCCGGCGGTTAAAATCAAAGCATTTCAGATTTAAAACCCTCGGGAGAAAATATCTTCCGAGGGTTTTTTCGTTTTTGGCTTAAAAAATTAACTTAGATTTCAATATCTTGTACAGGGACATAGCAATGCAAACACAACGCTTAAGAATCGCAATTCAGAAAAAAGGTCGTCTAAGCAAAGAGAGCCAGGCTCTACTTAAACAATGCGGCGTAAAATTTAATCTAATGGGCGAGCGTCTTGTGGTTCACTCTGAAAATATGCCAATCGATTTGCTTCTAGTCCGCGATGATGACATCCCTGGACTGGTTATGGATGGTGTTGTTGATCTTGGCTTTATCGGTGAAAACGAGTTAGAAGAAGTTCGTTTAGACCGTAAAGCGAAAGGCGAACCGTATGAATTTGTGCAACTTCGTCGCCTGGATTTTGGTGGCTGCCGTTTGTCTATTGCCATCGACAAAGACCAAGAATACAAAGGCCCACAAGATTTAGCTGGCAAACGCATTGCGACTACGTACCCACACTTGCTTAAAGCTTACATGGATTCAGCGGGTGTACCATTCTCAACTTGTATGCTGACAGGTTCGGTAGAAGTTGCCCCTCGAGCTGGCCTGGCCGATGCGATTGCAGACTTAGTTTCAACTGGTGCGACGCTCGAAGCGAACGGACTGAAAGAAGCTGAAGTCATTTTCCAGTCAAAAGCGACACTGATTCAACGCACTGGTGAGTTTGACGCTGACAAAACTGCACTGATTGAAAGACTACTTACTCGCATGCAAGGTGTGCAGCAAGCAAAAGAGTCTAAATACATCATGTTACACGCACCTGCAGAAAAGCTTGAGCAAATTAAGTCGTTACTGCCAGGTGCAGAAGATCCAACCGTATTACCATTATCAGCAGACAAATCAAAAATGGCGGTTCACTTGGTCAGTTCTGAAAATCTGTTCTGGGAAACAATGGAACAGCTGAAAGAGCTGGGTGCAAGCTCTATTCTAGTACTACCAATTGAAAAAATGATGGAGTAAGAACGATGAGAACAGTCGTCTGGCAATCACTCAGTGAAAATCAACAAGATTCGATTTTAGAGCGCCCAGCTATCACGGAAGGTGCGAATATTACTGCTGCCGTTGCTGAAGTTATCGCGAAAGTACGTAGCGAAGGTGATGCCGCACTTATCGAGCTGACAGAGAAATTTGACCGAGTCACACCGGATTCAATTCGCGTTTCGGCAAAAGAAATTGATGCAGCTTCAGCACGTCTTTCAGAAAACATGAAAAACGCGCTTGAGCAAGCTTATGCAAACATCGCTAAGTTTCACAAAGCACAGAAGCCGCAGCCGATTAAAGTCGAGACACAGCCAGGTGTAATGTGTGAGCAAGTCACACGCCCAATCCAAAAGGTGGGTTTATACATTCCGGGTGGTAGCGCTCCATTACCATCGACTGTTCTGATGCTTGGCGTCCCTGCAAAAATCGCGGGTTGCCGCAAAGTGGTATTGTGTTCTCCGCCGCCGATTGCTGATGAAATCCTCTACGTAGCGAAACTTTGTGGTATTGATGAAGTTTATAACGTTGGTGGTGGTCAAGCTGTTGCTGCGATGGCGTACGGAACGGAGACGGTTTCTAAAGTTGATAAGATTTTTGGCCCAGGTAATGCGTACGTTACTGAAGCAAAACGTCAGGTAAGTAATGACTTCCGTGGTGCAGCAATTGACATGCCAGCTGGTCCGTCTGAAGTACTGGTGCTTGCCGATGAAACCGCTGATCCTGACTTTATTGCCGCTGATCTACTTAGCCAGGCGGAACACGGTCCTGATTCGCAAGTGGTTCTGGTCACTCCTTCACCAATCGTTGCAGATAAAGTGACGGATGCGGTACAACGTCAGTTGAAGGAACTTTCTCGTGCGGGCATTGCTGAAAAGGCACTGGCATCAAGTTTGATTATTATCGCTGAATCGTTAACACAGGCGGTTTCAATCTCTAACTTTTACGGTCCTGAACACTTAATTGTACAAACAAAGAATCCGCGCGAGCTGCTGCCACTGCTTGACAACGCAGGTTCTATTTTCTTGGGTGACTGGTCTCCTGAATCTGCTGGTGACTATGCTTCAGGTACCAACCACGTGCTTCCGACTTACGGATACACTCGTACGTATTCAAGCCTTGGCTTGGCGGACTTCTCTAAACGAATGACCGTTCAGGAGTTGTCTGCAGAAGGTCTTAAGAATCTGGCTCCAACAGTTGTAACTATGGCGGAAGCAGAAGGCTTAGACGCACACAAGCGTGCCGTTACGATTCGTGTAGAAAAATTGGCAGCGAAGTAAGAAGGAAATATTGAGATGGAAAAGCTAGCGCGTAAACAAGTCCAGGAATTAACTCCTTATTTATCTGCTCGCCGTATCGGTGGTACGGGTGACGTATGGCTAAATGCCAATGAGTCACCGTTTAACAATGAATACAAAACGGATTTTGCTCGTCTTAACCGTTACAGTGAATGTCAGCCAAAAGCGTTAATTGCAGCCTATGCCGCTTACGCAGGTGTCAAACCTGAACAAACGCTTACTTCGCGCGGTGCCGATGAAGGGATTGAGCTACTCGTGCGTGCGTTCTGCGAACCGGGTAAAGATGCCATTCTTTACTGTCCGCCAACCTACGGTATGTACGCGATCAGTGCAGAAACGTTTGGTGTTGAGCGCAAGACAGTTCCTCTGACTTCAGACTGGCAACTTGATCTGGCTGGAATTGAAGCCAACCTCGACAACGTGAAACTTGTGTTTGTGTGTTCACCAAACAACCCGACGGGTAATTTGGTCAAGCGCGAAGACATCCTTTCACTGCTTGAAATGACCAAAGATCGCGCGATTGTCGTGATGGACGAAGCCTACATTGATTTTTGTCCAGAAGCGTCAACGGTTGATTTGTTAGAGCAATATCCTAACTTAGCGATTCTTCGCACGTTATCTAAAGCATTTGCGCTGGCTGGTCTGCGTTGTGGATTTACGCTTGCGAATGAAGAGCTGATTAATGTACTTCTTAAGGTTATCGCACCATACCCAGTGCCGGTGCCAGTTGCAGAGATTGCAATTCAAGCATTATCAGAAGCAGGCTTAGCTCGTGCTAAGTATCAGGTGCTTGACCTCAATGCGAACCGTGCCTACTTACAAGTTGGATTATCAATGATTCCGGGTGTTGAGGTGAACGAAGGGTGGGGGAACTACCTGCTTGTTAAGTTCCCAGATGGTGACGCCTTGTTTAAAGGCGCATGGGATACAGGCATTATTTTACGTAACTCACCAATTGAAAACTGTGTACGAATCAGTGTCGGTAATCGCGAAGAATGCGAAAAGACACTTGGTTTCATTCGAAACTACTATTCGTAAAGCTGTAAAGCCATAAAGTTACCTTGCTCTCACGATAGAGTGGGAGCCAAACAAGATTAGCAATAAGGATGTTCTAGTGAGCAAACAACAAAAAATCCTTTTTATTGACCGTGACGGCACACTGATTGTTGAGCCGCCGATTGATTTTCAAGTAGACCGTTTAGATAAGCTGAAACTAGAGCCATACGTGATCCCAAGTCTGCTGGCTCTTCAGGATGCAGGCTACCGTTTAGTGATGGTCACCAACCAAGATGGTCTGGGTACGGATAGCTACCCACAAGAAGACTTTGATGCGCCACACAATATGATGATGGAGATTTTCGAATCTCAAGGCGTGAAGTTTGATGATGTTCTTATCTGTCCTCACTTTGACGACGAAAACTGTTCTTGCCGTAAGCCGAAATTGGGTATGGTGAAAGAGTACCTTCAGGGCGGCAAAGTGGACTTCCAAAACTCGGTTGTGATTGGTGACCGTCCAACGGATCTTCAACTTGCTGAAAATATGGCGATTCGAGGTATTCAGTACAATCCAGAGACGATGGGCTGGAAGCAAATCCTAAAAGACCTTACTGTGAAGGCACGTGTTGCACAAGTCACTCGTACTACCAAAGAAACCGACATCAAAGTAGCGGTTAATCTTGATGAGCAAGGCGGTAACGATATTTCAACGGGTCTGGGCTTCTTTGACCACATGTTGGATCAGATCGCAACCCACGGTGGTTTCCAGCTTGTGTGTAAAGTAGAAGGGGATCTTCACATCGATGATCACCACACCATTGAAGATACAGCACTGGCACTTGGTCAGGCATTGAAAGAAGCTCTGGGTGACAAGCGTGGTATTGGTCGCTTTGGTTTCAGTTTGCCAATGGATGAGTGTCTTGCACAATGTGCGCTGGATTTATCTGGTCGTCCATACCTCAAGTTCGACGCAGAATTTGGCCGTGATCAAGTAGGCGATCTCTCTACTGAAATGGTGGTGCACTTCTTCCGTTCTTTAACCGATACCTTGGCTTGTACACTACACCTTTCTTCAGCAGGTGATAACGATCACCACATCATTGAAAGCCTGTTTAAAGCGTTTGGCCGTACTTTACGTCAGGCCATCAAAGTTGAAGGTAATGAGTTACCAAGTAGTAAAGGCGTTCTTTAAGGTCATTCCTTAAAGCAGATAGGAGAAGAGTACAGTGACAGAACAGAAAGTTGTGATTATTGATACTGGCTGTGCCAACGTTTCTTCGGTGAAATTTGCCATCGAGCGTCTTGGCTACAAGGTTACCGTTTCAAAAGACCCACAAGTCGTATTGTCAGCGGATAAACTCTTCTTGCCGGGTGTGGGAACGGCAAGTGAAGCAATGAAAAACCTTGAAGAGCGTGATCTGATTGGTTTGGTTAAACAAGTAGAGAAACCGCTGCTTGGCATCTGTCTTGGCATGCAACTTCTGGGTAAAGTTTCTCAGGAAAAGGGCCAGAAAGCAGACGAGTTAGTCGAGTGTTTAGGCCTTTGTGACGGTGAAGTGAAATTGCTTCAAACCGGCGATTTGCCACTGCCTCATATGGGGTGGAATACCGTTTCAGCGAAAGCGGGTCATCCTCTGTTCAAAGGCATCGAAGAGGGCGAGTACTTCTACTTTGTACACAGCTTTGCAATGCCAGTGGGTGATTACACGATTGCAGAGTGCGATTACGGTAATCCGTTTACAGCGGCTGTACAGAGCGGTAACTACTACGGAGTGCAGTTCCACCCTGAGCGTTCTTCAAAAGCGGGCGCGAAGCTTATTCAAAACTTCTTAGAATTATAAAAGGGATTTAGTGTGATTATTCCAGCTCTTGATTTAATTGAAGGACAGGTGGTTCGTCTATACCAAGGCGATTACGGCCAGGTAACCGAATACAAAGTCGACCCGGCAGAGCAGTTCAACCTGTACCATCAGGCAGGTGCAAATTGGTTGCACTTAGTGGATTTAACTGGCGCGAAAGACACGTCAGCACGTCAGCTAGACCTGATTGCAAAACTATTAGCAAGCACGCCAGCGAATATTCAGATTGGTGGCGGCGTTCGCAGTGAGCAGGACGTTATAGATTTACTTGAAGCTGGCGCTCAGCGTGTCGTAGTCGGTTCTACAGCAGTTAAACAGCCAGAGCTAGTAAAAGGCTGGATGGAAAAATACGGCGCAGAGAAAATTGTTCTGGCGCTGGATATCAACATTGATCAGGATGGTACACGTAAAGTGGCTATTTCTGGCTGGCAGGAAGATTCAGGCGTCACGATTGAAGCTCTGATCGACGATTATCTTACGGTTGGCCTTAAGCACGTGCTTTGCACGGACATTTCCCGTGACGGAACACTAGAAGGCTCCAATGTTGAGTTGTACGTGGATCTTTGCAAACAGTACCCTCAGGTACAATTTCAATCTTCAGGTGGTATCGGCTCACTGGCCGACATTGAAGCACTAAAAGGTAGCGGTGTTGCTGGTGTGATCGTTGGCCGTGCGTTGCTAGATGGTAAATTTACAGCAGAGGAGGCGTTTGCATGTTGGCAAAGCGAATAATTCCATGTCTTGATGTCCGAGATGGTCAGGTGGTTAAAGGCGTTCAGTTTCGTAACCACGAAATCATTGGTGACATTGTTCCTCTGGCAAAGCGTTACGCGGAAGAAGGCGCAGATGAACTGGTGTTTTACGATATCACTGCATCCAGCGATGGTCGTGTGGTTGATAAAAGCTGGGTGAAGCGCGTAGCTGAAGTCATCGACATTCCTTTCTGTGTCGCTGGTGGCATTAAGTCGGCAGAAGATGCCGCACGCATTTTAGAGTTTGGTGCCGATAAAGTTTCCATTAACTCTCCGGCGCTGGCGAATCCACAACTCATTACTGACCTGGCAGATAAATTTGGTGTTCAATGTATCGTAGTGGGTATTGACTCATACTATGACAAGGACACAGGTAAATATCAGGTTTATCAGTTCACGGGTGATGAGGCTCGTACTAAAGCGACTCAATGGGAAACTCGTGATTGGGTGCAAGAAGTGCAAAAGCGTGGTGCTGGTGAAATCGTATTGAACATGATGAACCAGGATGGCGTCCGTAACGGTTATGACATCGACCAGCTCAACATGGTACGTGAAGTGTGTAAGGTACCTCTGATTGCTTCCGGTGGCGCTGGTGCGATGGAGCACTTCGCAGAGGCTTACCAAAAAGCGAATGTTGACGGCGCATTAGCCGCGTCAGTATTCCACAAGCAAGTCATCAATATTGGCGAGTTGAAACAGTATTTAAAACAGCAAGGTATAGAGGTACGAGTATGAGTTTTGCAGCCGCCGAAGTAAGTTCGCTACAAGAGCGAATCAACTGGGAGAAGGTGGACGGTCTGGTACCTGCTATCGTTCAGGATTTCCAGTCTAGCCAAGTCTTGATGATGGGGTACATGAACCAGGACGCACTGGTTAAAACAGGTGAAACCGGTCAAGTCACGTTTTTCTCTCGCACTAAAGAGCGTTTGTGGACCAAAGGGGAAACCTCTGGCAACGTTCTTCAGTTAGTGAATATCTCACTGGATTGTGACAACGATACTTTGTTGGTAAAGGTAAATCCGATTGGGCCAACGTGCCACACAGGCACCACAACATGCTGGGATGGCGATCCGCAAGAAGAGTCACAAATGGTGTGGCTTCATCAACTTGAGCAGCTACTGGCTGCCCGCAAGAACGCCGACCCAGAGTCCTCTTATACCGCTAGTCTTTATGCCCGTGGCACCAAGCGTATTTCGCAGAAAGTGGGCGAAGAGGGCGTTGAAGTCGCGCTTGCGGCAACGTCGGGTGACAAGGCGGAACTAGTGTGTGAATCGGCGGATTTGATTTATCACTTAATGGTCTTGCTGCAAGACCAAGGTCTGTCGATGAACGACGTGGTAAACAAGCTTAAAGAGCGTCATAAGTAAGAAATAGGGCCTAGGTTTATCAGACCCTAGGTCCTAGGTCCTAGGTCCTAGGTTCTAGGGGAGAATGCGGCCAGTTCAGTGATAAACGTAAGTTCTGGTGTTTGTTGTCTTGGAATACGGATTACAGAGTACTGAAAAGTAAACCTTTGTATTCGTAATACCAACAAGCTCCCTCTAGGACCTAGGATTCTAGAACCTAGGACCTGGTTGCAGTTAGAAGTGCAAGCTCAGGTGCTTGTTGTTTTGGAATACGGAACGCTTCGCTTACAGATTACGGAAGGTGTTGCGAAGTTCTGTATTCAGTAATCAGTATTCCAAAAAAGCAAATAAAGGAATCTACGTTTATCGCTTTATTCCCAGCAGACTCTTCTAGGCCCTAAAATCCTAGGACCTAGGATCTTGCTTCTACCCACAACACTTCTTAAACTTCTTACCGCTGCCACAAATACATGGGTCGTTACGGCCGACTTTCAGACTGCTTACTGGTTGGCTCAGACGTGGATCTTGAGCTGGTTCTTCTTCTGGGAATGTACCGTCAATGTAGAACCAAAGACCATTTTCTTTTACAAAGCGTGAACGCTCACTCAGGCAGTATTGTTTGCCGTCCTCCTTGAAATAGGCATTGAACTCAACGAACCCTTCATTTTCGCTGCTTCCCGCTTCCGATTTCATTACTTCTAGTTTGCACCAGTCACTATCAATAGATTGCGCAATACTTTCACGTTGCTCTTCTGCATGACAACTCGGGTGATAAGTTGCAATAACGTAGTCCACTAAACCCAGAACATGGGCACTGTAGCGTGAGCGCATTAATTGCTCGGGTGTTTTGACATCAGAGTGATTGGTATGGGCGAGCTCACAGCATTGCTTGTAAGTCTGATTAGAGCCGCAAGGGCAAGAAGAAGCCATAAAAAGAAATCTCAATTGAATTAATCGATACGAATAAAGCGATAAAATAAACGGACTCACGTAAGTGAGCTAGGGGGACATTATATACCCAAACGACGGTCACAAAACCTTGTGCATTTAACTTCTTTAGCTAAGCCGATTCATGCAGCCTGAGAAAGCAATTCCTGAGCCCAAGCGGTAGATTGATCGAATGCTTCAGCAAGTTGTTTATCAGTGAGTTTCAGAGCGGCGCAGTATTTTTCAACCCGTTCCCACTCGGCCTGCTCGTAAGAAATAGTCATTGAGAGAAGATAGCCTAAAACCCCTTTTCGGCTCGTTAGAGCGAGTTTGATATCGTCGTCTACCGGAATGTCTGCAATAACATCTGCAAGTGGCTGATCGAGCAGAGAGTCCAATAGTGAGAACATGCCAATTAGGAAAGCTTGCCCGGGATCATATTTTGTTTTCATCAGGCTCAGCAGAAGCTCACACATACGGGCTCGCTGGATAGCAAGTGTGTATAACGAATCTGGTTTATCGTCTCGTACCGAAGCGATAGCGACGAGCGATATAAAACGGCGTAAACGGTCTTCACCGAGATAAATCAGAGCTTGTCTGAAAGATTTAATTTTTGTGGTGAGGGTATAACCAGAGTTGACGTAAGTGAGCAACTTGTAGGAAAGCGTTATATCAATGGAGAGGAGTCGTTCGACTTCATCAAAGTCGATCGGTTTGTCAGCAATCTCTTTACACAATTGGATAACTGCCAAAAATGAGGGTTTGATGCTTTTTTTCTTTATCATTTCAGGTTTACTAAAAAAGTAACCCTGAAAGTAATCAAAACCAGCTTCAAGAGTTTGTTCAAACTCCTCATAGGTTTCCACTTTTTCGGCGAGAAATTCAATTTTATAATGACTAAGGGATTGAATAAAAATCGCCGCTTTTGATATTGAAATCACGCGAATATCAAACTTAATCATCGATACGTAAGGAAGAAAGCGTTTCCATTCTATAGTGGGGACGAAATCATCCAACGCAATTCGATAGCCACATTTATGGAGATGTTTTATCGCTCCCAAAAGTTCTTCCGTTGGCTCGCAATCCTCTAGTACTTCTATAACCAGAGAGTCTTTTGGAAAAAGAGTTGGAACAAGATTTATCAGGCTCTGCTGCGGAAAGTTAACAAAACCAAGTTTGTTACCCAATGTGTTGTAATGCGTCGACAAAAAGTGGTCGGACAGCAGTCGACTGGTAGCCAGCTCTGGATCTACTTCAGGGAAGGTATTTTTAGGACCGTCTCGGAAGAGAAGTTCGTAACCAATGGTACGTCTTTCTCTATCAAGAATGGGTTGGCGGGCTACGTAAGAATACTTCAATTAGGTACTTCATTTTGCTTAACTGAGTAATAAGATGATAACGATTTTTCGTAAAATATCTATGCTTTATGTCCGAATATTGTAAGCTCCCAATCGGTTTTGCGTAAATTATCGCTTGAAAGGTCTTGTTTGTAGATCAAAACCATCAAAATTTACTTGTAAAACCGAACCTTGCGTATACCAATCTCCCAAAACTATCCGTTTCTTTGGCTCGCCATTTACTTCAAAAATATGGGTGTTTGGACGGTGTGTATGACCATGAATCATAAGGTTGACGCAATATTGAGACATCACATTTTCTACTTCCGTTTGGTTCACATCCATAATTTCCATCGGTTTGGTATGTTTATCGTCTCGGATATCCGATTGGACTCTTGCGACAATTTTTTTCTTTAAAAACCATGGAATACGGTTGAACACCCATTGTAACCAAGGTTGATGAACCGTATTGCGAAACTTTTGATAATCAACATCGTCGGTGCAAAGTGTGTCGCCATGCAGGATCACCGCTTTTGTACCGTACAGGTCTATGGTGCATACATCATCAAGAAGCGTAATGCCTGTCTGTTTGCAAAAACGTTTACCCAACAGAAAATCACGGTTTCCCTGAATAAAAAATACCGGAACACCACGGTCAGTCAGGTTTTTAAATTCAGCTCGAATTTTGTTTGCGAAAGGGGTTTTGTCGTCGTCACCAACCCAAAACTCGAAAAGATCACCTAATACGTAAAGTGCATCGGCGTGCTTGGCCTCAGTACGCATAAAGGTCACAAAACATTCGGTTATGTCAGGGCGTGACGGCGTAAGGTGCAGGTCTGATATAAATAATGTTGTCATAGAAATAAGGGGAGGCGATGCCTCCCCATTCAATTAAGTGGTGGGAATAATTCGTAAGAATTACTCTTCGATTGTTGTACCAGTGATTACCACGTCTTCTAGTGGTACGTCTTGGTGCATACCGTAAGAACCAGTGCTAACGCCTTTGATTTGGTTTACCACGTCCATGCCTTCTACAACTTCGCCGAATACACAGTAACCCCAACCGTCCAGGCTTTCGCTACGAAAATCCAGGAACGTGTTGTTGTTCACGTTGATGAAGAATTGAGAGCTAGCTGAATGCGGCTCCATAGTACGTGCCATCGCAAGTGTACCCACTTTGTTGCTTAGACCGTTGTTTGCTTCGTTTTTGATAGGTGCACGTGTTGCTTTTTCACGCAGACCTGACTCCATGCCACCACCTTGGATCATGAAACCATCAATAACGCGGTGGAAAAGTGTGTTGTCGTAAAAACCGTCGCGGCAGTACTGTAGGAAATTTGCGCTTGTTTCAGGCGCTTTCTCATCGTTTAGTTGAATCTTGATGTCACCAAAATTAGTGTGAAGGGTGATCATGCTACTGTCCTTTACTGTGTTGTATTGAGCCCGAGATTCTAGCCTAAGTTGTAACGCATTAAAAACTCGGGAAGAAGAAATTAATCGTTTTGTGCTTGAAGTTTAGCCGATTATCGTTTTATCGGTTAATTGCTATTACCTAATAAGGTCGGAGTTGTTATACTCGGCCTTCTTGTATTCATTCACAATCATAGATAGAGATCATGTTAAAGATATATAACACACTCACAAGACAAAAAGAGGAATTCAAACCAATTACAGCTGGCAAAGTCGGCATGTATGTCTGTGGGGTTACCATATACGATCTCTGTCACATCGGCCACGGTCGTACGTTTGTTTCTTTTGATGTCGTGTCTCGCTACCTGCGTTACTTAGGTTATGATCTGACATTTGTCCGTAATATCACGGATATCGACGATAAAATCATCAAGCGTGCAGCAGAAAACGGTGAATCTTGTGATTCATTGACTGAGCGCCTGATCGGTGAAATGTACACTGACTTTGATGCACTGAACATGAAGCGCCCAGATGTTGAACCTCGCGCGACACAATTCATTGCAGAAATCATCGCATTGGTTGAAAAGCTGATTGAACGTGGTTTTGCATACGTTGCTGATAATGGCGACGTGATGTTTGAAGTTGGTAAGTTTGACGAGTATGGCAAACTGTCTAAGCAAGATTTGGATCAGCTACAGGCAGGTGCTCGTGTAGATATCGAAACAGCGAAACGCAGCCCGCTGGACTTCGTTCTTTGGAAAATGTCTAAGCCAGGTGAGCCTACTTGGGAATCTCCATGGGGCCCGGGCCGTCCAGGTTGGCATATTGAATGTTCTGCGATGAACTCTTCAATTCTTGGCCATCACTTTGATATCCATGGTGGCGGTTCTGATCTTCAGTTTCCTCACCACGAGAATGAGATCGCTCAGTCTTGCTGTGCACACGATACTAAGTACGTGAACACTTGGATGCACAGCGGCATGGTGATGGTCGACAAAGAGAAAATGTCGAAGTCACTGGGTAACTTCTTCACGATTCGTGATGTATTAAGTCACTACGACGCAGAGACAGTACGCTACTTCCTGATGTCTGGTCACTACCGTAGCCAACTAAACTACAGTGAAGATAACCTAAACCAAGCACGCGCATCATTAGAGCGTCTGTATACTTCTTTACGTGGTCTTGATCGAAAAGCCGCACCTGCTGGTGGTGCCGAGTACGTTGCTCGTTTCACAAATGCGATGAACGACGATTTCAACACGCCTGAGGCTTATTCAGTGCTGTTCGATATGGCTCGTGAAGTAAACCGCCTTAAAACGGAAAGCATTGAGAAGGCGAGTGCGCTTGGTGCATTAATGCGCGAGCTTGCGGACGTTATCGGTATTCTTTACCAAGACCCTGAAGCCTTCCTGAAAGGTGATGCAGGTAATGACGACGAAGTGGCAGAAATCGAAGCTCTGATCAAACTGCGTAACGACTCTCGTGCAGCCAAAGACTGGGCAAATGCCGACATGGCACGCGACAAGCTGACTGAAATGGGTATCGTATTAGAAGATGGTCCAGAAGGGACAATTTGGCGTCGTAAGTAATTGAATTTTCTTTTCTAAAGGGCTGGTAATTCAGCCCTTTTATTTTCATTTCGATAAATTAATAACTTTAACTTCAGGTAATGCTCTGTGGCTCAGATGTATTTCTATTACTCTGCGATGAATGCGGGTAAATCGACGACTCTTCTTCAATCTTCATTTAACTATCAGGAACGCGGCATGACTCCCGTCATTTTCACGGCAGCACTGGATGACCGCTATGGTGTGGGCAAAGTGAGTTCGAGAATTGGTTTACAGTCGGACGCGCATTTGTTCCGCCAGGATACCAACTTATATCAAGAGATTGCGGCACTAAACGAAGCAAAGAAACTTCACTGTATTCTTGTTGATGAATGCCAGTTCTTGTCGAAAGAGCAGGTATATCAATTGACCGAGGTGGTGGATAAGCTGCATATTCCTGTACTTTGTTATGGCCTTCGTACCGATTTTCTTGGCGAACTTTTTGAAGGCAGCAAGTATTTACTCTCATGGGCTGACAAGCTGGTTGAGCTGAAAACAATCTGTCACTGTGGTCGTAAGGCCAATATGGTGATTCGTACTGACGAGCATGGTATTGCGATTAAAGAGGGTGACCAAGTTGCGATTGGTGGCAATGATCGTTACGTATCTGTCTGCCGTCAGCATTACAAAGAAGCGTTAGGCAAGTAATTTCCTTAATTTGCAATCCAAAAACTTATCAGCCACCGAATTCGGTGGCTTTTTCATTACAAATCTTGTCGGGTTTAAGCTAAGCCAAAACCGAATCTCGCACGCAACGCCTGATAAGACAACTCGACGTTTTCTGGAATGACTTGCTCGGTTTGAAAACCTTTCTCAGGGTACGATTTGACGCGTGAAAAATCTTCCATAAGCGCTTCTAACACCATCATCAGAGGCATGTCTTCATTCATGTACTCAAAAAATGGGTGAGCAGTAGAGCTTACTTGCAGATGTGAATAGGGAGATTGCCACTGCTTTTCGAAGGTGGCGATAGCTCGACGTTCCATAAATGGCTTTTGTACCAAAATGAACGAGTCGCACTGTATACCTTTATCTTTAAACAACTGCTCAGTAAAGCGGACATTTTCACCACTATTTGTTGATTGGGTTTCCAACAATATCGCATCGCTTGGGACGCCAGCCACACGCGCTATATCAGAAAAGGTTTCGGCTTCACTCTTGTCGAACAAACCATCGGTGAACCGACCCTGACCACCAGAGAACACAATCAACGGTGCGAGCTGTTGGTGATAAAGCGCTGCGGCGTGTTCTGCAACGCGAACGTCGTTACTGCACATGACAAATAAACACTCTGCCGGCTGAAGTTTATGCTTGAGCTGCATGTAGTCCCACAGTGTTTCAATGTGTTGGTATAGCTTCATAGTGCATCCAGAGTCGAATTAAATCGGAATTGATAGCCTAGCGAAATGAGTTTGTCGGCCAAAATCCGTTTATCCGAATCTTCGGTCACTGGCGGTAAAGCGATGTCGGTACCACTTTTTATTATCGCAGCCTGATAAAACTCAGCTTTGCTGACGGTATTGGGCGTTGTCACATTGACGATTTGGTTATCCAGATTGTCGAGTGCAAATTTTGCCGCAGCAACCGCATCAGTCTGATGCAACATATTTGCCGGCGCTTTACGGCTAACTTGCTTAAGTCGCATCGCAAAGCGTGCTGGGTGTCGATCTGGACCGATTAATCCGCTGCAACGCAAGATGGCATAACTGATCCCAGAATCAATGACGGATTGCTCTGCTTTAAGCATGATTTGAGCATTCTCAGAAAAATTAGGATGGTTTTGCGCTAACGCGAGAGAGGCAGATTCTTCTCTCATGTCAGATGGAAGATTTGGGTAGACCGTGGTGGAGCTGATCATCACCAGCTTTTCGATATCGTGTTGCTTTGCCACATTTACCAGCGTTGCCCATTGTTTGGCGTACTCGTCTCCAGCGCCTTTGCGGAAACCAGGAGGGAACGCACCGACAATACGTTGTATTTTATGACGTAAAATCAATTCGGGCAGTTTTATCTCTGCGTTTGCTTGATTGAGATCGAGAAGTTCAGCGTGAGTTAATTCGGACGGTAATTCATCCAATCTTTCCTGGCTGCGGCGAGTAACAACAACATTATGCCCCTCGTTGATTAAGGATTGTGCAAGCGGAGTACCGAGCCAACCCGCACCGACGATCAATGTGTTTGCCATTTTGTGTTTCCCTAACTTAATTACAGTCGCTCTAAATAAGAGTATTGGCGTCATATTGGCTTTGCAACGAAAAGGATTAGTTTTGTCGTGCCAATGTATCAGACGTATAGGCAGTGAACTGATTGATTGGTATAGCCTAATCTCGGTTTGTCTAGAGCAGTAAATAAGATAAGTGTATACCCAAACAACCTCGAGATGCCAGATTCAGCAAGAATGACTTGGATATATACTTATTGGCTGGACATGGAAATGCCACCTTTGATGGTGGCATTTTCAATATTTGGAGTGGGTAATTAGTTCGCGATTAGAACTCGTAAGATTTTATCTGCATGCTCAGCGACTTCAATGCCTTCATCGGTTAAGTAGCCACCATCAGGCTGTGTGCACAGTTTCTTCTCATAAAGACGGCCAATCGCTGCCTGAGCTTCTTCTGACGCATCTTTGTGAACTTTAATGCCCGTCGCTGCACTGGTTAAATCAAATTGAAGAAGTAGGTTCAGTTCGGCTACGTGTTCAGCTGAATATTTCATAAATAATTCCTTTGCGCTTTTTTATCCAAGCTAGTCTTAAAAGCGTACTTGAGCAACACAAAACCATAAGAAGTGTTAACTGTATTACTATCAGACTGATAAGAAGCGGAATTTTCGTTCGAAAAAAAATATTCTTGTCATATATCAAAGACAGATATGACTTATCGTTTTTTAAGACAATAATTGGCGATGCGAATCCCACTAACACTATTTTTAGTTAACATGCCAAATAGCCCTTGAAAAAGTAAGAAAATAGAGCGATTATCGCCGCCACGTTAAATGTTTCTAAATGTGACGCTGCTATGGATATCAATCAGTTCGACTCATTATTACCGCCGCAAGCTGCTGAACGCGCTGCCGAAGTTGGTGTAGGTAAAGCGACGAAAGCGCCTGCGAAATCTTTCTTACTTGCCATCTCCGCAGGGCTTCATATTGGTATTGCCTTCATTTTCTATACCACAGTGACAACGGGGGCAGGGGATTTACCTTGGGGTATGACTCGCCTAATCGGTGGTCTCGCGTTCAGTCTCGGCCTTATTCTTGTTGTGGTTACAGGTGGCGAACTTTTCACCAGTTCAGTGTTGACTCTGGTCGCAAGAGCGAGTGGCAAAATCACATGGAAAATCTTAGTTAAAAACTGGTTTGTGGTTTACTTTGGCAATATGGCCGGAGCGATCATGCTGGTGGCTTTGATGTTGGTGAGCAAGCAATACATGTTTGATGGCGGGCAAGTTGGCCTTAATGCCATGGCGATCTCTCAGCATAAATTACACCACGGTTTCTTCCAGGCTGTCGCGCTAGGTATTATGTGTAACGTCTTAGTGTGTATTGCGGTTTGGATGACATTCAGCGGACGTACGTTAACCGATAAGATCGTAGTGATGATTCTACCAGTGGCAATGTTCGTTTCTGCTGGCTTTGAACACTGTATCGCGAATATGTTCCAAGTCCCAATGGCAATTGGTATTAAATACTTTGCCCCTGATGCGTTCTGGCAGATGACTGGAGCCGATATCGCAAACTATGCCGATTTGAACATGACGGGCTTCATCATCAATAATCTCATCCCTGTAACGTTGGGCAACATCATCGGCGGTGGCGTATTCGTTGGCATGTGGTATTGGATGATTTACTTGCGTGATGAAAACAAGCATTTGCGATAATGACTAAAAAGGCGAGCGTTGATAGCTCGCCTTTCTTTTGCCTGTTAAACCAGCTCTTCGTTGATTCCGAACTCGATTGGGATCCAATGGGAAGTCATTTCATTTGGTACTTGAACAAGCCACTCTAACGGCGCGTCAGACAATAATTCATCGTACTTTTCAGAGACCATTAATACATCCATGTTAGTTGCTCCTTTTTGCTACTCCCTGCAATGTAAAACTAGAGTATGTCAACGAGGTGATCAAAATGTGACCATTGTATGTTGGAAAAAGTTTTTTCCAGACAAGCTCTTATGTTTATGATTGCGTATGTGTTTTCCCTGTTTATCCACATTTTCTGTGGATAACCTGTCTCAAAGATAGTGTGTATCTAACAGGGCACCAAAAATAGTATAAAAATAAGCGCTTATATGCGAGTGATATGAGCTTATTTTGTTGGATTTTTTTGTTCAATTTTTACTCTGATTCGTCCTTCCTTGGTTTGTACCGAACTCAGTGTCATTTCTAATGTTATTGCGACAGAGATACTGAGCATGACGAAAATCGCTAACATGATCACCAATTGATACTTTATCGCAACTAAAGGGCTTGCGCCCCCCAAAATTTGTCCCGTCATCATCCCTGGCAGAGTGACGAGGCCCATTGCCGTCATTGAGGCTAAGACCGGAGCCATTGATTTTCTCAGTGCCTCTTGCACAAAGGGAAAGGAAGCATATTTTGGGGAAGCTCCGAGAGACAACGCTGCTTCGTATTCCATCTTTCGCTCTTCAAACGCGGTAAACAGAGTTTGCAGTGCGATTATATTACTGCTCAGGCTGTTCCCTAACAGCATGCCTGCAAGGGGAATCATGTATTGAGCATTGTAAAGAGGAGTTGGCTGAACCAGACCCACCGTCATAGCAATAAGAAGCGGAATCAGACCACAAATGAGCCCAGAGATCAGAGGCAGCATTAGTGGCTTTTTGGGTAAACGAGCTTTACCGGCAATCGTGCTTGCGCCAACCAGAAGCATGACGGCTAGCCATAACATATTGATCAGAAAGCTATTTAGGTGGAAAAGGTACTCTAAGTACATACCAATCAATATCAGTTGCACTGCCATACGAACAACACTGACCGCGGTATCTTTTGCAACCCCCAACTTATAGCGATAGTTAATCGCCAGAGGGATGAGTAAAATCAGACTAAAAATCGCAAGTTTTACCCAGCTTATATCGACCACGCTGTTCATCATTACTCCTTAAATTGCCGCCACATCCACCCTAAGAAGCTATTTTTATGGCATTTTTAAATAGAGGTCTTATACCCGTGTTTATTATCAATTTGTTTATATAAATTGGCTTTTATCCGATATAAACTCGAATGTGCCTCGAGTTATTAAATACCATGAATGAGTGATGAAAATAAAATTGAATGTGGTGAAAAACGTAATACCGGCTTTAGGTCGGGTGTTTTTTACTCAACAGGGCTTGGTTACCGTTAAATCTCAAATAAAAAGTAATATCCGTACCCAACAAAAAATGCAGGAATAGATGAATAAATAGTGGCGACAAAAGCCGCTTTAGGCGCCATCGCAATTGCAGGGAACAGCGCATCACCATCGTTTGAGATTGCATTGGCGATTTGTGCAGAAAACGGTGCAGCACCAGACAGGTATAAACTTGTCACCAAAATTTGCGGCCCACAACCAGGTAGTATGCCAATCAACAAGCCAGCCAATGGCATCCAGATCCCCCAATTAGATAGTGAAGCGGCTACGTCCACACCCGCGAAGTAGGTGGTAAATTCAAACGTAATAAACGCCATAATGACCCAAGCACTGATGAAATTAGTATCTTGCGCTGCTTTCTGGAGTGGATGCGAATCTATGATTTTCTCATCTTCTGATACGGTTGATTGGTAGCTGCCTAACTCTCTAGTCAATGCCCAAAGTGACATCGTCATTACCGAAAAAATCGCGCCAATCCATTCAATGGTATTTGTTGGTAAGTGAAGCAACTTATTGATATCCAGTTGGAAAGACATCATCAGTGCGATAATGCTGGTCGGTACAATCAGCCACTTCCAAAATGTCCCTTGCAAATTAATGGCCTGTTGTTCATGAATGCTGTACTGCTCGCTGTCTCCTTGATAGCCAGATGTTGCTGTTGTTGCCTTATGCACTGGACGCAAAAAATCTGCTTTGTGAACAGCGTTCACGACTAATCCAGAAATTGTCCCCACTACGATCCCTATTGTGATGACACCAATACCGACGACAGGTTTAGCCGCGAGCAGCAAAAACGCAGCATCACCCATCGTTGACGTCAACACCGCGACAATGGCACCAAAGCCGACTCGTCCACTAATAAACTGCGTGGTAACAACAATTGCACCGCCGCAGCCAGGCAGGGCGCCAAGCAGAGCGGCAAAAAATACCTGATAGCTTTGAGAGTGGCGGTAGAGTTCCGTAAAGCGATTGGTCTCTGACATGAATTGAGACACGTAATGATAAATCACCAGAGTCATGCAGACATAACACGAGACAGCCCAGAATGAATTGGACAACGTGGTAACGGCAACTTCACGACTGCTTTCATCAAGCAATAAAGTCAGCATGAAGATTGGAATAAGCAGCCGTTTATAAGTAAGCCGGAACTGAGCAGGCTGAAGTAGTTGCTGAGCAGAATGCAAAAATCGTGTTGCGTTCATAGTAAACTTAAATGCAAATAGGAATGGTTATCATTTTACTTGAGAGAGATTTATTCGCAACTGAGTAATGCACTTTTCTTCGTGTCAAAGCCCGACAAATCAGGTAAAGTACGGGCCTTTGTGAGCAAACAGCTTCCACGGTACTCAGTGCCACCATTCGGAAGCGTATAAAATTGACTTGAATAGGAAGAAACATGATTCTAGTTGTAGGTCATAAGAACCCAGACAGTGACAGTATTTGTAGTGCACTAGTTGCAACTGAACTTCTTAAGGCGCGTGGCGTTGAAGCAATGCCGATTCGTCAGGGTGAAATCAACCGTGAAACTCAGCACATTCTAGAAGTAGCTGGCGCAGAAGTTCCAGAACTACGCACTTCAGTAGCGGGTGAGACCGTTTGGCTAGTCGATTACTCAGATCTAGCACAAGCACCAGACGACATCGCTGAAGCTGAAATAGCGGGCATCGTTGACCACCACCGCCTAGGTGATGTGATGACAGTGAACCCAATGGAAGCATGGATCTGGCCAGTTGGCTGTACGAACACCGTTCTATTCAACATGTTCAAGATTGAAGGTCACGCAATCAAACCACAAATCGCTAAACTAATGATGTCAGCTATCCTGTCTGACACCGTAGGTTTCGCTTCGCCAACATGTACGCAAAAAGATAAAGATGCGGTTGCAGAGCTAGCGCAAATTGCTGATGTTGCTGACGTTGACGCATTCACTAAAGATCTTCTTATCGCGAAAACAAACATCGAAGGTTTGTCTGCTGCTCAACTAGTAGAAAAAGACCTGAAAGGTTACCCATTCAACGGTCGTGACGTTGTTGTTGGTCAGGTTGAGCTTGCAACTCTAGAGCAAGTTGATGGCATGATCGAAGCACTTGAGCAAGATCTAGAAGATCGCTGTGCGAACGACAATCTGGCATTTGCAGCTGTGATGCTAACAGACATTACTACTGCTCAAACTCGTCTTCTATACAAAGGTGAGTGGTCTGAGAAACTGGTTAAGCACGAGAACGACGGCATGCTAATGATGGAAAATACCCTAAGCCGCAAGAAGCAAGGTTGGCCTTGGCTGCAAACTGAACTTGCGTAATTTCCTCATTATCCGCTTATAATTTAGATGCCCGCCTTAAGGTGGGCATTTTTCTAGGGAAACAGGAGACGAATATGTCTGAGGCATTGACCCAAGAGCAGATGGATACCATCAATCGTTACAATGAAGAGCAACGATTAAAGTACTGTGTTAAAGAGATCGTCGCCAATCGCCAAGTCTGGATTCTAAAAGATGAACACGGCTGTGTAATGCTCAATACAGAAGATGACGATTGTGTCCCTGTATGGCCGAATCAAGAGTTTGCACAGCAGTGGGCGACAGGAGAATGGGAAAACTGCGAGCCAGAAGCCATTTCGCTGAATAAATGGCATAGCCGTTGGACCACTGGGTTGGAAGAGGACGAACTGTCAGTCGTGGTTTTTCCAAACCAGAAAGAAGAGGGGGTGGTTCTGTTTCCGGATGAATTTGATTTTGAGCTTCGTAAGTTCGCTGGCAAACGCTAATGCCATAAAGACGGGTTAACTCGCTCCCCAATTAACTAAGCCTGCAGTGACGCAGGCTTTTTACATACTTTCTAACACAAAGTTAGTGGTTTGGCGCCTTGTAGAAATGACTTTCTACTAAGCGCTGCGTGATAGTATGCTCTGGATGAGTGAGTACCTGATTCGTGTCACCACATTCGACGACTTCTCCCTCATGCATGACCATCACTTTATCGGTGATGTGTTTAACTACCCCGATGTGCTGAGATACGTAAACGAAAGAGAGTCCCATCTCTTCTTGTAACTCTAAGAATAAGTTAAGAATCTGAGAGCGCATCGCCATATCCAAACCGTTTAATGCTTCATCTGCCACAATGATGGACGGCTGAAGTATCAGCGCACGAGCCAGACAAACACGCTGCTTTTGACCTGCGGCGAGCATTTGCGGGTAAAAATAGGCGTGTTCAGGAAGCAGACCGACACGAAGGAGCGTCTCTTTTACACGCTTTATTCGCGCATCTGGCGGCATATTTGTGTTTCGCTTCAGCGGGCCTTCTAAAATACGACCAATTTGAATTCGAGGATTCAGAGAGGTATTTGGATCCTGAAAAATCATGCGGATCAGCTTACAGCGGGTCGCATAATCTTTATGTTCTAAACGTTCACCATTGACCCGGATTTCACCTGAACTTGGCTTAACGACACCAGCAAGCATGCGGGCGAGCGTTGATTTACCTGAACCGTTCTGACCGATAAAACCGATGGTTTGTCCTGGCTCCAGAGTAAAGCTTACGGGTTTTACAGCAACATTGACCCGACGTTTAAAAAAACTTGAGCGCGTGACAAACTGTTTCGACAGGTTATCGACTTCAAGTAACGCACTCATGATTTTTTCTCCGTATTCAATGGAAAGTGGCAGTTGAACTTATGATTTTTAATGGTTTTCGTGTGAGGGATTTCAACACATTGCTTTTGCGCGTACGGGCAACGTGGTCCCAACCGACAACCAATAGGCAAATGCTGCAATGGTGGAATCGACCCCGGTAGAGATTGGAGCTTCTGTTTGTGGGGCACCCAATCATTGAAATCAGGCATCGCTTTCAGCAGTGCATCGGTATAAGGGTGCTTAGGTTCTGCGATGATTTTGTGGGTATCCGCTGATTCTACGGATTGACCACAGTACATCACAGTAATACGGCCCGCCCACTGTGTAATCGTGGTTAAATCGTGGCCGATCAGCAATATCGTGGTGTTGTTGAGCTGATTCATTCGACTCAACAGACGCAGGATTTGTGACTGAGTTATCGGGTCGAGGTCGTTGGTTGGCTCGTCGGCAATCAGCAATTTAGGCTTGGTAGCAATCGCCATAGCGATCATGACCTTTTGACACTCACCGTCAGTTAGCTCGTAAGGATAGCTGTTCATTACGCGTTTGTGATCTTTGATACCCACTTTATGGAGCAGGGCAATGGCTTGTTTTTTACGCCATTTGAATCGTTCCCACCATTTACCATCAAATGAGCGAGAAGGAATCGACTCTATTAGTTGTCGGCCAACTTCTTCCGACGGATCCAAACAAGTCGAAGGTTCCTGAAATATCATCGCGATATCACGTGCAATCACCCGACGACGTTCTTTCGGCGTCAGTTGTAACAAATCAATGTTGCCTAAACGCATTCGGTCAGCAGTGATTCGCCAGGTATCCTTGTTAACGCCGACTATAGCTTTTGCGACAAGGCTTTTCCCCGAGCCTGACTCTCCAACCAAGCCACGTATTTCACCTTCGTTTAACGTTAGGCTCATTCTATCAACTGCTCTAACCATTCCCTGAGGCGTTTCAATTTCAATGGTTAGATGACGAATGTCTAATAATGGCATTATTCGATCCCCGCACTAAGTGCTCGTCGTATACCTTCACCTACTAAGTTTAGCGTAATGACGGTGAACATGATGGTCAGGCCAGGAAGGGTTACCGTCCAGGGTGCAATATAAATAAGTTCTACAGAGTCCCCCAATATTGCGCCCCATTCGGTACTTGGAGCTTGCGCACCTAATCCCAGGAAGCCAAGTGCAGTGATGTCTAATATCGCGGTAGACAGAGCCAGTGTAAGCTCGGCGGCGATAACGGTTAGTACGTTAGGCAGTATTGAACTCCATAATAAGTAGAAGTCATTCGCCCCATCAAGACGAGCAGCCATGATGTAATCTTTTTCTACTTCCGTGTGCACTGCAATATAGACCGAACGAATAAAGCGAGGAATCAGCGCCAAACAAATAGCGAGCAAAATATTAAATTCGCCGAAGCCAAGAAAGGCGACGAATATGATCGCCAATAGTAGCGAAGGAATAGACATCACAGTGTCGAGTAGGTGGTTCAACGTACTCGACAGCAGGCCTTTGGTCATACCTGCGAGTACACCTATCAGGCAACCGACGACAGCTGCGATCGCGGTAATGCCGACTGCGGCGCCGAAAGTTAGCTGAGATCCCGTTATCAGACGTGACAAAATATCTCGCCCCAGGTCGTCGGTTCCTAAGAAATAGTCGACAGAACCTGATGGTGACCAAGAAGGCGGAACCAGCAACTCTCCAGATTGAGCCTGGGGATCAAATGGCGCAATTAAAGGGGCAAATAAGGTGACTAATACAATAAACAACAGGCACCACAAACCGAACATGGCCAAGCCGTTTGCACGGTAGCTTCGCCAGAAGCGTTCGAACTGAGTCGGAATATGTTCTTCCTGATAAACGTTATTTGTTAGCATACCATTCCTTTCTCACCAGAGGATTAATCATGGCACCAATCAAATCCGACAGGATATTTGCAGTTAGAACCAGCGTTGCCAGCACCATCACGCCAGCTTGGATAGATACGTAATCTTGATTTGCCAAAGCGTCCAATAACCAACGGCCAATGCCAGGCCAGTTAAACACAGATTCAGTAATAATGGCTAAGGTAATCATACTTGATAGCTGTACGCCGACTTTCGGGATGATTGGAGGAATGGCATTACGTAACACATGCTGAGTCACGATCTGACTGTTAGACAGACCTTTAATTCTTGCCGCGCGAATATAGTTTTTACTCATGACATCGGCCACGGAGGAACGCATCAAACCAACAACTTGAGTGGTAGGAGCAAGAGCCAGCACCAGACATGGCAAGACCATATGATCGATAACACTTTGCAGCGCATGAGCACGATATTCACCTTCAGCCATAAACGCATCGACGATAGCAAATCCAGTGACATGGTCGATTTCATACAACAGGTCATATCGTCCTGCAACCGGGAAGAATTGATATTCGAGCGAGAACACCATAATCAGTAACAACGCGACCCAAAAAATCGGCGCAGAGTAACCTGACATGGAGATAAAAGAAATACCAGTATCGAGCCATTTACCCTGTTTCATTCCCGCTATTGTGCCGAGTGGAATACCAACCAGAAGTGAGACGAGAAACGCAAAAAAACACAACTCTAATGTCGCAGGAAATACAATCGTGAGCTCATCAAAGATCGCGTTGCCTTGCTTGCTCACCCCAAAATCGAGTTGTGATAAATTGACTAAATAGTTTTTCCAACCAGACCAGAAATCGACTTGAGCCCAGTGTGAAAGTGGGTCAAGACGAAGCAGCGAGAAGCCCACTAGCGTGAGAATCATCAAGGTAATGATAAATAAGTTAAATCGTCGAATGGTATACAAAAACATCAGTGTATTCTCTCAACTCTATCAAATGGTTGTGCGTTGAAAGGGCTTGATTTAAAGCCTGTCAGCGATTTATCGTGAACACGGAATTGCACACCATGCGCCAGTGGAATGACTGGAAACTCTTCATTCAATATGTTTTGCGCCTGACGGTATAAGTTCAGACGATATCTCTGTTCTTGTGTCTCTAAAGCGAGATCGAGCAAAAAGTTGAAGTCATCGTTACACCACATGGAAACGTTAAGGCCAACACGGTCAGATTCACACGATAAGAGCGGTCGGAAGAAGTTGTCTGGATCTCCTGTATCACCAATCCAGCCAGTTAACAGCAAATCCAGATTGTCGATGTTGTCTAAATCAACACGTTCGAATCGGTCATCGGTCAACAATCTCAATCTGACCCCGATGTCCGCGAAGTTTGCCTGAATCAGTTCGGCTGTTTTTCTCGGGCTTGGGTTGAAAGCGCGCGGTTCCAACGGTACCCACATGGTTAACTCTAAGTTATTTGCATAACCAGCTTCACGAAGCAGGGCGAGCGCGTAATTTCTGTCGTACCGAATCTTAACGATGTCTTTTTGATACGCCCAGGAGTTAGGTGGGAGCAGCGTGTAGGCTTGCGTACCTGTTCCGTAATAGACGGAATCCAGAATGTTCTGACGGTTAATTGCCAAGTTCAGAGCTTGGCGTACCCGAGAGTCGCTCAGTGCTTGGTTTGCCGTGTTGATCGCGATAAATGAGACGTTGTTTGCTGGCGTTGCAGTTAACTCAAGGTTTTCGTTTTTCTGAATGATTGGGATCTGGCTGGAAATCGGTGACGACAACACATCGCACTCATTACGCAGCAATTTCGCTAGGGTACCTGTACCTCGATGAGAGATATCAAACACCACTTGCTCCATTTTTGCCGGAAAATTCCAGTATTTCGGGTGACGTTCTAAGCGAATTAAATCGTTAACCTGAAACTCTTTTAACTGAAATGGCCCTGTGCCAACAGGAAGCTGATCAATCTGTTCTTTGTGATCTTTAGCTGCGAGTAGTTGTCCATATTCTGCCGAAAGAATGACTGCATGACTGGTTGCAATATTAGCTAAGAAAGAGAAGTTAGGTTTTGAAAGTTTAAACAACACGGTGTTATCGTCTAAAGCGATAACGTCTTGCAATAAATTTTTGAAATCCAAACCAGCAAACCATGGATACAAACCGCCACCAACTTCATGAAAAGGGTGGCTGTCATCAATGATTCGTTTGAAGCTAAACACCACATCTTTGGAATTCATTGTACGGCTGGGAGTAAACCAAGGTGTTGTCTGGAATTGAACGCCTTGTTTAAGTTTGAATGTGTACTCTGTCCCGCCTTCAGTAACAGACCAACTCTCTGCGAGACTGGCTACCGGTTGATGCGATGTAGAATCGAGCGTAAGCAGTGTGTTGTACAACTGAGGGCTTAGCGCTTCAGCAGTAATACCACTGTCGATCAATTGTGGGTTAAATGTGCTCGGCTTACCTTGGCCGCAAAAGACAAATCCGGTTTGGCGAATATCATTATGGTCGATTTCTTCGCTACAGGCAGTCAGTAAGCTAATCCCGATAAGGCTCAGTGATAATCTTATAAAAGCATTCATAATATGAAATGTTCATTGGATCTTGCTTGTTTCACTTGAAGTTACTCATCCAGAGTTAACAAGCGAGTATTATCCCGCTAATTTAACACCTTTGTGAATTCGCTCCAAACACAAAATCTTTTGCTCGCAGTGTGTTAGACAAAAAATGCACCTTAATTATCACTGTAGACCTAAATCGCGACCAATGTTGAAGTAGTGTCTCTGTTCCCGGTCATTGATTGTAAACCAAAACGCTCATTTAACTTTGCCCGACAAGACCATACTTTCTTACCATACCGCGCAGTTGGTGATAACTCAGTCCAAGCAGTTCCGCCGCCTGACGTTGATTGAATTTCGCTTCCTCTAACGCACGATTGAGCAGGTTAATGTCCTGTTCTTCCTGCCACTGTTTATAGTCGAGTGGAAACTTAATGAGTGTACGTTGTTCGGCCTCGTTCTGCTCGTGGATATTCTGATCGGAATTGTGACCTAATGCATTGTCCCAGAGTGTTTCAAAAGGGTTAAAAATCAGCTGGTCGATAGGCTCTACATTGAGGCCATGTTGATAAATTGCACGTTCGACAACGTTTTTTAGTTCACGTACGTTGCCGGGCCAAGAGTATGCCAATAGTGCTTGCTCTGCATTTGAAGTAAAGCCGACGAAATACTCAAGCTGAAGCTCCCGACACATTTTTATTGCGTAATATTCCGCTAAAGAGAGTATGTCTTCTTTTCTCTCGCGGAGCGGCGGCAGCATAATGACATCGAATGCCAGTCGGTCGAGTAAATCAGCTCGGAAATCCCCTTGTTCAGCGAGGTGCGGTAAATTGGCGTTCGTTGCACAGACTAAGCGAACATCTGCAGTAAGCGCGGTGTGTCCACCCACACGTTCATATTCCCCGTACTCAATCACACGCAGCAGTTTTTCTTGTACTAAAAGTGGGGCCGTGGCGAGTTCATCCAAGAACAGGGTGCCGCCCTCTGCACGTTCGAAACGGCCTTTATGCTTGCCTTTAGACCCCGTAAAAGAGCCAGATTCATGACCAAACAGCTCAGAGTCGATCAATCCTTCGCTCAAGGTAGCACAATTTAACGATAGAAGTGGCTTGTCCCAACGTCTTGATAAATAATGTAATCGTTGCGCTATGAGCTCTTTACCTGTACCGCGCTCTCCAATAATGAGAACCGGACGCTCAATAGGCGCAAGTTGCGATACTTTATCTAATACAGCGAGAAAAGCAGGCGATTCACCAATCAGGTTTTGCTTCATTTGATTCCTTCTTATTTAGCTGCCTAGTCGTGGATGAGTCTAGTATTGGTGAAATTCACCAACAGTTGGTGAAAAACATCATAGCATAATAGTGCATAACAACAATAATACGCATAAGATATTGATTTTACATGGATGTATAAGTTGGCACGTTACTTGTTATGTCTATAGGGAGACACAAGGCGAATCATCACCTTGTTGAGTTTTAATAGGAAAAAAGAGGAGTTCCGTCATGGGTATTTTTTCTCGTTTTGCAGATATCGTTAACTCAAACATCAGTGCATTGTTAGACAAGGCGGAAGATCCTGAAAAAATGATCCGTCTCATCATTCAAGAAATGGAAGACACACTGGTCGAAGTGCGTACTAACTCGGCTAAAGCGATTGCAGACAAAAAAGAGTTGGCTCGTAAAGTTGAAGCGCTAGAAGATCAGATAAATGAATGGGGCAAAAAAGCCAGTCTTGCGTTAGTGAAAGAGCGTGAAGATTTAGCTCGTGCCGCTCTTATTGAAAAGCAGAAGCTAGAGCAAGTGATTAAAGGTCTTCACACTGAGCAAACCTTGGTTGAAGAAACCATTAATAAACTAACCGGTGAAATTGGCAAGCTGGAAAACAAAATCGCTGAAACACGCGCGAAGCAGCAAGCGTTGGCCATTCGTAATCAAACGGCCTCTAATCGTCGTGATGTGCAAAAGCACCTGCATGCCAGCCGAACTAATGAAGCGATGGCTAAGTTCGAGCAATACTCACGTAAAGTGGATGAACTGGAAGCGGAAGCAGACCTCTATTCATCTACAGGTCATGCAAAGTCATTAGAGCAGGAGTTTGCCGAGCTTCAAGCGCAAGATGAAATTGAAAAAGAGTTGGCAAAGCTGAAAGAACAGATGTCATCTCAAGATAAATAAAAGAGAGGAGCCATTTATGTTGACATTTTTATCTATTGGATCACTGATTATTTTTCTGATCTTTGTCGCACCACTATGGCTTTTCTTACACTATCGCAGTAAGCGAGACACGGATAGTGCTCTGTCGAGCCAGGATCTAGAGCGCCTTCAGGTACTATCCGAAAAAGCAGAATCGATGCAGTCTCGAGTGGAGACCTTGGAGCGCATCCTGGACGCGGAGTCACCAACCTGGAGACGCAAGTATGAGTAATCGAGAACTGTATCGTGACCCAGTAAATGGCAAACTTGCCGGCGTTTGTGCCGGATTTGCCAACTACTTTGGTATGGAAGTCTGGTTGATTCGTATCTTAGTCATTTCTGCAGGTTTGCTTGGCGGGACGTTTCTAGTTCTCTTAGCTTACGTAGCCTTGGCATTTATGTTGGAAAAACAGCCGATAACCTATTCAGAAAGCATCAAAGCTCAGCAGGATCATACGCTAAAGAGCAAACCGTGGCAGAAGGGCCAAAATCCGGAGCAGTTCTTGAGTGTGCTTGAGCGCGATTTCGACCGTATTGATGGCAAAATACGCAATATGGAAGCGTATGTGACTTCTGATACTTTCAGAGTAAACAGAGAATTCAGCAAACTCTGAGGCTGGTAGTACTAAGTCTAAAATTCTAAAAAAGTGGGCAAGTTGCCTGCTTTTTGTTTTAAATCAATAATTTTAAAACAATATTGTTCCCTTCTGATATGCAGCTCTACCATAGTTCATCTATTTTAAATGTAGTTCCTAAATTCTAATGGATGAATGTGATGAAAAAGCTGCTAATTCCAATAGCTGCCATTTCAGCAGCTTTGTCGGGTTGTGGGAAAGAACTTCCACCTGTACCTGAACCAGAATCTAGACCCGCTAAGCTCTATACTGTCTCTGTTGGAAACGCTCAGTTTGAGCGCAATTTCCCTGCTACAACGGATTCGGGCGATAAAGCCGTATTAGCATTTCGTGTTCCTGGATTGCTTCAATCGATAGACGTCCACGAAGGCCAAGTCGTGAATAAAGGCGATGTATTGGCTACGCTAAACCCCGATGAATATTCACTTCTCGAACAACAAGCGAGGGCAAACTTTGCGCTCGCAGATGTGCAATATCAGCGTTATCAAAAGCTACGTAAAGATCAGGTAGTGTCAGAGCAAGACTTTGATCAAGCTAAAGCTAATCACAACTCCGCTAAGGCGCAGTGGGATCAGGCTAAAGCGAATTTAAGCTACACCAGGCTCGTCGCACCTTATGATGGTACGATTTCTTATCTCCCGGCGGAAAATCATGAATTCGTAGCCGCTAAAGAAGGTGTGATGAATATCCAAACTAATCAAGTGATGAAAGTGATATTCCAGTTACCCGCTCATCTGTTCAACCGCTATGCTGCGGGTGATAACGTTTCGGCGAAAATGAAATTCGATGCCTTTCCAGAACAATCCTTTGACCTGACTTTTCAAGAAATAGACACCGAAGCGGACCCTAAAACGGGCAGTTATAAAGTGACCATGGTGATGGCAAGGCCCGAAGGAGTTGGCATTCTTCCAGGGATGTCGGGTAATGTCCACGCGATTTCCATGAATGGAAGCGCGACTATTATTCCAGACACTGCGTTGTTCGAGGAAGACGGGCAAACCTACGTTTGGCGTGTGGACCAGCAAGGCCTTGTTTCAAAAGCCGCTATAAAAATGAATGAAAAGAACCAAGTTCTGCAAGGTCTGGATGATGGTGACCAGATTGTTATTTCTGGCGTAAATGTGATTGAACCGGGCATAAAAGTAAGAGCTTGGGTTAAAGAGCGAGGATTGTAGTATGAAAGGAATCATAGCCTTAACTGCGATATGCTCGTCTCTACTGCTCGTTGGCTGTGGCGACAAGGGACCCGAAAAATCCGTAGAAACACCTCGTGTCAGAGTGATCTCGCTTGAAGGAAAGAAGGTTGACGATAATCTTTATTTTCCAGCGGTGGCCAATGCGGCGGATCGTTCTCACCTTAGCTTCAGAGTTGCGGGAGAAATAAGCCGTATTCTGGTGAAAGAGGGTGATAAGGTGAAAAAAGATGACATCATTGCAACCTTAGATCCTACGGATTATCAGCTTGAAGTGGATAACGCGACCGCTCGTTTTTCCGTGATTGATAGTCAATATCGTCGTTCACGCCCATTAGTTGATAAAGGCCTACTGGCTAAATCACAGTTTGATGAAATTGCAGCACAGCGACAAATTGCATTAGCTGAGCTTAAACTGGCTGAGTTACGCTTGTCGTTTACCACCTTAAAAGCCCCTGTTGATGGCATTATCTCAAGGGTAAATGTTGATCAGTTCGAAAATATTCAGGTTGGGCAACATATTGTGAATATTCATAGTCTGGATCGTTTTGAAGTACTGATTCAGTTTCCTGATCGTTTATATGTAAAAGAGCCTCCTACCGATGAAAGGCTAACGTCAATTGAGGCAGTGGTTCGTGTACCAAGTGGCAATGAGTACACGGGAACTGTTAAAGAATTCACGACAGAACCCGATCCGACCACAGGTACATTTACCGTTACTCTTTCACTACCGATGCCAAAAGAAGAATACATCCTTGATGGTATGGCGGTTGAAGTCACCTCGAAAGATGCAAAAGTTGGGTTAGATTTGAATGTCGGTATCAACGTACCTATCGAAGCTATTTTCAATGCCGACGGTGACGATCTTGGACGAGAGAACAAGTTTGTATGGGTACTCAATGACGACAGCACCGTCTCTCGGAGACAGATTCATACAGGTAAAGCTTCTAAAGCGTCAATTCAAGTTCTTGAGGGGCTGGATCTCCATGACCAAGTGGTCGTCGCTGGGATATCAAGACTTCGAGATGGCATGATAGTAGACGTGGTTAAGCAGGAGGCTGGTTTATGAGTGAGCAAAACAAAGTGCCTCAAAGTGATGATGACACAACGGGCATTGCGGCGTATTTCATTAAAAACCGTGTGATCAGCTGGATGGTTTCACTGATCTTTCTGATTGGTGGTATTGGCGCATTTTTTGGTTTGGGACGTTTGGAAGATCCTGCATTCACCATTAAAGATGCCATGGTGATTACCTCGTATCCAGGTGCTACACCGCAGCAAGTGGAAGAAGAGGTGACATATCCGCTTGAAAAAGAGATTCAACAACTGACTTATGTCGATGAGGTCAACTCCATTTCAAACCGTGGCCTGTCTCAAATAACCGTAACTATGAAGAACAACTACGGCCCGAACGACTTACCTCAAATCTGGGATGAACTTCGTCGGAAAGTGAATGACTTAAAAGGCTCGTTGCCACCAGGCGTCAATGCGCCGCAAGTCATTGATGATTTCGGGGATGTATACGGCATTCTACTGGCGGTAACGGGGGATGGTTACAGCTACAAAGAGTTATTGGATTACGTTGATTACCTGAGACGAGAGCTCGAGCTTGTCAATGGTGTAAGCAAAGTATCGGTTTCTGGTCAGCAGCAAGAGCAGGTATTCATCGAAATTTCTATGAAAAAGTTGAGTAGCCTTGGTCTGTCGCCGAATACGGTTTTCAACCTGCTCTCGACACAAAACGTTGTTTCGGATGCAGGTGCAATTCGAATTGGGGATGAGTACATCAGAATCCAGCCAACGGGGCAGTTCCAAAATGTTGATGAGCTCGGAGATTTATTGTTAACAGAGTCAGGTGCTCAAGGGCTCATTTTCTTAAAAGATGTGGCCGGGATTAAGCGTGGTTATATCGAAGTTCCAACCAATATTGTCAATTTTAATGGCCGATTGGCGTTGAATTTGGGGGTTTCCTTTGCACAAGGTGTCAATGTTGTTGAAGTAGGAAAAGTGTTTGATCGTCGTCTCGCTGAACTGAAATACCAACAACCGGTCGGCATTGAAATATCTGAAATTTATAGCCAACCGAAAGAAGTGGATAAATCAGTAAGCGGCTTTGTTGTCAGTCTGGCGCAAGCCGTTGGAATCGTAATCATCGTATTACTTTTCTTTATGGGGCTTCGCTCTGGATTATTGATTGGCTTAATTCTGCTGCTCACTGTGTTAGGTACATTTATTTTTATGAAGTATCTGGCCATCGATTTACAGCGAATCTCTCTCGGAGCGTTGGTCATCGCTTTAGGTATGCTGGTGGATAATGCCATCGTTGTCGTGGAAGGGATACTGATAGGGACTCAAAAAGGACGTACCCGGTTACAAGCTGCAACCGACATCGTAACGCAGACAAAATGGCCACTACTGGGTGCTACTATCATCGCGGTGACGGCCTTTGCACCAATCGGTCTATCGCAAGACTCGACAGGGGAATACTGTGGGACCTTATTTACCGTACTGCTTATCTCTTTAATGCTGAGTTGGTTTACGGCTATCTCACTAACGCCATTTTTTGCAGACATTTTCTTTAAAGGTCAGAAGTTTAAACAAACCGAAGGGGAAGGTAGCGACCCGTATAACGGAATCGTTTTTGTCGTTTATAAGAATTTTCTTGAATTCTGTATGCGCCGGGCATGGTTCACAGTAGTGGTGTTGATCGTAGGCCTTGCTGCAAGTGTTTATGGATTTACGTTTGTAAAACAGTCGTTCTTCCCATCTTCAACGACGCCTATTTTCCAGTTGGATGTTTGGTTACCTGAAGGAACGGATATCAGGGCAACAAACGATAAATTAAATGAACTGGAGAGCTGGTTGTCTCAACAAGAATACGTTGAGCATATCACCACGACAGCGGGTAAAGGCTTACAACGCTTCATGCTGACTTACGCTCCGGAGAAAAGTTATGCAGCGTACGGTGAGATAATCACGCGCATGGATAACTATGAAGCGCTTGCTCCGCTGATGGAACGCTTTCGAGCACATTTAAAAGCTAATTATCCAGAAATTAACTATAAGCTGAAACAGATTGAGTTAGGCCCGGGCGGCGGTGCGAAGATTGAAGCGCGTCTTATTGGCTCTGACCCGACCGTATTGCGCACATTAGCAGCCCAAGTCATGGATATTATGTACGCAGACCCAGGAGCGACGAACATTCGTCATGACTGGCGCGAACGTACTCAGGTTCTGGAGCCTCAGTTTAATGAGAGCCAGGCACGTCGTTACGGTATCACTAAGTCAGATGTAGATGACTTCTTATCGATGTCATTTTCAGGTAGGACGATAGGCCTCTATCGAGATGGTACCACCTTGATGCCAATTGTCGCACGTTTGCCTGAAGACGAGCGTATTGATATTCGAAACATCGAGGGGATGAAGATTTGGAGCCCGGCTAAAAACGAATTTATTCCTCTTCAACAAGTTACAATGGGCTACGACATGCGTTGGGAAGACCCGATCATCGTGCGTAAAAACCGAAAACGTATACTAACTGTCATGGCTGACCCAGATATATTGGGTGAAGAAACTGCGTCAACGTTACAAAAGCGTTTGCAGCCACAAATCGAAGCGATAGAAATGCCATCAGGTTATTCGTTGGAATGGGGAGGTGAATATGAGTCTTCCGGCGATGCGCAAGCGTCGTTGTTTACCACGATGCCAATGGGCTATTTGTTTATGTTCCTGATTACGGTGTTCCTGTTCAATTCGATTAAAGAACCATTGATTGTTTGGCTCACCGTACCTTTGGCATTGATCGGGGTTACAACGGGTTTATTGGCACTCAATACACCATTTGGTTTTATGGCATTGCTTGGGTTTTTAAGCCTGTCGGGTATGGTGTTGAAAAACGGTATTGTTTTACTCGATCAAATCGAACTTGAGATGAAGTCAGGTAAAGAACCCTACGTTGCTGTTGTCGACGCGGCGGTGAGTCGCGTACGTCCCGTATGTATGGCGGCGATCACTACTATTCTAGGTTTGATTCCGTTACTACCGGATACTTTCTTCAAACCGATGGCCGTTACTATTATGTTTGGTTTGGGTTTTGCGACTGTCTTAACGTTGATCGTGGTACCAGTGTTGTATCGTCTATTCCACAAAGTGGCTGTGCCGAAATAAAAGTAGAAATAATCGTTAATGCCTCTGGCTGGTGAGTCAGGGACGTTTTTATAAGGATTAGTAATGACAGAACTCAAAGGTTGCGCATGGGCGATGAACCACCCGTTAGAGCGTGAGTATCACGATGCCGAGTGGGGCATCCCCGTGTATGACGACACGAAATTATTTGAATTCTTAACACTTGAAGGCGCGCAGGCAGGGCTGAGCTGGATTACCGTACTCAAGAAGCGAGAAGGGTACAGAGAAGCGTTTGAAAACTATGATTTGGGCGTTCTGATGCAAAGAGATGAGTCACGTACCGAATATATTGTTGAGAATTACGATGTGGTAAAGCATCGTGGAAAAATCAATTCGGTATTCAGCAATGCTAAAGCCGCTAAGCAGTTAGTTGATGAGTACGGAAGTTTGTCAGATGCCTTATGGCAGTTTGTAGATGGTAAACCCGTTATTAACCACTGGCAGGCTATGAGCGAAGTACCTGCTTCTACTGAGCAATCTAAAGCAATGAGTAAGTTTTTGAAGAAGAAAGGCTTTAAGTTTGTAGGAGAAACGATTTGTTATGCGTTTATGCAAGCGGTTGGTATGGTGGATGATCACATTGTAGGATGTCCGTGCAAAACGACGCAGTCAGGTTAGCGTTGGTTAAATAAGTAAATGCCCTCAGTTTGAGGGCATTTTGCTATTATTTATAGCGAAACTGCTTCCTCTAGCACTAAGGCATTGTAACGTGCTAAGCCAGCTTCTAAGTCTGCGATCAAATCTTCCACGTCCTCCAAGCCAATATGAAGGCGAATCAGAGTACCTTCAAAATGTGGGTGTGAGACCGTGCGCAAGCTATTAAAGCTTTTTGGCTCATTTGCAAGGATCAAACTTTCAAAACCACCCCAAGAGTAACCCATGCTGAAGTGTTTCATTCCATCAAGTAACGCAGTCGTCGCTTTTGGACATGATGTTTTAAGCACGAAAGAGAACAGACCATTCCCGCCAGTAAAATCACGTTTGAAAAGCTCATGACCAGGGCACGTTTCTAATGCTGGATGGCGTACATGGTCGACTTCTGGTCGAGTCTCTAACCATTTTGCCACTTTCAAGCTGCTTTCTGCATGCTGGCGAAGACGGACATCTAACGTACGAAGGCCGCGTAAAGCAAGGTAAACATCGTCAGGAGAAACACACTGGCCCATCAGGTAGCTTTGCTCGCGTAATTGATCCCAGTATTTCTCTGAAGCAACCGCTGTGCCCAACATTACGTCTGAATGGCCCACGATGTACTTGGTTGCGGCTTGGACAGAGATATCGACCCCGTGTTCAAACGGAGAGAAGTTAACACCTGCACCCCAGGTGTTATCGAGAATTACGATGATGTCGTGTTCATGTGCAATGCGCGCCAGCGTCGGAACATCTTGCACTTCCATGGTAATAGATCCCGGTGACTCAAGGAAAAGTACTTTGGTATTTGGCTGAATCAAGTCACGGATGTTTTCACCGATAATTGGATCGTAGTAGGTTGTCTCTACACCCATTTTCTTCATGATTTTGTCACAGAAATCACGAGTTGGCTCGTAACAAGTATCAACCATTAGAATGTGGTCACCTGTCTCGACAAAAGACAGGATGGTGTTTGCAATTGCAGCGGTACCACAAGGGTAGAGAGCGCAACCCGCGCCACCTTCAACTTCCACCATCGCATCTTGGAAAGCAAAGTGCGTGTTGGTGCCACGACGTCCGTAAAACAACGTCTTGTTAGCACGGTTAATCGCCGCATTGTTCTTTTCTGCTACGGTATCAAATACGATGGTAGAAGCGCGTTGAACGGGTGGGTTCACTACACCATTTGTCCACTTTTTATCGCGGCCTGCGGTAATCAGTTTGGTCTTTTTACCCTCTGACATAAAAATTCCCTGTCTAAACATAACGATTTGCATTATTTAAAACATGGACTACCTAGTGTTTGCAAGGGAAAACTCGATTATCGTTCAATAACCTCTTGGAACACCTAATAGCAATAGAGAATACCTAATTGGCTGAGGCTAAGTTTGTCTGAAAAATGTGCACTTATTGAGAGTTGCAAAAATGAAGAAACCGTACCCAATGTTGGGTACGGGATTGATGTTTAACGTAATGTCTACGTGCGTCAAAGCTGAGGGTACAAGTTAAAGTAATGGGTTAAATAGATAGAAAACACGTTCTAAGAAGCGGGAAAACAGGCTTCTCTCTTCCCACACTTTTTGCTTAACAGGATAAGACTGTTTGATATAACCATCTTGTAGAGATGACATTTGTTTAGTGAAGTCTTCATCATCAACAGCCAGAGTGACTTCAAAGTTTAACCATAAACTGCGCATGTCCATATTTACGGTGCCGACCAGACAAAATTGGTCATCAATCACAACGGATTTGGTATGTAAAAGGCCACCGTAGAACTCATAGATCTTCACGCCGGCAGAGAGCAACTCGCTATAAAACGCACGTGAAGCCCATTGAACCATTATTGAATCATTTTTATGTGGAATAATAAGCTCTACTTCGATGCCTCGTTGCGCTGTCATTTTCAGTGTTTCCAGCAAATCGCTGTTTGGAACAAAATACGGAGTCGTAATTCGAACTGAACGATTAGCCTGATTGATAGCTAGTGTCAGAACCTGATAAATAAGGTATTCGGGCATGCCCGGCCCCGACGGTACTACCTGAATAGGATGTTGATACGCACCATCATCGATTTTGCATTCTGGTAGTTTCGGCAGGTAACGTTCACCCGTTTCTACTTCCCAGTCCCAGCAGTGAATCGCACTTAATACATTGACGGTTGGTCCGGTAATGCGGACCATAATATCAATCCACTGACCAACACCGCTGCTTTGTTTAAAGTAAGCGGGATCGACAAGGTTCATGGAGCCTGTATAGGCAATATCATCATCAATTACGATGATTTTTCGATGCTGTCGAAGATCTAAACGGCGCAGAAAAATACGCCACATTGATACTTCTAGCGCTTGTATCACCTCGACACCAGCGTCCTTCATCATCTTGTACCAAGGACTTCTGAAGAAGCGAGGGCTGCCAGCGGAGTCGAGTAAGAGCTTTACATTTACACCGCGTTTAGAGGCTTGAATCAGCGCTGAAGCGACGGAATCTGCTAATCCTCCGGGGTGCCAAATGTAGAACACCATGCGAATACTGGTTTGTGCATTTTCGATATCTTTGATGATTGAATGCAGAATCTCATCTGGTGCTTGCTGTAATGAAAGCTCATTGCCGCTTAGCGCTGGTAATCCAAGGCGGTTGTTGCACAGTTCATCAATGCGATAGATGTGACGGCCCATGGTTTCCGGCATATGCGCATGACAATCATTGAGCAGACTGAACCAGTTAGCAAAAGGGGTAAACATCTCTTTAGCACGCTCGGCACGCTTCCTGCCCAAATTGAGTTCGCCAAAGAGGAAATAGCACGCGACACCAACGACGGGAAGAATATAAATGATCATCAGCCAGGCTAATGAAACGCTTACGGCTCGACGCTTCAAAACGACACGGATTGTGACACCAGCGACTAAAAACCAATACAGTCCGATGCTTGCAAGAGTAAGAAAATGATAGAACTTATCCATATACGCTCAAAGTAATAGGCCCATTTAGGATATTAGGCATAAAAGTGTGTTGGGGAAATAGCTTTCCTATGAAGAATTGGGGTGGATCTTATATGAGGGATGGATTTCATAACAGGTGATTCTGTCATAGTTGCAAGAAATGCAAGGCTAATCTTTAATCTTTGAACAAAAAGTCAGCATTTAAGGTTTGTGATGATGAAATTGTGCGATAGATATACTTAATGAGGGTTTTATTTTTAGCGAGGAACTGGTTTACTGGCAGCTTATAGCGTCTAACAAAAATTTTATAAGTGTATAACGTAATTTACACACACATTTTGGACGCCTATTTGCATGCAAACACAACACACTTAAATTTTTTGGAGAAAAAGCGTGGCTACAACAACTACAGCACCACGTGATACGTGGGGGTCTAAACTAGGCTTCATTATGGCAGCAGCGGGCTCCGCTGTTGGTTTAGGCAATATATGGAAATTCCCTTACACGGCAGGAGAAGGTGGCGGTGGCGCATTTGTGGCTATCTACCTCGTCTTTGTTATTTTTATCGGTTTTAGCGTTATGCTTACTGAGTTTGCCGTCGGCCGTCATACTGGTCGTGCAGCAGTAGGTGCTTTCAAATCAGCTGACCGTCGCTGGACATTTACTGGCGTCATGGGGGTGCTAAGTGGCCTGTTGATCATGGGCTTCTACCCGGTCGTTGGTGGCTGGGCGCTGGCCTACATCTTTAAAGTCGGTGGGGGACTTTTAAGTACGCCAGAAGTCATCGGTGATAGCTTTGGGGGCTTCATTTCTGACCCGATTCAGCCGTTGTTCTGGATGGCTGCATACTTATTCCTAAATATCTTCATTGTAATGAAGGGCATTTCTGGTGGTATTGAGAAGGCGGGTAAAATTCTAATGCCGCTGCTATTCCTTATTTTGATTATCGTATCAGTTAAAGGTTTGATGCTTCCGGGCGCGATGGCAGGTATCGAGTTTTTGTTCATGCCAGATTTTTCTGAGGTTGATAGCAGTGTTGTACTTGCGGCACTTGGTCAGGCGTTCTTCTCACTGAGTTTGGGTATGGGCTGTATGATCACTTACGGTTCGTACCTCAAGAAAAAAGAAAATATCGTTCAAACGACGGGCATTATTACCGCGATGGATACCGGCGTGGCTATCCTTGCGGGTATCGCTATGTTCCCGGCGATGTTCGCGTTTGGTATGGAGCCTGCAGCAGGTCCTGGGTTGGTATTCGTTGTGGTTCCACAACTGTTTGCTGAAATGGGTGGCCTGGTTGGCTTTGCACTGGCGCTGATGTTTTTTGTTGGCTTGACTGCGGCGGCGTTAACCTCATCCGTGTCGTTGCTCGAAGTTGTCGTTTCTTACCTGATTGACGAAAAAGGCATGAAGCGCTCGACTGCGGTTCTTTCCTCTAGCACGGTGATGGCAATACTTTGTGTATTTGCGTCTCTGTCTTTGGGTGGTATGGGACCAACACTGTTTGGTACTGGCGCATTCGACATTTTTGACCTGCTTACGGACAAAATCTTCATGGCTGTAGGCGGTATGCTGCTGTGTATCTTTGCAGGCTGGCGTCTCAACCGTGCTGATCTTGAAAAAGAGATCACCAACGATGGCAAAGTGTCTTTCCCAATGTTTGGCTTATGGTACAACCTGATTAAATACGTTATCCCTTTTGCAATCGCTATTGTTGCTTTTATGGGAATCAAATCGGGTTTCGATAGTGGCAAAGGTGAGATCATGCTTATCGGTATCGCCACCATTTTGGTCGCAGGTATCTTCTCGAAGAAACTGTAAACTCCAAGCAACTAAAAACTTCAAGCAATTATAAACGATTAAAACCTTGGCGAGTCAGTTTAGGCTCGCCTAATCAATCAGAATCGGTATACTTCTGGCTCCAAACGTGGAGCCAGTTTTTTTATGTTCGATATTCTACATACCCATCCAGATTTTTTGGTCATCAACAAACATCCCAACGTCTCTGTGCACAAAGACGATGGTGACACTATGCTGCTGCAAGAAGTGGCTAAAGTAAGTGGCGATGATCAGCTTTATCTTGTTCACCGACTCGATAAAATGACGTCTGGTATTCTGCTCCTCGGACGAAACGCCAAAGCGGCGAGTTCGTTGTCTCAAGCGTTTGCGAATCGTCAGGTTGAAAAGTTCTATCTGGCGATTGGCTCCAAAAAGCCGAAGAAGAAACAGGGGTTAGTCATTGGTGATATGGAGCGTTCACGTCGTTCTTCATGGAAGCTCGTTAACAGCAAAGAGAATCCGGCAGTAACGCAGTTTTTCTCCCTTACCGTAGAGCCGGGCGAGCGCCTGTTTCTCTGTAAGCCGCATACTGGTAAAACACACCAAATTCGAGTGGCGTTAAAATCCGTGGGTTCAGGTATTGTTGGCGATCCTATTTACAACTCAGGTAACGAGGCTGACCGCGGTTATCTGCACGCCTTCTCCCTATGCTTTGCTTATCAAAATGAACCGTTCCGTTTCGTTTGCGATCCGCGAGATTATCCAGAACTCGGCAGAAAATGGCATTCTGAAATGGTGTCACAGGGCATTGATACCTGGCTAAGTCCTTGGGAATTGAACTGGCCAACCATCAAATAAAAGATTAAAAAACAGATAAG
This sequence comes from Vibrio limimangrovi, assembly GCF_054064025.1. Classification (NCBI taxonomy): domain Bacteria; kingdom Pseudomonadati; phylum Pseudomonadota; class Gammaproteobacteria; order Vibrionales; family Vibrionaceae; genus Vibrio; species Vibrio limimangrovi. The sequence continues at coordinate 155,268 of NZ_JBSUGF010000008.1, forward strand.
AGAATTCGATGCAAGCATCACAACTTCCGCTGTTCTTTCAGCATTTAGAAACCGAACTCGCACAAGCTCCGAATGAAATCCGTCGACTGTTTCACGGCCGTGGACGTCGCTTTGAAGGCTTAGAACAAATCACATGTGACTGGTTACAAGGTCAGTTGATCATTAACTTGTTTAAAGAAGTGGATGACGCATTCTTTGTTGACTTAAAAAATGGCCTGAAATCACTGACAGAGTCGCAACTCTGGTCAGACAAACAAGGCCGTACTCTGGTTCTTCAGCACCGTTATGCGGATGGCGCGCCTTCAGAAGTATTAATTGGTGAACTAGACGCACGTCCGGTTGTGGAAGAGAGCGGCTTGAAGTACCAGTTGGATATTGGCCGTAATCAAAACTTCGGGCTGTTCCTGGATATGCGCTATGGTCGTGACTGGGTTCGAGAAAATGCCAAGCATAAAAACGTACTTAACCTATTTGCTTACACATGCGGATTCTCAGTCGCGGCTATTGCGGGTGGTGCGGATAACGTTGTTAACGTGGATATGGCGAAAGCGTCACTGTCGAAAGGACGTGAAAACCATAAGCTGAATGGACACAACATTAATCAAGTCAGCTTTATGGGCCATGACATCTTTAAGTCTTGGGGTAAAATTAAGAAATCGGGTCAATACGATTTGATCATTATTGACCCGCCATCGTTTCAGAAAGGCAGCTTTGCTCTGACCAAAGACTATAAAAAGATCCTGCGTCGCTTGCCGGATTTGTTGGCTGACGGTGGTCAGGTAATGGCATGTGTGAACTCTCCATCAGTGACCAGTGATTTTCTGATTGAAAGTATGAAAGAAGAAGCGCCGGCGCTTACTTTCCGTGAACGTTTGGATAACCCGCCAGAGTTTACGGATGTGGACAGCGAAGCTGCTTTGAAAGTTCTGCTGTTCAGCTAGAAGAAATTCTGTCGCAACAAATTTTGTCCTTATCTGTATTGCCAGTCGTTTGAGTGCGACTGGCATCTCCACCAGGCTCGTCGGAATGACGGTAAATGAAAAAATGAATACCAGTGCTTCACTGCTAGTGGTATTAACCAATCTGCACTTCAAGCTCGGAGTCGATCGTGGAAGAGCACGCCAGTACATAGCCTTGTTCAATTTCTTCAGGGGTCAGAGTTTCTTGGCTGGTAGACGACACATTGCCTTTACGCACCTTACACTTACAAGAACCACAAATACCACTGCGGCATGCCACGATGAGAGGCAACCCCGCGCCTTCAAGCACGTCAGCTAAAACCTGACCTTTTTTGGCCTCAATCGTTTGAGCAAAATCTGGAACGGAGACGCTGGTGGTTTCATCAGAGACTTCCAACGTTTGATTTTCTGCAGGTGTAAAGCTTTCTTGATAGAAGTTGGTCAAATCGAATTCAAGTTCATCCAAGTAGCGTCGTACATCTTGCATAAACTGATTCGGACCACAAAGATAGACTGTGCGTTGGTTAAAATCCGGGACGAGTTCCTGTAACCACTCAGCGTTCAAACGACCTTGTGGATATAAGCTATTGCCTCGATGTTTTAAGAGTAACTTTAAGTGAAAGTCTGGATAAACGGCGTGATAGGTTTCCAGTAAATCCAGATAGATCGTTTCTTGCTGAGATCGGGCTATGTGCAGGAACTCAATGTCGACACTCTCTTCTAAATTCAGCAAATGCTTCGCCATCGCGAATACTGGCGTAACACCACAACCGGCACTGATTAGAAGCGCTTTCTTTTGTCCCTGATGTTCAACAGGCGGAGAGTCAATACAGTTAAACTCACCCGTTGGCGGCAGAGCTTGCACGGTATCACCAATCAATAATTTATCGATAATGAAGTTCGAAACCTTACCACCATCGACCCGTTTAATGGTGAGTTGAAGACAATCATCGCCTGATAATGAACTAAGGGAATAGGCACGAAACTCCAGCTTTCCATCAATTTCAATACCAAGGTTAATGAACTGACCCGCTTTAAATTCGAATAGAAGTGACTCTGATAAATCTGTCAGTTTCAGGCTCACTGTATCAGCTGTTTCGAAGTATTTGTCGACACAGAGGAGTGTGACAGGTTGGTTGCCTTGCCATTCAAAAAACATAGTATTCTCTTTGGATTATTGTGAAGCCGCCCCCTCAATAAGGAGGCGGATTGAGAGACGTGGAATTAAGCGGCCAGAATCGCTTTTAGATCATCCTGAACGTTGCCAATGCTGCGCATATCGAATTTTTCCTGGATGATTGCAATCAGGTTTGGCGTCAGGAAGGCAGGCGCTGTAGGGCCTGTATAGATGCCTTTCACACCCAGAGCGAACAGGGTCAGCAAAATCACGATTGCTTTTTGCTCGAACCAAGAAAGCACAAGGGTCAGCGGCAGTTCATTGATGCCGCAGTCGAACTCCTTCGCCAGTGCAAGCGCAAGCTGGATAGCAGAGTAAGCATCGTTACATTGACCTACATCCAAAAGGCGAGGGATGCCGTTGATATCGCCGAAGGTGTTTTTGTTAAAGCGGAACTTACCACAGGCTAGTGTCAGAATGAGCGTGTCTTCAGGCGCTTGAGCAGTAAAATCGGTGTAGTAGCTACGCTCAGATTTATCACCGTCACAACCACCAACGAGGAAAAAGTGCTTGATGTTGCCTTGTTTTACCTGGTCGATAACCGCTGGAGCTGCGTTCATCAATGCGTTACGACCAAACCCAACCGTGATGTGGTGCTCGATTTCATCGTGTTTGAAACCTTCTTGTGCCAGCGCGCATTCAATTACTTGACTGAAGTCATCGCCTTCCAAGTGAGCCACACCCGGCCAGCCAACGATGCTACGTGTGAATAGGCGGTCTGCGTATTGGCCAACATTTGGGTTCAACAGGCAGTTAGATGTCATCACAATCGCGCCCGGGAAGTTGGCAAATTCTTTCTGTTGGTTTTGCCATGCGCTGCCGTAGTTGCCCACCAGGTGAGGGTATTTATTCAGTTCAGGGTAGCCGTGTGCAGGCAGCATTTCACCGTTGGTGTAAACGTTGATGCCTTTACCTTCGGTCTGTTGCAGGATTTTCTCCAGGTCATGCAAATCGTGGCCTGAAACCAGAATACATCTACCTTTCACTGGCTTCACGTTGACCGTGGTTGGCTCTGGGTGACCAAAGGTTGAGGTTTCACCCTGATCCAGCATCTCCATGACTTTGTAGTTCATCAGACCGATGCGCATTGAGCAATTAAGCAGCTCGCCAAGATCTTCTGGATCCGTACCTAACCACGCCATGATTTCGTGGTATTCCGCATAGATGTCGTTGTTGGTTTGCTCAAGGACGCGCGCGTGCTCCATGTATGCCGCCGCACCTTTTAGGCCGTAAAGACAAAGCAGGCGTAAGCCAATGACGTCTTCGTGTACTTGGTCTTTACCACGGTTGACGGCGACTTGAGGAGCAAAAGCCAAGAGCGCTTGTGCATCGTCTGGCAGCTCAAAGTTTGCGACATCAGGAATGTTCGTTACTTCCGTGTCTGACAATGTAGCTGCTGTCATCACTTGCTCTTTCAGCAGCGCTTTGTACGCTGCAGCTTGAGAAGTGAGTTCGAGGATACGTTCTGGGTCGAAGTTTACGTTAGTCAACGTAGAGAAGAATGCCTTCGGGGCCCATTGGTTGATTTCATCGTTAATGATGTTAAATTCAAGTGCTTTTGATGCCCAAAAAGAAACCCCTTGTAGGGTATAAACCAGTACGTCTTGCAGATCGGATACTTCAGAGGTTTTGCCACACATACCTTGTGCAAAAGAGCAACCTTTGACGGCAGGGGTTTGAATTGTCTGCTCGCATTGAATACAGAACATATTGGGTTCTCCAGTGATTGTTTTAATAGTCGTGATGTTGATATCTGGAGAGCAGAATGCGTGCCAAGTTTTATCTTGTTGAATTTTATAGAATTTATTGATATCTCCGAATGTCATTGATGTAATTAAGACAACGAATGTGATGTCTTAATTACATCGTGTTTTTCATACTGATTAATTAGTGATCCCGAACTTTTTCCCCATTCGATATAAATTTCCGCGATCCATTTGCAAAAACTCCGCTGCTTTTGCCCAAACACCACCTGTTTGGCTTAGTGCATGTTCAATTAAATCACATTGATAGCTTTCAACCAGTTCGCGCATTGGCTGACTCTGTTTTGGTAGATAGTTTGATGTGTTTTTTACATCCCCCAAAGAAAGGGAAGTGTCAAAGTGACTCAGCATAATGGTGCTTGCACTCTGCTGGATGGCGTGCAGAGCGGCGCGGGTCAGTGTGTGCTCAAGTTCGCGAACGTTTCCGTACCAAGGCGAAGATTCAAGTTGTACCAACACCTTAGGGTGAACGTGCAGATTGGGCGCGTTGAACTGCTGACGTACTTTTTCCAGTAAATAACCAGCGAGTACCGGGATATCACCCTCACGGGCTCGCAGTGGTGGCACTTGAATTGGGAATACATTTAAACGGTGGAAGAGATCGGCGCGGAATGTTCCCGCCTCCACCTCTTTTTCTAGCTGTCGATTCGTCGCCGCAATTATGCGTACGTTAACCATTAAATGCTGGTCGTTACCGACGCGTTGTAGCTCGCCTTGTTGGATAACACGAAGCAGTTTTGCCTGCAAAATCAATGGCAGTTCGCCGACTTCATCAAGGAAGATTGTGCCGCCGTCTGCGAGTTCAAACTTACCAGCACGGTGGCTGTTTGCACCAGTAAAGGCGCCTTTTACGTGACCGAATAGCTCGCTCTCTGCGAGACCTTCTGGCAGCGCTGCACAGTTCACGTAAATCATCGGTTTGTCACTGCGATGCGATTGGGCGTGGACAGCGTGTGCCACTAACTCTTTACCTGTACCTGTTTCACCCGTAATCAACACGGCATAATCCGATTGTGCAACGGTCGCGATGTTGTTTCGTAGCTGATTGATTTGCGGGCTTAATCCGACCATCTCGCCATGTTGTGAACGAGCTTGCTGGATAAGGGTTTGAGTCACATTTTTCTGCTTTTGGTTTTGCGCTTTTAGTGCTTTGAGCTGAGCAATATTACGCAGCGTTGCGGCCGTCAGTGCAGCAAAGGTTTCGATAGCCACTGGATCTATATGATCAAACGCGCCCACTGTGAGTGCGTCCATCGTTAGCGCACCAACAAGCTGACCTTCGACATATAAGCTAAAGCCCATACAGTCATGGACATCAATGCACTGATTTTCAGTCAGTAGAGTGCCGTCAAAAGGGTCGGGTAATGGGCAGTGTGCATCGAATCGAACGGGCTCACGGCTTTGAATTATGGCGTCCAGTCGTGGATGTGCTTTGGGAAAGTAGCGACGTCCCAGCACCGAGCTAGATAGCCCTCTTACTGCTACAGGTGTGAGAAAACCATCTTCGTCAAAGATAAACAAGCAGGTTGCGTCACAGGGAAACACCTGTGCAACGCCCTCGATAAGACTTTGGTACTGCTGCTCGTGGGAACGATTAGAACTGAGGTTTAATGCAATATTAAGTAAAACGTGATCGACAGTCAGCGACATAACAAGCCCAGAAACATGATGAATGAGGAGATGTTAGCAATCTGATGTCATTTATACATCGGAAATGGCAAGAGATTGATGTTCTATTGACCACGATCAATCTTGATTACAAAAGAGACGCACAAGCAAAAACAATATTATGTCTTTGCTTGCGCTGACTCAGCACTCTAGCGGTTTGAGCTTAAGAAATAACGAGGCAAAGTTTGCTCAGATTATCGAGGTACAACCCTTGCGTCGCTGCCATACATGTTGATTTGAACTTGTTGGCCAGGTTGGAAGATCATCTCTGGGTTCGCTTCTTGAACGATAGAAACGACTTTGCCGTCTTCCATACGAATCGTCAGGTTAACACCGTTGCGCTTCGCGGTTGCCTCTGCGGTTTTACTACCTGCGTAACCACCCAACAGGCCACCACCTATGGCAGCAATATCAGAGCCAGAACCGCCACCGACTTTCGAACCCAATATGCCACCAATGGCCGCACCGGCAATGGTCCCGATAGCGTTGGATTGAGTGGAGGCATCGATCGTGACTGGCTCAACTTTTTCCACAGTTCCGTAGTAAACCTGTTGAACTTTACGAGTGTCTGCGGAGCCATATGCGTCGCCGTATGGATTAGGAGATGTACACCCTCCTAAGGTGATGACAGAAAATGCGAGCAACATGCCTAGCTTGACGTAATTTTTCATAGAACCTCCAAATGGTTTCGATACCCAAACAGTATAGAACTACGTTTTAGCCTTTGCAGAGATATTCTACAAAACAGAGACTTAACGAAATTTTCCTATCAAGTGTTTTGATTTTGCAAGGCTAATCTATTTGGTATTAAGAGTATGAAAACCAGAATAGATACGCGTGAAGGTGGTAAACCAGCAGGCGGCACCAAACAGATAAGCAATAGTGGAGAAATGTTGGGGAAAAATACAAAATGCAACAAAAGCCCCAATGGTTTCGGTACCCTCAGTTAAGCCACTCATATAGTAAAGCGATTTGTGTTGATACACTGGATTCTCAATGCCTTGTTTGCTGGCCATAATGGCGAAGGCTAAAAAGCTACTTCCTGTTCCAACAAAAGAAAAAATCAAAAAAGCCCCAGCAACGGCGTTTTGTTCCGGATTGGCTAGAACAAAACCAAACGGAATCAATGAATAAAACAGGAAGTCTAAGCTGATATCGAGGAAGCCACCCGCGTCAGTAATGCCCTGAATCCTGGCTAATGCACCATCTAAACCGTCACAGAATCTATTCAACAGGATAAGTATCAGGGCAATCAAATAGTGCTCGGTGATTAAGGCCGGCAGAGCACAACAACCGAGAACAAAACCAAATAATGTCGTTTGGTTTGCTGTGATTCCGAGTTTATCGGCGAATTTTGCACTTTGAGCTAGTGGCCATTGGATGGCTTTGATACTAAAGCGATCAAGCATGCTCCGTCTCCCATGGCCAGTTTATGCAGCGACTGCCTTGTGGAATGTCATCTTTATCATGAGTGACCATTAGAGTCGGGATATTGGCCTGTTGAAGTTGCTCTACTACCCAGTTTCGAAATTGGACACGCAGATCTTTATCTAATTTGCTGTAGGGCTCGTCTAACAGTGCGGCTTTGGGCTCGGCGAGCAACATTCGTGTAAGTGCAATACGGGCGCGCTGACCTCCCGAAATCTGGTCAGGAAACGAATTCGCCACATTGGTTAACGAAATATTTTTCAATGCCAGCATTGCACGAGCTTTCCTCTCGGCACCTTTAACAGAATCTGGTAACGCAAAAGCTAGATTTTCCCAAACTGTAAGGTGAGGGAAGAGCAAGTCATCCTGAAACAGAATCCCGACCTCACGCTTATGTGCAGGTAAGTTATCCAGAGCGATATCATCGAGTGTTATGGAACCAGAATAATTGAATTCACCGTTCAGATGTCCGGCAATCGTATCTAACAAGGTCGATTTGCCGCACCCGCTAGGTCCCATGAGAGTAACAATTTCGCCATTCTCTATGTTGATATCAAACGCAGAGAAAAGGGTGTCGCCATTTGTCTTACGGATGGCGAGGTTTTTGAGACAAAGACTCATTGGTTAGTAAACCTTTAATAGACAGCCTGCGATACTTACTGTTTATACGGCTAAGTAAGATCGCAAAAGAGAAAAATAAGAGCGGTAACAGCACCTGGCTAATAGCGTAAATAGCGGTAACACGTCGATCAAAGCCGCTTGAGAGCGCAACTGCTTCTGTGGTTATCGTACTGATACGGCCAGCCCCGAGGACAAGCGTTGGGAGGTATTGCGCTAAGCTCACACTAATGCCGACTGCCCAGGCAAAGGCGATCGCAGGTAACACAATCGGCAGTTTTACTTTTAGCCAAGCTTGCAGTGGCGATTTTCCTAAACTCAGTGCAACACGTGTGAAACCGTTATCGTAGCTGCGCCAAGGACCGTCCAGCGATAAATAAACAAACGGGAATGCAAAGAATACATGCGCCCAGCAGACCCAAAAAAAGTAGGCATCGCTATTGAGGTACAGGGTCACAACCTGCATTCCGAATAATACCGACAACTGAGGGATTAGCATAGGGACAGCGATGATGTAGCCCGGAACTTGCCAGCGATACCGCAGACGATATTCGTGAGCAACCAAAGCCAAAATTAAAGCAATGGAGGCACTAACTAGCGCGATAATCAAACTTTGATCGATAGTGCTTAGTATGCTCAGCCATTCGTATTCCCAAAAGCGCAGACTATAACGGCTGGGCAGGAGATCCGGGAAACGCCATCGTTGCGCGAAACTCCACAGTACCAATAACGGCACCATTAAAAGAGTAAGCAATGTAATGATGGAAAAGAGGGTTTTTCCTGGTAGAGGAAGTCCACTTCGGCCTGAGTATTGCCAACGTTTAAAGCCTTTAGTCACCGTCCATTCTACAAGACGTGCAAAGCCAATTAATAGCGAAGCAATGAAAAATAGCATCAATGCGCCCGCTGCGGCTCTGGGTAATAGCGAGAGATCTGGATCGTTAAACCATTGCCATACCAATACAGCAAAAGTTGGAGGGTTAGTCGGCCCTAAGATAAGTGCGACATCCACGACCGATAAGCTATAGGCCATCACGGCTAACATAGGAAAACGCATTTTCGCCAGCCATTGTGGGAATATCACTTTCCACCAGGTTTGAGCCGAATTGTATCCCATTGAATGGCTGATCTTTTCAATTTTCTCTACATTGAGCTGTTGTAAAATCGGAATGCTCATCAGCAGCAGGAAAGGCGTTTCCTTTATTGCCAATAAGATGGTTAGTCCAAGTGCACTTGAGTCTTTAATCAGCAGCGCCATATCATCTACTGTTTGTGTGTTTGGGTCATAACCAAAAAGTTGGCTGGTAAGGCGAACGCCCATGCCAGTAGGAGCAAATAAAAAAGCAAATCCGATGGCGAAGGCGACATGCGGCATAGCAAGTAGAGGAGAAAGGCATGCTTCAACTTTACGCCAGAACTGAGTATGCCAAGTAGTTTGCACGATTGCGAAGGCCAACAGGCAAGCCAGGTAACTACTAACAATCGCAGAATAAACAGTTAATCCGATTGAGGTCCAAACGCCTTGCCAGCCCAATACAGCATAAAAGCCGCTTAACGAAAACTGGTTGAGACCGACAGGGGGAACATAACCGAGCGCAGAGAGTACCACCCCAAGTAACCCTGGGATGGTTGGCAGTACACACACTGCGGTAGTCACTAAATACAGCGCTCTTAACATTTGCTTGTACTAATTCCCGTAATGTTTTAACCACTCTTTCTCCAGCGCGTTTTGCCAGCTTGGATGTGGTTCGTCGATAGACTTAAACTGTTGAGTATTCTTTGCTGTCCCCGTCAGATGTTGACGACTTAACACAGACGGGTCCCCCCAGATATTGATATCACCTTTTCGAGATTGTGCTTCTGTGCTTAGTAAGAAGTTTATAGCAACTTGTGCACCTGCACTGGCATTTGCGTTCCAGGGAATCGCCAGGAAGTGGATATTAGAAAGCGCGCCTGCGTCCATAGCATATGCTTTGGTGGTCTCAGCAAGAGTTCCGCTCGACTGCGCAGAGAACACTGCGTTGGGGTTAAATGTTATGGCTAAATCAATTTGTCCGTCATCAAGCAATTGCAGCGTTTCTGCGGTGCCTGCCGGGAATTGTTTGCCACCGCGCCATGCGACTTTATGGAACTCATCTAAGTAATTCCAAAGAGGTTGTGTCACTCGTTCAAACGACTCTGGTGTCACCGCTTGCTTTAAGGCAGGGTCATTATTGGTCAGTTCAATGAGTAAAGCTTTGAGAAAACTTGTACCGTGAAATTCCGGTGGGCGAGGGTAAGTCAGGCGATTTGGAAACGCTTTAGCGTAACTCAGCATTTCTGCAAACGAGTGAGGTGGGTTGTTGAGGTTTTCCGTATCATGAATGAAGACTAACTGACCCACTCCCCATGGTGCTTCGAGCCCGTCAGTTGGTTCAGAGAAATCCGCATCAACAGGTAACGTTTTATCTACGTATTGCCAATTTGGTAAACCTTCAACAAATGGACCAAACAGAAGCTGGTGATCTTTCATCGATTTGAAGTTTTCACCGTTAATCCAAACCATATCGACACTACCTCCGGTGTTTTTTCCTGCTGCTTTTTCGGCAATGAGGCGAGTAGTCGTTTCAGAAATATCGGTGACTTTGACGTGGTTGAGCGTCACGTTATAGCGCGCTTTAAGCTCTTGACCGGCCCACTGAATGTAGCGGTTGATTTCCTGACTACCACCCCAGGCATGAAAGTAGACGGATTGACCGTCCGCCTGTTTCTCGATGGTTTGCCAATCTTCGGCAAACGTATTGGCAGCGAAGGTCGTGGCTAAAATGCCGATGGTGCTAAGTAGCTTGTTCATACATTATCCGCTTTACGTTAATTTATTCTTACTACTAATTCTTACGACTAAGAGGTCAATAAGACTCATAAAATTCAATCTCTTACATGGATAGTAAGCTATCTGGCATTATTATCAACGTGAATACCCATGGGGTGGATGCATTGACACATAGAATTATCATCAATGTGAAGTCACATAGAGAAAATATAAGTTGAACACTTGCTTACTCTTTCTGCATAAGTGTTAGTTCAAGATAAGAGTGACCGTACAGAGCAATAAATACTTTTAGAATAAGGAGAAACGTCTGGAACATCCTGTGAGAGGAAAGGCTGTTTAGAATGGCTGAAAGCAAGAAAGCAGCCATAGTCGGCTGCTTTCTGAACTTTACTTGTTTTACTGAATTAGTTTACCCAATCACGCAAAACGAATGTTAACTCATGCTCTGAGTTTTTAAGAACTAAACCATCTTTAGTTAGCGTGATGTCACTCCACTCCGTCAGTGTCGCTGACATCGCTTTTTCGATGTTCATTAGATCACCGATACACATTCTCATGGTCATGCCCATTTTATCAATGCGTAACTGGTTATCTTTTAGTTCAGCTTGACCAAAAAAACTGTTACAGCCAGCGTTGCCGTTTGCGGTGAGGTTCTCACCAATTTCTAGGCGAGGCGCCTGTTGATGTTCGGTAAGCTCGATGTTTTTGCCATCGATTTGAACCAGCTCCCAGTTGTGGTGCTGTAAGTCTTGAGCCGTAACTTCTTTCATATTATCACCGTTGCTTGCACATGCAGTCATAAGGACAGGTAGGGAAATTGCAGCAAGTAAGGTTTTTAGACTAAGCTTCATTGAATAGACTCCGTTATAAAAAACGCGAATAAATATAAGTAATAAAACACTGTTTTTGTCAGTATACGGTCATGGTTTCGTATGGTTTTGACATAACACAGTCTATCGCAAATTTTGCTGTTGCGTCATGACGATGTTTTGTCTCGGTTGAATCTAATTTCTAATTAAAGAACGGTTTTAGCATGGAGCAATTGGAGTTTTTTACTGTCCCCAGTCCTTGCGTTGGAATATGTAGTGCCGATGAAAAAGGGTATTGCAAAGGATGTATGCGTAACAGAGAAGAGCGGTTTAACTGGCAAAAATATACGCCCGCGCAGCAGCTTTATGTGATTAAGCTTTGCCGTCAGCGGTATAGAAGAAAAATCTTAGCGGGGAAGGGGGAAAAGGAGCAGCCTGCAGAGGATATTTCACCACAACAGGACTTGTTTTAAATTGAGTGATTTTATTTTTCCCGGCTCAGTATGTTACTGCTTGTGAACCGGGAATCTCCTATCCATTTCATATCCTGTAAAATAGGTGCTTAGCGTCATTTCATTGACCAAGTATCGCTAATCCAGCCTCCCGCTTGTTCGTCGAAGTGGTTCCCTGAAAATCGATGGTTGAGTTCAACATCTAATTTTCTTGTCGGGCGCTCATCCATGAGCTGATGGATGTAGTTCGCCATTGGATCAGTACATGCTTCTCGCTCTCTACGTGTAACCACGTCTTTTATCATTTGGAGTCTGTAGCTACTGCTTGCTCGTTTCATTTTTGACCTCCAGAACTTGATGGCAGCATTTGACAAATGTTGGCGTAGATAGCGCTGCTCATTAGTGCACGCGTTGAAGCGAGTCACCTTAGTTTGGAGTCCGGAGACAAATTGTGTGAGAGCAGTGTTTGCGACGCCATTCGCATCTTTCACACAGCCGCTCTCAACACCGTTCAATATGTCCGGAAAAGTTAATTAACGAGTCTGTATATTCGAAAGACCTTATCAAACATAGAAGCCCAGCACAGAGGCGTCAACAATACAAATGAACAATTTTTGAACAGATTGTGAAGGTGGATAATTTTCAGTAATTTATAGAAAATAAAAAAACCGAAGCGAATGTCGCTCCGGTCTTTTGACAAGAAACAATGACCTTCAATTACGGCGAGTTTCTTACTAATTCTTATGAAATTAGGTAATTAGCCACTTGTTGCTGGACAACCTGTTACTGATTGACCGCCACTAAAGTACTGGATGTTCCCCAGGTTCTTTTCGTAATCAGCCGCAGAGATTTGAGGGTGATTAACGAAGAATTCGCGTAACACAGATGCATCTGTCATTTGAGTCGACTCAACGTTAATGACAGGATAGTTATCACCACCAGCGGCACTGAAGCTGATCACCGAGAAGGTGTAAGTTGCATCTAACTCGAAGCCTTTGCCATTGATGTCAGTGATCGATACCGAGCCAGCATCACAATCGACATCCAGAGTAATGTTATCCAGTTGTGCATAAGCGCCAGAACCCGCAGACATTGTCGCAACAACATCCAGGTAATCTTGCACTTCCTGACCTGTCATGGTCGCTTTAGTAACGAAGTTACCAAATGGTTGCACTGTCAGTACGTCACGGTAAGTAATGTCTCCCGCCTGAATCGAGTCACGTACGCCACCCGAGTTCATTACACCAAAGTCAGCATTGACCAGATCGTAAGTACGGTACGCCTCACCCAGAAGGTGACCCAGGTTTGTTTGCTGTGAACGAACAATACTGCGATCGCCTTCCAGCTTGCCGTCGGTGTTAGAGACAACAACATCGAGCAGTTCTTGTCCCTGTTCCTGGTAAGGTAGAAGCGTGTCTCTTACCGTTGCATCTTGCTCAATGTATTCACCAATCAATTGGTCATTTTCATCCAGCAAGTTCACTGGAATTAGTGCGTAGTTGGCCAGGTGCAGTTTGCCGTCATAATATTCGAAGTCTGCTCGGCCAACATATTTGCCCCATTCATGTGCTTGCATGATGTAAGTGCCGTTCTGTTGATCCGGTGTACAGTCATCACCTGGATTGAAATCAGCGTACTCGTTAGTGCCTGGCTCCATACAGACAGGGTTTTGCGAGTGACCACCGATGATGGCATCTAACTGACCTTCCTCAAGTGAGCGTGCTAGCAGAACATCCCCAGGTGCTTCGCTGCCGTGATTTCCGTCTTGATAATGCCCCATATGAGTCGTCGCGAAGACAAGATCAACGTTTTCGTTCTCTTCAATCTCTTTTAAGACTTTCTGAATCTCAACCTGAGGATCTTCGAAGTAGATATCGGCTACATTGTCTGGGTTTACCAGCTTAGCGGTATCTTTTGTGGTAAGACCAACAACAGCTACATTTAGACCGTTAATAGTGAAAACTTTGTACGGAGCAAAGTAACGCTCATCGGTGACGTTGCCGTCAGAATCTTTCTTATAGATGTTTGCCGCCAGCATCGGGAAATTGGCCAGCTCAGCTTGCATGTCCAAGATATCTAACTCGTTGTCAAATTCGTGGTTTCCAACAGCCATCGCGTCGTAGCCCAGCATGTTCATCCCTACGAAGTCTGGTACCGCGTTTTGCATGTCTGATTCTGGAACGCCGGTGTTGATGTCACCGCCAGAAAGGAGAATCGATTCACCACCGTCTGCTTCAACTTCTGCACGAATAGATTGGATTAAAGTGTGACGTGCAGCCATGCCGTATTCGCCAGCATCGTTGTGCCAGAAACGACCATGGTTATCGTTAGTATGGAGAACGGTGAATTTAGTACATGAATCCGCCGTTTCACAAGTAATTGAGACGCTGTCACTGTCTGAACCACATCCTGCTAACACCGCGCCTACTGAAAGTACCAATAGAGATTTGGAGAATTGCATAAGTAGAACCTTTGTTTGTGATTTTGATATTGTTACTGCGTGCAATATACGGAATAAATGTGAAAGTTTAGTGATCAAGCTCTTATTTATACCTGTGTCAAATCAATAAGTTAGTCAGCCTGCAAGCGTCGTCTACAAATAAACAGAAACGGTTTTTAGCGATCAATCGGTGTTTGCTTTAGGCCATTTTTGTGATGCAGTTAATAGAAGTGCGCTCTATTTGAGTGGGATGGGATGCATATTCTGCGATATTGAGCAGGTAAAGAGTGATATTTTACTTTTCACTATCATGTTCTCAATCAAGAAATAGACAGTCAGTGAAATTTATGCGTAGAAGGGCAGTGGATAAGATTATTATGAGGCGGGTTCAAAGGGCTAAAATAGTAAAACCCCGGAGGTGGTAAGTCTCCGGGGCTTTGAAATTTTTTAGATATTTCGGTTGGTAAGTCCGATTATCTTTATGCAAAAGGTTTGGATTTAATCCGAGTAATTCCTTGGTAGGGAATTAGATACGGATGAAGTCCATGTGCTCAACTTTTGGCTTGAACGCGTGACGTTGAACGTCTTGTGGCTTAACGTTAACTTCTTTGCCATCGATAACTAGAACTAGCGCTTCGTAGAACTCAGGCTTGTCCATTTGGTTAACGATTTCGTCGTGGTTAAGAACGATAGCTACTGCTGCTTCTTCACCGCCGTATACAACTGCAGGGAATTTGCCAGCGTGACGTAGGCGGCGGCTCGCACCTTTACCTAGTTCAGTACGTACTACTGCTTCGAATTTCATACTTTTTACTCTCAAATTAGTAAAATAAAATTTTCACTACAACAATGCGACCTTGTTGTTTGTGGTAAGGCTTGAAACAGGAACTGTTCAAGCGAGCGCGGATACTATCATTCCGCTTGGAGTTCAGCAACCCAATTTGCATCTAAATCAACAAAAACAACCTAATAACGTGTTTTGAAGAGAGGCATTTCTAATCGATAGGACAAAACATGCGCCGCTTGCGTTTATTTTCACCGTTTTACAAGGCTTGCTCCAATCGAAAATAGCCACTGACTGAGGCCATTATGTACGGCTTCTCTGTAAGACCAATGTCGCTTTCAATCCGCCCATATTACTCGCTTCGAGCGCCAACTGCCCACGGTAACTATGCGCCATTTCACTGACAATGTTTAACCCTAGTCCAGAACCGGGTGTCGCCTCATCCAGCCTGAATCCGCGTTGAATTACTTTGGCTAATTGCTCCTCAGGAATGCCGGGCCCATCGTCTTCAATCATAATGCGGATGTTGTCTTTATCCTGAGTGGAGTGGACGCGAATCATGTGCTTGGCCCACTTATATCCATTCTCAAGCAAGTTACCTATCATTTCGTCGAGATCGGTTTTCTCCACGGCTACGTTTAACTCTGAATCGAGCTCATTAACCAGCGTGATATCTCGTTGCGCGTACACCTTGTCAAACGCCATGGCGATGGCATCGACGCGCTCGGCTGGATTCGCTTTTACCGACAGGATGTTCATCGAGCCGGCCATTCGAGCTCGGCCCAGATGGTAATCAATATGATCTTGAATTTGAACGAGAGGCTCCTCTAACCGCGTTTGAACTATTGGTTCTAATGTCCGTACTTCGTTTTTGAGTACCGACAATGGAGTCTTTAACGCATGTGATAGATTTCCAGCATGATTACGAGCCCGTTCTAAAAGTTCCTGGTAATGAAAGAGCAGGGCATTCAAGTCCGAAATTAAGGGCGAAATCTCTTTAGGATAGGTCTCTTCTAAGCGTTTTTTTTTCCCCGATTTCAGCTCCGCGAGCTCTTTTTGCAATTTGGTCAGAGGACTTAGAGACCAGGAAATTTGCACCAAAATCACCGTAAGTACACCAGCAAACAGTAACCCTAAGATTAACCATAATTGTCCGATTAAGGTCTGAAGCGTGTTCTTGATTGGAGCTTCATCAATGCCGACTACGATGTGAATCGGACCGTTAAAATCTGGCAGGTACAATACCTTATCTATGGTAATCAGTTTTTCATCTCTCGCCCCATAAGCATCATTAGTGAGCTCTTTATATTCGATTCTTTTATCCCACAAAGAACGTGATCGCTCGAGGTTGGTCTTTGTCGATGCACTCCAATACAGGCCACTGTATGGGCGACTAAAGCGGGGGTCGGAAAGTTGCGCCGCAAGAGACAAGCGCCCCGTTTGGTCTACTTCTAACTGCGCGGCAATTTCGTCCATGAAGACACTCAATTGTGAGCGAGTATCGTCCACCATGTAGTTGTAAACCTGAGTCGGGATGGTGACGCCAGCAGCAAGAATCATCGCCGTCAACCAAACAACGGCCGCCAATACCAGGCGGCTTTTGATACTTAGCCGTTTCAGGGTATACAGCGGCAGTTGGTGTCTATTCGGCATTTAATCGGTACCCTAGGCCACGGACGGTTTTGATGATTTTCGGCGCGATTTTTTTGCGGATACGACCAATAAACACTTCAATGGTGTTTGAGTCGCGGTCAAAGTCTTGTTTGTAAATGTGCTCGACGAGTTCTGTTCGGGAGATCACCTTTTCCGGATTGTGCATAAAGTAGGCCACCACTTTATATTCCAGTGCAGTCAAACTTACCACATCACCTTTCCAGAGAACCTGAGAAGTGCGCGTATCCAGACTTAATTCACCGATTTGCATGACTGGAGAAGCGTTGCCAGATGCTCTTCTTAGTTGGGCACGAATACGAGCAATTAGCTCAACCATTTCGAATGGTTTGGTCAGGTAGTCATCCGCACCCGCATTCAGGCCTTCGACACGCTCAGTTAATGCGTCTCGAGCACTGAGAATGACGACTGGCGTATTAATATTCTCGTCTCGAATGCCTTGCAGTACGGACAAGCCATCCAGTTTAGGCAGGCCCAGATCCAGTACGATGGCATCCCACTCTTCTGTTTTTGCGCGATACAACGCATCTATTCCATCTTGAGAGAGTTCAGGTACCCAGCCGGTGCTTTCCAACGTTTCAATGATTTGCTCACCGATACGTGGGTCATCTTCGACGACAAGTATTTTCATAGCAGTGTTTCTTATTATGTGGTTAGTGTTGCTGTGGTTTTAACGCTCTATTGAAGTTGCGCCCTTTCACTTCAAGCATTTCTAATGTTGCCGCATCGTATTCGACTTTAAGTACGATATTGTCAAAGAGGATTTTCAGTTCATAAACCCATTCGTTATCGTCCTCTTCGAGTTCTACTTTAATAATACGGCCATAGAGATCTTTTTCTACCGTAGCGTAGAGTTCTGAAAATGGTCGGATATAACCATTCTGTACTGCACGATAGACCTCGTCCTGGTCTTCATCGAACTCGATTTGGGTACCCGGTTTTACGACATCTTGTACAATGGCATGACCGTCTTGTGCTGCAACCATAACATTTTGCTGTGCGAATGTCGGTGATGAAAGCAGCATTGGAATAAAACCGAATAGCAACGCAAGATGTTGAGAACACGTTGGTTTGTTCATAGTAGGACCTTTTCTCAAGAATTGGCAGAATTATAGTCAGCGGTATATGAACAGAAAGTGAATCGTTGAATTGTGTGCATATCACTGAAGTTCATCATCGAATATTTTGTCTCGCAGTTTCCAGAATCGCCCAGACTTTCGGGCAATGACAAATTGTGGCAAACGAAAGCGGTGCTGATTGGCGACAACTCGTGTGGGTGAGACCTCTTCAAACGGGCGATGTTTATCTGCAAGGTGAGGACGAACAAATTGATCTTTGAAGTTCTGCTTTTGCTTTTTGGTGTTGAGTGACCAAAACTCATGCACCAAAGCATGACCTTCTCCTTGGTACGGCTCACCTGAGTAGGTGACTTTTAGTTGTGATTTTCCATCGTTGGATTTGAAGACTGAGAGATCCATTTCTGTACACTCGAAGATCAATGCATCTTTCAGATTCAGCGCTTCTTTTAATTTCTTATCTGGATCAACTAAAGTGGCGTCACATTCGTGGCAGATGCGAGCAGCGATGTCGTTATCTGCTCCGCATTCACCACAATATTTTGCCCTGAATCGATACCCGCAATGCTCGCGCTCACCCGTCTCCTGATCTTCAAAGTAACCTTGGCAACGACGACCAAAATGTTCTAACAAAAAGCCGTTACTGTCTAATTTACCCCAGAAGTTATTATTAAAACCGCAAGCAGGGCAGGGAATGGTGATGATTTCACTGCTGGAGTCGGGTTTAGGATCTCCAACTTCTGGTTGATACAAGTCGTAACTGTTACCCGCGTAATCGAGCACCAAACATTCAGATTTACCGTCAGACAGGCGTAGTCCACGCCCTACGATCTGTTGATACAGGCTGACTGATTCTGTTGGGCGTAAAATGGCAATCAAATCAACGTGCGGCGCATCAAAGCCTGTGGTTAAAACCGAGACGTTGACCAGATATTTGATCTGACGATTTTTAAACGCTTGGATGATTGCATCACGTTCTGGTGTTGGAGTATCGCCAATCACAATTGCGGTTTCGCCTTGTGGCAATAATCCGTGAATTTCCTGCGCATGGCGCACGGTAGCGGCAAAAATCATCACACCGTGCCGTTCTTTAGCGTATTGAATGATCTGTTCAACGATTTGCGGTGTGGCGCGCTTGGCTTTGTCGATCACCATGTCCATTTCGGCTTCTTTATACCGGCCAGTGTTCGCTGGTTTAAGCTGTGAAAAGTCGTAAGACAAAACAGGTGCGTCCATCATGCGTGCCGGAGTCAGAAAGTTTTCATCGAGCAAATAGCGGATAGGCAATTCAAAAATACAATCACGGAAAAAACGAGCTTCTTCTGTACGCACCTGTCCGCGAGTGTGGTACTGATAAATCCATCCAATACCTAATCGGTACGGGGTCGCTGTCAGACCGAGAACTTTGATGCCGGGATTAAGCTCCCTCAAATGAGCAATCACTTTCTGATAACTGCTGTCTTTGTCGTCTGGCACTCGGTGACATTCGTCGATAACCAGCAGTGAGAACTGGTTTTTGAACGAATCTAAATTGCGTACGACGGACTGAACAGAAGCGAACACAACCTGCTGGTCGGTTTCTTTTCGCCCGAGGCCAGCAGAGAAAATTGACCCTTTAAGATCATAACCTTCGTATTTGGCGTGGTTTTGCTCAACCAGTTCCTTTACGTGAGCCAACACTAAGACTCGTCCTTTGGCCAGACGCGCGAGTTCGGCAATCACCAGGCTTTTACCAGCGCCCGTCGGCAGCACAATAACGGCTGGTGTAGAGTGTTTGCGAAAGTAATGAATGACTGCTTTTACAGAGTCAGCTTGATAGGGACGAAGTGTATACATGAAAAAATGTGAAATTGCTCAACTATTCCAATCAGGGGCGTTATAATACCCGACTTTTATACCCAAGTGATCTTTGAACCATGATTCGGAGTGCATTTGGGTATAATTCAATGAGGTATTCATGCGTTTAGATAAATATTTGTGTGATGCTCTGGGTGCGACACGCAAGCAGGCAACAAAAATCATCAAAAGTGGCGAAGTGACCGTCGATGGTGATATTCAAAAAAGTGGGGCATTCAAGGTATCGGAAGGTGCTGAAGTCATGTGGCAAGACCGTGTCGTTGGTGCGCCGGGTCCTCGTTACATCATGTTGTATAAACCAGCGGATTTTGTGTGTTCACATGAAGATGGCTTCAATCAAACTGCATTTGCACTGCTTGATGAGCCTAAAATCGAGAATCTACATTTTGCTGGTCGTCTGGACGTTGATACTACCGGTCTGGTGCTCATCACTGATGATGGTAAGTGGTCGCACCGTATTACGTCGCCAAAACATAAATGCGAAAAAACGTACCGTGTTTGGCTCGTTGACGCTATCCAGTCTGATTACGCGGAGAAACTTGCCGAAGGCGTCATGCTTCGTAATGAGCAGGAAGCAACGTTGCCTGCACATTTAGAAATCGTTAATGAAGCCGAAAACGAGGTGTTGCTGACTATCGTTGAAGGCAAATATCATCAAGTAAAACGCATGTTCGCCGCTCTGGGTAATAAAGTAGAATACCTACACCGTGAGCGTATTGGTGCCATTGAACTTGATGAAGTATTAGAGCCTGGCGATTACCGTTATCTGACTCAAGAAGAAATTGATTCAGTTTGGAACTAATTGTCGATATTTCGTTCCTACAGGTAAGTTTGGTAATGGCTCAAAATAGTGTTTCCTGCCAAATCGATTTTGTACCTGGACAAATTCAGTATGTGCAAGCCTCAAGCGAGTAGTTTGTGGTTTGCCAGTCTTATACCCAAATGACTTCAAGATGCCGGATTCAGAGCGTTGTCACTGGCATAAGTTCAAGGAAAATAACGCAGCGGAATAGCAAGCTCTTTCCAAGTTATTTGACGCAGAAATTGTGTCAGTGACACGCTCCCGAAGGGCGAGTTGCCTTGGCTCACAGTCTTTGTTAACGATTTTTGATTTAGAACCACTAGATCTTCAAATCGTTGCCGCATCTGTAAACCAAGTCAATCTCGCTGAACCAAGCATCTCGAGGTTATTTGGGTATAGATACGTATTTTTGCGTAATGCATCCGATTGTAGTGAATATCTGGTGGAGCAAGCTCCGCCATTTTTTCGCTTCAACATTACTAGCCTTGTAAATTGATAAATTTGGAATACGCCTTGTTTCTATACTCAAACGAAGCAACCATCTTCGCTTTCTTCCGATTCAGGATATCGATGGCAGGACCACAACTAGAGGTAAAAGAATGACAGAAAAAGTTCAAAGTGTGCCGCAATCCCATATCTCTTTTTTATTGTTCCTTGTTTTAGGGGCAATTGGTGCACTTACTCCGCTTGCCATTGATATGTACCTACCAGCGATGCCTGCGATTGCAAAAGATCTCGGTGTAGATCCTGGTGCGGTGCAAATTACATTAACGGCATACACAGCGGGCTTTGCTATTGGACAATTAATACACGGACCGCTTTCAGACAGTTTCGGTCGCAGACCCGTACTCATTTTAGGTGTACTGTTTTTTGGGTTCGCGGCGGTAGTCAGTGCAACCACAAATGGTATCGACGCCCTCACATATGTTCGTACAGCACAAGGCTTTGCCGGAGCTGCTGCTGCGGTCATCATTCAGGCCGTTGTACGCGATATGTTTGACCGGGAAGACTTCGCGCGTGCGATGTCATTTGTCACACTGGTGATAACGATTGCACCATTGGTCGCCCCAATGATTGGTGGGCATATGGCCATCTGGTTTGGCTGGCGCTCTATCTTTTGGATATTAGCGATATTTGCCGCTGTGGTCATCATGTTGGTGTTTTGGAAAATTCCTGAAACGTTGAAAGCTGAAAACCGTCAGCCTCTGCACTTACGCACAACATTAAAAAACTACACTCGTTTATTTACTAGCTCAAAAGCTCTGGGTCTTATGTTCTCAGCGGCGTTCTCGTTTTCAGGCATGTTTGCTTTTCTGACGGCAGGTTCGTTTGTCTATATTGATTTATATGGTGTAAGACCAGACTACTTTGGTTACCTGTTTGGTCTAAATATCGTCGCAATGATCATCATGACCAGCATTAACGGTCGCTTGGTAAAAAAAGTGGGTTCCCATGCGATGCTTCGCTTTGGTCTTACTATCCAGTTATTCGCTGGGATAGGGCTATTTGTCAGCTGGCTGATGGAACTTGGTCTGTGGGGTACGGTACCATTTGTCGTACTCTTTATTGGTACATTATCGACGATTGGTAGTAATGCCATGGCACTACTGCTGAGTGGCTATCCATCGATGGCAGGCACTGCTTCTTCATTAGCTGGTACGCTAAGATTTGGTATGGGGTCATTGATTGGCGTGCTCGTCGCAGCACTGCCAAGTGGTGTCGAGTGGCCAATGATCATCGTTATGTTTGCTTGTTCGGTGCTTTCAGCACTTTTCTATTGGACTTTAGGAAGAAAGGCGTAATGTCAAATTACACTAAAGAAATTCAAAACCTGGTTAACTCCGCATTGGCTGATTTAGACCAGGAGCATCGTTCTGGTAAGTTGGCCAATGCGCCAGTTGCGAATAACCATTACTTGGTGCGCTGGGTTACGAAAGCTTTGAAATCTCAACAATTTGATCGAGTAGTAGGGGATGACCTGACTCGTTGGCAAAAAGCAGGACGTTCAAAAGGTAATGACTCTGGCCTGCTATTTATTTTTAAGCGCATTTCAGCGTATTACGCTCAGTTCTTCCCACAAGGTGAAGAGGCGAAAGTGATTAAAGATTCTGACGTCGAAGCATTTTTGGATGTGATGGAGCAAGCGGGTTGGGAAGTGTCGACATCGGAACCAATTATTGGCTGCGGCAAAGTCCAAATATTTACAGAAGGTCAAAACTCGTTGGCTCTGTGCGCAGAACAATGCGAAAGCTGTTTTGATGGCGAGTTGCTGGTTAAACCAATGAGTTGGTTCGTACGCGGTAACCACGCTGAGTTCGTGGAAAAAGCGTCGCAAGCGGGCTTTATGGTTCATAAGGTCACGGATTACAAATCGAATGTGAAATATCACGGTGAGTACCTTATCTTCCCGGCCAACGAAGGCAATCAATTGGCCGAGATTCCGTTAAGTTTCCAAGCGTAATTTATTAGCATTGATAAACAAAAAAGCATCAGATTCGTCGTGTCTCTGATGCTTTTTTATTTTTGAACGAAGCGTACTTAGAAACGATATTTCCAATAAACGCCGCCGTAAATCCCGTTGTAGTCTTGCAGGACGTCACCCATGTTACTTACTTCATTATTGAACAGGTAATCTTCTTCAGAGTAATCCTCGTAACGTATATTGAGCTGAACGTTTTGATTGTCTGAAATCTCATAATCTGCCACCGCTTCCAGGCGCGAGGACTTATATTCGTTGTCCGGATATTGATAGCCGCTCGATGTGGATGAAGTCTTACTGTCGGCCTGACTGTAGCTGTAGTCTAGTGAAAGAGACAATTTATCTTCCAGAAGCCCATCTTTACTGACCCCGAAGCCAACGGTGGTGACATCATCTTTAAGTTTCGTTTTGTAACGATCCCATCCAACAACATCAGAATTAGCTTGTTGCTGCTCAGAACGAATCATTTGTTGATTGTAGAACACATGCCCGTTCAACCCTTCGGCAAGATTAAAGTTGACGCTAAGATCATAGCCGTAGTCTTCACCTTCACTAAGACCAATATCTGGTTTTGCATAATCGTCATTGCCGTACCAGATTTCTCCGATCAGTTGCACGCTTTCCGTTATGTCGTAACTGCCGTCACCTCTCAACTCAATACGATCTTTATCGGCCAAGTAGTATTGGCGTAAGTTAGGCGAGTCACTGCTCGAGTACTGCCAGGACGACCCATCGCGGAAGGAATAAGATAACTTACCTCCCACTTGCCATAGTGCCTCTGGACGATAACGAGCACCTACATAGAAACTTTGCTCATCAGTACGCTTACGATCAGCATAATCACGTTCGTCGTGAGTGTAGTCGTAACCGGCATTCACTTTTACATCACGATTGAGGTTGTGCGTCACCGTTGCTTCCAGCTTTGTTTTGGAACGGTCATAGCTCTCGCGAGTGGCGCCAACAACATCGTGTCTGTCGGATTTATCGTCCTTATCGGAATAGTCAGCGGAGACTTTGAATGCCGTTTTGCGCGAGATCTTGTTGTGATAATCCGCGCTGATTTGCCAGGTGTTTGTCTCTCCGTGAAATGTGTCCGAGTTAGAAGGGGATAATGAAAATGGCAGTAAACCTCCGTCAGATGTTGCTTGAGACCACAAAATCCGTCCATTAAAGGTATGCTGGTTCATTCGATAATTGCCCGAAACAGCAAATTGATGAAAATCGTTGTCCGGCTCATAAGAAAGTTGGTTTGCATAAGGGTCAGAGACATCTCCGTAATAGAGCGCGGACATGTCATTGCGGAAGAATGAACCGCGATAGGCAACGTCGACTAACCAGAGCTCTTCAACATAACTAACGCCCACTTGGGTATTCAGTGTTTCATGGTCGACAGTCTTAGGAATAAAGCCGGGACCGTTGCCATATCCAGGAATGGTTGACGAATAAAGCGACGTTGTGCCTTCTTTACGTTCATGCTTCATGGATGCGTAGGGTTGCCACGGCGTCTTAGGCGTGTACTTAAGCTCAAACTTGAAGGTGTCACGCTTCACTTCGTGCTCATATTTCGTTAAATCGCCACTAGTGAGTACACCGTCACTGCCTTGGTAGGCAGTTAATGATGAACGATTCCAGTAGTATGGCGTTTCGCTGTAACTTGTTAATAAGCGAAAACCGTCAAACTCACCGATTTCCCATTGCATTAAGAATCGCTGTAACCCGAGATCTTGAATCAGTAGACGATTGTAGAAACCTTCATCTTCATACCGTTCAAGATCCGCATTCAGGCTTGGATTGAGGTGCTTATTGTCTGAGGCGGTACCATGAATCGGTGGGTTCCAGTTGTAAAACCTTGTTGAACCGTCGTTATCCAGATACCCAACACCCACACTAACTTCACCACCCCATAAGCCATCACTGCTGCATTCGCCACAGCTCCAACGACTCGTATCGACCTCCTGGGCTCGTTGGAGTGAGTAATCATCTGCCTGAACTTGTAACGACAAAGCAAGGGAAACAGCAATACTGATTTTTGATAGTTTCATGCCATCCTCCTTAGTATCTTAATGTCTGGCCGCGTGGGTGATTAGAGCCATGTACTTGAGTATGACAGTTCAGACAGCTTCCGCCACGCACCTTCAAATCATTTTCAGGCATCGCAACGTTAGCGTGCGGAACGCGGTGACACTCCTGACAAAGCATCGGCAAGCGTTTATTTAGCATTGCTTTATTGACCGAGCCATGAGGCGAGTGACAGGTTGTACAATCCTCAGTAACGGGTTCATGTTCCCATAAATTTGGGCCGCGTTTTTCAGCATGGCACTCGAAACAAGTGTCATTAATAGACGACCAATTTAAGCTGGACTCATTTAATGTCTGATGTGGGTTATGACAATTAGAACAGGTCATCACACCATCAAGTACCGGATGACTACTGCGTTTATGAATGTCAGATTTAGTTTTTACGTGACAATCCGTACATTTATCCGCTTGTAGCTCAGCCACCATCATAGGGTCATCTTTTTGATGTAACTGGTGACAGCTAGAGCAGGTGAGACCTTCAAAAGCATGCTCACTGCTGTGCCAGGTAGAGCGCTTCGCATCTTGGTGGCAAGACAAACACACACTATTTTGCTTCTCTACCGGGACCGGAGAGTTAGGACCAAATGTGATCATCGGTTCACGAGCTTGTCCCTTGCGAGGGTTGCGTTCATGGTTGTTCGCAGGGCCGTGGCACGCTTCACACTGTTTGTCGCTCATTGGTCCGTGTATGTTGGCAGCCTTACCATGGATATTATCGAAGATACCCGTTGCTGGTTTGTCTGACGCATCATCATGGCATCGGAGACAACCATCTGGACCACGGCGTGAGTATTTCCCTTCAGAAAACTTCGTATCCAGAATAGTTTCTATCTCTTCTCTCGATAACGTCGCTGTTTCAGGTTCCGCTTCGGGTTCGGGTTCGGTAACGTCTTCGGAATATACCGAAGAAATTACCCCTAACCCGAGTATTAAAACCACTAACCACCGCTGAATAATTGCTTTCATAACAATTCCTTTTTTCATCCTTAATCGTCAATTACTTATGATCAATGACGTTTTCAACGGTAGTCATATACCTTGTGAACCTTATCTACGCCTTGAGTCTGCCCGATAGCATGACAAGTCGAGCATTGCTCAGAACCCATTGCTTCTTCCGCGGTGTCAGCACCAAAGACTGCTCCGTTATTCAACATATGCGTCAATATAGCGTCACCAGCAACGGTTTCCGGGTCTGCATTGGCTAGTGCTGATTCAAGGTGACATGCACTACAGGCCACTAAAGCCGGGCTGAAGTACTTAGTTTCTCCAGCGGTATTAGTCGCCAATGATGGACGCGTATTCGCCTGACTTGGCAGGTTATATTGAGAAGATGTATGGCAAGCTTCACAATTGTTTATCGCACCAGGGAATACCACTTCACCATTTCGATGAGATCCATACGCATGATAGGAGTGGACGTGGTATTTCAGATCTGCTGGTATGCCTGAGTAAAAAGATGGGCGTTCTGAGTTATGGCAATTTTTACATTGCTGGAAATCAGTCGCTGCATGAGAGTCTTTGTGGATTGTCAATTCTTTGTGACAACCGTTACAGCTCTCAATATCCGCGCCCATTGGAAGACTATGAGACATCTCCACACCACCGATACCAAAGGCTGCAGAAGTGTTATGCGCTGCAATCACGAATGGATTCTTGATGAGATCAATACCAGTAAAGTTGACACACTCACTTAGCACTGCTTCTTCTCTGTCTGCACAGAGAGGTATCTCAGCAATATTTACCGTCAGTTTCGAGGTGCTGGTTGGTTTGACATCAGACGTGCTTAAGTCTTTCTGACAGGTGAACATGCCATTGCCTTCAGCAACACAGCCATCGCCAACCGCACCGTCTCCATACATGTTCAGATCAACGGTTGGGAGCGGCGATGGAGACGAGAATGTCAAAGGACTTAAATATGACAACATAGGCCCTTCGCCGTTATCCCAGTTAAGAAGAAGGTAGAAGTGGTCGTCATTATTGATATATGGGCTAATCTCATCCATCGAGCTTATACCCACACCGTCTTTCATGATGCGCACTTGCACTTCGAAGCTATCATCAATGAAACGAGCTTGTTCAATCGAGACGTCTAACGTGTTTCTGGCGATAGAAAGGTTTGCTAAACGCGTCATATGAACCGTTTTCGCGCTTCTAGCAGCATCTTCACCAATAATAGGGTCACCATTTTCGTCACGCTCATAAGGACGATGACATCCGGTACAGGTGTTCTGAGGAGAACCGTTTCGAATCCACGCAGTACCCACTTGGTTTGCATGAGCGCCACGATCGCGGAACAAGTGACAGGTTTCACAAGCAACTTGGGTTGGATGTTCAAACCAGTTGTTTGCATCTGATGCTTTCGCAGTATCGCTCGAGTGGCAAGTCGTACAGTTACGAATGTCTTGCGGGAAAGGGCTGCCCTCTACAACCAGACCATTAATGTCGGTGACCAAAGCTCCGTTTTCATCAACGGGTTGTTTGTAGGTAGTAAGATCGTTTCTGTCATTACCAAGTGCAAACACATTACCGTGGTATTGGTGCACAACAGCAGCAAGTGGTCGACGACCAGGGGCGGCGCCTGGGTTACTGTCGTTGTGACAAGAAGTACACACTGCTATGTTGTTATCAATTGAGCGATAACCAGGCCCGTGATGAAGTGGTTCGTTCATATGACAATTTGCACATGTTCCGTCTTCAATCACATTTCTTGAAACGGTGCTTTCCGAATTTGTTCCCGGTACCCACTCGTAGACATGAGTAAAACCAACTTCTTGATCACCGTAGGCGAAAACGATGCGGTGTAACTTGTCTTCATCCCAGCTTATGAATCCATCATTATCTGCAGAATCTACTAGGTAAGGATCGGCGACTTTCAGAATGTCAGCGATTGCAAAGGTATAGCGATAGCCGTCGTCCGTTTTTTCTAGTTGACCGTCCCAAGCACTTTCCATTGAAGCACGGTTGCTTGAGTCGTTACTAGAGTGATGGAAGCTCTTCCAGAAGGTATTACCGTTTCGGCCGTTAAAAGCGTACGAGGGATCGTTGGTATCTTCAACGTCGCTGCGAGCTGGCATTGCTTTTAACACAGCGATTCGAAAATCTTTATCCGTGTCGAACGCATAGTCGCGTCCTGCACCGTCTAAGACTTTAAAGTCAACCACCAACTTTGTTTCGGTACCACTGTCGGAGGGGATGAGCATCGGCGTTTCCACTTCAACGCTGAATGAACTCACGTCTGGCGGAGGGGAATTTTGATCATTCTTACCGCCCGGACCACATGCGGCCAATAATATGGCAAGGGTTGTGATGAAAATTGATTTTATACTGTTCATTTTCCCTCTCGCTTTCACCTAATAGATATAAATAAAAGTGGGACTGGTTAGATACAACTTATTGAGTGTTTTGCCCTTAGGTATAAAGGGCGGTTATAAAATGACTTGCGTTATTCTTATAAATTATAAAGTTGAAAGAGCAGGGCAACATGAAGGAATTTAACAACCTACTCTGGCACTGATTGATATGAGTATAGACACAATTACGTGCTTCACCCTGATATGAGAAGGGTTTTTTTAGCTGTTGTGATAGTGCTCAAGGCTTTGAATATTGTAGATTTGTTGGTTTTTTATAAATAACAACGACTTATGTTAAGTGTGCTTGATATTCTTTTTTGTAATATCTGCAAATTTCAGAAGCTTGGTCTACGATGTAAGTTGTATGTGAATGAGATGTTGAGATGGTCTCGTTGTAATAGGAAAAACGTATAAATAGGCGGTTCTTTATTTGCTATGTGATGCTTGATAGCATCAACGCTAAGGCCTTTCTACTTTCTACTCGGTGCTTTTCCTGACTTGCAACACCCCTTTCCTCTTATCTCAGTTGGTGGATATCAAATTTAGGAATTGCAGCCTATGTGTTCTTCTTTGACAAAAATGACCCAAGCTTTAGCGTTGATTACAACAAATTTTTTGCTTGTTTCAGCGGCTCAAGCTTCAGCGCCGGAATTGATTGAACGTTTAGAATGTGAAGCGTGTCATGGCCCTGGTGGTGTGTCCCAAAATACGAATATTCCTATCATTGCTGGTCTTCCGGAATTTAATTTTGTTGATCAGATGCTGAAATATAGCGAGGGTAGACCTGCAGAAACGGTGAAGCACGTTCATGGTGACACCAGTAAGAGTGGTGATATGGCGACCATCGTGAAAGGCCTTTCGGAAGAAGAAGTTGAGGAACTGGCTGCTCACTACTCGCAGCTTGAATTTGTTCGTGCTAAACAAAGTTTTGATCAGTCCCTTGCTGACAAAGGGAAAATGATCCATGAGAAAAACTGTGAAAGTTGCCACATAGAAGGCGGAAGTGACCCGATGGATGAAACGTCTCTTTTGGCTGGCCAGCAAAAAGGTTACTTACTGACAACGTTGAAGCAATTCCATAGTGGTGCTCGTTCAGTAGATAAAAAAATGGATGCAGCTATACAGGGACTGAGTGGTGATGATTTAGTCGCACTGTCTGAATACTACGCAAGTTTCCAGTAACTCAATTTCTGACAGAATGAGGCGAACGATATGGGATGGTGGAGTCGACCAAACAAGAAATGGATGCTCGGTATTCCCCTCGGTGGCGTGGTTGCGTTTATTTTGGGCGTGGCCGCGCTGGGTACTTATCATGGTGTTATGAATTACTCAAACACCAACGACTTTTGTTTTGGATGTCACATAGGAATGGATACGATTGTTGAAGAATATCAATCGTCCATCCACTTCAAAAACTCAAAAGGCGTGATAGCTGCGACGTGTAGCGATTGTCACGTTCCGCGAGAATTTATTCCTAAAATGTTAGTCAAGATAACCGCGACAGCCGATATCTTCCACAAACTCAAAGGAGATATAACGCTGGAAAACTTTGAGTCGGAGCATAGGCCGAGGCTCGCGGCAATCGTTACTGAGCAGTTTGTTGCGGAGAAATCTAAGCAGTGTAAGTACTGCCATCAAGTCGATAGAATGGATTTCGAAGAGCAAGGTCGTACGACTGCCCGCCGACATCAGATGATGGATTCCAGAGATCAATCTTGTATTGATTGCCATGCCGGAATTGCACATAAGTTGCCGGAGGAAAAAGTAGAAGAAGTAGAAGCTGAAGAACCAGTCGAGATTTCAGCGGTGTTAAATACCACTCGGAGCCAATAACTGAATTCTCTTAATTTGAGGCATTTTCTTTTTCTGTTGTTTGCGTGACAGGCTGAGTTTGGTTCTTTTCTGCTTGGTTTGCGATGGCTTTAACCATGCCTCTGAATATAAACAGATGGGCAGGCATCATGGCGAACCAGTAGAGAAGGCCCCTAAAGCCCTGTGGGTGCCACCAAGCGGTGATGTCCAGTTCTCTTTCTTCACCTTCATCTTTTATCGTGATTTCCAAGCGCCCCAGACCAGGTCCTTTCATACCGAAAAACAGTGAAAGGAACTGGTTTTTCTCACATCGAATGACTTTCCATGAATCAATGAAATCACCAACCTTTAGTTCCGGGCCTGGAGGGGAAACTCTGACTGGTTTTCCTCCGCCGAAAAAAATATCCAGCCACTCACGTGTTCGCCATAAAACATTCGCGAAATAATAGCCTTTTTCCTGACTGCCAATTTTTTGTGCGACTTTCCACAATGATTCTGCTGATGCTTTAGTTCTAATCTTTGCGCCAGCTTGTTTGGGGAAATAACCGTACCCGGGTTGCCAACGTTGTAGTGCTGCTGGTTCAAAGCCCCAGACATTGCTGCGAACAAAGGTTCCCTCTGTCGCGATCGCATCGTTCACAGCCTGTTCATAGCTAATCATCTGCTGCGGAAATCGTTCTTCTATCGATGTGGAGTCCGCAATATAGTCATGTTCAAGACCAGCAAGTAGTGCTTTGCCTATGTTTGCCGGTACGGAGGTAATCATCCCGAGCCAGTAAGAGGCCATTTGAGGTGTGAGTAGTGGGGTAGACCACAATCGATAAGGTTTGTTGACGGACTTACAAATCACCTGGAATTGTTGCCGATAGCTGAGTATATCAGGTCCACCAACTTCATAAATTTGACTCTCCGCTGGTGGAGTAGCTGCGGCAAGCTCAAGCAAATAGTGATTGAGATTAGGTAAAGCAATTGGGTTGGCTTTGGAATCGACCCATTTTGGTGTCACCAATATTGGTAGGTTGTAAACAAAATCTCGCATTATTTCAAATGCGGCAGAACCTGGCCCAATGATCACCCCGGCACGTAATTCCGTTACAGGTATGCCTGACTGACGTATGATCTTTCCTGTCGCTTTACGAGCCGCCAAATGACGTGAATTTCCCGTTTGTGGTTGGATGGCGCTCAGATAGATAACGTGTTTGACTCGGCTTTTTTCTAACGCATTCTTAAAGTTCAACGCAAGGTGTAATTCATATTCAACAAAATCATGCCCTTCAGCCATGCCATGGACCAGAAAGAACACTAAATCGAAATCGTTAACAACAGAAACGGTTGCTTCAGCATCCGCTAAGTCAAGATAAGTCAGGATCAGATTTGGGTGAGGGCGGGTTCGCGATTCAAGGTAGTCAATGTGTCTCGCTGAAGCAGTGACATTGTAACCTTTATCTAAAAGTAAAGGGAGAAGTTGTGAGCCAATGTAGCCAGACGCGCCAAGTACCAACACCTTTTTCATTCACTATCCTTTTATTACTGGTGGAATCATCGCCACTGAGTATAATCATGGGACACTTTTCTCATTCTATCAATAAGTTGTCGTTGGAGTGTTTGTGACTTTTCTATCTCAACTCTCGATCCATGCCGATAAAGCGTTTTTGCGTCGTTTGTTTGCTATCGCGCTTCCTATTACCTTACAAAGCATCATGTTTTCCAGCCGAAGTTTGGTCGATGTTTTGATGTTAGGCCAACTTGGCGAAGCCGAAATTGCCGCTGTTGGTGTGGCAGCTCGAGCGACATTTGTCACCACGATTATGTTGGTTGGAGTGACAACAGGCGGTGCGTTATTAACCGCTCAATATTGGGGAGCTGGTGATAAATCGGGGGTTCGAGAAAGCACGTCTTTAACCTGGGTGATATCAATGGTGTTTGCTGCGATGGCCGTTTTTTTGTTTGTCGTCTTTCCGCAGCCCATTATGAGTTTAACCACGGATTCCCAGAAGGTGATTGATTTAGGTGCAAACTACTTGATCGCGTCGTCTGCCAGTATGTTCGCAGTTGCCTGTGTCGCCAGCATGGCGGTCGGCCTTCGGGCAATGCACCAACCTGGGTTAAGTACGTTCTTCAGTGGTATTGGGATTGTATCGAATGTGTTCTTAAACTGGGTGCTGATTTTCGGCCATTTAGGCTTCCCTGCGCTTGGTATCACTGGTGCAGCAATAGCGACAGTCATCAGTGGCGCTATCGAAGTCGGCTGCTTGTTTGGTTATTTGTGGCACAAGAAACACATCCTCGCGTTTGGATGGAACGATATCCGGGCTGGTCTGATGCTGGAGAAAGTGACGCGCTTTCTCAGCCTGTCTTTACCAACCACATTTAACTTTTTGGCCTGGGCCGGCGGGTTATTTGTATACCATGCAATTATGGGACAGGCTGGAGTTCAAGGGTTAGCGGCGCTCTCTGTTATGACGCCAGTAGAATCGATAGCTTTGGCAATGATGATCGGTTTGTCGAATGCTGCGGCAGTTTTAGTGGGCAACCAATTAGGCGCAAAGAATTTTGAACCGGTTTACTATCAGGCGTGGGCAACGGTGATTTTAAATGTGGTTATTGCCTTGATCGTCGCTGTACTTCTGCTGGTTTCAAACCAATGGATTCTTGATGCGTTCAGTGCCCTGACACCCGAGACACGAGAGTTGTCGGAACAATTTATGATGATTTTAGCGATCGGTGTCGTGTTGCGTTCTTTTCCTATGATGGTCATAGTTGGAGTTTTGCGCGCTGGTGGGGATGTAAAATTCTGCTTGTATCAGGACGTGATTGCTCAATGGGTGATCGGTATCCCTCTGGCGGCGTTTGCTGCCATTCATCTTGGTTGGGAGCCTCAGTGGGTGTATTTGTTATTTCTGACTGAAGAGGTGGTGAAATGGGCAATTTCTTTACCTCGTATGAAAAGTAAAAAATGGATGAGAAACCTGATTGGAAACCAATGACATACCCTAGAACAACGGCATCTATTCGAGGAAGGAAATTGATCTTAATTTCAATAAAAAATTGTTCAGATAGTGAATCGAGTTGCATTTGTTCTTTGATAATGTGATCTAGTATTCAAAATACTTCCTACTGGTCGGATTTTAGTGTAGATTCTTATCCCAATTTTAAATACCTGTTGAGCGGCAAAATTAATGTTAAGACTGTCAGACCTATGTAAAGGCTATGTAGATGGGGGAGAGTTTCATCCTGTTTTACAAGGGGCAGAATTAACATTACAGCGCGGCGAGCAAATTGCTTTGATGGGTGAAAGTGGTTCAGGTAAGAGTACATTACTGAATCTGATTGCAGGGCTCGATACGGTGGATTCCGGGGAAATTCAATTTGTCGGTTTTTCGATGCATGATGCTCCAGAGCGTTTAAGGACCCTCTATCGTCGTAATAATATCGGCAATATTTTCCAGCAATTTAATCTTCTTCCTACTTTGAATATTGCCGATAACATTCGTTTTTGCCGTCAGCTAAAAGGATTACCTGAAGATAAAGGTTTATGGCGCCAAATTCTTTCTGCTCTCGATCTTATGCCACTCCTTGGCCGCTATCCTGAAGAAGTCTCAGGTGGTCAGCAGCAACGTGCCGCGATTGCTCGTGCTCTTTATATGGAACCACAAATTCTTCTCGCTGATGAACCTACCGGGAGTCTTGATGAACGTAACGCGGAAGCCGTGATGCGTCTATTAACCACTTTGGCTCGCCAACTCAATTGTACTTTGCTGCTGGTTACGCATAGTGAGAAAGTCGCCGATCATATGGAAGGCAAAATTCGACTTCAAGGAGGGCAGCTGCATGTTATGGCCCGTAGTTAAGGCACTACTCGGTCATTACCGTCGTTACCCACTACAAATTATTCTCGTCTGGTTAGGTTTAACCTTAGGCGTATCCCTTCTTGTTGGTGTCACTTCTATTAACCAGCATGCGAAACAGAGCTATGCGACTGGCGAGAAACTTTTCTCTAACCCTTTGCCATATCGTATCAGCGCTAAGCATTCTGCCAATAAGGTTCCTCAGGGCTTCTATATTCAACTTCGTCGTGCTGGTTTTAATCAATGCGCCCCGTTTGACGTGCTTCATCTGGACACAAAGGCAGACATGAACCTGATGTTAGTGGGAATTGATCCTGTTGCCATGGTTCCCCTTAAACAAGGTAAATCTTTAGGGGAGATGCCAGTCCTGACGTTAATGAAACCGCCATATCCTATCCTGATGAGCCAAGACTTGGCCTCTTATATGGGGTGGCAAGACGGCGACTTTATCGAAATGAGGGATGGTAGCCGCTTGGGACCTGTTCAGGTAGATCAAAATGACTTGCTTTCAGGCACAAGGATGATCACTGATATTTCGCTATTGCGTATGTTAAAGCGCAGCTCTGGCTTATCCTCGATTTTATGTGGCGAAATGTCTGAAGAGAAATTGTCAGCGTTAAAGAAAATATTGCCAAACGGTATGACGCTGACTCGCAATACACGCAACGAGTTAGAGTCTCTGACCAAAGCGTTCCATATGAATTTAACCGCAATGGGGATGCTGTCGTTTTTGGTTGGTTTATTTATTTTCTATCAAGCCATGTCATTATCGCTCATACAACGTCAGCGACTTGTCGGCATTTTGCGTCAAGCTGGTGTAAGCGGTACACAATTGGCACAAGCCATTCTGCTTGAGCTAACTATTCTAGTCCTTGTTGCATGGGCATGCGGAAACTTCTTCGGGGTTATATTAGCCAATGAGTTGATTCCGACGGTTTCATCGAGTTTAAGTGATTTATATGATGCAAATGTCGGTTTATCGATAGAGTGGTCGTGGAAGTCGAGTGCATACAGCTTAATTATGTCAGCAATGGGCGCTCTGATATCTTGTTTATGGCCATTAATCCGCTTACTTAAGTCGCAGCCAATTCGTCTTTCGTCCCGTTTGTCTCTGATGCGTTTTGCCGGTAGTGAGTTCTCTTGGCAAGCACTTGCAGCTTTTGCTTTTTGTGTCGCCGCTATTGCTGTTTATCAAGCGCCTAAAACACAGGAAATTGGCTTTACTATTATTGCTCTGATGATGATAAGTGTCGCACTACTGATGCCGTTTATTATGTGGCATGTATTTCAGAGCTTTTCCTATTCGTTACGTTGGGTTCGAGTGCGATGGTTCTTTGCTGACGCTGCGGCCAGCATGAGTTATCGTGGCGTAGCAACCATGGCATTTATGCTTGCTCTGGCGGCAAACATCGGTGTTGAAACCATGGTGGGCAGTTTCAGAGACACGACTGACAAGTGGCTTAACCAACGTTTGGCTGCAGATATCTATATTTATCCGAACAACAACAATGCAGCACGTATGAGTAGCTGGCTGCAGCAGCAACCAGAAGTTGAGGCTGTGTGGTGGCGATGGGAAAAAGAGATTCCAACCGATAAGGGCGCACTACAAGTTGTCAGTACTGGTGCATCTGAAGGCGAGCTCGACGCTTTAACCGTGAAGTTAGGCGTAATTAATTACTGGTATCAGCTACATAATGTAAAAAGCCTGATGGTCAGTGAGTCTATGGCGCTAAAACTCAATATCCGACCTGGGGATGTTATTGATCTTCAGGCTCCTCTTGGAGAGGGATGGCAAGTTGCTGGTGTCTATTATGATTATGGAAATCCATATAATCAGGTCATTATGTCCCATAGAAATTGGCTCTATGCTTTTGCAGGAACTGGGAACGTCGGGTTAGGTGTTGTGCTGACTGATAACGTGAATAGCAATGGGTTAAAGAGTCGATTGGAAAACGTATTCCGGTTACCTCAGGATCGCGTGTTTGATAACAGTAACATTTATAACCAGGCAATGCGTGTCTTTGACCATACGTTTGCTATCGCTGGTACGCTGGGTAACATCACACTTATCATCGCAGTTTTTGGCTTGTTCTTTGCGACACTTGCAGGGGAGTTGTCTCGCCAGCGGCATTTTTCATTGCTTAGATGTATGGGTGTATCCGGGAAAGAACTGGTGTTGCTTGGCGGTTTGCAACTGTTCGCGTTTGGTGCTATTTCTGCCATGATTGCCCTGCCGTTAGGTCTCGCATTAGCACATGTTATTGTGGATATCATTATTAGACAATCTTTTGGCTGGTCACTGGAATTGCAAATTATTCCATGGGAATACACTAAGACAATTGCATGGGCAATGTTAGCCATTATGGTTGCCGGTGCTTTGCCTGTGATTAGGATGATCAAAAGCACACCAATGAAGTCATTGAGGGATGCGTTGTAGTGAGAAAAATGAGTTCTAAAAAGCGCTTCTTACTATCGGTGATGGTTATTGTTGTCGTTGCCGCTTTACTAGGATTGGTCTACTCAGTGTTATGGTCTGACGAAACACCAACTCAAGAGAGTGAAATCAACTCGATTCTTAGCAGAGAAAACAAAACGATCTTTGAGCCAGTTTTGCCGAATGAACACGTCACATTGCCAGAAGATTTTAAGTTTCATCCCGATTACCAACATGAATGGTGGAACTACTTTGCCAGGTTAACAGACGTGGTTGGTGAGACCTATAATGTGCAGTGGAGCTACTTTCGAGTTGCAACGGATGAACGTGACACGAGTGGCTGGCAAGATCCGCAGTTGTACATCTCACATATTGTTATAAGCCGTGGCTCGCAAGTATGGAAGGAGCAGCGTATAGCACGTGGGGGTATTGGTCAGGCTGGCATGCAAAACCACCCGTTTAGCCTCTGGATCGATAATTGGAACTGGCGATCGCTTGGTACAACCCCATTTCCCGGTAAGCTCAGTGTGGCTACGGATAGATTCAGCCTTGATCTTAATACACAAACAAACGGGCCTTTCGTTATCAATGGGGACGGAGGTTTTCAGGTCAAACACGCTCTGCAATCAGTGGCTTCGTACAGTTTTAGCGCCCCCTTCCTTAGTGTGAAAGGTACGCTGAATATTGATGGACAGCGTGTGGCGGTATCAGGTTCGGCCTGGACTCAAAAAGAGTGGGGTAGTGGCTTAATCGGAGAGGGGCAGCAAGGCTGGGATTGGTTCACCTTTAATTTGGATGACGGAAGAGCGCTGACCGTCAGCCGCTATCGTCATTTAGGTCAGATGCCTCATATTTTTGGCACCTTATCAACGCGTTCTGGCAAGGTGATAAACCTGACCGAAAAAGAAATCACGATTAAACCAGTACATGTGACCAGCTTATCTAATGGCAAGCGACTCCCGTTGCAGTGGTTAATTGAAGTTCCGGGGCAGGATATTGACCTGATGACCCGGGTCGTTAATTCGAATATGTGGCTTCCGTTTGCCATCCCATACTGGGAAGGGCCTGTGACGGCTTTCGGCTCTAACGATGCTTGGGGCTTTATGCAGTTGACAGGCTATTAGCTTTCAATCAGCAACCATGCGTTTTAATTTACCCAGCCACCTTTGCGGTGGCTTTTTAGTCTCTGTAGTTTGCTCGTTTGGGAGAGGATTTCCACGTGCTTATCAGAAGTGCTTTAATCATGTTATGCTGAATTGTAAGTCATACTGCTTAGTAAATATCAAAGATCTGATATGCAATTAGTCTTAATAACCATAAAGTTGTTGTTGGAAAATACGATGTGTTGTGAGTTAATCATCGGAAATAACGAAGTTTATACTCTGAACAAGCGATTATTCTAAAGTTATCGACAGCTATACACTCTAATCATTCTTGTTGATCGTTTATTAAGATAATGAATATAGGGATAAAGCTATGAACGATGTCATTCGCGATTTTTTCAAAATGGAATCGGCAGGTGGTATTCTTCTCGTGATTGCTGCGGCGATTGCGATGGTAATTGCAAACACACCTCTGGGCGAAACTTACCAAGCAGTGCTGCATAGTTATGTATTTGGTATGTCAGTCTCTCACTGGATCAACGACGGCCTGATGGCGGTATTTTTCTTACTAATTGGCCTTGAGGTCAAACGAGAACTGCTTGAAGGTGCTCTGAAGTCGAAAGAAACTGCGATTTTTCCGGCAATCGCTGCAGTAGGTGGTATGTTGGCACCTGCTCTTATTTACGTTGCATTTAATGCTGGTGACGCAGAGGCCATTTCTGGCTGGGCAATTCC
The DNA here is from genome assembly GCF_054064025.1 of Vibrio limimangrovi. Lineage (NCBI taxonomy): Bacteria > Pseudomonadati > Pseudomonadota > Gammaproteobacteria > Vibrionales > Vibrionaceae > Vibrio > Vibrio limimangrovi. The sequence goes on from NZ_JBSUGF010000008.1 coordinate 193,424, forward strand.
AGCGGCTACCGACATTGCCTTCGCATTGGGTATCATGGCTCTTTTGGGTAATCGTGTCCCAGTCAGCCTGAAGGTATTCCTTTTGGCTCTGGCCATCATCGATGACTTAGGTGTCGTTGTCATTATTGCTCTGTTCTATACAGGTGACCTGTCAACGATGGCATTATTGGTTGGCTTCGTTATGACTGGCGTTCTGTTTATGTTAAACGCCAAGAAAGTGACAAAACTGACACCTTATATGATCGTAGGTACAATACTTTGGTTTGCAGTGCTTAAGTCTGGTGTCCACGCGACACTAGCTGGTGTTGTTATCGGTTTTGCAATCCCGCTTCAAGGTAAGCCTGGAGAGCGCTCTCCACTTAAACATATGGAACACGCACTTCATCCATATGTGGCGTTTGGTATTCTTCCTTTGTTTGCTTTTGCAAATGCTGGTATTTCGCTCCAGGGAGTATCACTGTCAGGCCTGACTTCTATGCTGCCACTTGGTATTGCGCTTGGCTTGTTGATAGGTAAACCGCTAGGTATTTTCACTTTCAGCTGGGCAGCGGTAAAAATGGGTGTCGCGAAGCTACCTGAGGGGATCAGCTTTAAGCATATCTTTGCTGTCTCTGTGCTTTGTGGTATCGGCTTTACGATGTCTATCTTTATCTCATCGCTTGCATTCGGAAATGTGAGTCCAGAGTTCGATACCTACGCAAGACTTGGTATTTTGATGGGTTCAACCACAGCAGCAATACTTGGCTATATATTGTTGCACCTTTCTTTGCCGAAAAAGGTAAAAGCTTAGTTTAATACCCTGATTACACTGAAAACCTCCCGTGCTGGGAGGTTTTTTATGTCTGTAGCACAGCAGGTATAAGTTACAAAGAAAAAATGACAGACGAAAAAAAGCCCAGTCGAAACGTTGACTGGGCGGATACAAACATAGGAGTTAATAAGAAAAAAGCAGCAACGTAACAATCAGATGGAAAAGTTTGACGGCCAGTGAAACTTAAAATGCCCTAGTTGTTACATCTATTCAGACCGGGCTTTTTTCATTCGGTTCCATTTTTTTCCAAATTATTTTTCCTATCTTTTAGTAATGAGTGTAAGTGGCTTAGCAACATCTTGTTCATCAAACGGTGAAAGCATGCAAACCGAACAGATCCAACTCCGTACGTTGCAGAGAAGTGAGTTACCCCGTGTTTAAATTGTTCAAGAGTACATGGCGCTAGTTAATTGAAATCTATCCCAATAAGACGTTGAGTGTTTTAAGTAAAAGAATAATTATTGAAAATGTGATGTTAATCATTTGTTAATCTCGCCATTCGAGGGTATATTTCAAACAGTTGTTTAATACGAGTGATTGAAATAAAAATGGCCCCGAGAACTTCAACAAAAGAAAAAATACTAGATGTCGCAGAAGGGTTATTTGCAGAGCATGGGTTCAATGATACATCACTGAGAACCATTACTGGCAGAGCGAATGTAAACCTTGCTTCGGTAAATTACCACTTTGGCGATAAAAAGACGTTAGTTAGAGCGGTTTTAGACCGATATTTAGAAGCTCTGATGCCAAGTATCAAAACGTCTCTGATGGAACTGAACACCCGCGATGGCTACACAATGGAAGAAGTGTTTGAGTCACTGCGTTTACCTTTACGTGCGCTTAACGATGTGCGCCCAAATGGTACAGCTTTGTTTATGCTGTTAGTGGGCCGCGGCTATACCGATGTGCAAGGTCATTTGCGCTGGTTCATCACCACTCGATACGAAGAAGTATTGAAACTATTTACTGCCTCAATTATGAAAGCAAACCCTGAGCTAACGGAAGAGCTATTATTCTGGCGGTTGCATTTCACACTGGGAACTTGCGTATTTACGATGGCATCCAGTCAAGCTTTATCCGAACTTGCACAAAGCAAATTCGAAAAAGAAGTCGATATAAAGTCCGTAGTCGATTTGTTAATTCCTTACTTGTCAGCAGGTATGTCAGCGAAGTAATTGACCCGCCCAAGTAAGTTGCGAGTTAAACCAATAATAAAATAATGCCGAAACGGTAACGTGAACAAAAGGATCTGAACAATGAGCTCTCTACGAAGAAAATGGATTAGTGACCCAGCATTTAAGATGTTTAAAAAAGTACTACCTCCGTTGTCTAGCACTGAAAAAGAGGCGATGGAAGCGGGCAGTGTATGGTGGGATGCAGAGCTATTTTCCGGCAAACCAAACTTTAAAACATTACACCAGTACCCAACTCCGACGCTAACACAAGAAGAGCAGTCGTTCATCGATAATGAACTTGCTACTCTGCTTGAAATGCTTGACGATCAAAAAATCGTTAAAGAAGACCGAGACTTACCGCCTGAAGTATGGGAGTACTTGCGTAAAGAGCGTTTCTTCTCGCTGATTATTTCTAAAGCATACGGCGGTCGTGAGTTTTCATCATTGGCGAACTCTACAATTGTATCCAGCATTGCGACACGAAGCATCAGTGCTGCTGTATCGGTAATGGTACCTAACTCACTTGGCCCTGGTGAGCTTCTTTCTCACTACGGAACACAAGAGCAAAAAGATTACTGGTTGCCTCGACTAGCGGATGGTACAGACATTCCGTGTTTCGCGCTTACAGGCCCAGAAGCTGGTTCTGACGCAGGTGGTATACCAGATCAGGGCGTTGTTTGTTACGGTAAGCATGAAGGTAAAGAGGTGCTTGGTATTCGCCTGAGCTGGAACAAACGTTACATTACACTTGCGCCAGTCGCGACGGTACTTGGCCTGGCATTTAAACTCCAGGATCCTGACGGTCTGCTTGGTGACAAGAAAGATGTGGGTATCACTTGTGCGTTAATTCCAGCCGATCACGAAGGCGTCGAAATTGGTGAACGTCACGACGCTTTGGGCTCTGCATTCATGAACGGTCCAACGCGTGGCGAAGATGTCTTTATCCCAATGGATTGGTTGATTGGTGGCGCTGATTACGCAGGTAAAGGCTGGCGTATGTTGGTTGAATGTCTGTCGGCAGGTCGTGGTATTTCACTTCCAGCACTTGGTGCGGCGATTGGACACCTAACCACAAGGACGACAGGTGCGTATGCTTATGTGCGTAAACAGTTCGGCATGTCTATCGGTAAATTCGAAGGTGTGGCAGAAGCAATGGGTCGCATTGGTGGTTTAACTTACCTTCTTGAAGCGACGCGTACACTGACAACTACATCGCTAGATATGAAAGAGAAGCCGGGTATCGTAACGGCTATTGCGAAATATCATATGACTGAGATGGCTCGTACGCTGCTGAATGACTCATTTGATATTCACGCAGGTCGTGCTATCCAGGATGGTCCAATGAACTATCTGGCGAAGCATTACCTAGGTATTCCAGTTGCGATTACCGTAGAAGGTGCCAACATTCTGACGCGTAACTTGATGATCTTTGGTCAAGGTGCGACTCGTTGTCATCCATACGTACTAAAAGAGATGGAAGCGGCAGCGAACCCAGATGCAGAGCAAGGCGCGAAAGAGTTTGATGACTTGCTGTTCAAACACATCAAACATGCAACTGGGAACACATTCGGTGCTTTAGGTGCTGCGTTAACTGGTTCTCGCTTTATCAAAGCAGAAATGAGCGGTCCAACCAAGAAGTACTACAAAGACATCACGCGTTTAAGCCGAGCGCTTGCTGTGAGTGCAGACTTCGCAATGTTGACACTGGGTGGCGATCTTAAGCGTAAAGAGATGATCTCTGCACGTTTAGGTGATGGCTTAAGCTTCTTGTACATGGCGTCAGCTGCGCTTAAAAAGTACGAAGATGAAGGCCGTCAGCAAGGCGATTTAGATTTCGTTCACTACGCTGTACAACACTGTTTGTACAACGCAGCTAAGTCTTTGAATGAAGCGTATATTAACTTCCCGGTGAAATACGTTGGTGGTGTACTGAAGGGACTTCTATTCCCGTTCGGCAACCATTTCAATAAACCAAGTGACCAGCTGAGTACCAATATTGCTGAAGCTATCATGACTCCTGGTGCACAGCGTGATCGTCTGACTCACCTTTGTTACATCGGTAAATCTGAAGATGACAACGTGGGTTTGATGGAGAATGCATTCCTGGCTATGTACGCTATCAAACCGCTAGAACGTAAGCTTGTTAAGGCAGTCAAAGATGGCAAAGTTGCACGTAAAGGTCTTCTGGATGACCGCTTACAGCAAGCACTTGACGCTGGCGTTTTAACTCAGGAAGAGGTTAATAAGGTTAAAGCGGCGGATAAACTACGTTACAAAGCGATTCAGGTTGACCACTTCAGTCATGACTTTTCGGAGCTGCGCACAAATGCCCCAAAGAAGTCACATCTGACTTCCGCGGCGTAACAGGGCAATAGCGATATCGATGAAAGCACCTCTTGGAGGTGCTTTTTTGTTTAGCTCACTCAAAAATTGATAAAGAGTGCTCCAACCACTTGCATTTTCGAAGCATTTTTACAGAAATTAGATGCGAACTCGGAGCGAAACTTTTATCCTTACAAAGTTTTTTAAAGGAAGTTGAATATGATCATCAAACCTAGAATTCGTGGATTTATCTGTACTACAACGCACCCAGTTGGTTGTGAAGCTAATGTAAAAGAACAAATTGCTTACACTAAAGCGCAGGGCCCAATTAAAAACGCGCCAAAGCGTGTTCTTGTTGTGGGTGCATCAAGTGGCTACGGTCTATCTTCTCGTATCGCTGCGGCATTTGGTGGCGGTGCATCAACTATTGGTGTTTTCTTTGAGAAAGAAGGCACAGAGAAGAAGCCTGGCACTGCTGGTTTCTACAACGCTGCTGCATTCGAAAAGCTAGCTCGTGAAGAAGGTTTATACGCTAAGAGCCTAAACGGTGATGCTTTCTCAAATGAAGCAAAAGAGAAAACCATTGAGCTAATCAAAGAAGACCTGGGTCAGGTTGATATGGTGGTTTACTCTCTGGCTTCTCCAGTACGTAAAATGCCAGAGACTGGCGAACTGATTCGTTCATCTCTAAAGCCAATCGGTGAAACTTACACATCTACAGCGGTTGATACCAATAAAGATGTGATCATCGAAGCAAGTGTTGAGCCAGCAACAGAAGAAGAGATCAAAGATACAGTAACCGTAATGGGCGGTGAAGACTGGGAACTTTGGATCAACGCTCTTTCTGAAGCAGGTGTACTTGCTGAAGGTTGTAAGACAGTCGCATACAGCTACATTGGTACTGAACTAACCTGGCCAATCTACTGGGATGGCGCGCTAGGTAAAGCGAAAATGGACCTGGATCGCGCAGCAACAGCACTTAACGAGAAGCTAGCAGCAACTGGTGGCAGCGCGAACGTTGCTGTTCTAAAATCGGTTGTGACTCAGGCAAGCTCTGCAATTCCTGTAATGCCACTGTACATCGCAATGGTCTTCAAGAAGATGCGTGAAGAAGGCGTGCACGAAGGTTGTATGGAACAAATCTACCGCATGTTCAGCCAGCGTCTGTACAAAGAAGATGGCTCAGCAGCAGAAGTGGACGAAATGAATCGTCTTCGCCTGGATGACTGGGAACTTCGTGAAGACATTCAACAACACTGTCGTGACCTGTGGCCGCAGATTACTTCTGAAAATCTAAAAGAGCTTACTGATTACGTAGAGTATAAAGAAGAGTTCTTGAAGCTATTCGGTTTTGGTGTTGACGGTGTGGATTATGAAGCAGACGTTAACCCAGCAGTAGAAGCAGATTTCATTCAAATCTAGTTTCTATTGTTTAGATATCTTTGTTATCGAGAAAGTAAAAAGGCGCTCAGTGAGCGCCTTTTTTGTATTTGAAACTGTCAATCAACTTAAAATGATAAGAATGGTACCTGCCAGTGTCATTAAGATGTTTGCTATAGCATACGTACCCGCATAGCCCAGAGCCGGAATGGTAGATTTTGCATAATCGTTTACTACATCCATAGCGGGAGCACAGGTGCGGGCACCAATAATGGCACCGAAAAGCAGGGCACGGTTCATTTTAAGAATGTAGGCACCCACTAAGTACGCAAGTACAACAGGCACCACACTGACAATAAATGCCAAGCCGATGACTTTAGGGCCAACTTGCGTCAAATGTTCAAACATTTTGCCACCAGCGCTTAATCCTATTCCAACCATAAAGAACATCAAACCAAGGTCCTTCACCATGTTTAAAGCCCCTTGCGGCACATAACCGAAAGTAGGGTGGTTGGCTCGTAAGAAGCCTAAGGTAATACCGGAGAGTAATAAGCCTACCGCATTACCCAAGCTGAAAGACACTTGGCCGAATGTCATGGTCACCAGACCGAACATAATTCCTAAAATGAAGAAACTACAAAAAGCCAGTAAGTCCGCCATTTGACTGTGAATTGAGATAAAACCGATTTTTTCAGCCAGGCCTTGCACGCGACTTTTCTCACCACTGACCTGGAGTACGTCACCTTTGGCGAGAACGATATCTAAGTCCATTGGCATTTCAATTTGGGCTCTAACAACGCGGTTTAAGAAACAGCCAAACTCTGACAAGTTGAGATCGGACAAACGCTTACCTGCAATAGCATCACTTTTCACCACGATTTCTTCTTCTACAATGCGTAAATCAAGTAAATTGCGATCAAAGACTTCTTTGCCGTGTCGGAAACTAGAGTCTAATCGAGCATGGCTGTCAGGGAAACCAACCAACGCAATCTCATCGCCTTCTTGCAAGATCGCATCACCATCAGGGTGTGCGAGGATGCCATTACGGCGAATACGCTCAATGTAACAGCCGGTTTGACGGTAGATACCCAATTCTCGCAGGTTCTTGCCGTCTGTCCAATCGATTAGCTCCGGGCCGACTCGATAGGCACGAATAATCGGGAGGTAAACTTTTCTCTGTCCAGAATTACCAAGGCCACGCTCCTGAGCAATTTGCTGAGCTGAATCAGACAAATTCTGCTTTTGCAGTTTTGGCAGCAATTTGGCGAACATAATCATGCTGATCAAACCGATCAGATAAGCCATAGCATATCCCACAGATAGATTCTCTAATACCAAAGAAAAGTCCATCTCACGTGGTATTGATGCCAGACCAGAATTAAGCGCGTCCTGTGCACCCACCAAAACTGGCGTTGCAGTCAATGCTCCGGCCATCATACCTGCTGATAAGCCGTAATCGAGACCAAAGTAGTGGCTGAGGCCATAGGTTAAGCTGACCGCAGAAACCAGTACGGTCATGCTCAGAACAAAATAATGCTTGCCATCCCTAAAAAAGATGCCAAAGAAGTTGGGGCCAGCTTCAATACCAACGCAATAAATAAAGAGCATGAAACCAATCGTTAGTGCTTCGGCATTAAACGAGAAGCCTAAATGACCCATTATGAGAGAGGTAATTAGAACACCGATGGAGTTGCCTAGTTGCAATTTTCCGAATCGGATTTTTCCAAAGGCAAGGCCGATGGCTAATACGACGAAGATTAGAAGAATAGGGTTTTGTTCGAGAAGATATACGACGTCTATATTCACTGTGTGGCTCGGTAAAGTGTGTGCCAAGAAGGATTTGTAGCAGGGAATTGTAACGAAATATAGCAAAAAGATAAGTGAATTTTTTTATGTTTTGCTATTAGTTGACTTTGGGGAGTAACGGTATGAAAAATAATAAAAAACCGCTTAATGAAGCGGCTTTTTAAAATACTTGTACTCATTACGCTACGTCAAATAGACCTAAGTGCTCTTTTGCGTAAGCTTCAAAGTCATCACAACCGCCAATGTGCTGTTGGTCGATGAAAATTTGAGGAACAGTTTCGACTGGCTTGCCTACGGTTTTCTCTAGATCTGCTTTAGAAATACCTTCAGCTTGGATGTCAACGTAACGGTAGTTGAAGTCATCGCGTTTTGCTTTAAGCGTTTCTGCGTGCTCTTTTGCACGAACACAGTAAGGGCATGCTGGGCGACCGAAGATAACAACGAACATAATTTTAATTTCTCCTAAATCTATTCTTCTCGAAAGCAGACAAAAACGCATTGGTTAATTGGGCTCTCTATTACTTGGCTAACTATGCCCGATCCTACTACGGAAATAAAGTAGCAATTACCTCTTGGTTGTATAGGCAAAAACTATCGGGTAAAAAATGTGCTTCTATTCGCTATGTGAAGTGACGCATAAAAGCATACATTTTATATGGATATTGGTGGCAAGGTGGAATTGGTCAACTTTTTTTAATCAAAACAATAGCACTCTAGTGGGAGTTACTGTTTGTGGGAGGGAGTGTATGTTTCAGTTTATGACTGCGACAAGGATTATTTTTGGTGAAGGCGCGCTTCATTCTTCGTTGTCCGTCATCAATCAATTCGGTTATAGCGTCTTGCTGGTTACAGGCAAAGATAAACAAAGAGCGATACCAATCCTTAACTACTTGAAAACGCAGAATATGCGTTATCAACATGTGGCGATCAGCGGAGAGCCAAACATTACTATGGTGGAGGAAACGGCTGTTATCGGTCGTAAATTTCAACCCGACATGGTCATCGCTATTGGAGGAGGCAGCGTCCTGGACATGGGCAAAGCGTTAGCTGCGATCATTCCAAACCAAGGTTGTGTCTACGACTATGTCGAAGTCGTTGGACGAAATGTCCCCTTAAAGACCAAACCGCTCTGTTTTATTGCAATTCCTACTACCGCAAGTACTGGTTCTGAAGTCACCCGAAATGCAGTATTAAAATCTGGTCAGGACAAGGTTAAAGTCAGCCTGAGAAGTCCGGACATGTTGGCCGATGTTGCCATTGTGGATCCAACATTAACTTATGGCACTGATCAATATACTTCCGGGCGCGGAGCAATGGATGCGTTTACGCATTTGATGGAAGCCTATGTTTGCGGCGAGCCCAATCCACTAACAGATATGGTATGTGAAGAAGGGCTCCGTCGTTTAAGTTGTTCAGTTATTTTGGGCTGTACTCACGATGACCATAAAGCACGTTCCGATTTATCTTTTGCCGCTTTACTCGGTGGCATGGCGATTACCAATGCCAAATTAGGAGCGGCTCATGGACTAGCATCCGCTTTAGGAGGAAAGCTTGATGCACCGCATAGTGTGATAACGGCTCGTTTAGCACCGCATGTGATGCAGGAGAATATCAATGCTGCGAAGCAAGCTGGTCGGGTTGATGTAATCAATCGTTACAGGAAGATTGCCCAACTCTTGACCGCTCGTGCAAATGCCAATGAATACGACGGCGTGCTTTGGGTCAATATGGTGTTAGATAAGCTGGATTTACCGTTACTTAGTAAATTCGGCGTGTGCCAGACTTCTTTCGAGCAGGTGGCTAACGATGCACTTAAGTCAGTTGCGATTAAGGGTAATCCGCTACCGCTTAATCGAGATCGCCTTATTTATATACTCAAGCAAGTATGTGACTGTCGTCTGAGCTGTGAAACGGAAAGTTGTACGGAAGGAAGCTCGGTAGAAATTTTGGAATCGAGAGCCGATCTGTCGAGTATTAGTGATTAAGACTGACCGAGATGTAAAGGCAATAAATAAGAAGGGGAGCTACTGAGCTCCCCTTCATACGATTAGTATTGGCTGAGTTTGTCGTAACGGCTGTCTTTAAGCGCGTCTTTCACTCGCTTCAGATTCTCGCGGAAACCTGCACCACGGCGAAGTGTGAAGCCTGTAGCCAGCACATCAATGACCGTCATTTGAACCACTCGGCTCGCCATTGGCATATAAACGTCTGTATCTTCGGGGATATCAAGCGTAATAGCCAATGAGCTTGCTTTCTCTAAAGGTGAGTCTTTTGCTGTAATCGCAATAACCGTCGCGCCATTTTCACGAGCAAGGTTTGCAATTTCTACTTGGCTCTTAGTACGACCCGTATGAGAAATCAATACGATGACATCATTATCGCTACAATTGATGCAGCTCATGCGCTGCATGACGATGTCTTCAAAACAAGTGATTGGAATATTAAAACGAATAAACTTGTTCTGTGCATCTCGGGCCACCGCGGATGATGCTCCAAGGCCAAAGAAAGAAATGCGTTTTGCCTGAGTAAGCAAATCGACGGCTCGGTTAATTTGCATCGCGTCCAGGCTGTTTTTCGCCACATCTAGGCAAGCCATTGTGGATTCGAAGATCTTATGCGTGTACGCATCGGGACCGTCGTCTTCTTCCACATTACGGTTTACATAAGGTGTGCCGTTCGCCAGACTCTGAGCCAAGTGAAGTTTAAAATCTGGAAAGCCTTTAGTATCAAGGCGGCGACAGAAGCGGTTTACAGTAGGCTCACTTACGTCAGCCATTTTGGCTAACGTTGCAATGCTTGAATGAATCGCAGTCTGTGGAGACGCCATAATTACTTCTGCAACTTTGCGCTCTGATTTACTGAAATTCTCCAGGTTTTTTTGAATTTTTTCTAATGTATTCATAGTGTTCACGAGGGTATAGAGAACAACTCGCTGGCTCTGTTAACGCATAGAAACATAAACGTCTCTCGGCAGTGAAATGCGTTAACGAAAGCTGCCAGCGCCATATAGATTCAGTATAAACCTGATCTTTAATTCGGCTAAACCAATTACGGTTACTATTTAGTGATAATTTGACAAACCTCAAACAAAATTTTCTGAAAACTACAGAAATGAATGGGGAAAATCAGATTTGTTGTTTGAGTCAGCCAATATTGATTGATGAGTTACATTAAAAAGAAATAAATTTTCAAGCCAATGTAACTCGAATTTATCGTCAGGATGCCAAAATCTCGCTGACCATCTCCTGAATTTTCGCATTTAAGCTTGGTGCTTGTTGAGCAATATTTCTTTGCTCATTCAGGACAGAATCAAAGATATCAGTCGTGGTCAGCGGGTTGGCCAGTACCACACGGAAAACAACAGTGCTTAAGCGCTGCCATTGTTCTGGATTAAGCGTCGTACGCGACACAAAGGACTTACCTGTTTCACGCTGACGCTTTTGAATAAACTGCGTTAATTGGTTAATCAGTTCGTTCAGTTTCTCTTTTTGTGGGCCTTGCGCTTTTTCCAGTGCTTCACGGATGCTTGGCGGTAAGTAGCGATAGGTGAGTAAGCAGAGCTCCGGTTCCGAAACCAATTCAAAATCATCTTGCTTTTGAATTAAGTCAGCAAAGTAGTGTGCTTTTTCAATACTTTGGTCAATCAAAAGCTGATAGCCTGGTCGGCTAATGATGTGCATTGCCGCGTACACAAGCATGGCCATACCAGAACGAGATCCTTCTAAGGTATGACTGCCTAAATCTTTAGAACCTTTACGCAGAATGTACTGTGCGTGGTGTTCAATAGAGCGCATCGCATCAGGATCTTTAAACAGAACCATGCCAGCCCCCATCGGGATGTAAAGCTGTTTATGCGCATCAATGGTCACCGAATCGGCTAATTCAACACCGTCTAAAAGGTGACGATGATGATTCGACATCAAAGTCGCACCGCCCCAAGCCGCATCGACATGAAAATGGCAATCATGCTGCTGACAAACTTCAGCAATTTGGATGAGAGGATCAACGTTACCGGTTTCCGTCGTACCGGCGACACCAATAACTGCGATCGGCTTAATCTTTTGCTTTTTAAGCGCAACAATTTTTGCTTTTAGGTCGTCGACGATGATGCGGTTATTCGCGTCCGTTTTTACGGCTACCAGACCATCCTGACCCAAGCCAAGAACATCTGCGGCTTTTTTAAGTGAATAGTGTCCACGCTCAGAAACCAAAATTGCCAAACCTTCGTAGCCATAATGTTTCATGGCTTTGAATAGGCCTTCTTTTTCTACGCCTTGAAATTCACCGTTTGCTTTTAACGCTTTATTGCGCGCAACCCAAAGGGCAGTGATGTTGGCGATTGTGCCACCGGAACAAAATGCGCCCAGAGAGTGATTGGCGCTGTGCATCCATTGCTCATAAAACGTATCTGACTGACCATAAATTAATCTGTGCAGCATCCCCAGAACCTGACGTTCTAGTGGGGTAAACGCTTTCGAGGTTTCGATCTTCACCAAGTTTTGGTTCAGAGCAATCATTATCTTAGACAAAGGCATCAAGAAGTAAGGCAGTGCCGATGTCATATGACCGATGAAGCTTGGTGCTGACGTATGAACCGAGTGTGACACTAAGGTGTCTAGCAAATGCTCAGTGTGATCGGATACGAACGACGGGTACTCAGGAATCTGAGCAGAAGAAAAGTCTTTCTCAATTTCACGTAAAGGCTTTTCTTCTGCAACGATGTGTTCACGAAGAAATAGATTCAAGTTTCGAGAGAGGCTCTCTTCAATTTTTGTCAACGTCGAATCCGGACCTTCAGGGACGGTGAAGATCTTCAACAAGCTTTCAAAGCTGACGTCAGCAGTTTTTTGTTCCTTAACCATGGCAAAGAATCATTTGTAATTATTTAGGTAATGCGAGCGGCACAATCTAAACTAAAACGGTTTCAATGTCCCGTTTTAATTCTGCAAGGCCATGTTGATGAAATGAAAACTCAGGCATATCCAAACACCCCCCTAGATTACTGGTTTGCATCGAGTAGATAGTTTAGCAGTGATTGGTGTTTCACCTTGCTAAGTCTAATTCTACTCGTTGCTCTGAGCTTAAAGCTAACTGCTTTTTGTCAGATTTTCCGTCAGTAACCAAGCCCAGAATTCTGTGCTGTGGGGCTGTTTGCTTAACGATGCTTATTCACATTTTTGCTTTTCAAGCTTCTCAATCGACTGGTTGTACTTATTAAGAGCAGAGTCGATTTTCTGAGGGTGGCTAAGCAGATCTGCGAACGCTGAACGAAGCTCGTAGTTTTTTTCGTGATTGGTTGACTGGCGGTCACTAAATGTTTTCTGTGCTGCTTCGCCTAGCTTGTCGCTGCGACTCGCCAGCTGTTTGACATCGTGCTGTTCGAGTTTAAGCCAAGCTTCGATTGGCTGCTCAGTCGCTACGCGACTTGGGTCGCTCTTAAGAAAATAGTGTACTGCTTCGCGGTTAAGCTCAAAATGGTGCTTACGTCCTTCTAAAAACCATTGGCTCACTTCATCCAGATCTGGGTATTGTTCGACGGTTAAGTCGACAAGATCCTGATACCACTGTAGTGAAGCATCGATATAACCGTCGTATTTGTTCGCCAGACATTGTTGATCTGCGGCGAACGTAAAAGTTGAGCTTGTAGCGAGGAGCGCTGCAACGACAAAGCGTTTCATTCTTCTTCCTTCTAATAGTTATTCCTGAATTAACGTTAAATCTCACTCTGCGTTGAGTGCGTCTTAATTCACGTTGGAGCTAAGAGAGTCTTGGGCTGTTGATTCTAAAAGCGAATTAAGATGTCGTCTTTGTATCGACGACTTCAACGTTAATTAGGTTTTTAAATTTTTGCGGTATTGTAATGGATGTTAAAGACAAAACCTGAGATCTAGCTAGCAAGTGATACAAAGAAAAGCATCATTACTGGTACGAGTAAGCTCAAAATAAATCCACTAACGATGGCAACAGGTACACAACGTACCCCGCCAGTTGTTTGGATTACCGGTAAAGTAAAGTCCATCGCTGTTGCGCCTGCATATCCGATAGCGGTGCATGGATAACGGTGTATTAACAGTGGGATCGCGACTAAAGCCACCAATTCGCGCATAAGCTCTATCAGGAAAGAGGCTCCGCCAAATACCGGGCCGAAAGCATCACCCATCAAAATGCCAGCTAGTGAGTACCAGCCAAATCCAGATGCCATTGCTAATGCCTGGTAGAGTGGCATCTCCAAAATAAACGAAGCGATGACGCCGCCAAGCATACACGTTGCGATGATCACAGCGGATATAGCCATACCTTGTTTGTTCAACAAAATTTGTCTTAGCGTCAGGCCACTGTTTCGTAGTTGAATCCCGATAAAGAATAACAATAGAAAGAGTATCCACTCGCTCGCGGTGTCTACCCACGACAGGTCTATAGGGAGAATCAGACCGACCACCAGTCCTCCTCCAACGACGATGATCAGTTTTGCAGATTCTATTGCCATGGAGGAAAGCGGCAACTTACTGTGGCTTTGGTCGGTTTTAAGAGGAATAATTTTATCGACAACAGGTAGCGCCAATAGGTTACATACACCCAAGCAAATGAAAAAAGTGATCGCGTAAAGCAGAATGCTTTGTAAATTACTACTCAGATTATCCAGAGCGGCCAAGCTCAGTCCCATCAGAGACAAAATGACGTAGATGAGGTTTGACGTAGACCGATTAATTTTCTCAAGTATCGAAGCACGAGAAATAGGAATCAGATACCCGACGACCAACGGGGCAAAAATGAATAGCATCCCTGAGAACATAAAACTTAATTATTCCTTTGTGAGATAAATCTAAGAGTTGCCACAGATAAGGTATCACTTAGCCTGAAGTGAGTTTATATCGTGGATGATGTTTGTTTAAAAATAAGGTTTACAAGCCACTAGCATTTAACTCTGTACTCATTTTTTCTTGGAATTCGGCTCCACTCATATTGCTGAGTTCATACAGAATTTCTGCACCCACTAGATTGAACTCCACTTCATGTTCATCGATGCGTTCATCTTTATTGCGGAACATTAATAAGTAATTCGCAATCCTGGCAATGTCTAAATAACTGACCTCGGGACGAGCTACCTGGTATTTTTGGTTTGAAGACACTTCTCGATAGTCGTTGTCAAACCCCCAGCGCCTGAGGACAAGTTCACTTGTGGCTGAGCAACGGGCCTGAAAGATCTGCAAAGCAATATCCGGGGCCAGGTAGTTACCTCCTTCGAGGTGCATGTTGTACTCGTTGATGAGGCAGAACAACCCAATGTCTGCCAGTAAGCCGACTAACAGCGCTTTTTCTGGCTCTAAATGACCATATGTAACGGGGTCATGCTTGTGGAACTCCTGCACAATTAACACCATACTCGCTCCGAGTTCACGAGATACAGCAGCACTTTTACGCATAATCTCATTACAATCTTTAGTTAAGTTCAGCGAGTGCTTAAGCTGTTCTATCGTCTGAGCGGTAACAATGTCTCGTACACGATAAATGCCTAGTCGTGAAACTGCAGCTGATAAATCGTTACACGTGATGTTTCTGCGGTTAAAAATGACCGAGTTTGCCACTCGAACCACAACTGCGGCTAACCCTGGATCTTCTAGCAGGCAATTTGCCACATCGGCGATCGTTGTACTTTCTTCCTGACACAATTGCTGAATTTTGAGCACGACGTCAGGTATTGGGGGAAGGGAAATTTTTCCAATAGCAATCGATTGCTCTACCAGTTGCGCGAACTCCGACTCTATTGCTTTTAAAAGCTTCTCTTTGTTATTTGGTAGCCAAAAAAATGATAGGTGTTCCATTGTGACGTTGTTCTTATAATCTTTGGTACAGTGTACCCTTACATGATGCGCATTATCAATGAAATGCTTATATAGTGCACGCAATTGCTAAGTGGATCATGAAGTTATGTTGTTTTAGACTAAACTGGTGTCAAAAAAATACCGCTTGAGGAACTATAACTGTGAAATCAATCACATATAGAGGAATTATACTTTTTTATATGTGACTTATGTCCTAACTTATTTTTCGTCGTTAAGTATGATTAGGCAAGTTGGTGAGCACAATTTACAAATATATCGCCAACAAATCGACATTTTGAATTCGCTATAAGCTGCTGTTTATCTGGTGACATCGCTAATCGGGGTAATTTATTCAGATTAAAGAGGTCAATGGACATGACAGACCAAGCTTTTTTTAAATACGTACGCAATTTCAGTCAGTATCAGAAACGTTCCATGTTCGGTGGCATCGGTTTATTTTGCGATGATGCTATGTTCGCGCTAGTTAGCAATGATTGTTGTTATTTGCGCGGTGGCTACGGATTAGACGAGGAACTGATCCTCCTGAATTGTGAGAAATATAAGCACGTCAAGAAGCAGACGACGGCTACCGTTAACTATTATGATGTGACACATTTGTTTGAATCTGGTTTTTCTGGTTTGGATGGATTGTTGCAGAAGTCAATTGACTACTCAATTAAGGAACGAAAATACCAAAAATCTTCAGCGAGCCGACGCTTGAGAGATCTACCTAATATGCAACTTACGCTTGAACGTATGGTGAAGAAAGCTGGCGTTGATGACGTAGAAGCATTTATAGAACTCGGCCCTGTGGAAGTTTTCAATAAAGTGAAGCAGACGTACGGCAATGACGTTGATGTTAAGTTACTGTGGAAATTTGCTGGTGCAGTCGATGGTGTGCATTGGAAACTTATCCAAGAACCGCGCAAAAAGCAGTTACTATCGCTGTGTGAATAATCTTAATTATTGGTGCACTGAAGAGTCGTATTTTTTGGAGTTAGTGAGTCACAAAAGGAACGGGTATAAGTGGGAAGGGGTGTTAAGGATTTTTCCACTTAACTCAGTTTTTCATGCTTAATTTTAGTTTTTCATAATAACCAACAAAAAACCGAGGCTTCAATCCTCGGTTTTTGCTTTTAAAATTCACGCTTTTTAGAACTTGAAGCGGGTCGTGAACATGATTTGATCACCGTAGAAGTCGTTAATACGTGCTTCTGCTCCTAGAGAGAACAATTCAGTTGAGTGGAAACGTGCATAAGCCGAGCCCATCCAGTCATCGTTATCATCAATAGTAACGTAGCCAACTTTACCGCCGACTTCTAATTGAGGGCCTAACCATTGACGAACGCCAAGGTTTAGCTCCATACCAACATCTGTGCTGCTTGATTTTTCTGGCTGCACCACACGCATTAGCATTTCACCCGTTAGGTCAGCCCAGTTATTTAGCGGAGAGTGGAAACCAAAACCCATTGCTGAGTCAAAATCGCTATCAAATTCAGAATCGATACGAGCAACAACGTGCGCATTAGGGTGAATCGACTTACTTACTCCAGCACCGAATGTCACAGGACTTGCTCCGATACGTGCTTCGAAGTAGTCATAGCTGAAGTTGCTCATAGTTGCAGGCGCATTGCCGTTCGCAGCTAGTGAATGGCCTGATGCTAACAAGAGGGCTGTGACTAATAGTGTTTTACGCATAACTAACGATAAACCTTGTTTATTTTTCCATGGATTCAAGCAAGCGCTTGAACCGTAATCTCATTTCTACGACATCATAATAAAAACAGAGGCCTACGACCAACATAAAAGTGTCGACATACTGTCAATTCTTTTACTTGACTTCAGATTTAGACAAAAAAGACCAAAATTCAGTTGGTATTCTTTTCGGTGAGTTTGGACTATTCACCAAAACTCGCCCTTCGGTCGGCCATCGCATTTAATATTGCTTCAGAATCAAGAACGGTTGTCCATGATAACAGGTTGTCATCGTGTTCAATCACGAATGATGTGAGTTGTGCGGCAATTGCCTGCCTCAATTCTTCTCCTTTCCATGGCTTTGCGATGTAGTAATCCAAACTATCGTGATTAATAGCTTCTACCGTGTCTTCTAATCCTGCCTGACCTGTGAGCAAAACTTTGCGTGCGCCTCTTGTCTCGACATCCTGGCTTAATTCAATTAGAAAACTGATACCAGTTTGTTCCGGCATAATGTGATCACATAAAATGAGCGCAAGCCTAACTTCATCTTCGGCCATGTCTTCGATAACTTGCCTTGCTTCTGTGACGGATTCTGCGCCCTCGAGAATGAAGTGGTCTTCGAAGGAAGCCAGGTCTTGTAATACGCTATCCAAGACTTCTCTTTCGTCATCGACACATAAAATCAGATATTTCGTCATGTTTGATCTCCTTCTTCGATGACTGGTAACCAGACTGTCATACGAGTGTAATTGTTAAGCTCCGAGTCAACCTCAATCCATCCATTATGAGCTGTTACAATTTGTTGGCAGATTGAAAGCCCGATACCTAACCCAAAATTACCTACTTTTTTTGTCGTAAAATTCAGTTCAAAAATGGCATTCTTTTGTGATTCCGGGATACCGCATCCGTTATCTTCGAATGAGATAACCGCGAATTTATTATCGTCTTTGTCCACCAGCTTGGTCTGGATTTTAAGAATTCCTTTTTCCGGGAATGCGTCAATGGCGTTGGAAATGAGGTTAGTCCAGACTTGTTGTAACGCGATCGGCTGACAAAGTATCGGGGGTAACGGGGCATAATCGGTTGAGAGCTGATGTATTTTTAATTTGTTTTCGAAGATAACGAGTGTGTCTTCGATCCCTTCGTGGATATCCGCGTAATGCAAACTCTCATCGTCAGAGCGAGCATAGCCTTTAAGGCTTTTTACCATATCTGCAATGCGGGCCGCACACACATTGATAGAACGCAGAGAAGCACCTGCTTTATGATACTGTTCCAGTTCACTGAGAGAGAGAGCCGCGCTGTCGGATTTTTTTACTAACTGTGTGACTAACTCTTGGTCAGTTTCTAACCCGAGATTCACGACTTTCTTCGCTAGCGAGCGATCTGGCAAGATGCGGTTAAGTTCTTTGACTCGCATTCTGAGTTCAGCAGTAGACGCAGGTCTCGCCGTTTGTGCTTCAGTCAATAATTGCACGCCCTTGACTTGGACTTCTGGGTTAGGGCGTTGGGTGAGCAGCCCTTCGAGTGTATGAGTAAGATTTTCTACCCCTCGTAAAATTGCAGCGATAGGATTGTTGAGTTCGTGGGCGACACCAGCGACGAGCTGACCGAGCATCGCCATTTTTTCTCGTTCTATCAGTTGTTGATGCGCCGATTCTAAGGATTCCAATGTTTTTTGCAGTTGCAACTTAGTTTTGATGCTCCGTTGAAGCCGACGATTAAAATGGCGAAGCAATAAGTTAGTAAACAGAGGTAAGAGATTGGAGTCACTCTGCATTACTTTATGAAACACTTGACGATCGAGTTTGATCACTTCGGTTTTCGTTAGCGTCAGAGCGGTAGAGAAAGAGTTTTCACCAGTGACAAAGGACATACTGCCAACGATGTTACCTTTTGTATAACGCACTACTTCTCGTTGTGCACCTTGTTCATCTCGCTTGTATAAGGCGACATCACCACTGGTAATAAACCACAAAAAGTTGTTAGGCTCACCTTCAACGGTCAAGAGATGTTCTGGGGAATAAGTTCGACAGGCATGGGTATCATCGCTGTCTTTGAAAAACAGTTGTAAAGCGGTAATGACTTGTTCTGTTAGTTCGTTATCCGACATAGAGTGATAATCATAAAGAAAACCGGCTTGATACTTTTGCATCTGATTTTCAATATGTGCGCGCAGTAACTTATGCGGATCCAATACTTGGCTATAACCGAGCAAGTCTTCATGACAATTGCGGAGTATGAATTGGGTCAGTTCTTTAAGGGCGGTTTGGTACAACACCTTGTCAGGAAGAGGTTTTGTCAGGCAGTGGTCTAGGCGACCTTCATTTACAGCGGTAAGAATGGCGTCGATATCGGAGGAGCAACTGATAAGAATTTTCCGAGCTTGTTCGGTATGCGGCCTTTTATCAAGACCAATCAGAAAGTCCACCCCATTAAAGTTAGTGTGGTGGCTGGCGATGACTAGGGCGACGGTCTGTTGTTGTTCTTCAAGATACTCAAGCGCACTCTGTGCCTCGTCTATGGATTCAACAGAAAGAATATCAAACTTGCCAGAAAAAGCAGACAGCTCTAATCTGAACTGTTCAGCACTAATTGGATTATTGTCGAGACACAGTACAGCGTAACGATTCACGGGTGTTTGGACTCCGATTAAAACTTAGCCAGCTAAACTTTATCAATAAAATGATTTAGTGAGTGCGAGCTGAGTATGATTCCTGATTAATGGGCTAGAATAAGCAACAATAGTCTGATTTATCTCAATGTTTTATCTAATGAGGGTTTGGGTTAGACTGAACACAAATCCCTGAAAAGTGACGTTATGCAGAATCTTAAAAAAATCGGTGCCATTGGTGGTGCTATTTCACTCGCGCTTTGTTGGCCACTTGCGGTTGGTCAAATTGGCCAGTCCATCATTGAAGATGGCATCACGAATATGGACAACGAAATGGTGCAGGGCGAGGTGGTTGATTACCAACGCGGTTATCTCTCGTCTGTGGTCTTAACTCGTTATACCGTTGTTGATCCGGAACTCAAGGCGCAGCTAATACGGGATAACATTCCGACGACATTTGACGTTACGAGCGACGTTAGTCACGGGTTAACGCGCCTTACCGCTGATTCAAAGCTAGTGGAAAGCGACATTTTGCCACTTACTATGCACAGTGAGATTCAACTCAATGGCAATAAGGCGTTTACGTTCGATCTAGATAGTTGGCATTACCGTGATGAAGCTGAGGGTATTTCGGTGTCGACCAGTCCTGCTCAAATATCAGGTAATGTAACGGTCCTGGGAGACCTCAATTATCAGGTATCGGTTCCTTATGTTCAGGCGGATTTTGTTAATGGTGATGAGCTGCATTTGAAAAACTTAACCGGTGAGGGGAAAGGGAAGCAAGTTAAGGGTTACTGGTTAGGTGAACAGGTGTTTTCACTGGAGAAACTGGATGTCGTTGATTCAGCGATGACACCCGTCTTTCTAATTGATGGTGCAACCTACAGTGGCAATACAGCCGTGGATGACGCGGGTGAGAAACTGAACAGCAAGTTTAATCTCGCCGCACAAAAAATGCGTCTGACAGATGGAACGGATGTCGACAATTTCAAGTTGGACGTTTCGATTGGTGATGTAGATAGTCAGTCGTTTGATCAAATAATGTCGATATATCAAAGTTCACCGATATTAAGTGAGCAAGAAGTCTCCGACCTGCTACCACACGTTGACACTCTGTTTAGCAAGGGCTTTAGTTTGTCTGTTAACGAGTTGTCTCTCACGTTCGGTGAAGGAAAGTTTCATAATGAGTGGCAATTGTCTGTTCCTCAAGGCACAGAAAACATTACTCAAAATCCTATGAAACTGGTCACCGTTACCAACGGCGCTCTGAGCACCTACTTCTCAGATGAATTAGTGGAGACTTATCCTTTTATCAAAGAAGGGATAGACGAGCTGTTAATCATGGAATTAATCGAAAAAGTTGAAGGTGGTTACCAACTTAAAGCAAAAATTGGTGACGGAAAATTAAAGTTTGAAAATGGCCATGAGTTTCCATTGATTGCTTTATTGATGCCCGCTCTGATGCAAAATTAGAACAAGGTTTATTCATGATATAAGTTTATTTGCCGTTTTCAGTTTAAAAAGAGGTCGTAGGACCTCTTTTCTTGTTTTTATCGCCGCAAAAACGTGATATACCCAACATATATCAAGATGAGGGAATCAGATCGCTGTTCATGGTTTTGAACTCGGCAAATAAGTTACGGTGTTCATAATCAAGCAAGTCTCTCTGAGCCACGCATATCAAGATTGTTTAGGTACATTAATTTCGACATATTTACTTAGCAGGAGCAATGAGCATCATGGAACAAAATACGGCTAACGTATTTAACTTCAGCGCAGGACCAGCAGGTCTGCCGAAAGCAGTTATGCAACAAGCACAAAAAGAACTATTGGACTGGCAAGGTCTAGGTACTTCAGTGATGGAAATCAGTCACCGAAGCAAGGAGTTCATCAAAGTTGCTGAAGAGGCTGAGCAAGACCTGCGTGACCTACTGAATATCCCAGATAATTACAAAGTGCTATTTTGCCAGGGCGGTGCTCGTGCACAGTTCGCTGCTGTTCCGTTAAACCTTTTAGGTGAAGCACAAACAGCTACGTACATCGATGGCGGTTACTGGGCAGACAGTGCCGTTGACGAAGCAAAAAAATACTGTGAACCAGATGTATTTGATGCGAAAACAGAGATTGATGGCAAATTGGCAGTACGACCAGCAAGCGAATGGAAAATTTCACCAGATGCAGCTTATGTACACTTCTGTCCAAACGAAACCATTGATGGTATCGAGATCAATGATCTGCCAGTGACGGATAAACCAATTGTTGCTGATATGTCTTCAACCATTCTGTCACG
This sequence comes from Vibrio limimangrovi, assembly GCF_054064025.1. Taxonomy (NCBI): domain Bacteria; kingdom Pseudomonadati; phylum Pseudomonadota; class Gammaproteobacteria; order Vibrionales; family Vibrionaceae; genus Vibrio; species Vibrio limimangrovi. The sequence goes on from NZ_JBSUGF010000008.1 coordinate 215,343, forward strand.
TGAAATCGACGTTTCTAAATATGGCGTGATTTACGCAGGTGCACAGAAAAATATTGGTCCATCAGGTATTTCTATTGTAATCGTTCGCGATGACTTACTTGGTATGGCTAAGCAAGCGCTGCCTAGTATTTTGGATTACACCGTTCTTGCTGAAAAAGAATCGATGTTTAATACACCACCAACTTTTGCCTGGTACCTTTCTGGCCTTGTTTTCAAATGGCTAAAAGCAGAAGGCGGCGTTAAGAGCATCGAGAAAGTTAACCGAGCTAAAGCAAAACTGCTTTACGATTTCATCGATCAATCGGACTTCTACCGTAACGGTATTCACGAAGCTAACCGTTCACTAATGAACGTACCTTTCCAGCTAGCTAAGCCAGAACTTGATAGCACTTTCCTTGAACTAGCCGATGCTAAAGGGCTTAAGTCTCTTAAAGGTCACCGCGCTGTAGGTGGTATGCGTGCATCAATCTACAATGCGATGACACTAGAGGGTGTTCAGGCGCTTGTGGACTTTATGAAAGAGTTCGAAGAAAAATACGCGTAATCTGTAAACATACAGAACGGCTTCAAAGCGTCGCACTTGCGGCGCTTTTGTTTAAATAGAAAGGGCTCATCATTAGATGAGCCCTTTGTGTATCTTTTATCTCTATAGAGACTGCAATAGTTGGAAGTAACGCCCTTGTTTTGCGATCAGTGCTTGGTGGTTACCTTGCTCAATGATTTCACCTTGCTCCATCAGGCAGATATTATCCATATTCTCCAGCTCAATGAGTCGGTGGGTAATAAAGACGACGGTCTTGTTGGCAAAATGCTGATTGAATAAGCCCATCACTTTTTGTTCTGTGCGTTTATCAAGGCCTTCGGTTGGTTCATCCAAAAGTAGGATCGGCGCATCACGCAATAACGCGCGCGCAATACCAATACGACGCTTTTCACCGCCAGACAATTGACGGCCGCCATCGCCTAACCAAGCATCTAAACCTAGATCTTCTAAAAGACCTCCCAGATCAACCTGGGTTAAAATATCGGCAAGTTTCTCGTCCGTAGCTTCAGGTGCTGCCATGAGTAAGTTGTCTCGCAGTGTCCCGTTCAGAACATCGACACGTTGGCTTACAACCGTAATTGCTGCGCGCAGTTCGGACTCACTCCAATTTTGCAGAGCTGCTCCACCGATACGAACTTCGCCCTGATTCACATCCCAGTAGCGACATAACAGTTGAATTAACGTTGATTTACCCGATCCGGTTTGACCAACAATCGCCGTTCTTGAGCCAAGAGGAAGTGATAAAGATAAATCTTTCAGCACTTTCTGCTGACCGTCTGGGTAGGCGAAGTCGATCTTATCAAACTCAATATCTAGTGGCTTATCATCACGCGTAGATTGTTCGGGAAAGACTACGTCAGGTTTTGCCAGAATGACCTCATTCAGGCGGCGAGCAGAAGTCAGTGTCTGACCTAAATACTGGAACGCACCAGCGATAGGCATCAGGATCTCGAAGCTGGCCATGGTTGCGAATGCAAAGAGCGCAATCCAAGGATCCGGAGCACGTCCTCCCACGCCATCTGCCGCGAACCATAACATCATGACGAGTGTCAGACCGTTGACCAACATCAGTAATCCCGACGCCATACCGGTGAGGTTCGCATTGACAAATTGGTTGGAAAGAAGCTGTTTTTGCTTTTCCAAAATCAAATTGCGGTAACGCTCTTCCGCACCAAAGATGCTAAGTTCGCTGTAACCTTGTAACCAGTCAAGCGTTGCGACGCGCAGTTCAGCTTTACGGTGAGTCAGATGGGCACCGTTGCTTTTGCCGAGTTTGTAGAACAGTACCGGCCATACCAGTAGCATTACGGTGAGAACTGAGCCCAGTAACAGTGCTAAGTGCCAGTCAAAGAAAGCCAGCACCACGGTTAAACTCAGGATACCGAATATACCAATGATCACCGGGCTGATAAGGCGCAGGTATACGTGATCCATCGCATCCACATCGGCCACCAAGCGGTTAAGTACGTCGGCGTCTCGCATGTTAGAAACTCTGCCCGGGATCAGCGGCGTAAGCTTCTCAAAGAAGAAAATACGTAAATCGGTCAGAAGTTTAAAGGTTGCATTGTGACTGACCACACGCTCACCCCAGCGACCAGCGGTACGCGCCATAGCGGAACCACGAACACCAGCACCCGGAAGCATGTAGTTAAAGGTCTCACGAGCAATGGTTAAGCCAGCAACGGAAGCGGCAGAAATAAACCAACCAGACAGCGTTAATAGTCCGATAGAGGCTGCAAGCGTCAGAAACGCTAGCAACATGCCTAGTGACAAACCAAACCAATGCTTTTTGTACAGTTTTAGATAAGGGAGTAAATCACGCATCTAAGTTCCCCTTGTCTGAATTTTGTTGTGCTAAGTTAGCCGCTAACATGTCTTTAAACAAACCATCCTGAGATGCGAGAGTCGTGTAATCGCCACTCTGTACAATCTGACCGTCTTGCAGGACTAAGATCTGCGAGACATTTTTCAGCGGAGCAAGTTGGTGAGTGATCATCAAATTCGTGGTCGATTGGGTATATTTACCGATACCTTCCATTACTAGCCTTTCACTACGAGCATCCAGGCTAGCCGTTGGTTCATCTAACAACCAAAAACGACCGTTTTGCAGCATCGCTCGAGAAAGAGCCAGACGTTGTGCCTGACCGACAGATAAGCCACCAGAGCGGTCAGATATTGGATAATCCAGACCGTGCATTTCAACAAACTCTGCAGCGTGGGAGTCTTTCAAAACCGTGTTGACGGCATCGTCCTGAACATTGTGCTTACCCAGAGTGACGTTGTCACGAATATTGCCGTGAAGCAACATTGGGTTTTGACCAATCCAACTGATGCTTCCACGCCATGAGGCGAGATCAAGCTGTGATAACTCGCAGCCGTTTATTTTCAAACTGCCTTGGTATGGCATAAAACCCAGAATCGTATTCACCAGACTGGTTTTACCCGCACCACTTGGGCCAACGAGAGCAGTGCTCTGGTTTGCTTCCAGAGAGAAAGACAGGGGCCCTGCAAGCTGTTTCCCTTCAGGGCTAAAGATGACGAGATCACTGGCTTCTATCTGAATCGGTACGTTTTGGTCGAGAGTTTGGTTGCCATCTTTGACCTGGTCAACGTCCAACTCAAGAAACTCAACAATGCTCTCTGCCGCACCAACCGCTTGTTGTTTCGCGTGATAGTAAGTACCTAAGTCGCGTAGAGGCTGATAAAACTCAGGCGCAAGGATAAGAATGAACAAGCCCGCGAACAGAGTGACACCCGCTCCGTAGTAGCCAAAGTTGAGTTCACCAATGTAGCTGAAGCCGAAGTAAACTGCGGTTATCGCGATTGAAATTGAAGTGAAGAACTCTAATACCGCAGAAGAAAGGAACGCGATTTTTAGCACGTCCATGGTACGAGTACGGAAAACCTCAGATGCGCCTTTCAGTGTTTCAGTTTCAGACTTGGTTCGATCAAATAGGCGAATTGTTGTCATCGCTTGCAAACGGTCATAGAAGTGACCAGACAAACGCTGCATGGCTTTGAAGTTTTTTCGGTTCGCTTCAGCTGCTTTCTTGCCCACTAATGCCATAAAAATCGGAACCAGAGGAGCGGTGATCAAGAAGATCAAACCAGCCGCCCAGTTCACCGGGAACACGACAATCAGAATAATGAAAGGGATCAATACTGACAGTGACATCTGAGGAAGATAGCGTGAGAAGAAATCTTGCATATCTTCCACTTGCTCTAAGATCAACGTTGCCCAGCTGCCTGCTGGTTTACCTTTGATATAAGCAGGCCCTAACTTATGGACTTTATCTAAGATAAGTTGACGAATATAGACTCTGATCTGTTCTCCGCAACGATAACCCGCGATTTCTCGGCCCCAAGTACAAGCTGCACGGCCGATTACGGTTCCAACTAAACCCACAAAGTGCCAAACGAGTTCACTTTTGTCGACTTGTTCGATAATCAATTGGTGAAGAATGGAGGCGAGCAGGGCTGCTTGAGCCAATAAAAACACGCTTGAAAGTACGCCCAGGCCGATCGCAATCATAAGCCAGCGCTTGGCTAACTTACTTTGTTGCTTAAGCCACTTATTCAAGCTGCTATGCTTTTTCTTATCCATTTATGAAGGCTTAATGATAATTGTTTTAATGAGGCGGTAGTATACAAAAGAAAACCCAGCGGGAATACCGCTGGGCTTTAAGGATATGACACAAATGTGGAAAGTTATTTGTCATTAAGCGCATCAAGGAAGCGTTCTGCATCCAGCGCTGCCATACAACCTGTGCCTGCTGAGGTGATGGCTTGACGGTAGTTATGATCCATCACATCACCTGCTGCGAATACGCCTTCAATACTGGTTTGAGTCGCGTTTCCTTCAAGGCCAGATTTAACGATGATATAGCCGTCTTTCATATCAAGCTGGCCTTCGAAGATTTGAGTGTTTGGCTGGTGGCCAATAGCAATAAATGCGCCCATTACTTCGATATCTTCTGTTGCACCTGTATTGACATCTTTAACACGAACGCCAGTAACACCCATGTCATCGCCTAGTACTTCATCAAGTGTGCGATCAGTATGAAGAACGATATTACCGTTTTCCACTTTGTCCATTAGGCGATTAACTAGAATCTTCTCCGCGCGGAATGAATCACGACGGTGAATCAGGTGAACTTCAGAGGCGATGTTTGAAAGGTATAGCGCTTCTTCAACGGCAGTGTTACCACCACCAACAACGGCAACCTTCTGGTTACGGTAAAAGAAGCCATCACAAGTAGCACAAGCAGAAACGCCGCGGCCTTTGAAGGCTTCTTCAGAATCGAGCCCAAGGTATTTTGCTGACGCACCTGTTGAGATGATCAATGCATCACAAGTGTACTCGCCTGAATCACCTTTAAGGCGGAAAGGGCGCTGAGTCAATTCAACGTCATTGATGTGATCGAATACGATTTCAGTTTCAAAGCGCTCTGCATGCTCTTTCATGCGATCCATCAAAGCTGGACCAGTTAAGCCTTCTGCATCGCCAGGCCAGTTTTCGACTTCTGTTGTTGTGGTCAACTGACCACCTTGTTGCATACCCGTTACAAGCACTGGGTTAAGATTGGCACGAGCAGCGTATACTGCAGCGGTGTACCCAGCAGGACCTGAACCGAGAATTAATAGTTTACAATGTTTTACGTCGCTCATTATGGCTCCAAAAGGGCTGAACATATCCAACGATTGTATGGAAATTCTTATAGCTTTAAAAGCATAAACAAGGATTGAGATCTAATAATTGGTTATAGAATAGAACTTAGCCTGAAGGCTGATGGTTTTCATTGCAGCACAAAATTCTGTTGCCAGTAGAGACCTCTAGTTTCAAATGTTGTTGAAGTTAAAATTTGAAACATGGAGCTATTTTTTGTGTCAAATGTGGTTGTTTGTCGTGTTTTTATGGTTATGTTGAAGTTATCAACGTTAAAAGGTGGTAATTGCAGAATATTTGCGTAATCTATCGTGTAAATTAAATGTTAATTCAATGTGCCTCATTCAAGGAGCAAGTGATGTTACATTCACGCGAGAATACACTGCATTTAACTCAGCTCAGCATGGCAGCAATTGAGCAACTTTCACCTTCTTTCGAAACGCTACCTCACACAGAGCATGCGGATGGTCAATACCGTTTGAGACGTTACTCTGTGGTGCGTTTTGAAAGCGGACAAGTGATCGACTTGAACAAAAACAGCTTTGTACAGTCTTCGGATATCAATCGATTCCAAGGTGATGTTATCCGTCAGTTTGAGCCCATCGAAAAGAACATTCTAAGCAGCGATGGCTTTCGGGAAATGTGTGAGTTGTTTGTCAACGCCAATCATTTAGTCAACGGTCAAGAAATCGAAATTCACCAAATCCGTATCACCGCTTTAGAAAATGAAACGCAAGTTGCGCCAGAGGGTGTGCATCAGGACGGCTTTGATCACATTGCGATGGTGGGCGTTGGTCGCCATAACATTATTGGTGGCGATATCATGTTGTACAGCAGTCATAACCAAGCGCCATTTTTCCGCAAGGTGCTAGAAAACGGTGAAGTGGCGATTCTGGCAGACAGTAAGCTGTGGCACAACGCTTGTCCTATTCGCTCAGTCATTGATGACCAAGCTGGTCATATGGATGTATTTGTTCTAACCGCGACGGATAAACGTAATGAACTTCAATCTTAATCAAATCAGACAGCAGTTTCCGGCGTTATCGCAGTATCACAATGATAAGCCAGTGACCTTTTTTGACGGACCGGGTGGTTCGCAGGTACCTCAATCTGTTCTTGATGCTATGGTAGGTTACCTCGGGTACTTTAATTCCAATTTAGGTGGACACTACTTTTCCAGCCAAACGACAGTCGACGTGATGCAAAGCGCGCGCGAATCAGCACAAGCACTATTAAATGCGCCGTCTTCTGGCAACATTGTGTTTGGCGCAAACATGACATCGCTGACTTTCCAGCTAAGCCGTGCGATCAGCCGTGATTGGCAAAAGGGCGACGAAATTATCGTATCTGCTCTGGACCATTATTCGAACGTGTCGAGCTGGCAACAGGCTGCTGAAGATAAAGGGGCGGTCGTTCATCAGGTTCGTATTAAAGAAGATGACTGCACGTTAGATCTTGAGCATCTGCAAAACCTGCTTTGTGACAAAACACGTTTGGTCGCGGTCACTTACGCTTCAAATACCACAGGCTCGATTGTCGATATAAAGAAAGTTGTGGAGATGGCACATCAAGCCGGTGCTCAGGTGTATGTGGATGCAGTGCACTACGCGCCGCACCATTTAGTCGATGTTCAGGCGCTAGGATGTGATTTCTTAGCATGTTCTGCTTACAAATTCTTCGGGCCGCATGTGGGTATTGCGTACGTTGCAGACCAATGGTTACACAGTCTTCGTCCATATAAAGTTGAACCTGCGACGAATATCGGTCCAGGTCGATTTGAAACGGGAACGCAAAGTTTTGAAGCATTGGCGGGATTGACGGCAGCGGTTGAGTATCTGGCGCAGTATGGTGAAGAAGGTTTGCCGCTACGTGAGAAACTAGAACAAAGCTATGCCGTATACACTCAGCATGAACAGCGCCTGAGTGAGCGCTTTCTGCAGAGAGTGGATCTGTTAGCCGGTGTACGTCTGTATGGTATTGATAAAGCAGATACTCAACTTCGTACGCCTACCTTTGCTTTAACGTTCGATAAATACTCACCAGAGTTTATTGCCAAGACATTGGGTGAGCACAATATTTGTGTCTGGAACGGGCACTTTTATGCGCTGGGCTTAGTTCGTCAGCTAGGATTGGAAGACAAGGGGGGTGTTGTACGAATTGGCTGCATGCATTACAACACGCTTGAAGAAATCGATATGCTATTTGATGTCATAGAAAGCATTCTGGACGCTTAGCAACCCGCATTCATCCGAAAGAAAAGCTCGAGTGTAACGCTCGAGCTTTTAGTTTCAACAAGGTATTCGCACACTCTTATGCGCTGACCTCAACTTCATAAGAGGTGAATTTACGTACGTTTATTACGCCAGTATCGAAAATCAGGTACTGACCTTTGATGCCTTGCAGTATGCCCGTCACCACAGGGTTCTTATCGAAGTTATGGGAGGTAATCTTAGTCGGGTGCTGCTGTACTGGGTAGCTCAGATCAGTAATGCTCTCACTTAACACTTCGATTGCGTCATCGCCGTATTGTTGTTTGATTTCGGCAATCTTGTCTTCCACCAAAGGAAGCAGTTCTTCAAATCTGTCCTGAAGTTCAATCGGCTCTCCATCACCCTTAAGTAACGTTCGCCAGTTGGTTTTATCAGCAATATGTTTTGCCAGCTCTACTTCGATCAATCCAGAGATATGGCGAGTTTTCACCTTGAAGATAGGTAAACCCTGTGTCGCGCCTTGGTCAATCCAGCGTGTTGGAATTTGCGTATGACGGGTGATACCAACTTTCAGGCTTGATGTGTTTGATAGATAAACAAAATGATCCACCATACAATTCTCTTCGCCCCATTGTGGCTCACGGCAAGTACCTTGATCGTAATGACAGGTCTCAGGTTTCATGATGCACATATCGCAACTTGCAAGCTTTTTCATGCAGACAAAACAGTGACCTTGCGAGTAACTCTTCTTCGTTTTCTTACCACAAGAACAGCAGAAAATATTGCCAGTGTGAGTGAGGGTTAATGTTTTACCCAAAAAAGGAGAAAGATCGATTTCTTCATCACCGACGGGAAGACGGTAACTGACGGCTCCGTCGAGAGAGGCGCGCATCTTATTTAACGTGCCTGATGCAATTAATGACATGACATTACTCATTAGTGTGTTTTTGCACAGTATATACCGAATGCAAAGTGAGGTGCAGGGGATATGCGAGAGTAGTTCAGATTTAAAAATACTTTTTCGTAATAACAAAGACTTACTTAGGTGTGAAGTGCTTCGCAATTCGGTTTGAGGCTGACGAATACTACAGTTCTGAAGCAAGATCACGTTTTATTTTAAAGGTAGAATGTATCGAAATTAAGAATTACGACAGAATTTTATTAATAACTTAGGTCATAGTGCCCATGAAAAGGATACATAAGCTCGTTTTTGCGCTTTCGATTTGCACCATCAGTTTGGTTGCACTTTATAGCGTATTGGGAGATACACGCAAGCTGGTTATTACGCCCGATAAGTTCAATATCTCTGCGACCAAAGATGCAAGTGCAGGAGGGTTGAGTGAAGCTGAACTCAGTTTTGAGAATCAGAGGCTCACCTTAAATTGCGATATAAAGGAAAGCTCATATGCATGGCCATATTGCGGAATCTCGGTCTTCACCGATGTCACTGAAGCGACAAGAGGCATCGACTTGTCTACTTATCACACCATTCGATTGAAGATAAATTATGAGCAAGCCGGGGATAAAGGCAACCCAAATAAAACCCTGAGACTGTATCTGCGAAACTACAATCCGGAGTATTCGAATCCGGATGACGAATACACGATTAAATATAATGGCATGCAGTTTTCGCCATTAAATTTTAACGGAACCATAGAAATTCCAATTAAAAATTTGCAGGTCATGACTTGGTGGTTAGCGGACAACAAAGTCCCAATAGAACATTCTGCGCCTGAATTTACCAATATCACTCGTATCGATATCGCCACTGGATCTGCCACTGGGCTCGGCAAACATAAAATCATTATCGATCAGATTGAGTTTGAAGGTGAATATCTCGCGCGCGAAACGTTGCTTTTTGTTCTGCTGTTTTCCTGGATGGCGTTAGGTTTGGCCTTTACTTTACACGAATTGCGTAAAAACAGAGTCGCTTACGAGATAGCCAAGAAGCGTCATCGCCACCTGGAAAAAGTAAACGGTACACTTCGCGCACAGAATTATGAATTTGCAGAACTTGCTCATCGTGATGCTCTAACGGGAGCGATGAACAGACACGCAGTACACCACTGGTTAGAGGAAGAGTCACTAAGGGTGTGTCATGGACAGAGTTCCTTAAGTATCCTCTATTTGGACTTAGATAAATTTAAGGCGGTAAACGACAAGTTTGGTCATCAGATGGGTGACGATATTCTGCGCGAATTTGTCATGGTAACGGCAAGCCTACTAGAATCAGATGATAGATTGGTACGCTGGGGTGGTGAAGAGTTTGTTGTGTTCTGCCCGGGCACTAACCTGGAAGACGCCGTCACAAAAGCTGAGTTTATTCGTAAGAAGGTGAGTAACCATATTTGGGTTCATGGTGAGTCGATGACCTGTAGCATTGGTGTTGCTCAAATGCAGAACGAACGGATTAGTCAAACAATGGCGAGAGCAGATGAAGTGCTTTATTTCGCGAAACGTGAGGGAAGAAATCGCGTCGAAGTGAATTATGGAGCAGCACATTTTGAAGTAAAAGAAGCTTGATAGTTAGTCGCTACTTTAGAAAGGAAAGAGGTGGCCGTTGTGGCCACCAGAAAGTAACTGCTGTGTATCGTGTTAGGGGAAACGTGAACACAAAGTACAGCAGTGTCGTTCTTACCAGAACAACCAAGCAAACAGAGTCAGTACGCCAATACAAGCAATATTCAACACAAATCCAATACGCATCATCTCTTTTTGCTGAATGTGGCCCGTACCAAATACAATCGCGTTTGGTGGTGTCGCGACTGGCAACATAAAGGCACATGAAGCAGCAACGGCGATTAATGCAGAAAGAATCACAGGCGATAATCCAAGCGCTTCTGCAATCGTAGCGAATACTGGTACTAATAGCGCAGCACTTGCGGTATTACTTGCAAATTCCGTCAAGAATACAACAAAGGTAACCACGGCAAGAATGGTAAGAAGAACACCAGCTTGTTCCAGAAAACCAGATAAGCTATGAGCCAGGAAAACACTGGTACCCGTATCTTTGAGTACGTTACTTAAACAGATACCGCCACCGAAAAGAATGAGTACACCCCAGTCCGTAGTTTTCTCTATGTCTTTCCATTCCACAGCACGCGATGCGCCTAATAGAAGAATCGCACCGATCGCTACCAGCGTATCAAATTTCGCAAATCCACCGATCATGTTATTGATTGGTGTGCTGAAGATCCACAGCGTAACGGTTAGCAAGAAAATCGCGAGCGTGACCATTTTGCTGTTTGTCCACTCGACAGGTGCGTGATCAAGTTCAAACTTGTGGCTTAAGTCCGGCTTAGTCATGACGTAAAGCACCAATACTGCTACTGGCATCAAAACTATTGAGATAGGTAAGCCTAATTCCATCCACTCAGTGAAACTTAACCCTACTTCTGCCGCTGCAATCGCGTTTGGCGGGCTACCGACCAGCGTCGCAATACCACCGATAGATGCGCTGTAAGCGATACCAAGTAATACAAACAAAAACGTGCGGTGGTTTTTACTTCCATCCAGTTTGCTCATTACCCCTAGCACCAAAGGTAACATCATTGCTGTTGTCGCCGTGTTAGAGATCCACATTGACAGTCCCGCACTCACACCAAATAGCATAAAGACCGCGACCGACATTTTGCCACGAGCCAGGAGCAACACTTTGTCTGCAATGGCTTGGTCTAACTTCTGCTTGTGCAACGCAGCTGCCAGAGCAAAACCGCCTAAGAACAAAAAGATGATCGAGTTAGAGAAGTTATTGAGTGCAGTTTGCGTGTTGAAAACGCCTAAAAACACGGCAAGCATCGGTATCAGCAAAGCGGTAATGCTTACGTGAATCGCTTCTGTAAGCCACAAAATCGCAACAAAAACTAAGATGCTGATGCCAGTTACAACTTGTGGGTCAAACGGAAGGGTATTAAACAAAATAATGAACAGCAGGATATTTGCATTCAAAATCATGCTGTTGCGAGTGAAGAACCAGTTCTTCAGTGTCACAGCGAGTGCGGTCATGGGGTATGCTCCTTATTCAGTGCCTTTTTGTCGGTTTTTTATAGCAAAGTAACTGACTTGTATTTTTTTATTGATTAAATGTTACTAGGAATGAACAAAAGAATTTTGCCTGAATCGTAGAGCAAATAAGAAAATGTGATGTTGAGAATTCGAAATGGGTAGAATGCTACCCATTGTCTTTACGGAAATGTTACTAAAGCTAAAAGTTAGATTGAATGACTACTCGACCGGGACTTGAAGAGGCTCGATAGGTTCTTTGACCGCAATGATTGGCTCTTGTGGGCCAAGGAACTTTGGTTGTGTGTCGATAATGTATAGATCGAGAAATGCTTTCACGCGAGCGAGTAACTCACGCATACGCATAGATGCTTGCTGTTGCTGTGTCACAGGACCAGCAACAGCAAGGCATTGTGCGTCAATGTGGTAAGCGTGTGCGATAAACAGAGCACGTTCACAATGGAAGCGCTGGGTCACAATGAGAAAACGCTCTGAAGCAAAGATTTTTTTTGCTCGTACGATAGAGTCTAAGGTTCGGAACCCTGCGTAATCGAGGTGAATAAACGCTTCTGGTACACCTGCTTTGAGTAAATCGCGCTTCATTGTCCAGGGCTCATTGTAGGAACGATGGGCATTGTCACCACTTAAGAGAAACTGTTTTACTTTCCCTTGATTATAAAGTTCGATAGCCGCATTAATGCGCTGTGTGTAATAGGTGTTCAGCGTCTTTCCAATATATTTACTGGTGCCAAGCACAACAGCAACTTCATGCTGTGGAATGTTTTCGTAGTCAGTAAAAATGTTCTCTTTGGCTTGCAGCACCACCCATCGATCGATGGCAATAACAGAAACAAGAAGGCCAAGTACGGCGATCGACAAAATCAAAGCGAGTCGCTTCCATGAAAATTTGAGCATCCACTTTGACTTCATACGAGAAAACAACAAAACGATTCTTATCCTTAATTAAAGTGTATGCCTCATCATATCTGATAGCAGTAAAAAGAGAGAAGTCCATTTGTGCCAAAATATGGTCAGGATGATAAAAAAACGCTTAAAAAACAAAAGCCCCTATAGTGTAGGGGCTAATTATTATGCAAATGGCTTTAATTTTAGAACGCTGTTCGCTTGTAGCGGCGGTAAACTGGCTGCCAGAATGCTTGGTCAATCGCATCGTTGAGTGCTTCATCAGTGATTTCCAACGCGACACCCTGTTCGATGGCTTTTTTCGCAACGGAAAACGCAATTTTCTTCGACACTAAGTGAATTTCTTCTAGTGGCGGTAAAAGTGCACCACGGCCATTGATAGCAAGAGGAGAGCAAGTTGCCAGTGCGCGACTTGATACCATAAGCATTTCATCAGTCACTCGTTTAGCGTTAACAGCGAGTACACCCAGGCCTATACCCGGGAAGATGTAGCTGTTGTTACATTGAGCAATAGGGTAAGTTTTGCCTTCGTGGACCACAGGATCAAACGGGCTGCCTGTCGCGACCAATGCTTCACCGTTTGTCCAGCGAATGATATCACTTGGTGTTGCTTCTACTCGGCTGGTTGGGTTTGACAGAGGGAACACGATTGGACGCTTACAGTGTTTGTGCATCTCTTCGATCACTTCTTGGCTAAATAAACCAGGAGCACCCGATACGCCAACAAGTACTGTTGGTTGAGCATGACGCATGACATCCAGTAACGAGAAACCATGGCCTTCGGTTTCCCATTCTTTAGTATTGTCGTGCTTTTGTACTAAGCGTTGTTGGAAATCAAGCAGGTTAGGCATACCTTCTTGCAGCAGACCCCAGCGGTCAACCATGTAAACTTGCGAACGTGCCTGCGTATCAGAAATACCTTCCGATACCATCTGAGCAATGATTGCTTCAGCGATACCACAACCTGCAGAGCCTGCACCCAAGAACGTAATACGTTGTTGAGAAAGTTGTGTACCCGCTGCTTTACATGCTGCAAGCAGTGAGCCAACAGTTACCGCTGCAGTGCCCTGGATGTCATCATTGAAGCAGCAAATGCGGTTCTTGTAACGCTCTAGAAGTGGCATGGCATTTTTCTGCGCAAAATCTTCAAACTGAATCAACGCATCAGGCCAGCGGCGTTGTACTGCCTGAATGAATTCTTCAACAAATGCATCGTATTCTGGACCAGTGATACGAGGATGACGCCAACCCATATACATTGGATCTGCTAAACGTTGCGGATTGTTCGTACCTACATCCAATACGATTGGTAGTGTGTATGCCGGGCTGATACCACCACAAGCCGTATATAGAGAAAGCTTACCGATAGGAATTCCCATGCCGCCGATACCTTGGTCACCCAAGCCGAGGATACGCTCACCGTCAGTTACCACGATCACTTTTACGTTGTGGTTTGCTGCATTGTTTAGCAAATCGTCGATGCGATCACGGTTAGGGTAAGAGATGAACAGGCCACGACCACGACGGTAGATGTTCGAGAAGTTTTCACATGCCGCACCAACGGTTGGCGTGTAGATGATCGGCATCATCTCAGTGATGTGGTTTTGTACTAAACGGTAGTACAGGGTTTCATTAGTATCTTGAATGTTACGCAGATAAATGTGCTTATCCATATCACTTTCGAAACCTTTGTATTGCTGATAAGCACGTTCTACTTGTTCTTGGATGGTTTCAGTGGCTTCAGGTAGCAAGCCCTCTAAGTTGAATGAACTGCGTTCTTCAGCAGAAAAAGCACTGCCTTTGTTCAAAAGAGGGGTTGCCATAAGTGCTGGTCCCGCATACGGAATATATAGCGGGCGTTTATCGTTGTTCATTGGGTGCCTTATGTAGGGTTGAAGGATGCGCCGCAAATAGTAACGGTTTCAGCGATTGCTTGTAAACATTCGTTGATACACATCAAAGTAATGTCGTAAAAAAACTTGACGACCGATGGAAATATCGCCATTAAAACAAGTGCAATGAAAGCAGGAAGGTTTTACTTGGGTATAATGCTCGACATCATCAAATAAAAATTCAATTTCAACTCTTATGTCACAACTACCTATCGATAGTCTAAAAGCCGAGTTTGACCTGCATTTGAAAAGCTGCCATCTGGTGGTCGAAGCGGAAACCGGATCGGGTAAGTCGACTCGCTTACCGCTTTGGGCGGCACAACACGGACGCGTTTTAGTCATCGAACCACGTCGAATCGCTTGTACGTCATTAGCAGAGTATCTTGCAGAGCTGTCGGGGTCTCCAATCGGTGGAAAAATTGGGTACGCGATAAAGCTCCACGCGTATTTCGATGAGAACACGGAAGTGGTATTTGTGACACCAGGTGTTGCACTGCGATGGTTTGCAGAAGATAAGCTGGCGAACTTTGACATCGTCATGGTTGACGAATACCACGAACGCCGTTGGGACATCGATCTTCTAACCTCTCTGTTAAAACAGGAAAACCGACATCGCCTGATCGTTACCTCTGCCACGCTAGAAGGTGAAAAGCTTGCGCGTTATTTGCAGGCTGTGCGTTTGTGTTCAGAAGGGCGCTGTTTCCCGGTTACGGTCACACATCGAAGCCTTGACAGCCGTTACCTGCCAAATAAAAAAGGCTGTGAAAATGACGTTGTGCGGGCGGTGAATGAAGCTTTAGAGGACGAAGAAGGCGATATACTGGTATTTCTGCCGGGTCGTAAAGAGATCACTCAATGTGCCCAGATGCTGCAAAAGTCAGATGATGTGCTGGTAGTCAAACTTCACGCTTCCGTAAGTGATGACGATCGACATCGTGCATTGACGATTCAAAAGCAGCGCAAAATCGTGCTTGCGACCAATGTTGCTGAGACCTCTTTAACAATCCCAAATATCCGAGTGGTCATTGATAGTGGCTTGGAGCGCCGAACTGTACAGCGTAATGGGCGCACTGCTCTGACACTCTGTCACATTTCCAAAGCCAGTGCCGCACAACGCATGGGGCGTGCTGGTCGAGTAGCAGCAGGAACATGTATCCGGTTATATGGCGAACATGCGCCTTTAGAGTTGGTTACGCCGCCAGAGCTTCACAGAGAAGAGTTAGTGGAGCCTATGTTAGCGGCGGCTTGCTGTGGACACCGACTATCAGAACTGGCCTTTTTGGACTCTATCCCAGAAAAATCACTTAGTTTGGCGCTTGAAACCTTACAGGCGATGGATGCCATTGATGCAGATGGAAAGATCACTGAACACGGCAAAAAAATATACCCATTGCCGATTGATGCACTGTTTGCTGATCTGGTTACCCGTATCCAAACCAGACCAGAAAGAGAAGCGATGATCGACTTAGCTGCAGCGCTTTCAGTGCCGGCTCAGTTATATCAATTGACAAGTGGTGAAGCGGCAGAAGCATTGGTACTAGAAGAACCAGCCGGGTGTGATGCTTCGTTACTGATTCGTTTGGTTCGCGGAGAACGATTGCCCGGTGTAAGTGTCGATTCTGCGGTGTTGGTAGAGGCACAAGGACTCGCGCAACAAATGCGTGAGTTGTTTGAGCTGCCTCAACTGGACGTGGCATCCAGATACAAACGAGAGGCTCTGAGCAAAGCGATTGCGGCCCTTCATCCAGAGTTAGTGTTTGTGCGCAGGGAGCGTCGCAGAGAGGCGTTGGGTAATGGCAGTCTGGAAATGGTTGTCGGACGCAACAGTCGCTTCCCTGCGAAAGAAGAAGCGGCCATTGTGTTAGACAGTCATAGTGTGCCGGGCAGGGGAGTGAAACAGACACTGAATCTCGCGTCAGTCATGATGCCAATCCCATTAGCGTTCATTGATGAGCTCAAGCTGGGCGATTGGCAACAAGGCGATACCAATTACGATGAAGAGGCTCTACGAGCAAGCATGAATTTGGTATACGCTGGTCGTACTGTGATGACTGAATATCAGGCTCTTCAAGGTGACGTTGCCATACTGCCGATTATCGATCTGATTGAGAACGAAAGCTTACTGCCGGGTTTTGCCCCGTTACGAAAACAGCAGATTCAACATTGGAAATTGTATAACGCGCTTGGACTTAATAAGCAAACTGCCGATCTTAGCGTAACGGAGTCACTGACGTTTTCAGGTTGGTTAACAGAGCAACTTAAAACACTGGGTGTGGAATGCGTGTCTGATATTGAGCTATTTGAGGCAGATGACTTACCTTTCGACGGGATCCCTGAGTGGGAATATGAAGAGTTTGCAGAAAAATACCCGCTGAAGTTATTTCTGGCTGAGCTCAAGCTGGATGTCGAGTACTTTGCTACCCGCAAGCTTGTTCACGTAATTTATAGCGAAGGCAGTCGAAAGGGCGATCCAAAGCGCTGGGAGCTACCTCGCTGGTCAGGCTGGAAAGTGCAATACAAAAAAGCCAGTCGCGTCATTGATGTGAAATAGACGAGTTCCAGACCCAATTGAGTCAATGTTATTAGTGTTATGAATGGGTGTTTATTTTGTATCCATTTATTGAATGTTTGTGTTCGTATTTATTTTACTTTCGAAATATTAATCAATTGGTTGCTTATATAGAAAAGCTGTACATTACTTGTTACGAGGCTGGTTTTAATATTTCCTTTTGCATATAAATTTGGGCATAAAAGATTAATCTTTTATATCCCATTGCTATATCAAAATAGTTGAACGATATTTGCTGTATCTCAATTCGAATCTCGGAGCATAGAGTGAATCAACAAAAGAAAACATGCATTGAATTCGACTACACCAGCTTCTTAGGGGCGACAGCAAGTAAGAAGTGGACCTTCTTGGAGGCATTTGCCACGATTGCTCCGATGTTTGGTTTGATGTGGAAAAAAAACCTCGCTGAATTGCGTCAGCCTGAAGATCGATTATGGGATGCGGCGTTAAAAGCGTTGTCATCACGTCATAGTGATGAGTCCAATCTGGTCCAGTTAACGCAGATTGCAAAAGACGAGGGTATCGATGAACTGCGTGTTGTCATGCCATATTCGCTGGACGCAAAACAGATTGAGTACATCGAATCTCGAAGCCACATGAAAGTGGATACGGCCGAACAAGACATACTTAATATAAAACTATAACTCTGTAAATTTGACGCCTATTAGCTGCGTTAGTTATTTCAGATATTAGAGCGATCACTGTGTGGGTCGCTTTTTTATTGCGCCGGCAACTTTATTACTCCTAACTCCTCACAACCTTCATCTAAGAGACCATCTTCTCAGAGCAATTCTCATTTTTATAAAATCTACGGAATATAGAGTTTTAATACTAACCGTAAGGGATTTGTCACACATAGCAATGCAAATGTCACAACTAGCTTCTAACTTATTATTTTGGAGTAAACGATTTGACCTGAGTATCAATCGTGTACGTTATAAATAATAACGCTTATGAACCAACAAGATAGGTAATTTTGTGCTCCTCCGAGTCAGTTGGGAATAAAGTAATAAACAAAAAGGAAGTGAGTATGTCTTTGTCTCGTCGAGATTTTATGAAAGTTGCCTCTTCAACCGCGGTTGCGACCGGATTGATCGGTTGTGGCAGCGATAGTTCTGAATCGGTAGTGGTTACTTTTGATTATGGTGTCGCCAGTGGTGACCCGACTCAAACTCAAGTTATCATTTGGACACGTGTCACTACTGAAAGCAGTTATGTGGATGTCGCTTGGCAAGTCGCTTCGGACGCAGATTTTTCGAATCTGGTGCAAAGTGGTGTCTTTAGTACAGACACAAGTCGGGACTTTACAGTAAAAGTCGACGTTCAAAACCTTAGCCCTAATGCTCATTATTACTATCGATTTATGGTCGGTGAAACAATAAGTGGCGTGGGAGAAACCAATACGTTACCTGATGACAACGTAGAGCAAGCCTCAATGGCCGTTGTTTCGTGCGCGAATTATCCGGCTGGATATTTCAATGTATATCGCGAAATTTTAAATCAGCACGAAGAAACGGCATTTGATGTGGTCGTTCACTTAGGTGATTACATCTATGAATATGGCGCTGGTGGCTATGCCAGCGAAGACGCTGAAACATTAGACCGAGTCGCTAGTAAAGGGACAGAGTGCATCACTTTAGACGATTACCGAAAACGATATGCTCAGTACCGCCAGGATGCCGATCTTCAGGCTTTGCATGCGAAGTTGCCAATGATTGCCGTATGGGATGATCATGAACTTGCCAATGATGCATGGAAAGAGGGCGCTGAGAACCATCAAGAAGACGAAGGTAGCTTTTCTGCACGTCGTGCTGCCGCTGCTGCTGCATGGTTAGAGTGGTTGCCGGTAAGAGAAAATAGCTATTCTAGTATGTTGATTTGCCGTCAGTTTTCTTTTGGTAACTTAGTGAACTTGATGATGCTCGACACACGCTTAGTTGGCCGCGATGAACCTTTGGATTATTTTTCATTGAGCGAACCAAGCATGGAGGCAATTGCAGGCTTATTAGCCGAGTCTCGTAGTGTGGACAGAGAATTGTTGGGTACCGATCAGCTTGCTTGGTTGATAAATGGGTTCACAGCTCAAGATGCGCAATGGAATGTACTGGGCCAACAAGTTCTGATGGCTAAAATGGAGTTACCGAGCTCTGTCATGACAGCGATGTTCCAACTTTTCACTGCAACAGAAGAACAGCAAGCAGCGGCTTTGCTGGCAGTGAACACAGCAATTACCAATTATCTGTCTGATCCAAGTTCCGATCCCATTTCGTTGCCTTATAACCTGGATGCTTGGGATGGTTATTACGTCGAGCGAGAAAAAGTTTATCAGTTAGCTAAATCAAGCAGCGGTCATTTTGTGTGTTTAGCGGGTGATACGCACAATGCTTGGGCGAGCGAGTTACATGACATTTCTGGGGATCCGATAGGTGTTGAGTTTGCAACAAGTTCAGTCAGTTCTCCAGGCTTAGAAGAGTATTTGGCAATGGATCCAGCCGTGATTGCGCAGATGGAATTCACTTTGCCGAATTTAGTTTCAGAGTTGCAGTGGACAGATATAAAACAACGTGGCTTTATGCGAGTGACGTTTACGCCTGATAGTGCGCAATCCACCTGGTATTTCGTGTCTACCATCAAAGAGACAGAATATCAGGTCACCACAAAATCGGTGTCGACGACCGACGGTATCACGTTAAACATTGCCTAGCCTGATGAATGGGCAGATATAAAAAAGTCCGCTCAACGCGGACTTTTGCTATCAGATCAGTTCTGAGGAATATCGAAAGCGTTAGTCGATCAGTCCATATTCTTTATTTAGAATGTCGATGATCTCGGCTTTCGGGTTTTCGCTCAGAACAATTGGCTTACCAATAATCTTTTCTGCGATGCCCAGGTAAGTTTTTGAAATGTCCATCAAAGACTCAACAGGCAGTTCATTGTCACGAGCAAGCGCTTCACGCTCAGGCATGCGCTCTTTATTCAGCAAAATATCTGGGTCAGGGAAGTGGTTTAACAGGAACTGACGGAAACCTTCTTTCGAGTTTTCGACGATATTACCTGCTTGGTATTCTTTAGCATCCCAAATACGAGAAGAATCTGGCGTGCCCACTTCATCCATGTAAATCAGTTTTTCATTACCAGCAGCATCTTGGACATAGCCGAACTCGAATTTAGTATCTACGAAGATCTGGTCAATCGCTTCTAGCGCACTGCTGATAACGTTAAAGCCTTCTTTCAATAGCTTTTCATACAGTGCGATGTCTTCTGCGCTAGAGAAGTTAAATGCTTCAAAGTTATCCACGATATTTTGGCGAGTGATGTTAACGTCATCCGCTTCTGGTACGCCCGGAATCCCTTTCAAAATGCCTTTTGTAGAAGGTGTCATCAACAATTCTGGGAGCGCTTTGTCTTTTTCAAGACCTTCAGGCAGCTGAATTCCACAGAACTCGCGCTCACCGTTTGCATATGCACGCCACATTGAGCCTGTGATGTATTTACGGCAAATTGCTTCGATTTTAACTGGTTTTGCTTTTTGTACGATCCAAACAAACGGGTGAGGAATATCTAAAATGTGGCTGTCAGCCAAGCCGTTGTCTTTAAAAAGCTTAAACCAATGGTTAGAGATCGCGTTTAATGCAGCGCCTTTACCTGGCACACCTTTAAGACCACCTTCACCATGCCAAATACAATCAAAAGCAGAAATACGATCGCTGATCACCATGATCGCCAGAGGTGCGTCTGGAGCTACGTCGTATCCTTTTTCTTTGATAAGGCGGGCGCTGTCTTCTTCAGTTAACCAGTAAACTGAACGAACTTTACCACTGTGAACAGGTTTGTGAGTGCGAATTGGCAGGTCGTCATTGACGGCAAGTACTTGATTAGCAAGGCTCATTGCGACATTCCTATTATCTGAATCAAACGTCATAAAGAGAAGATATTCAGCGAAAATTAACAGCTGAATAAATCGAATGTGGGCATCATACCAGAACTATTTTAACTCGCCAGAGAAAAAGCAAACGTTTGCTTGATTTATGAATTATCTAAGCTGAAGGTGAAAAAGTGCCCCCAGTTAAAGGAGGCGAGATGCAGGATGGGTAACGTCGATCTTGTTAGTGATACTGGTTTACTCTGCCTTCGACGAAAAAGACTTCACATTGATAGCGCTGACCAATGTCACGCAACATGGATTGATTCAGTGGCGCTATGTCATTAGAGGCGACGACTGCACTGGCGTTACCAGAACGAATCGCTTTAATTACAATTTGAACTTCAGAAAGCTGTTGAGAAGGCTTCATCTGAATGACGTTTTTACAGCAAATATTGAAAGCAGTGAGCTGGTCAAAATTGGGACGAGGACACTCGGAAGTAAATAAGATCCACTGTTTCTGCTGTGAAAGCACAGCCAGCTTAGACAGAAGCTGATCAGAAACGTCCATAGGTTGAGTAGCTTGTGCGAGTACATTGTAACGTGAATATGTTTGAGTTTGACCGTGTATCTGCATCTTACTGTTCCTTTATACATGCTGTATGCTTATACAGTAGTTTGTTTTCGATGACCGATCAACTTGTTTTTATATAAATTATGGCGACAACTGTTCTATTTAGAGTTGGAGTTTTTATTAACCTATTGATATTAATTGGTTTATTTTGAGTCTTGATATGTATGGTACGGAGTGCAAAATGTGAGGTGAACCGCAGTATTTAAACGGTATGCACCGAGAGTAATACTGTAAGTACAGCATGGGTTGGGGGGTTATACAGTGCTTTTTCGAAACGTATACAGGTGATTGGCATTGACTGGCGCGCGAGATCGTATTGATAGCAAGTAGGAGTAGGCGAAAAAATACGACAAAAAAGCGCCTTTGTTAAAGGCGCTTTGATAGGATCAGTTCCGTTGACTTGCTCTTTTACTCAACTTTTTCTTTTGCTCAACGGGTGCGTTGAGTCATTCGCTGAAGCATTTGTAATTCACCTTGATTGAACAGGCGAACATCGATTTTCGCCATGTCATAACAAGAACGGCATGAGTGATGATGTTTTCCATCCAAATAGTCATGACGTGTGATAAGAGCCGTTTTTTTACACCAGTCGCAGGTGCCTTCTACAGTGAACATTATTTCTCCCCACCTAGAATAGTTTGAATTTTTAGGTGCTATTTTTCGCAAAGCATTATGACATAAATAAGAGATAGAAGTTAAATGTCTGTTAACTGATTTGAGAGGGAAATCGATTGCAGGTCACTATTTATAGGGGCTAAAAGACGATCGGCTTTGACTGTTCTGCTAAGTTTACGGTTTTGTAACATTTTGTTAGGTGTATTTTCACGCCTGCTTGATTAGGTTGTGGCATGTCGTCTTTAACGCAGTTTTACCGTTTGAGGTTTATGAGGCGTGTGGCAGAAGGGTGAGTGATTAAGCTAAAACTCATAATGAGGGTTTGAAAAGTATTGAAACATCAGGCCAGGAAGTTATTTCTAGGCCTGAATCGTTATCTTACCGTGCTGTTAGATCACTTAAGAGGCAAAATTTGAATTTCTACACGGCGGTTACAGGCGCGACCTTCTGCCGTTTGGTTCGAACAAAGAGGGTTACGTTCGCCGTAGCCGCGAGCAATGGCGCGACCTGGTGCAACATTTTGCTGAACAAGGAATTGTCGTACCGATTCTGCACGGTTTTCAGATAGAGCCTGGTTGTGTGTGTCACTGCCGGTACTGTCGGTGTATCCATCAATGACTAAGCTTGTATCTGGGTATTCGACCAGGATTCGGGCAACACCACGTAGTGTGTTGTGGATTCCATAATCAAGTTGGTATGAATCTGTAGCAAAACCGATACCATTTTCCATTCGAAGTAGAAGTTGGTTTTCACCAACACGCTGTACCTGTACGCCAGAATTTAGCAACTCTTTGCGTAAGGCAGCTTCTTGCTTGTCAAAGTAGTAACCGATACCTGCACCTGTTGCGCCACCAGCAGCTGCACCAATCAGTGCACGTTGACGACGTTCTTTTGCATTATCCCCAGTCGCCAAACCGATAGCGGCACCGGCAACAGCACCTGTTAGAGCGCCCAGAGTGGTTGAGTTAGTTTCGTATTCACCAGTAGTGGCGTTTTGGCGTTGTGTGGCCTCACAGCCAGTTAGAGCTAGCACTAACGCAAGTGCAATAGACAGCTTTTTCAAGGGAAAATCTCCGTATAAAAGTGACGTGAAACGCTGCTTTAAAGTTAGATTATCAAGCAACTGCCAGTAATGTTTGTTAGGTGAAAGTAAGATGGCAGCAGAAAATTGTAAGAATTCTCTTACTTAATAAGGCATAAGGGTGATATGGCCAAATAATCTTGAGGAGTTTGCTACGCAGTTAAAGTTATTTGACCATTTTGAGACATTTATTCTGAGTGATTTCCGAGCATTTTTCGTGCTTGTTCGCCACCGACCCCGCGGCTGACGGAAACTTTGCGACCTTTTTTCAAACCGACTTCATAGTCTGCAGTCAGGTTTTTCATCGCTTCTCTAAGTTGCTTTTTAAAGGTTTCTCTGTCGATGTTTTTGAATTCTTTATCGATATAGTCGTTGATTTTGTTTGCCGACTCTTCATCAGGAGAAATAACAGGCAATTTTTCGATCGCGCCTTCTACCCAGCCAGAAACAAACGAGTTTACGCGACGAGTAACTTCCAGTGACGAGGTGCCACTGCCAGCGAAACTATTGCGGAACTGACCAGTACTTTCGTTCATTTCACGATAGATGATATCGAAAGCGAACGCGGCGAAAATTGCCCGATCAGCTTCACCGATAAATTCGACACGTTTTAGCCCTTTGTGATTCAGCAAAACTGCTTCAACCCCGAATTTGGTGTTGATGCCACGAATCACGCGCAAGATTGTAGAACCTATGTTTGCTGGTAGAAGATGGGAGGATTGTGTTTTTCCCATCTTGATGAACTCAATATCATCTTTATCCAGACCATATTTAAGCATCAAACGGTGCGCCATCTTGATGGCATTTGCAGCCTCATTGACGTTAGCAGAGTTACCCAGTTCTAAACACTTGGCGATTTTTTTCAGAGCTTTTTGTTTATCCATCGACAGCCAGTAACGAAAGCAGAAAATTAATGAAGTCAGACATATTACCTTTTTTGACATGAAAACGAAATACGAAGCCCCTTTTTAATGCGGATAAAAGCAACCTCGGGTGGCAAGAAGCTATGTGTTTAGAAGCGATGCGTTTAAGGGACGCTTTTTGCAGACAGGAAGGCTTACATTGCTTCAATGTTAGATATTAAAAGTCCAAAAATAAGGCATAAGATTAATTCTGGAATCGAGATTCTGATTTAATCGCTTTTTTAAATGTTGTAAAGTTACCGAATCCTAAGAAATCCATGCTACTCGTCCTCTTTGTCTAGTTCGTGAATTTAACGAAATGTGGCTGAGATATGAGTAATAATAATTAGATAACCCGCAGCTGATAGGATCAGCGACGTATGGGCAGGAAGCAAATGTTACCAAGATTACACTCGCAAACTGATGTCGACCCTCTTGTTCTGATTTTCCTAAAAGAGCTTGAACAAGCTGGATTCTCTGGCGATATAGAAAGCCAATATTCAAGCCGTCTAGCGGTAGCCACTGATAATAGTGTCTATCAGCAACTTCCTCAGGCTGTTGTCCATCCTAAAACGACTCAAGACGTTGCGCTTATCGGGAAACTGAGCAATCAAGAAAAATACGAACGAATCACTTTTTCGCCGCGTGGTGGTGGTACTGGTACAAATGGCCAGTCTCTGACCAAAGGCATTGTGGTTGATTTGTCTCGTCACATGAACAAAATACTCGAAATCAATGAAGATGAAGGCTGGGTACGAGTTCAGACTGGTGTGATTAAGGACCAGTTGAATGATGCGGTGCTCCCGTTTGGTTACTTCTTCTCTCCGGATTTATCAACCAGTAACCGTGCTACCATTGGCGGAATGGTGAACACTGACGCCTCTGGTCAGGGATCGTTGAAATACGGTAAAACGTCTGATCATGTATTGTCACTGCAAGCCGTGTTCGCTGACGGTTCGATTTTAGAGTCAGATTTGTCTCATGGTTATCCAAAAGAGGGCGAGTTTGCAGCAACCGCGCTCAACGTGACGGAATCGGTCTGTCGAGAAAAACGCCAACAAATCAACGATAAATTCCCGCCTTTAAACCGCTTCTTAACCGGTTATGATCTGAAGAACGCGCTCAATGAAGACGAGGATAGTTTTAATATCACTCGTGTGTTGTGTGGCGCAGAAGGTTCACTTGCCTTTATTACTGAAGCAAAATTGAACCTGACTCGTATCCCTAAAGTACGTACGTTGGTGAACGTTAAATACAACAGTTTTGATTCAGCATTACGTAATGCGCCACTGATGGTGCAAGCGAATGCCATGTCGGTAGAAACGGTTGACTCAAAAGTTCTTAACCTGGCAAAACAAGATATTGTGTGGCATACGGTAAGTGATTTAATCACTGATGTTCCAGACAAGGACATGCTTGGTATCAACATTGTGGAATACGCAGGTGAGGATGAAGAAGAGATCGCATCACAAGTCGCTGCGTTAACCGCCAGACTCGATACCATGCTCGAAACTGAAGAGGCAGGTATCATCGGTTATCAAGTTTGTGATGATCTGGCGAGCATTGGCCGAATTTACAACATGCGTAAAAAAGCGGTGGGTTTGCTTGGTGCGGCAAAAGGTCGCGCCAAACCAGTACCATTTGCTGAAGATACCTGTGTTCCACCAGAAAACTTAGCGGATTTTATTGCTGAATTCCGTGAGCTACTGGACGGAAAATCATTGAACTACGGTATGTTTGGCCACGTTGATGCGGGTGTCTTACACGTTCGCCCAGCACTGGATCTCTGTGATCCTAAGCAAGAAGCTTTGATGCACGAAGTCTCGGACGAAGTGGTTAAACTGGTGTCGAAATACGGTGGCCTGATGTGGGGTGAACACGGCAAAGGTTACCGCTCTGAATACGGACCTGAGTTCTTTGGTGAAGAGCTGTTTACCGAATTAAGACGCGTAAAAGCTGCATTCGACCCTCACAATAAGATGAACCCGGGCAAAATCTGTACGCCGCTGAACAGCAATGCAGAGTTAGTGAAAGTCACTGGAACCAAACGCGGTTACTTCGACCGTCAGATTGATGTTCAAGTTCGTGACAGCTTCAAACAAGTGATGGAATGCAACGGCAACGGTTTGTGTTTTAACTATGAAACCAGCTCGCCGATGTGTCCCTCAATGAAGGTCACTGCGGATCGCCGTCATTCTCCAAAAGGTCGTGCTGGCTTAGTGCGCGAGTGGTTACGTCAGTTAACCGAACAAGGCATCGATATTCTCGACCTTGAGAAGCAAACGCTGGAAAATAAAACGTCAATCAAAACGATGATTGACCGTGTTCGTCATTCTATTAACCGTCGCCACGAATATGACTTCTCTCATGAAGTCTATGAAGCTATGAATGGTTGTCTAGCGTGTAAAGCATGTGCTAGCCAATGTCCGATCAAAGTTGATGTACCAAGTTTCCGTTCTCGATTCCTGAACATTTACCACTCGCGCTATCAGCGTCCAGCGAAAGACTACTTAGTTGCCAACATTGAAACGATGTTACCGCTGATGGCAAAAGCACCGGGTGTGGTAAATGGCGTATTGAAGCAATCTTGGGTGAAAAGCTTGACCGCATCAACAATTGGCTATGTGGATGCACCTTTGCTGTCTGTACCTACGTTGCAAAAGCGTATTGAGTCTCTGACTACAGCATATGATCTCAATGCCTTGTCTGCACTCTCGTCAGAACAGAAGAGTAAACACGTTCTGATTGTACAGGACCCGTTTACCAGCTACTACGATGCGGAAGTCGTGGAAGATTTTGTTAAGCTGGTCAGAAAGCTGGGGATGAATCCGGTTCTGCTGCCGTTTAAGCCAAATGGTAAAGCTCAGCATATCAAAGGCTTTTTACGTAAATTCTCTGAAACGGCAATGGATACGGCTAAGTTTTTAGACCTAGTTGCCGATTTGGGCATTCCGATGGTCGGTGTTGACCCTGCGTTGGTGCTTTGCTACCGAGATGAGTACAACGAAGTTCTGGGTGACAAGCGCGGTGAATTTGATGTACTGACGGCTCACGAGTGGTTGTATCCAAGGTTGAAGGATTTTGCTGAAGTAGAGTGCAAACAACAAGAACCGTGGTACCTGTTTGCCCATTGTACAGAGAAGACCAAAATGCCAAATGCCGAAAAAGAGTGGGGCGCTATTTTTGCTCACTTCGGAGGGGTGTTGAATACCGTACCGGTTGGCTGTTGTGGGATGGCAGGGACGTTTGGTCATGAAGTGGATAAGTTGTCGATGTCGAAAGATATTTACAACCTGAGCTGGAAACCAAACTTAGACAAGTTGGACAATGAGCGATGCTTAATTACGGGGTATTCTTGCCGAAGCCAGGTAAAACGCTTTGAAGGAACCAAGCCTAAGCATCCAGTTCAAGCGTTGCTAACACTTATATAACTAACCATTAAGCAAATAAAAGCCCAGTTTTTGCTGGGCTTTTTATCGATCAATCAACTTAAGATTTCAAAGGATGAACCTTGAGAAAGCTTGAACTTAGAGTGCCACCAGTCGCCGTGTTCTTACTGGTGATTCTTCTGATGTACTGCCTGAAAGGACTCACACCGGATTTTATGATTAGAGTGCCTTTTGTCGAATTTGTCGTCTCTGCTTTAGCGTTGGTATCGGGATGTATCGGTATTGCGGGGATTTATGAGTTCCGTAAAGTTAAGACAACCGTGAATCCCGTTAAACCGGAGTCTGCTACGTCGGTCGTAAATACTGGTGTCTTTGCTTATACACGCAACCCAATGTACGTTGCTCTGCTACTTCTGATCATTGCGTTAGGGTTGTGGTGGCAACATCTGAGCGTGTTTATTTGTGGCGTGCTGTTTGTGTCTTACATGAACAGATACCAGATAAAACCAGAAGAGCGCGCTTTAGAACGATTGTTTGGTGAAGAATACCTGAAATATAAAAATCGGGTACGTCGCTGGATATAACCGCGATCTTTGCCCTTTTCTTCACGTACCCAGTGTGAATGAGTTTGTCTACATTGTCCCTGGTGGCCTTTGGGCAAACTCTTCTACTAAGAAGTCGATGAGTGCCCTGACTTTTCGTGGAACGACATTCCCTTCCAGATAGACCGCATTAATAGGGTGGGTGTTCATACTGTACTCTTCAAAGAGTCTTACGAGTCGACCGCTTTCGAGGTCATGCTGTAAAACGAAATCCGGACATATGGCAATGCCTCGACCATCTATCGCCCAGTCTTTAGCAATGCGAGCGCTGTTCACCATCAAGTTTCTGTCCGGAACCACGGATATTTCTTCCGTCCCTCTGTAAAACAACCACTTGTTGTGACTTCTTCGGTTTGTATCAATGATACAGAAATGATTGCTCAGCTCTTGAGGTGTCTTCGGCACTCCTCTATGAGCAAGATATTCAGCAGAAGCGACGACACAACTGGTGATTTCACCGAGTTTCCTTACCTTCAGCGTAGCGGTGTCAGGAAGACCTATGCGAAATGCTAAATCAATCCCTTCTTTTGCCAAATCAACATAAGTGTCGCTTAAACGGAGATCGATAGAGAGTTCCGGGTGAAGTTCAGAGAATCGACTAAGTAGACCGGTAATGTAGATCTCACCAAAGGTTAATGGTGCTGATAGGCGAAGTACTCCAGTCAGGCCCTTTGACTCTTCCGATATTGCACCAAGAAGATCATCAAGCTCATCTAACAGAGTAGGGGCACGCGCTAGTAATTCCTGACCTGTAGGTGTTAGACCGACCTTTCGGGTGGTTCTCTGCAATAACTGAGCGCCGATTTTCTCTTCCAACTGCGCAACGTACTTCGACGTGATGCGGTTAGATACACCCAACCGCTGCGCAGCTTCGGTAAAAGAACCGGTTTGAGCCGTTGCTACAAACGCTTTTAAGCCATCAATTAAGTCCACGCTATTGACTCCATTAAGAACATTTTGAGGATTATTATTCTACATAATCGTCATTGTATTGAAAGTGATTGAGGTACATACTTTTCCCATACCAAGTTAAACAAGCCACACTATTGTGGTACTGAAAACATAAGGGAAGAACGATGAGCGTGATGTCCTCACTTCAAAAGCTAAAAGACAGATTTAAAGCTTCACCAAGAATGCCGGTGGTATTTCTTGGGCATGGTTCCCCAATGAACGTCATTGAGGATAATGCATTCACACGCAGCTGGGCGGAGCTTGGACGCACGCTACCTAGACCTCAGGCAATTCTGGTGGTTTCTGCTCACTGGATGACACAGGGAAGTACGCTGGTTGATGTTTCTGCACTGCCTCGTACTATCCATGACTTTTATGGCTTCCCTGATGCTCTGTATGAAAAACAGTACGCAGCGCCGGGCCATCCACAACTTGCTAAAGAAGTTGCAGCATTATTGTCGGATCATCATGTGCAAACCGATGATACCTGGGGTTTAGATCATGGAGCATGGTCAGTATTAAACTCACTGTTTCCAGCCGCCGATGTGCCTGTTTTTCAATTATCTATTGATATCACCAAAGACATGAACTGGCACTTGAGCATAGGTAAAAAACTATCTGAACTACGCGACCGAGGTGTGTTGATTCTTGGCTCGGGTAATATTGTTCACAATTTAAGAGCCTTACAGTTTGATGGAAAACCACATGACTGGGCGATTGAGTTTGATCAGTATGTCGCTGACCAACTGAATAACCGTGACTTTAAATCGTTAGCCGATGTTGCTTCTATGGGAAGCCTATTGCGAATGGCGAACCCGACACTTGAGCATTATGCGCCAGCATTGACGATCGCCGGAGCATCAAGCTTGAAAGATGAGCTTATTTATACCTCACAAGGTGTCGAGCTAGGCTCAATTTCAATGCGCTCATTCGTTTTT
Organism: Vibrio limimangrovi; assembly: GCF_054064025.1. Lineage (NCBI taxonomy): Bacteria > Pseudomonadati > Pseudomonadota > Gammaproteobacteria > Vibrionales > Vibrionaceae > Vibrio > Vibrio limimangrovi. The sequence goes on from NZ_JBSUGF010000008.1 coordinate 245,124, forward strand.
AACGGCGCTTAAAATTAGGGGGATTAAAGTATGTTAGTAGATGGCAAATGGACAGAAAACTGGAAAGCGTTGCAAAAAGCGGATGAAAAGGGACGTTTTGTTCGTCAGGTTTCGGAGTTTCGTAACTGGATTACTCCAGACGGTAGTCCAGGTCCAACAGGGACTGGTGGATTTAAAGCAGAACCCGGACGTTACCGATTATATGTTGCTCTTATCTGTCCCTGGGCGTCGCGTACCCTGATCGCACGTAAACTGAAAGGTTTGGAAGATATTATTCCGGTGACAGTGGTTAATCCCCAAATGACATCACAGGGATGGGCATTCGGCGGTTATGATGGCGCTGATACTGACCCGTTGTTTGCATCACAATATATGCACGAAATATACACTCGAGCGAACCCAACTTACACGGGGCGTGCAACCGTACCTGTGTTGTGGGACATGAAACAAAACGTGTTGGTGAACAACGAGAGTGCCGATATTCTGCGAATGCTGGATACAGCGTTTGAAGAGATCGTGCCATCTGATATCAGATTGTATCCTGAGGAGTTTGCGTCGGAGATAGATGAACTCAATCCGCGTATCTATAACGACCTCAATAATGGCGTGTACAAAGCGGGTTTCACTAAGTCGCAGTCTTCTTATGAAGAGGCGGTGAACGAAGTATTTGCGATGCTAGACGAGTTGGAAGAACGTTTAGAGGGGCAACAGTTTCTTGTTGGAAATCGCCTCACGGAAACGGATATCCGAACCTTTGTAACACTGATTCGATTTGATGCGGCTTATCATGGCCTTTTCAAAACCAATCGGAAGCAAATCGCCGACTATCCGAATCTTTCAAGCTATATGGAAAGAATACTCAATCTTCCGGGAGTGGTTGATACGGTGAATATTGACCATATTACGGCAGGGTATTATTCAATTAAGGAGCTGAATCCGGCAGGAATTCGCCCTACAGGGCCAGCTTACATTGATGCTTTGATTGCTTCAGCGAGAAAAGTAAATAGAGAGAAGGTAAATAGCGGCAACTAATCAACCAGTTGCCGCGGTAAATTTCGTATCTGAGCGTATCAGGATAGGATAGGATAGGGATGCGAGTTGTTCAGGCAGCGATTATGCTGCCTCAATGAACTTTGCTAAAAATGCATCCTTACGCGCATGAAAACGCTGAACCAAATCATCAACGGCTTCTTGGTCGTACGGCTTCAAGCCACTTGCGACCATACGCTTAATGCCTTTACCAACAACTTTACCGTCTTCTTTAAATGCGAAGTTCAGCGTAACGACACCACGTTTGCCTTCAACATCGAAAGTTGCACCAGTAAATTCTACTTCCGGGTGAGTAAGGTCTAGGCGAGAAAATTCAACTTCCATGCTTTCATAAATCACTAGCGGGCGCTGGCAGTTGATCATCATTTGTTGCTCTTCCATTAGAGGAACCATGATGTGCGGGAAGTTCATGCCAGAAAACTGAACGTAGTTCGTTACAACGTGTTCAATAAAGGCTGAATCGTGATTGGTTTCGCCTTCACGAGACATGTGTAAATACTCTTTACCAGCCTCATCAACTACAGCGCTCTCTTTATCACACTTATTTTCGATATGAAGCGCAACGCCGTCATTAACCATGCCAGAGAAATTGAAACGCATCTTGTGGCTGATGCCTTCTTTACTCAGTAGTACCGCGAAAAGCAAATCGCCTGGTACGCAGAAGCGTTTATTGTCTTCATCATGGATAGGGTTGTAATCTCCGGCAACGCGCTTAGCGAAGTGACTTGCCTGCTCGCGAGTGAACTGGAACTGGTGCTCATTATTTGAAAAATAAGGTGTTAGAAACATAATTTTCACGTAGTAATCAAAACTGTAAGGGATTATATGCGAAACACTGACTGGCAATGGTCCAATCAGTGGGAGTTTACCCTATTTTCTCAATGGATAGCCATCGAAAGATAAACGTTTAAAAACGCACACTTGAGTGGCTTATTATACCTACATAATCTCTACGGGTTGATTAAAACGCTCGAAGCTATTTAGGTATAACGTCACTGTATAAAAGTATAGACATAAAAAAGGCTTCACACTTCATAAGGTGGAGCCTGATATTTGCTATTCAGTCAGCTTAGCCACTTTTGTCATTGTACACAGTCGTCATTGTATATAGTGCAAATCGAGGTGGCTTAGCCAGAGCAGCCAGAGACAGGTCAAACGCCTTCGTGTGAAATATATTCACCATTTACTATTCGGCCTACCAGACGTTTTGCACCGATTTGATAGCTTAAGTCTGCTGGATGCTCGATATCCCAAATGGCGAAGTCAGCATCATAACCTACTTCAATGACACCGCGTGAATGCTCGTAGCCCAGTGCTTTCGCTGCATGCTGGGTGACACCTCGCAATGACTCTTGTGGTGTGAAGCGGAATAGGGTGCAAGCCATATTCATCATTAAAGTCAAATCTGAAAATGGCGAGGTTCCCGGATTCACATCTGTCGCAATAGCCATCGGTACCTGATGCTTTCTCAGTAATTCAATCGGTGGCAGTTGCGTTTCTCGCAAGAAGTAAAATGCGCCCGGCAGTAAGGTCGCGACAGTGTTTGATTTGGACAGCGCGATAACGCCTTCTTCATCCAGATATTCAATATGATCGGCAGAGAGACCGTTGTACTTGGCTGTCAGCGCTGTACCGCCAAGGTTAGATAACTGTTCGGTGTGGCCTTTCACCTTTAAGCCATGTTGTTTGGCTGTTGCAAATACTCGTTCTGTCTGCTCAAGATTGAAACCGATGGATTCGCAAAACACGTCCACGCTGGTGGCCAGTTTTTCTTCCGCGACTAGTGGGATGATGTCCTGACAGATATGGTCGATATAGTCGTCAGCACGACCTTCAAACTCAGGTGGTAAAGCGTGTGCAGCGAGTAGTGTTGTCGTGATTTTGACTTTACGCTTTTGCTCCAGCGCCTTTGCAGCGCGCAGCATTTTCAGTTCATCGTTAAGCGTTAATCCGTATCCCGATTTCACCTCAATAGACGTTACCCCACTTGCCAGCAAGCCGTCTAAACGAGGCAGAGCAAGTTCGACGAGCTGCTCTTGCGTTGCTTCTCGCGTTGCTTTTACTGTAGAGAGAATACCACCGCCTTGCTTTGCGATTTCTTGATAAGGTACGCCGTTTAGACGCATCTCGAACTCGTTGGCGCGATTACCGGCATAAACAAGATGGGTATGACAATCAATCAGTCCAGGCATCATAAGTTTGCCTTTCAGATCGACAATCTGAGCGTAGTTTTGAGTAGACAGTAATGATTCGACTTCAGGATCGTCTTCGCCAATTGCGCTCGTGCTGATGGCGACGATTTTCCCTGATTGAATACCGACACGTGCAGCGGATGTAGGCAGGTAACCAGCGTCCCCTTGTGTCATAGTGACCAGGCGTGCATTTTCAATCAGCAAATCCATTTTTATATCCTTGTTAATTCGTATCATTAAATGTATATACAAATAAGGTAAAAAAGTATCGATGACAAGTTTAATGTTGAGAAAGTGTGATCGAAACTTAGAGGTATGAGTAGTAACTGATCATTAAATCAAAACCTTAGAGCTCAATTTGTATTTATTGCCAGGGTGGTAGAGCAGAGCGGTACTGACAAGTTTATCCTGGCTCCACGTTCTGCGGTTTAAGAGTAGGCAAGGTTCGTTTGACTGCATTTTGAGATCAAGTTTGATTCGGCTATCAGGAACGATGGCTTCAACAGTATGTTCTATAGCGCTCAATGGGCAGCTATCAGACAGATACTGGTTGGGCGTCATTTGAGTGAAATCCTGGTCAAGGTAACCTGGGGCATATTGGCTATTAACCCAGCGCAGTTCTAACTGAATAGGAGTGCTGTCTTCATAATGAATAATCTCACTGTAGAATACAGTGGTTCCGAGCATTACCCCGAGTTTTGTTGCGATTGTGTCGTCGGCTTTTATCGCAACCTGTTTTAGCACTTTGCTGCGGTATTGGCGCCCGCGATCGCGGACTTCTTCGGCAATGTTTCGGATATCTAACAATGGCGATTCAGATTTTTCAACCGGATCACAGACAAATGTTCCGAGCCTTGGGCGTCGTTGAAGTCTGCCTTCGTTGACAAGATCTCGGATTGCTTTATTGACGGTCATTCGGCTGACAGCAAATTGTTCTGTCAATTCGAATTCGGTTGCGATTTTTTGGCCAATCTCCCACTCTCCCAACTCAATTTTATCGAGGATAAATTGTTTGATTTGTATGTAAAGTGGTGCAGACATAATAGCTTCCTTTAAATTGACTATACAAATAGTGCTCAATTTAAGTGCAAATTGCAAATCATTCTATTAAATTGGCATCGATATGCTTGGTTTAGCTGCAGATATCCGAAATTAGATAAAAGGCATGTGCGTTACTCAGGTAGCAGCCGCTTAGCATTTGCCGACTTGTGGATGAAGATTGAATGACAAAGTAAATCGTTCTTTGCATTCTAATTGTGAGCTATGTACAATCGCACTTTCGTTAGCGGTCCGGTATTCGTGTTACTGAGCGACCACTATCGACTCTCAACTATTTTCAAATAAATAGCTTCTAATTTGAATAACATGTGTTGCTTGGTGTGCAACACCACTGTAAAGGACATAGCATGCCTATTATTACTCTTCCTGACGGCAGTCAGCGTCAATTTGACAACCCAGTATCTACTATGGAAGTTGCACAATCGATCGGTCCTGGTCTTGCAAAAGCAACTATCGCTGGTCGTGTTAATGGTAACCGCGTAGATGCGTGTGATCTAATTGAAGAAGACGCAAGCCTTGAGATCATCACAGTAAAAGATGAAGTAGACGGTCTGGAAATCGTTCGTCACTCATGTGCTCACCTTCTTGGTCACGCTCTAAAGCAGCTTTACCCACAAGCTAAAATGGCGATCGGTCCAACGATCGACAGCGGCTTCTACTACGATATCGACCTAGATGAGTCTCTAACGCAAGACGATCTTGAAAAGATTGAAAAGCGTATGAAAGACCTTGCGAAAACTAAGTACGAAGTTGTTAAGAAAAAAGTAAGCTGGCAGGAAGCGCGTGATACATTTGAATCACGTGGTGAACCGTACAAAGTGGAAATCCTAGACGAAAACGTATCTCGTGATGATCGTCCAGGTCTTTACCACCATGAAGAATACATCGACATGTGTCGTGGTCCTCACGTTCCTAACATGGGCTTCTGTCAACATTTCACTCTATTGAATGTTGCAGGTGCTTACTGGCGTGGTAACAGCGACAATAAAATGCTTCAACGTATTTACGGTACCGCTTTCCACGATAAGAAAGCACTAAAGGCTCACCTGACTCGTCTTGAAGAAGCTGCGAAGCGTGACCACCGTAAAATCGGTAAGCAACTAGACCTATTCCACATGCAGCAAGAAGCACCGGGTATGGTTTTCTGGCATCACAATGGTTGGTCTATCTTCCGTGATCTAGAAGTGTTCGTTCGTGACAAGCTAAACGAGTACGGTTACCAAGAAGTAAAAGGTCCACTAATGATGGATCGCGTTCTTTGGGAACGCTCTGGTCACTGGGACAAATACGCGGATGCGATGTTCACGACTTCTTCAGAGAACCGTGAATACGCAATCAAGCCAATGAACTGTCCGGGTCATGTGCAGATCTTTAACCAAGGTCTGAAATCGTACCGTGATCTACCGTTACGTATGGCAGAGTTCGGCTCGTGTCACCGTAACGAACCGTCAGGCGCTCTACACGGCATCATGCGTGTACGTGGCTTTACTCAGGATGACGCTCACATCTTCTGTACTGAGAGTCAAATCCAAGAGGAAGTAACAAGCTGTATTAAGATGGTTTACGATACATACCAAACATTTGGTTTCGAAAACATCGTGGTGAAACTGTCTACTCGTCCAGAAAAACGTGTAGGCTCTGATGAAATCTGGGATCAGTCTGAAGAAGCGCTAAAGCAATCTCTTGAATCAATGGATATTCCATACGAAATTCAAGAAGGTGAGGGTGCGTTCTACGGTCCTAAGATCGAATTCACGCTATACGACTGTCTAGACCGTGCATGGCAGTGTGGTACTGTTCAGTTAGACTTCAACTTGCCAGGTCGCTTAGGTGCCACTTACGTAGGTGAGAACAACGAACGTCTTGTTCCGGTAATGATTCACCGTGCAATTCTGGGTTCACTAGAGCGTTTCATCGGTATCCTTATCGAAGATTACGCTGGTTTCTTCCCAACTTGGTTAGCACCAGAACAAGTCGTTTTGATGAATATTACTGATAAACAGTCAGATTATGTTCAAGAAGTAGTACAAAAATTACAAAAAAGTGGAATTAGAGCTAAAGCGGACTTGAGAAATGAGAAGATTGGCTTTAAAATCCGCGAACACACTTTGAAGCGTGTACCGTATATGCTCGTTGTTGGTGACCAAGAGATGGAAGCTGGCGAAATTGCAGTGCGTACTCGTAAAGGTAAAGATCTCGGTAAATTTAAAGTGGATGATTTTATCTCATACATCCAAGACGAGATTTCAAGCCGTAAGCTCAATCTGGAGGAATAAACTATTAAAGGCGGAAGACGTGGCCAAGTGCCGGCCAAACAAAACCAGCACCGTTTAAACGGTGAAATTCGTGGCGTTCGTGAAGTTCGTTTAACTGGCGCAGATGGTGAATCAGTTGGCGTTGTTTCAATTCAAGAAGCACTAGCTGCAGCCGAAGAAGCTGGTATGGATCTCGTTGAGATCAGCCCTAACGCCGAGCCACCAGTTTGTCGTGTGATGGACTATGGCAAGTTCCTCTTCGAGAAGAGTAAAGCTGCGAAAGAGCAGAAGAAAAAGCAAAAACAGATCCAGATTAAGGAAATTAAATTCCGTCCTGGGACTGATATCGGAGACTATCAGGTAAAACTACGCAACCTGACTGGTTTCCTTGAAGACGGCAACAAAGTGAAGGTAACAATTCGCTTCCGTGGCCGCGAAATGGCTCACCAAGAAATCGGTGTTGACGTTCTTAATCGTTTGAAAGAAGACACTGCAGAATTTGCTGTAGTTGAATCTTTCCCAACGAGAATTGAAGGTCGCCAGATGATCATGGTGCTTGCCCCTAAGAAGAAGTAATTAACGGCTTATCAAGTAACTAAAACCTAGCCGCGTTCCTTTCAAAAAGGTACAAACGGCTGGGTTTCGTTCGCCCTAATTACATTGTTAATTAAACTACTACAATGCGGAGTTATTCATCATGCCTAAGATGAAAACCAACAAAGGTGCTGCTAAGCGTTTCAAGAAAACTGCTGGTGGTATTAAGTACAAGCACGCTACTAAACGTCACATTCTGACTAAGCGTACTACTAAGAACAAGCGTCAGCTACGTCCGAACTCAATCCTTCCAAAATGTGAAGTGGCTGGTGTTCTACGTATGTTGCCATACGCTTAATTCTTTTTAGTTATCAATCGTTTAGTTTAGGAGAAGCATAATGCCTCGCGTAAAACGTGGTGTACAAGCTCGTGCACGTCATAAGAAAGTTCTAAAACAAGCTAAAGGTTACTACGGTGCACGTTCACGTGTTTACCGCGTAGCTTTCCAAGCAGTTACCAAAGCTGGTCAATACGCTTACCGTGACCGTCGCGCTAAGAAACGTCAATTCCGTCAACTATGGATTGCACGTATCAATGCGGCATCTCGTCAAAATGGTCTATCTTACAGCCGTTTCATCAACGGTCTTAAGAAAGCATCTATCGAGATCGACCGTAAGATTCTTGCGGACATCGCAGTATTCGACAAAGCTGCATTTGCAGTTCTAGTTGAAAAAGCGAAAGCTGCTCTTTAATTAGCAGTTTAGGTTTAAGAAAAGGAGAGCGTTAGCTCTCCTTTTTTATTGCCTTTAAAAGCCAATCCCCTCATATTTCTCTCAATTCCTTTATCTCCACTGTTCTTATCGTCTCTCCAACGCTCATACCTACACTTGTCTATGAGCAGGTAAAAGCCATTACTCAGTCCAACTGCTAAATTCTGCGCTTGTTATATTAAGTTAATCCAACTAGATGATGGTTTTACCAAAGTCCACGGTTTCAATGTCGTAAAGGGGAGGGGACAGCGATCCATTTTTCCTGGTTTGATAAACTGTATTTTACTGCACATCATGTGAATTGTTATTCATTTTCTGTTTTGGGTTGGTAAAGTGTAACATTCTGAAATGGTATAATTTCTATGGTGTAACATTCTGAAATTTATGAACGGAATGTTGTAAGTGTCTAAATAGATGCTGAATTTATTAGTTTTTGTTATCAATAAGATTTGATGGGAATAATGAAATCAACAGCATTTCTCAATGTGCCATTTGTCATGTGAATGTAAGGGGCGGTATATTAATTCATATTTTTATGATAAAAATATGAACTATTGACTTGCCGAGTGGTTCTAAGTTGTTACAAATGTTGTACCGCTGTAACTTTTTCCAAAAGGAATTTTAGATGAGAGATTTGACTCCCGAGTATTTGCTAGCCGCTTTAAGACAAGCGATTAAAACAAAAGGGCTAACATATCGAGAGCTATCTGAAAAAATGGGCATGCCTTTGTCCACTTTTAAAAGACATTTAACCAGTACCAATCTGGCTTTAGATAAATTACTCGAATATTGCCGCGCCATCGATTGTACGTTGGATGAACTACAAAAGTTAGCAGACCAACTTCAGAGTGAAGATGAAGACTACTTTAGCCATACTCAAGATGAAGTATTTTTCCAATATCCATATCTGTACGATTTTTATCGTGAATTAAGAATGCTGCGCGGGAAAGATGGCTACTCCATTTTAAAGAAAAAGTATGAGCTGTCTAAACAGAGTATGTCCGACTACTTAAAAGCTCTGGAGCTATTGGATCTCGTCTATGTGGATGGAGAGAACAATATTACGCTTCATGGTCCGCTTTTCTATAGCTATGCTGAAAACTCGAAGCTTAACGATAAATACACAGAAATCATTAAAAAGCAGGCCATTGCCGCTGAGAACTGTGTCCGTGTCGCTTTGGCAAGGATGAAGATCACTGAAGAGCAGCTTTTACAGCTTGAAGACATTGTCGCCAAGACAGTGCTTGATTTCCATTCAAAGAATGTTGTCGCTGAGAACTATGACGTCTCGGATTTCACCAACATCGTCGTGCTAGCTGGCCCGCATCAGCCTGTCACATTCTCTGATGGCATTACTGAGACAAACGCGCACTTTATTGATGATATTCGCTATGCGATTGCCTCTGCAGGTGAAAAGCCGAGTTTGTCTATCTAGCGATTCCTCGCTTGTTAGTATCTCTACTATTTCTTAACCGCTGGCTGCCTAAAGGCAGGAATGAGTTTGAAATAGTAGTGGTATACTAATTTTTTTATACCGCTTCCAACGTGAATATCGCCTTTCTTATTCAGTTTTCCCACTTCGCTTTCGATCCGATTCAATGGTTTTAAATGGGGAAGTATAGGCAGCAGCAACTCAGATAATCAGGCTTCATTTAACAACTACACGGCTTTTTTTACGTTTTTGTGTTCTTTTTATTCAATAACCTCTTCTTTTCGTAATTCAATTTGGCATTGGTGTCTGGTTTGGCTACTATGTACAGCTATCAAAAAACCAATCACTCCCTTATGGACACTACCAGCAGGTAGATGAGGAAACGATGCAACATCTAGAAGAGATCATTGCTAGCGCAAGCACTGCAATTGAAGCTGCCGAATCGCTAGTCGCACTTGATGAAGTGCGTGTTCAGTATCTGGGTAAAAAAGGTGAGCTAACCACTCAGCTTCAAAGCCTAGGCAAACTACCACCAGAAGAGCGCCGTGATGCTGGTCAAGAGATCAACAAAGCGAAAGGTGCCGTTCAGCAAGCAATCGCAGCTCGTAAAGATGCACTACAACGTGCAGAGCTTGAAGCAAAACTATCGGCTGAAACCATCGACGTTACTTTACCAGGTCGTCGTATTGAAAACGGTGGTCTACACCCAGTTACTCGTACCGTTGAGCGTATTGAGAAGTTCTTTGGCGAACTTGGCTTTAACACTGAGTCGGGTCCAGAAATTGAAGATGCATTCCACAACTTCGATGCGCTAAATATCGCTGCTGATCACCCAGCGCGTACTGATCACGATACTTTCTTCTTTAATCCTGATTTGATGCTTCGTACTCACACGTCTGGAGTACAAATCCGTACGATGGAAAATGGTAAACCACCATTCCGTTTCATCGCTCCGGGCCGTGTATACCGAAACGACTACGACCAGACGCACACGCCAATGTTCCACCAAGTGGAAGGCATGCTGGTTGATGAGAACGTAAACTTTGCACAGCTGAAAGGTGTTCTGCACGATTTCCTATGCAACTTCTTTGAAGAAGAAGTTGAAGTTCGTTTCCGTCCATCTTACTTCCCATTCACAGAGCCTTCAGCAGAAGTCGATGTGAAAGGTAAAAACGGTAAATGGCTAGAGGTACTAGGCTGCGGTATGGTTCACCCGAACGTACTACGTAGTGTAGGCATCGATCCTGAAAAATACTCTGGTTTCGCATTCGGTATGGGTGTTGAGCGTCTAACAATGCTTCGTTACGGCGTGAACGACCTGCGTGCGTTCTTCGAGAACGATCTTCGTTTCCTAAAACAGTTCAAGTAATCCAGAGGGTTCATCAACATGAAATTCAGCGAATCATGGCTTCGTGAGTGGGTAAACCCTGCGGTTACTACTGACGAGCTCACTCACCAAATTACAATGGCCGGTCTAGAGGTTGACGACGTTCTTCCTGTAGCGGGTTCTTTCAATGGCGTTAAAGTAGGTCACGTTGTTGAATGTGGTCAGCACCCTGACGCAGACAAACTGCGCGTAACAAAAGTCGATGTGGGCGAAGATGAGCTTCTAGACATTGTGTGTGGCGCGTCAAACTGTCGCCAAGGCCTGAAAGTTGCTGTTGCAACGGTAGGCGCAGTGCTTCCTGGTGACTTTAAAATCAAGAAAGCAAAACTACGTGGTCAGCCATCTCACGGCATGCTTTGTTCATTCACTGAACTAGGTATTGACGTAGAATCTGACGGCATCATGGAATTAGCAGAAGACGCAGTAATCGGTACTGATTTCCGTGAATTCCTGGGCCTGGATGACGTAACTGTAGACGTAGACCTGACAGCAAACCGCGCTGACTGTTTCAGTATCCGTGGTATGGCTCGTGAAGTTGGCGTACTTAACCGTGCAGACGTAACAGAGCCGTCAGTACAAGCTGTTGCTCCTTCGATCGACGACAAAGTCTCTATCGAAGTGAAAGCGCCTGCTGCATGTCCACGTTACTTAGGTCGTATTGTTAAGAACGTAAACGTTCAAGCTGCAACGCCACTTTGGATGCAAGAAAAACTGCGTCGTTGTGGTATCCGCTCAATCGACCCGGTTGTAGACATCACTAACTACATCCTTCTGGAGCAAGGCCAACCAATGCACGCATTCGATTTAGCGAATGTCGATGGTGGCATCATTGTTCGTATGGCGGAGCAAGGCGAGAAGCTAACACTTCTAGACGGTAGTGAAGCAGAACTGAACGCAGACACACTAGTCGTTGCTGATCACAACAAAGCACTGGCTATCGCTGGTATCTTTGGTGGTGAAGGTTCTGGCGTAAACTCAGAAACTAAAGATGTACTTCTAGAGTGTGCTTTCTTCGCACCAGATCACATCCGTGGCCGTGCACGTAGCTACGGTCTGCACACTGATTCTTCTATGCGTTTCGAGCGTGGTGTGGACTACGCACTACAAGTAAGCGCAATGGAGCGTGCGACACAACTTCTCGTTGAAATTTGTGGCGGTGAAGTTGCACCAGTCGTTGCGGTAGAGTCAGAAGCGGATCTTCCTAAGCCAAATAAAGTTGCGCTGCGTCGTACTAAGCTAGACAACCTACTGGGTCACCACATCGCTGATGCAGATGTTGTTGAAATTCTGGAGCGTCTAGGCCTGTCTGTTGAGACAACAGAAGAAGGCTGGGTTGCAGTCGCACCAACATGGCGTTTCGATATCGCTATTGAGCAGGATCTGATTGAAGAAGTTGGCCGTATCTATGGCTACGACAATATTCCTAATCAGCACCCTGCGGCAGCGCTTAAGATGCACGACCAAGTTGAATCGGATGTTCCGTTAAAACGCGTTCGTAACCTATTGGTTGACCGTGGTTACCACGAAGCAATTACTTACAGCTTCGTTGAGCCTGAGCAGCAAAAACTGATTGTACCGGGTGTTGAGCCTCTAGTGCTTCCAAACCCAATTTCAGCGGATATGTCAGCAATGCGTCTTGGTCTTATCCAAGGTCTGCTGAACACGGTTGTTCACAACCAGAAGCGTCAACAGCCACGCGTTCGTCTGTTCGAATACGGTCTGCGTTTCATTCCATGTGAGTCGGCTGAGAATGGCATGCGCCAAGAGCCAATGCTAGCAGGTGTTATCGCTGGTACTCGCAGCGAAGAGCACTGGGACATCGAAACTAACACAGTTGATTTCTTTGATCTTAAAGGTGATCTGGAAGCGATTCTTGAGCTTTCTGCTAACGAAAAAGCGTACTCTTTCGCAGCAGCTAAGCATCCTGCACTTCACCCTGGTCAATCTGCAGCAATTATCGTAGATGCTGGTCTTGAAACTGAAAGAGAAGTAGGTGTGATCGGTACGGTTCACCCAGAGCTTGAGCGTAAATTTGGTCTAAACGGTCGTACAATCGTATTCGAAATCGAATGGTCTGCGATCAACACCAAAGTGATCCCGGAAGCCGTTGCTCTTTCTAAGTTCCCTTCAAACCGTCGTGATATCGCGGTAGTAGTGGATGATGCAATTGCTTCTGGTGACATTGTTAATGCTTGCCTAGAGCAGGGCGGCGAATTCCTTAAAGATGCGAAACTGTTCGACGTTTACGTAGGTAAAGGTGTAGAGGAAGGCAAGAAGAGCCTTGCAATCGCTCTGACTCTACAGTCGCTTGAGCGTACGCTTGAAGACGCAGACATCGCGGGTGCGGTAGAAGCTATCGTTGCTCACGTATCTGAGAAGTTTGGTGCAACTCTACGTGACTAAGCGTATCGCAACTCTTCTCTAATTAGAGTGTTTAAAAACCCTGCCAACTCGGCAGGGTTTTTTTATACTTTCAGTCAGTAAATCAAAATAAACGAGCATGCTAAATAAGGAACGTTCCCAACTAAAAGTGAAGATAATGGGGTTTAATGGACTTTATCGCGTCTAAAAACAAGACCTACCTCAACTATGGCTACTTAAAATACGTCGAAAACTAGGAAATTAATGGCGGCTATGCTAATTTTGCAAACGTTCCCAATTTTAATTGTTTAGGTAAACTGATGTCTTTAGCACCATATCTTTCTGTCTGTGGAGGTATTGAAAATATCACCCGCACTCTGCTTACAGAAAAAGATCTTATGATAGAAGTTCGGGATAACGGTTTGGTTCAGGATTCTAATTTGATTCAAACCCGAGAAGTGGTTCAAGGTGAAGTTCAGTTGACATTTTCTCGTCCCATGAATTTAAACCGTCGAGACTTGCTGGAAGTAGGCGAGGCCATTTCTGCTCAGCAACGTAATCGCTTTTCTGCTTTTCAAGTTCCTGTAGAGTGTGAATACCGTCCGACTTGGCACATCTCTCCTCCTATGGGCTTACTCAACGACCCGAATGGATTTATTTATCATAATGGCGCTTACCATCTGTTTTATCAGTGGTATCCGTACAGTTGTGAACATAAAGATAAACACTGGGTACACTTAACGAGTCAGGATCTAGTTAATTGGGAATGGGACTCTGTTGCTCTGACGCCATCTTTTTGGTGTGACAGCCATGGTGTGTTTTCTGGACATGCGTTGAGTCAGGGTGAGGATTTGATGTTGTTCTATACGGGGAACACACGCATAGGACAAGAGCGAGACAGACAAACCACTCAATGTTTAGCAATTTCTCGCGATGGTTTTAACTTCACCAAACATGGTCCGGTGATTGACGCTCTGCCGCCTAATGTCACGCCTCATATTAGAGATCCAAAAGTCGTACGTCACAATGACAAGTGGCTAATGTTACTTGGCGCTCAGACAACGGATCTTAAAGGACGCCTCGCTATTTACCAGTCTGAGGATCTCTACCAATGGGAGTTCAATGGTTTGTACGGCGACGAGCTAGGTGATTTTGGGTATATGTGGGAATGCCCGGATCTGTTTAATTTGGATGAACAGATGTTTGTGGTGATTGGTCCACAAGGTATCCCATCTTTTTCGGAATACAACACCATTCCTCATCACAACGGGATTGTGAAAGCCGATTGGATGGAGGGCAACGGTCTGAAAATGGGTGATTTTCAGCATTTAGACTTTGGCTTTGATTTTTACGCACCACAAAGCATGCAAACGACAGATGGTCGACGTGTGATGTGCGGCTGGATGGGGTTGCCTGACGAAGTGGATCAGCCAAGCCGCGATAACGGCTGGGTGCATCATCTTACAGCGATGAGAGAAATAAATTATCGAGATGGTACTCTATATCAGTGGCCAATTGCGGAGATGGAATCCCTGATTGAGTCTTCTTCTGAGCTAACACTTAACTCAGATGGTCTGAGCATCGGAACGAAGTGTTTTGACCTGAGCATTACACTAGAGTGGGGTGATGCACTGAACCTGTTTGAAAGCGCTGAGCAGAAGTTCGTTTTACAAGCAGACGCTGAAAAGTGCTGTTTGGTTATGGATCGCTCTCAAACGTTGAACCGTGCGCAAGATACGATTCGTGAGCTGCCATTAGACAGCGAACGTATTGAGCTGCGTGTTCTCGCCGATAACTCTTCGGTTGAAGTGTTTGTAAATGGTGGTGCTGCGGTCATGACGTCACGTGTGTTTACTAACAAAGATGCAATGCGAATCTCAATACAAGGTGATGAGAGAAAAGCAACTTTACACCGATATAAAGCGGCGAAAGCGCCATTTAGTCAATCATAAGTAATGACCTCTACAAAAATCCCCGCACGTGCGGGGATTTTGCTAATGGTCATTTGTTTTAGACCTTAAATGTAAGCGAGCAAAGCTTCTTGAGTCGGTAATGCTGTCATCGCCCCTTTTTGAGTCGTGGCTAACGCACCGCAGCCATTCGCCCAATTTACTGCAGCATGAATAGTGTCTTTATTCGCCCATTCTGCTTGCTGAGCTAACTTAGCGAGCAGGCCACCAACAAATGCATCACCAGCCCCCGTCGTATCGACAGGTTTAACCGCTCGACCAGAGATCAGCTCTTGCTCACCGGAAAATACGACCAACGCACCTTTGGCACCTTGTGTGATTAATACAAGCGTATTACCGAAAGGTTTGATCGCTTCCAGACCAGACTCTAATGAATTCGTATCGGTTAAGAAAAGCAGTTCATCGTCAGAGAACTTCACCACGTCAGCGAGTTCGATGGCCTGGCGTACCACTGGTTTAAGTTGACTTGGGTCTGTCCACACTTCTGCACGAAGGTTAGGATCAAAGCTGACAAAACCGCCGGCTGCTTTAATGTCTTGCATTGCTTTAAGCGTACTACTACGGCTTGGTTCGTTTGCAAGAGCAATAGAGCAGACATGTAACCAGTCCCCTTGTGAAAAGTCGGGGATATCTGCAGGAAGCAGGAACTGATCTGCACTTGGTTTTACCATAAACGTAAAGCTGCGTTCGCCTGAGTCATCCAAATCCACGATAACGGTTGATGTCCGATGATCTTCATCAAGCAACATAAAGTCGGTGTTTACAGACTCGTTTTTGAGCGTTTCCTTCATAAATCGACCTAACGGATCGAGTCCAACGCGACCAAAAAACGCAGTGTTACCCCCTAAACGCGCTATAGCTACCGCAACATTAGCGGGTGCGCCGCCTGGGCATTTTAGATACGTGCTGTCGGTATCCGGAATCAAATCAACGACCGCATCTCCAGTCACCCAAATTGTGCTCATAACTTATCCTTTAAACTACATAGAATCACTGAGAGTATTTTTAGCTAAAACGATTTAGCTAATCAATTGAAATTCATTTAGTAGAGTGAAAATAGGCAATGATTGTGATCTAAACCAAGCTATGGAGAGGATAAGTTGCGATCATGGTAACTAAGTCGCAATCATGGTAGCAAAAGGGATGGTTTTCACTATGTACCCAGATATCATGGCTCGCAACGTAGTTAAGCTATGATCGGAACAAATTAATTTGAAGAAGAAAAAACTGAAGTTGGCGGATATTGCAGAACTCGCTGGAGTATCTAAGTCCACCGTCAGCTTTGTCCTTAATGGCCATGCGAAGAAGCATCGTATTAATGAAGAAACGGTGAAACGAGTTCAAGCCGTGGTCGATGAGCACAATTACGCACCAAGCCTCTACGCTCGTGCACTTAAGGCAAGTCGTACTTATACCTTAGGTCTCGTGATACCTGATCTAGCCAATATGGGATTTGCTACGACAGCTAAATTACTGGAGAAGCGGGCCCGTAGCCATGGCTACCAGCTTTTAATCGCTTCTTCGGAAGATAATCCTGAGCTGGAGAAAGCCGCAGTTCAGAGTCTGCTGGAGAGGCAAGTTGATCTGTTGATGGTCGCGACAGCGATGACTGAAGATACGTTTTATCTTGAAGTCACTCAACAGACCCCGGTAATACTGTTTGACCGTATTTTTGAGTCTACCTCGTTAACCACGATCAAAACTGATGCCTACAGTGCGACACAACAGGTGGTAGAAAAACTTTGCCAGCAAGCAGAAGAATGTGCGTATTTAGGCGGGCAATTAAATCTTTCACCAAGTAAAGACAGATTCTCGGGCTATCAGGCGGCGTTGAATGCAACTGGCATAACGCTGGATTTGGCTTTGGTCAGACATAAGGATTATCAGCCTGAATCTGGTTATGCAATGTTGCAGGAGATTCACCAAGATATTGGGCGTCTGCCGACAAGAATATTTGTTGCTTCTTATTCCATTCTGGAAGGCGCGCTGCGCTATCTGACTGAACATCGGTTGCTGGATGAAAATATAAAAATAGCCACATTCGATAATTCAGCAATGTTGGACTGTTTGCCGATAAAAATTGATTCAATCGAGCAAGACTGTGAACTTATTGCGCAAGCCTTATTTGAGCAAGTCGCAGCGTTAGTTGATTCGTCAGAACGTCAAGCGGAACATCTGACTCTTCCCGCAAAGTTACATTATCGTAAGTGAATCTCTTGCCTCATTACGAAAGAGACAAAGTGTAAGTGAGCAAAAGCGGTAGGGTTAAGATGCTGAAAAAATTGCCAAATAACACCATCGAAGCAACTTTCATTGGTTCTATATTCAGCCGCTCTGCGAATAAATAATTCATAACGGCAGGCGGTAACATGGTGAAAAGTACCATCATTTGTAACTGCATGGTAGGCAGTGGAATGAACCAGTAGATTAACGCAAACGCGACTGCTCCCGTTACCAGTGATTGTACTGTACAGATCACACCAATTCTTAGGCCATCCAAGCGTAAGTTACACATCTGTGCACCAAGAGAAAGTAACATGACAGGTACAGCCGCTTGGCCTAACAAGGCGGTTGCTTCATATAGGGGAGTCCACGCCCCGATTCCAGATAAGTTCAGACATAATGCGAGAGAGGCCGAAAAAAATATTGGCATTTTGATGATTTGCTTCAGTGGATTACCGTTGCTCAGTAGCATTACTCCCAAACTGACATGCAAACAAGCTGATACAACAAACAGCAAAACCGCTGAAGAAAGCGCAACATCTCCGAATGTGTAAGTAAACAGAGGAATAGCTAAGTTACCACTGTTACGGAACATATGTGGGGGTGCCCACGCTTTAAAGGTTAACCCAGTCACTTTACAGATAGGTATCATAAGTAAACCCGGGGCTAAAACAGCGATAACGGCGGCGAAAAGAAGAGGCCCCTGATCCGCATCAAGCGGCATGCTGACAAGCGAAGAAAATACCAACGCAGGGGTAAATACATCAATGTTGATTCGATTGATTGGGCGGAAGTCGGGTTTGATATGACGACCAACCAAGTAACCTACGCCAACAAGAGCAAATACAGGAAAAAGAATATTAATGACTTGATTTATCATGACCGCTCTTAAATAGACGTTAAAAATGAGTTACTAAATGAACCTGAGTTCAAACTATCAACCTTTGTATGCTGAGTCATCGAAAAACAGCGAGAATCTTGGGGTGAATCAAGCTTTAAAACGAAGAACTGGCGGTAGCTGGAGAAAGGTTGGGACAAGTAGGTTTGGTGCCTAGCTACGTACAAATTACTGAAATATCGACAACTTTTATGTCAGAAAATTGTAAATTAGTCTATGCGTGATATATTTATCAAATAGGGAAATTAACTAAATATAGGTAAGATTATGGTCAATTTAACTGCTTGTTATTTGTATTTAAGATTTCTCTAAATAAAAAGCGCTAAAATATCGGTATTTAACAATAATTTATACAGCTGTAATCCATTTAATCGTAAAGAAAAAAGTTGGCGAAAATCATAAGCTTGTCATACACTTCCTGATGTAACCCCGATATGTTGTTGAATTGGTAGGGTAAAACTGCTCTGGCGCTACACTAGGTAGCATTGTTAAACATAGCTTTGAGGAAAGTTTTATGGCGCTCACAAAAGCCGAATTGGCAGAAAACCTGTTTGATAAATTGGGATTTAGTAAACGGGACGCCAAGGAAACGGTGGAAGTGTTCTTTGAAGAAATTCGTAAGGCACTGGAAAGTGGCGAACAGGTAAAACTGTCAGGTTTTGGAAATTTTGATCTTCGTGACAAGAACGAACGACCTGGTCGTAACCCGAAAACCGGTGAAGATATTCCAATTACTGCTCGACGTGTCGTTACCTTCCGCCCGGGCCAGAAGTTGAAAGCTCGCGTAGAAAATCTTAAGAAAGAACAGTAAAGCAATCAAATCGATCACGGCCTGATCGTGGTCATTTGTTGTGTGTGCATATAGTGTCGGCATACAAAAGAAAACCACCGCAATGCGGTGGTTTATTATTTTCAGAGAAGATGTTTTGCTAAGCAGCTTCTAAATGCGTGGTTAAGTAAGGCTGCCATGCTTGTTGGTACAAGTTCTTCGCTTGACTGCGCATGGTTCTCACTGATGCCATTTCAAATTCAGTCAGGCTACGTTTTTCCATTGTCGCTTGTCGTTCAAGTTTCTGAATTTTCTCATATAAGTCGTGTTCCGGACCGTTTTTCACATCCGCAATGGCTTTCAAATGGATTTGTACTTCTGCAATTAGGTTTGTTTTCGGTAAACGAACCAGTAAGTTTAAATCTCGGTAACCCGATGGCCCCGGTTTTTTAAATCGGTTTTTGACTTTAACAATCGTCGTTTCACGTTCTAGTGTTTCGTAGATTGAAACTAAACTGGCCACATCTTCTGCCACTATTGTCGCACGTGCGAGGTCAGTAATTCGTTCCACCTGACCATCAAGTTCGTGAGCGATCTTTTCCTCTGCTCGTTGTTTGGATTTTACGCCGGCAAAGTAAGGTTGGGCGTCGTTGAGAAGGGCCGTACTTTTACAGATGGTCTCAAGTTCGAATTGAGCTTGATGTGCTTTGCTGTAAAGAATATCAAAATCAGAGTATGGCTGAGTTGGGTATGTGTCTAGTGGTTGAATACCATACAAGCCACTTAGGCTATGTTTGAATAACTTTGGACATACCTCATTTTGACTGGTCGTCCGGTTTTGTTCGTTACTTGGCGCAGGAATAGCGGCGAATGCAGGTGCACGGCTTAGTACCAAAAGCATCAATGCTGCTGTACGTAAAAATAAGCTCATTCACTCTCCTTAACTTGCTTGCACTTAGAAAATGGGGGACATAGAAGTCGCTAAGTTTGCAAATCAGGTTGTTATTTATAAATGGGGGATCTTTTGAAACATTCCAAGGTTAACTCTCACGTTTGCAGTGGAATTATGCGTTAGATCACCATTTATATTTTCATTGTTCTGTTAATTAAGCGTCAGTATCGTTTGGTTTATCATGATTGCATCCTAGCATTTGAGGATTAACTAAAGATGAACAGCATAGACAAATTCGAAAAAATCATTAGTCTTATCGCACAAAATGAAAATCAGCTGACAAGTAGAAAGTAAAATGAGAGACCCAGAATTTTGGCACAGCAAGTGGGCCAGCAACAAAATTGGATTTCACCTGGAAGATGTAAATCCATTATTGCCTCAGCACTGGCATCTTACGAATCCAAAACGCGAAGATACCGTGTTGGTTCCGCTCTGTGGTAAATCTGAAGATCTAGTATGGTTGGCAACCAAACATGACGAGGTTACTGGCGTCGAGTTAAGCCAAATTGCGGTGCGTGCTTTCTTCGCTGAGCATTTTTATACCCCAACGGTAACGCAATTAAATGGCAGGCATGAGCTGTACCAGTTTGATGAGCTCTCAATTTATACCGGGGACTTTTTTAGTGCTCCTATTTCTCAAGCCGATATCGTTTATGATCGCGCTGCATTAGTTGCACTCCCGCAAGATATGAGAGAAGAGTACGCAACTCGTTTAAAACAGCTTCTTAATCCGGGAGGTCGTATTCTGCTTGTGACACTAAACTACGTTCAGGAAGAGATGGCTGGCCCTCCATTTAGTGTACCGGTAAATGAGATAGAACAACTATTCTCTGGTTACAAAGTCACTTGTCTGAACGTTGATGAAGCCGATGAAGATCACCCGAAAATTGCAAAGCAGGGGCTGAGTCGTTTTTCTGAAGAAGTGTATTTAATCGAAGCGCTGTAACTTTTAATGTTGTAGGCCGTTACTTGCCCAGAGATACAAAAAAGCGCAGCTGACTATTTAGTAAAGTACGAATAGTCGCTGCGCTTTTTGTTATTTTAGACGCCTAAATGGGGCATTTAGTAAATGATATTTACTTTTGATGCGCTTTCTACAGCATCCTGGACAGACTTTTCTATAGTCTTACGACGAGTAAGTACGACACCCAAACGACGACGGCCGTCGATTTCAGGTTTGCCAAATAGACGAACTTGCGTCTGTGGCTGTGCTAATACTTCAGACAGGTTATCGAAACGAATATTCGTTGAAGTGCCTTGTCCCAGTATGACTGCTGATGCAGAAGGTCCGTATTGAACGATTTTGTTAATTGGCATACCTGTAAACGCGCGGACATGAAGCGCGAACTCAGACATTTCCTGTGAAATCATGGTTACCATGCCGGTATCGTGTGGGCGAGGAGACACTTCGTTAAAGATAACTTTATCGCCTTTCACAAATAGCTCCACACCGAAAATGCCGTAACCACCCAGAGCATTAACCACTTTCTCAGCAGTGAACTCAGCCGCTTTTATCGCGTTCTCAGACATTTCTTGTGGTTGCCAAGATTCACGGTAGTCGCCATCTTCTTGGCGGTGACCGATTGGAGCACAGAAATGTACGCCATCAACCGCACGTACTGTCAGTAGCGTGATCTCGTAGTCGAAATCGATGAAGCCTTCCACGATCACACGGCCTGCGCCAGTACGACCGCCTTCCTGTGCATAATTCCACGCTTTTTCGATGTCGTCTTCTGTTTTGATAACGCTCTGGCCTTTACCAGATGAACTCATTACTGGTTTAACGACACATGGGATACCGACGAATTCTACTGCCGCTTTGAAATCGTCATAGCTATCTGCAAATTTGTAAGGAGAAGTGGCAAGATCAAGCTCTTCTGCGGCTAAACGGCGAATGCCTTCGCGGTTCATGGTGAGTTTAGTCGCCTTTGCAGTTGGAACTACATTCAGGCCCTTCTCTTCAAGCTCAACCAGTTTGTCTGTCGCGATAGCTTCAATTTCCGGTACCACGTAAGCTGGTTGTTCTTTGTTGATGATCTCTTCTAAAGCTTGGCCATCTAGCATATCAAGCACGTAGCTGCGGTGAGCGACTTGCATCGCTGGTGCATTCGCGTAACGGTCACAAGCGATGACTTCTAAACCAAGTCGTTGGCATTCAATTGCTACTTCTTTACCAAGTTCGCCTGAGCCTAAAAGTAATACACGGGTAGCATTCGCGCTAGTTGCGGTACCGAACATATTGTTCCCTTACAAAATAAAGTGATGAGACAAAATTTTCAGGGGATCATACTGAATTTTTCTCGCAAAGCAAACGTTTGCTTCCGGCTTTTTCACAATAAAAAAGCTCTACATCTTGTAGAGCTTCGATCGACATTATTGTCGGTGTTACACGTTAACGAAACTGAGCGGAATATCCGGATTCAGCGCTTCTAACGTCGATTGTGTATCGGCTAAGTGGCTAATCTTGCCTTCAGAATTTTCTACCAAAGCCGCTGCTGTAATTTTATCGAACGTTTCGCCAGCCAGAAGTACCTGAATCAGCGCCACTTGCAGAGGTGGAAGGCTTGGGTTGAATGCGGCATTTTCTGCGTAGGCACCCTGAATAATACGCCCGTCAGCAAGCTCTAATGCTAAGCCGCTTAGGTTGTTCGTGTATGGGGCATGACTCATGTTCATTGCATCAACGGCTTTTTGAATCAATACATCGTCATCATCACATCCAAACTGATGCTTCACGTCTGCCATTAAACCAGATGTGATCCCCAAATCTGCAGGGCCAAACGCTTCAGGAAGGTATTCGTGTAGCGATTTTTCTTCACGCTCTGGTAGCTGTACCTTTAACTCTTTCGCGGTAGACAGCTCATTCATAAACTGACGGCAGTGACCGCAAGGGCTGAAGTTAATTGTAATGTTTTTTAGACCACGTTCGCCTTTCATCCAGGCATGGCTGATTGCAGATTGCTCTGCGTGAACGGTTTGTCCTAACTGAACACCAAGGAACTCCATGTTTGCACCAAAGTAAAGGCGACCTGAGAGACCGCGAACAATCGCGCCAACATAGAATTCAGAAATCGGAGCGTAAGAATAGGCTGCGGCAAAAGGAAGCAGAGCAACACGTAGCTCTTTATCTGATAAGCCAGTAGCGGAAAGTAACTGCTCGAACTGCTGAACTGAAAGAGTGGCATCAAAATCGTCGGCAAGGACGATAGGAGCAAGTTGGTTTGAAAGTGCTTCAGGAGCGTTTGATAGCGCTTGTTCAATGCGACTTTTCATGTTGAATCCTTGTTAATGCATGGACAATTATTCTAAGCAAAGGAGAGAAATGTTCAGTGATTTATATCACGTTTAATTATGCAATAATTGTGCTTGTTACATAATTAGAGTGATGTCACACATGTATTCGATTGCGCAGCTGCTGAGTGTAAATTTCGTCTCATAACTATATCAACTCATGCACATATACCCAAGAAATGGGGGAATGAAAACGCTTTCTTATTAGCTTTGGTTTTACGGTTTTGAACTGTAGAGGAAAAGAATGGGAAATGAAGGGGGCGACCTGCCGTAGGGACAGGCAGGTCGCTGATACTAATTATTGATATAGCCAGACAGCCAGAGCGAAAAAGCTTGGTGCCAGAACAGAAGTGATAATACCGCAGAGAACCAACGCCAGAGATGAAAATGCCGCGTCGGCCGGTTGTTTCTCTACACAGGCTGCCGTACCGAGTGCGTGTGACACGGTACCCATGGTAAGGCCTCGGGCGATAGGATGCTTAATGCCAATCAGGTTATAGATCGGGTAGGCGACGATGGCACCCAGCAAACCCACGAGAAGAACTAAGATCGCAGCAACAGCGGCTTCACCACCGAGGTGGCTGGAGATTTCCATTGCGATAGGGGTTGTCACGGATTTACCCACCAAGCTGGCGATCAAACTAATCTCAGTATGAAATGCTACGGCGATTAAGGTTGTCGTCAGCATTGACATCACACTACCCACAACACAAGCGAGTGTAATGATACGCCAGTTGGCCTTAATTTGTGGCAGCTGCTCGTAAAGTGGATAAGCAAGCGCGACAACCGCTGGTTGCAGTAAGAAACTGAATATCTGGTTGTCGGCGTAGTAAGTGTCAAACGGCACGTCCAAATAGGTTAACAATGGGATAATGACCGCAATGCTGATAAGTAGCGGGTTTACAAGGGGATTATTTGCCTTGACCGCAATTTTCCGGGCGATCAGGAAAACGACAATAGTGAGTAAAATCCACATATTAGTGTTTCTCCTTAAGCAAGTAATCTAACAGCAACGCAAGACTGACCAGAACAATCAGGGTACCACCTACCGCGCTAGCAAGAATTGACCAGGCGTTAGCGAATAAGAGGTCGAAATGCTGCATGAGGCCAACACTGACTGGGACAAATAACAAAATCATGTAGCGAATAAACAGAGTCGCCCCAGGTTTGACCCATTCCACTTTAACGATGCCAAGCACCATACTAAAAAACAAGATGATCATGCCAATAACACTGCCCGGGACGGCAACGTCAGTGAACTTTTGGATAGTAACCCCAATACCAAGCGATCCCATGATGAGAAAGAGGGAAATAAGCAATTGAACCAGTTGTAAGAATCGATCTTTTATCATTTTGATAGCATATTGAAACGACAAGTGCACCTGATGGTGCCCTTGGATTAAGTAATAAAATTAAGAGGCTAGGCTCTCAACGTAACGGTAAACGGATTTTAATAGCGCGATTTTCTTTTCGTCACTTTCATGTTCATGAACTAAGTTCTCCAAATTCATCATGTACTCTTCAATCTGGCTTTCAAACACTTCGCGGCAGTGCAGTGCCCAGCGTCTTTGTTCTTGTTCATCAAGAGTACCTGGGAAATTTCGTGCACGGTAACGGAAAAGCAGTGGCTTAATGCGTTTATCATCGAACTCAATATTCAGAGCTGCCAGGTTATTCGGGTCGGTTTCACGAATGATATCCATTGCTGCGCGATCCGCAGGCGAGAAGAATCCATCATAAAGCTGGGTATCTACATCATCATTCTTTTCAAACGTGCGCTCTACAGAAAACAGGCTGATCAGTTTTTCACGAATCTCTGGATGCTGGCGAAGCAGTGCAAGATTGTTCAAACACTGCTGACGGTCTATGCCAATAGATTCGGCGTTTTCTGCGGTCAGTGTTTTAGCCGGAGCCAGAATAGGGCACTTGTTCAGGTGCACGAGTTTGACTGGTACTGGCAATAAATCTCCGAGATCTTCACGTTTGGTGTACAACCTTTCATGAAGCTCTTCGGCTGATAACTCAAGAATTGGCTGCGGATCTTTCGCTAAATCAATCGTGATTACCGCGTTGTTATTCGTTGGGTGCCAGGCAACTGGTACAATCCAGCTTGTGTATTGGCACTCACGCCCTAACATGCCTGATACATGCATCAGAGGCGTCATATTGACGATATCAACCAACTCATTCAGCTTACGTTTTTGACGCATCGAGAAGAAGTACTCAAACAGCTTAGGCTGCGCGGCTTTGACTTTTTTCGCCATCTCGATCGTCGCGATAACGTCAGCCATTGCATCATGCGCGTTGCTGTGTTCGATACCATTGGCAACAGACAAGTTCTCTAGCTTAAAGCTCGTAAATCCGTCTTCGTTTTCTGGCCACTCGATACCCTCCGGACGGAGTGCATGGCAAGCACGCATGACATCAAGTAAGTCCCAACGTGAGTTACCGTTCTGCCAACTCCAGGCATAAGGATCAATGAAATTTCGGTAACACGTATAACGCGTCACTTCATCATCAAAACGAATACTGTTGTAACCCAAACTCGTGGTGTTCGGTTTGGACAACTCCGCATGAATTTTAGCGATGAACTCAGGCTCAGACAGACCTTCCTGAACGGCTTTTTGAGGGGTAATGCCCGTAATCAAAGCAGCTTCAGGAGAAGGGAGATAATCAGCAGGTGGCTGGCAATACATCACTAAAGGTTCGCCGATGATATTGAAGTTTTCATCTGTGCGAACACCAGCGAACTGACTCGGACGATCTTTTGCGGGGTTTGTACCCCAGGTCTCGTAGTCAAAGAAGAAGAATGTCGGCTGTTCTGAGTTATTCATAGGATTCTTTTTTTGTTCGTTGTTCTTCAAAACTATCCTTGTTAATCAGTCGATTAGCGTTGTTTGTTATGCTATCTTTTCATTAGGTTTTTGTAGTTTTAACGCGTTTTACATTTGCACTTGCGTCCAAATATGTGTCCAAATTTTGTAAGTGCTGCGTCCTAATTTTTAAGGTAGATAACTTGAGTATTACAGACAAGCAGCTAAAAGCTATTACAAAGCTAAGCGAATATAGCGGCCCGGCAGAACTGAATGACGGTGAAGGTTTAGTAGCGAAGATATCGCCCAAAGCAAACATCACTTTCCAATACCGCTGCAGGTTTAATGGTAAAAACAAACGCATCCGTATTGGCAAGTATCCGATAACCACCCTCAAGAATGCAAGGCAAATCCATAAAAGGATGCTTGAGCTGAAAGAAGAGGGCAGAAACCCCGAGATAGCCATGACGGGTGAAACCGACTTTCTCACCCTAAAAGATTGTTTGGATTACTGGTTTGAGCACAAAGTCTCGACTCAAAAAGAGGGGACGCAGACACTCTACCGTTCGGTAGCGAGCAACTACTTTTACAATGCCTTCCCTGATGTCGATGTAGAAAAGATCTCAGCACGAGAATGGATGCGTTGGTTCGACGACATCGCCAAGAAAAACCCAAAGACGGCAAACTCCGCGTTTTCCAAAATGCGCGCTTGTCTTAACTTCTGTAAATCCAAGTTCCTTATCGATGGAACGCACTTTGAAAAAATCAGGCAGCAAGATGTCGGTGAGTCGGCCAAAGCCGGTGACCGCGTGTTATCACTTCCTGAACTCGCCAAAGTGTGGATTGCGATTGAGCGCAGCAAAGCAGGAACAACGACCAAGAATCTGCATTTAATAACAATGTTATGGGGTAACCGATTATCTGAACTTCGCTTGGCCAAGCGTGAACACTTCGATATGGTCAACGACATTTGGACGGTACCGCCAGAACTCAGCAAAATGGGTAACACCATTCGCAGACCCATCCCTAAACACATCAAGCCGATGCTGGAAAGGTTAATGAACATCTATGATGAATACCTTTTCCCTGGCGCATCCCTCCATAAGCCCATCAGCATATCCGCAGCAAACCGCTACATAAGAAGGTTACGCGATAACCTGAACCTACCTCACTGGCGAACCCACGATTTCAGACGCAGTATTTCTACCACTTGTTCCGAACTTGGCACAATGCCACATGTGACCGAAAAAATGCTCGGGCATGAGCTGGTTGGCGTAATGGCGATATACAACAAGCATGACTGGCTATCAGACCAAAAAGAAGCATATGAAAAGTTTGGAGAAGCGTTGTTTGCCCAAGTGCAAAAAGAGCTGGAATATGAAAAAGTAGTTGTAAATTAGTATGCTTGTTGCTGACCAATTGGTAGCATAGATCAATAACTAGCTGTTTAACTTTTGAATCTAACAATGAAAGGCGGCATGATAATGTCGAAAAGGTGGCTCTTAGCCGTTTAATAAGCGTTAAAGGCCTAAAGGAAGCTAATGAGTATTTGGAAAGAACTATACGATATTTTTGATAAAGAAAGAGCTAGATGGCAAACGAAAAGTGCCAATAAGCAGGCTTTGGTATTTGAGCTTCAGAGTAACTTATCTTTTCTTGCCGATGCTTTAAAAAACGGTCTTGGTCAAGTCAATATAGTGAACGGCCTAGAACGTTCGGTTTTTGAAAAATCGATGCAAAGTGGCTTTTCTATTAATTCCATCTCCAATAAGAAGGTAACAACCAAAACAATTGGCGGTTTTGCTGAGTTCAAAAAGTACGTCGGCAAAGACACCGAATATCTGGTGAAAAATGCGTACTTAAAAATAGGTACATTGACAAAGCTTGTAAACTCAAGTGACAGCAAAAACTACTCACTTAAGATTAAGTCACTGTTTAGGTTTTTAATGTTGTTGATTACTCATATAGAGGGACGGTATTTAACAAGGAGCTCAAGGAATAGAAGATGAATAATACTAACCGGCTATACAGATATACAACATTGCCAGTAGCATTAGATATACTGTTTCATCTACAGTTGACATTTTTAGACCCTAGTTCTTGGGATGACAAAAATGATTCTTATTACATGGAGCTTTATAGAAAAAAGAAACGGCTTAAGAGCCTTCTTGCATTGTGTTTTACTACTAAAGCTGAGACATACCATCATTGGAAAGTATTCGCTGATGGTATTAGTGGTGTTAGGATAGTATTTAATAAGCAAAGGCTAATGGATGATATTGCTAGATATAGAACGGCTAAAGTAGATGAGGTGTACTATCTGCCTATTAGCGAACTTAAAGATAGACCACCAGAAACCAATGAGTTACCGTTCATCAAACGTTTAGCTTTTTCAGACGAGCAAGAATTTCGTGCTATTTACGAGTCAAGACAAGAATCACTTCAATTTGTTCACCTTAATATAAGTCGACGAAGTATAGTTGGAGTCACTTTGAGTCCTTGGGTTCCAGAGGAAATCTTCAAGTCGGTGAAGGAAGTAATTCACTCAATTAGTGGTTATTCAAACCTCAATGTTCAAAGATCGTCTTTAATAGATAACCAGATTTGGCAAGAAGTCGCTGACAGACCAAGAGCATAATAAGGCATCTAAGAGTTATTACCAACACGTGGCTTCTTGGTTTGAATTAGTTTTAGTGTTTACTGAGCATTCTATTAGATCAGTTGGTGGCGTTGTCCACACCTTGAGTACGTCTACATGTGTACAGTGTAGTCAGAAGGAGATTTTAATTATGAAAATAAATATTCATACATCACACCCATCTGCGTTTATCAGTTCAACATTTGTTGATTTATACGAGGATAGAGCTGCGATAGCGGATGTTTTGAAAAATAGAGGATTGAATGTTAATGCATTAGATATACGACCTGCTTCAAATCAGTCATCAAAAAAAGAAATACTCAACGGTATTAAAGAAAGTGACTTTGTTATTCTGCTTATCGGTGACAGGTTCGGGTCAATCTTAAAAACTATGACTGGTAATGAATCTCAAAGCATCACTTGGTGGGAGTATACAAACGCATTGAAAATGGGGAAACCCGTGATTGCTTATTTTAAGAATGTAGATAGCACAGACCCTAAATCTCATGATGAAAAGTCTGACCCTTTGTATAAGCATAAAAGACTTCAGTTTGAGAAATTTAAAAAAACCGTCACACAAAGACATAACCCATCATTCTATACAAATCCGTATGAACTTGCCGACCAACTAGATGAATCTCTAATTAGTACATATCGTGCCGGCGTTAAAGCACTATGTTTGAAAAATTCAGAGTTACAAACAAGGATTAGTCAGCTTGAATCTGAGTTGTTGGCATTAAAAGCGAAGCCAGAACCACTTACTTCTAGCACACCGGCCAATCCTTTTAGTGAATTACTGAACTTGGGATTAAACAATCCACAACAAACTAACACAGATGCACAAGTGCAGGGGCTTTATGATATTTTGAATAAAAAGCAATCAAAATAAAGCGTTTAAGGCAGATTCTTAGCATTTGGTGTTCTCAGTTCAGAGGCGGGATTTGTTACTCTGTAGTGTTTAGGTTCGGTAATGGTGCTTCTGACTACTTTAACGTGGCGTGATGTGTCAGTGTTTGCGGAGGTTAAAATGAGAAAAAAGATAGACTTAGACCCCCTACGGCAAGCTATTAGAAAGCACAATATGATGGCAATTTGGCGAGAAAGTACGATCAGCGAGTATGAATCTCCTGAAGAACACGCAATTAAAAAGGCTCATGAGTCAAAGCGTAAGTTTGAACAGATAATGTCATCTGTAAAAAATGACGGTACCAAAGAGTATTTGGCATGGGCTATCAATACTTCGTTGAATCTTAAACTAACCCGTGGGCATAGCGCTCAAGCAACAGGTGGGAAGCACTGGCAGTCATGGGGACTCAAAGCTAATAAACGTAACAAGAAACACAAATAACAAAGCCTTGAAGAGTTATTCCCTTCGCTTGGCGGTCGCAGTTTTGTATTTTAGGTAGTCTGCGGAGACTTTAGTATTACGTTGCTAATTCCCTTAACGCCCGAATATTTCTTTAGAAGCTATAACGTCCAAATTATTATTTTTAATGTGTGAGTGAACAATGAATAAACTATTAGTCCTATCGGTTACCGTTTTACTTCAAGCTTGTGCCACGGTGGGTATGATGCCTAAAAGTGCGAGTGAAGTTGATTTTTATGGAGTAGAAGGAAAAACAGGCTGGTCTCAATACAAGCATGTTGAAACCTTTAGAGGTTATACAAAAGAACAGGTTTATGATGCAGCAAAAGTTGGTTTAGGAAATGCTGGCTTTTCCCTTCGTCAAGCTGACTTCTCAAAAGGTCTGGTTATCGGTGAGCATGGCATGACAATGCATGATTGGAATGTCATGGCAGGCGTTTACTTTATAGAAGAAGATAACAATACCAAGGTTGCTGTTATTGCCGAGGGTTCAAAAGATATTGGTTTTAGTGGTGACGTAACATCTGATGGTTGGACAGGTAAGATCCTAAAGGGCATGCGTGAGTATCTAAATGACACATACCAAGCTGTATTGAAGGTCGATAAGAGTGACTTAAAATAGCTCTCATATTGATATATAAAAGTGACTCCCAATGCTTGGCATTTTTAGTTCAAAGTTGGGTTTGTATTTAAACCGCAATTGCTTACGCGGCAGCGTTGCTCACCAATTAACGCGGTTACACATATTGGATTTAGCATGGCAATACTAGATGATTTAATTAAGTTAGTTGATGAGTATCAGGCTCGTTTTAGACACCCAGAGATGCAACCTCTGACGTTTGTGCCAGAGTTTGACTTAAATGTTACAGACCCAATCTGTCCAGTAGACGCTGCAAAAAAAGGGGTCTATGCAATATTCTGTGGCGAGAAAATTATTTATATAGGTAAGTCCTCGGCACAGAAGAAGGCCATATGGCATCGTATTGTGGACCATATATATAGTTCTAAAAAGAGTAAGTGGAGCGACCAAGCGACTCATTTCGTTGCTTGGGCTGTACCAGATGAAACTTTTTTTGAAGCGAGTGCTTTAGAGGAGTTTTTAATTTTTAGGCTTAAAAATGAATTGCCCAATAATAGAATTGGCAAATAAGAACATAAATTGCTCAAGACTCATTCCCAACGATGAGGTAATTTAGGGCAAAACCCTCTAAACCCCAGCCTTAAACCCACCTTCATGCTCTACCCATTCCATCACCGCTGCGCGTATCCAACGCAGCGGTGATTTGCTAATTGGCTCTGGGAAGTTGCGGTTCTTGCGCCAGGCGATGATGGTGGTTCGCTTCTTATTGAAGAAGTCCAATACCTCTTGATGACACATGATCTTGTTGGACGACTCAGGGTAACGCTCTGCGTCATAGGCAGGTTTTTCTGTTTGTTTCGCTGACTCACGGACGAAAGCAGGAGCAGAGTAGGTGAAGTTCATCGGTGATTGATTGAAGTCTGAATAGTTCATTACACAAATTCCTAATTTTCGTTAACTGTAGCCGTTGGCTGATAAATACGAACTCGATTAGCGGTGTGCCAGCAAGTCGCGTCACCTTTAAATAAACCGCCATCGCTTAGCTTGGCGCACCCTTCTGGGAGCTGTTCTCCGCACTTACTGCATTTCCCCAGTTGCGTTTGAATCACTGGAATTTCGCTATAAACACGGTGGATCAGTGACTGTAGTGCTTCTTCCTGTGTATAGGGTTCAGCAGGGTAGGCGAAGAACTGACAGATTTTCTCTAGCTTCGCCTGTTCCTGAGGGTTTAGAGATATGCGCAAATCATGGTTGTTGTTGGCTTTGCGCTTATCTCTACATCTTTGAGCGCGCTTTGCGTTTTGCTTACGTTTACGCTCTTCAGGTGTCATTTTGTTTTGCTCTTTCTAGTTCGCTTTGGTTTGCTAGGTGAGAGCATCTGTTTAGCTCTGGCTAGGCATTCATCGAACACCTTACCTTTGGCAAAACCTGCAGTATTACGATAGTGATTGATTCCGCGCTCAACGGCGCGTTTGATGTCGAGTTCTTCATGTCCATCGTTCTCGAGAGCTGTGGTCATATGTTTGGCGATAAATGCTTCTTGGCTGTTTCGGTAAGTTAAAGTACTCATTACACAAAGTTCCTATTGCTTGTGGGTGAATACCCGCAATCAGCCTAAGCCCTTGATATTGGTGGTCAGCCAGAGATATACTGATTGCGAGGTTTGGTTATCTAAGTCTCATTGCACAAAGAACGCCCCTGTTGGTTTGGTCACCGATAGGGGTTTTCTCTTTCTAGTGGGGTAGCGTTCTCGCTTCCACTGCGGCTTGCAGGCTAACCAGCTGGCTGAATAGCTCTTGCGCCTTTTCAAAGTCTTCTTCGTTTACGTGAATCTCCAGCCCTTTAAAGTCTTCGGCTCCTTCAAAGATGGAAGTCGCAGCGATACGAAGCGGATCATCCTTACTTAGCTCTGCTGTGAACTCTTCAAACTGATGGCTGCACACATTCAGTAATTGCAGGTTGTTTAGCAGTTGGTGAGTTTGTTCTAACGTCATTGCTTTCATCATTAAGCTCTCATTGCACAAAGTTCTCGGAAACCGATTGGTCAGATCGGTAAGTTGCGTCTGGTCAGGCATACTAGATTTTGAACACTAATTGTGTTTACTAGATTGCCTCGATAGGAATAAAATACACAAAACGTGTTTATTATGTCAACACGTTTTGTGTTTGGTTTGCGCCAAATATAAAAAAACCGCCTAAAGTTAGGCGGTTTTATGAAAAAAAGCTGTTTGTCTTTTCTATACGAGTCTTAGTCTTGCTTCTACTACGACACCGATGATTTTGCAGTTACCGTTGATAGGAATCATTTTATAGTTTTCATTTAATGGCTTTAAATAGTCCTGACCACCATCAGTTACAAACTTTTTAAACGTTGCTTCATTAACGTCTGTTAACTTCGCTACAACCAAAGAACCATTGCAATGTTCTTTCTCTGTATCGACCAGTACAAGAGTTCCTTCAGGGACGCTGACCCCAGACAAACTGGTCATCGAGTCACCTTGAACTTTTAACCAAAAGCTTCGCTTCGATGTTTTAACTGTTGCTTCATACCATTCGTCTATTTCATCTAAGGCGTATGCCTCACAAGCTTCTGTCCATTGACCTGCCTGTACAGAACTTAAAAGAGGGAATGAGCTTTGAAGCCTAGGTTGAATATCTATTTCATGTACATTTGGAATTGAGTCGATTTCTGAGGAATCGAATAGGATTTCATATGGTTTGATTTTTAATACCGAGGCAATAATTTCAGCATCATCTAAATTGATACTTCTTACTCCAGCTTCATAATTGCCAATACGAGACGCACCCCAGCCGCATTTCTCAGCTAGGGTCTTTTGGCTTATGCCTTGGGCTTCTCGGAATCGCTTTAAGCGCGACCCCACTTCTTGCTTTTTACTCATATCCATAAATTAACACGCTCTGTGTGTGGTGTAAGCACACGATTTGTGTTTACTGTTAAACACGTTTTGTGTATTCTCTTTGGCGGAGGGCTAGCAATGAACAATATTTCATTATTTCGCAATCAAGCCAAAATCAGCCAATCGAAGTTAAGTCAGATGGTGGGAGTAACGCCATCGACCATAGGTAACTACGAATCAGGGATTCGAGCCATAAATATCAGTATGGGATGGAAAATCGTGAATGCATTTTCTGCTTTGGGTATTAAGTGCCAGTTCACAGACGTATTTCCAAATCCCTTAGATTCAAAAAATAGCAAACCCCGTTCTTAAAAGGCTGATCAACAACATTCTGTACAAACAACCAGTAAGGAAAACCATGAACAACAGTTTTAAAAGCGTTATGCGTAACGCGATAGAAAGTTGGCGAACGGAGCTGAGCAAAGAGTGCATTGCTCACCGTGTCGCTAGCTTGTATCACAAACTCGATCTTGAACATGAAGTCGATGCTCAGCGTAAAGCTCTGCTCAAAGTGCCAGGTGCGGATGACAAGAACAACGCGCAGAACTTTTTCCGCTATGTCGAGCGCACCAGTGTAGAAGCCAAAGCCACAATGATGGATTTGTTACCCGCGGTACTTAAGGCGATGCCCGCAAAACGCGCGAGCGACATGCTTAACCAATTTCTCAACCCGCTTGGGTTCTCTGTCACTTGCATTGGTGCCAGTGATGCCAACCTTAACCGCGATTTATTGCTGCACAACCACAACAAAGAAACTTCAGAAGCGTTTTGTGCGGTGATCTCTTTGGGTGAGAACGCGACCATCGGCCAGCTGCGCAATGCGTACCGAGAAGTGCAGGAGGCGAAGGCATCTCACGCGCCGCTTCTGGAATACCTTGAATCGTTGATGGCCAAGAAAGCCGCCTGATTTAAACGCGTAGTGGCTGACCACCACACAGTACGCGCCTTTATCCGAAAACACGGAGAACTTTGTGCAATGAGCCTTAGCTTACAGAACTATCACGGCTGCCTGATTTGGGTGGCCAATAACGGTGTGTGTCGTTTCGTCGTATCACGGACTAAAGCGATGGAAATCTTTGAATCAATGAAAGCGGGGACGAGTCGTGATTGAGTATCTGGATAGACCCATCGCTTTTCATAGATCGTTCGTGAAGATGGGGATTGGTATCACGGGCGCATTAATGCTTAGCCAGAGTATTTACTGGAGCCGAAGAACGAACGCTTCTGGGTGGTTTTATAAAACTCAGGAAGAGTGGCAAGACGAAACGGGCATGACTCGAAGAGAGCTTGATACCGCGCGTAAAAAACTGCGTCAGTTGGGTATTCTGGAAGAGAAAAAACAAGGTGTGCCTTGTCGAGTTTTCTACCGCATTAATGAGCCAAACTTGATTGCACAAATGGAGCAAACTGGTTTGGCGGAATGCGCCAAACTAGAACGTACAAATGTGCCAAGCAGTGCTGCACAAATCAGCCAAACTAAAACAGAGACTACACAGAGATTACCAGAGACTACTACAGAAAAAGTAAACAAAAAGTCTCCCATCACGGGTAGCTTGGTTTCTGAGGAGCACATTCCAGCCATGCTCGATCGCGATGCTTGGGCTGAGTACCTGGCATTCCGTAAGCGAATCAAAAAGCCTTTCAAAACTGAGCGGGGCGAGCGAACCAAAATGCTCGACTTGCTCAAGCTCTCCCAGAACGTGGTGAGCATGCAGCGCCAAATCATTACGCAATCCATCGACAACGAGTGGCAGGGTTTGTTTAGCCTCAAATCGTCCTCGCCAAACTCAAAGTTAATTCCGGTGGAGCAGTTTTCTGACCAAACCAACCCTGATGATTACGGACCACCTCAGTGGTTCAAAGACCGCCAAGATGGAGGTGACCAATGAGCAGCTTTTACCAAAAATTACAGCAAGCGATGCCTGCGAACGTTGTGCCGTACACGGCTGAGCAGATGGAGCAAATCGCTCAGCAGGAAGTCGAGAAGCAAAGCCAAGTTGCATTTCAAAACTACCAGCAGAGCAAGGTTCAGGATTTGCTTGGCCGCAGCGGTGTTGGCAAGAAACACCAAAAGTGTCGATTCGCAAACTACGTGACAGACAGCCAAGGCCAGCGTCAGGCGTTCAGTGTTTCTCGCCGTTGGGTGTCGGAGTTCTTAGAGGGTGGCTCGAAGAATTTTATCTTCTCCGGTTCTACTGGGACGGGAAAAAATCACCTAGCTTGTGCGATGGCGAATTCGCTGATGACTCGCAATCATACGGTGTTGGTGATTACGGTGGCTGAGCTGATGATGAAAATCCGAGATAAGTACAACCGCCAATCGAATGTGACGGAAGCTCAGTTTCTGAAGTATCTGTCTCAGGTGGATCTGTTGGTGCTCGATGAGGTTGGGGTGCAGCGCATGAATGACCACGAGGCGATCATGATTAACACCATCATCGACTCACGTTACACCAACGAGAAGGCAACCGGCATTCTGACCAATCTGAAATCTGATGACCTGACTCAGGTTCTTGGGGCACGAGTGATGGAGCGTTTGTTGGAGAGCTGCGAGTGGGTGAGCTTCACGTGGGAGAGTTTTCGCAAGCAGGTGAGGAACAGCAAGGAGGTAGCGTAAATGCGACCAGAAACGTTATTGGCTAAATTCGATTTGAAAGGCATAAATTACGAACCGCAAAAGGGCGGCAGGGGCTTATTTTCTCTTGAAGACCAACTCGGGATGGTGGGGATAACCTGGAAGGAATCTCCAGTTGGTTTTTTAGTTTTGTTTGTGGAGTTACTGGACAACGCACAATCTCGAAGAGCACTTGAGAAAGCGGTTCTTGCGGAATTGTATACTCTGACCGATGACTGGCGCGGCCAAAAAAGCGAAGCCGCATTTGCTGCCATTGTTCGCGCAGCTGTGGAAGAAGCGATCACTCCACAAGGCCGTGTTTGTTCTTGCTGCGGTGGAAGCGGTAAGTACCGAGCCCCAAACCGCCACTACCGTAAATGCATGCATTGTAACGATGGCCGTGTAGCGTGGGATCTAGAAAGCCGCTTCGCCGCCATGTGCTCCGGCCGCTTCGTTTGCACTTTCTCGGTATTCAAACGCCAATACCACCCAGTTCTCGATGGCCTAGCAGATTGGCTAGCCGCAAAACGTAATGCTGCGATGTTGGCGTTGATGGAGAGAATTGAGAAGGAGAGGGTGGCTTAGTTGGGGAGGCCTGTCGAACTTCTAAATTTTATTTTACGGGGATAACACAGGCCTTGGTGTAGCAGGTGATACCATAAATATGGTGCTGTGAAAGTTGACGTGCTGAATATTACCGTCTGGTTTGGAAATGTTCGCACTGAATAATTCCTGATATGGTTAACCTTTTTCGTAAGCAGAGTCCTTAAAAAGTGGTATTCGTTAGTGTGAGTGTGGTAACACTTTGCAAAAAATCAGAGCCGTGAACTCAATGGTTTCTAGATTAAAATTAATAGGTTGGGGTATGTCATGCTAGGATGTGATGTAACCCCTTTAGTTATCCGATAACAGTAGGAACTTCTGGTCACCATAGTGCTCCAGCGAGTAGGTAACAGTACTGTATCTACTTTGACGGAAGTAAAACTTACTAAATTGAGTAATAGGACAACTGGCTCCATATTAATAGATAGGGGGTAAATACTATATGTTTAATCCAAAGCCACCTGCGGGATGACTTTTCTGTTTATCAAGCACGTCAAAGGTGGAAAATCAACGTTAAGTTCAAGTTAGGACGTGTTTATGAGCGAGACGGCTAATATCGCAAAAATGGCTTCATGTGTATCAGACGAAATGTTTGAAGTATTCAAATGGAAGCGAAAAATCGTTCAGGACCATAGCTGGGAATGTGTGACTCCAGAAGATCACGGTGGAAAGGCAGATCACCCTTCTGATTGTGTTTTTTACTATCGTGATCCTTACGATAATGAAATGAAGTATGTGAACACAGATCTAAAAAGTTATGCGAAAGGCTCGATTACGAAGACGCAAATTCGAAAGGCAATGCATTCTCTTACCTACGCAACAAATTGTGCTCAGTACAATCAGAACTGGAAGGATTTGTTTACTCCAGAGGCTTCTCATACTGTCAAAGGTATGCTGTTTGTGTACAATCACTGCGGTACTTATAATGGCTCGTTTACCGAAATCATCAATGACATCAACGAACCTGATGGTGACAAAGAATATGTGAATCACCTAGACGGTTATGGACAAGTTTACGTCATGAGTCCATATAAGATAGTTGAGCTGAACAGTGTTGCTTCAGATATCCGAGTGATGATTGCTAAACAAGAGCTTCCCTTCCCTGAACAGTTCTGCTTTTTTCACCCAAGTGAGATGCTGAACAAAAATCATTTTAGCCAAGAATATTCTGAGCCAGCCACGTTAGAGGTTTTGTTTTCTTCTTGGATCATCATTAAACATGCAGCTACTGCGAAAACTGATGCAGGGTACGTTGTGTACTATATGCAAGAAGGTAATGAAGTAGATGAGTTTGTATACCTTTTAGACGCCCTTTCCTATTATCAAATACTTAATGATAAGGGTTCGGTACGTATTAAGTTGGTGAAAAAAAGTAAGCATGCTGTTTTGAAACTACGTGAAGCTGTCGGAGAGTACTTTAGAAACCTAGGGTATGATGATGAACGTATAGAAGAGTTGCAAAAAAGACTAGCCGGGGAAACCATTGCTAAAGTTATCCCACAATTTTCTGAAGTAGAAGTGGGGTTAATGGACTAATGAGCAGAGAGCATTTAAAAAACGGTAATCGTCTGTACTTCATGAATGATAAAAATATTCGTGATGGCTTGGTCGCTCAAAAGGTTAAAGCAGATCACCTTATTAAGTTCCTACAAGATAAGGGCATTTTTGTTGATCGTAACAGCTCGAAGGATGACCTTGTTGACGCTATCCAAACGATGAGGTTTGATTACTTCGACTATGTGTACCTGTCTTCGCTACTTGAACATCATGATAAGCGTGATAGCCAAGCAAAAACGGAGCTTCCGACGAAGTTTACTGCTACAAAGATTACTAAAGCTGCGGATGATTTGCGTAAAGCGTTGGCAGAAGAAGAAATTGAAGCAACACACACAATCTCGGGTAAGAAAGCGACAATAGAATTTAGCTATGTTGACATTGACTATTCGAAAGCCCCAATGCGTCAAAAAACGCCAAAGAAAGCTAAAATTGTTGTTGATTTTTCTGATGAAAATGGCACTGGGATTGATTTTCCTTCCACTGAGATGGGAAAAAAAGTTAAGACTCTCTTGGTTAAACAGCTCAATAGCCAACTACCTAAACCTGTCGCTCCTGTAGATATTGAGCTGGAACATACTACTCCAGCAAACCGAAATAAATTTTTTACTTCTCTATTAGCTTTGCCGGGCTATGAAGTATTCGACGTCGAGAAAGTTAGTGTGGCTCACTCTTCTGGCATGGATGAAGATGAAAGCGATGTAACAGGCGAATTGCGTAATGCAGCCTTGTCTGGAAAAAATCTCTTGGAGTCTGCTGTATATCAAGGTCTTGCGAAAACCAACTACAATATCTATCGTATTTCATGGAAATTGAGAGAAGTCGTCACTATCAAATCATCAGATGAATCTGGTGAAGCTGAGACGCTAGCGTCTACTGCGGATCAATCTGACTGTTTCACCGTAGAAGCTAAGTTTGATGATAGAGAGAGTTTTAAAGGTTTTAGTTTCAGTATTAAAACTGTTCAACGTTATAACCAAAGTAAAGCACAACTTAATTCTACGACTGCTAAGCCAGACAAGAATGAAGTTGATAAACTTTCTAAGCACTTGTACGACACTGCAGTGAAAATCTACACGAAACTAATTAGTGAGGGATAAAATGGGTAGTCGTATCTCATTGTTTGAATTTCAAGTTGACATGAGTATAGAGGATATAGCTAACTCGTTGATTAATATGAGATATGCTATTGGGAAAAGTTCGGGGTTCATTCTGAAAAAAGTTCAGAGAGACCGTATTTTTGCTAAGCACGTAACAGAGGTTATGTCTGAACGTTCCGTAACAAGCCCGTACGGTGACGTAGAGGTTTCGCTTATTAAAGATTATTTAGTAAACGAGTTCGAGTTGAGTCAAGGTATGCTGAAGATCAACGATGCTACAAAGAGTTTGTCTAAGTTGCGTAGTGATTTGTCATCAAGTTTGCAGTATCAATGTTCTATTTCAAGTTTTAATTTGGATCTTAAGCGTATAGCTGAAGAGATAGCAATGGAGCAAAGCACTATAAACATTACCTCTGTAGATATCGTGACCTATGATTTGCTCCCAAACAGCACATCTAGGATGTCTATAACAAGTAACCAATGTGTCATGGAGAAGGTCCTCAAGCATTTTTGCGATAAGTCATTCGAAGTAAAAAAATTGGGGATTGAGACAGACCTAGGGAAAGCAGAAATAACCCAAAAAGGTAATGTTAAGATTCATGAAACAGATAAAGCTGCAAAGTTGTTTGATGTAGTTCAGGCAAAGTTTTTAGCTTCGCGCAACTAGCTTGAATTTTCACCCTAAATTGCGCACTCGTTCCAGCGTGTAAAACCTCGCCAACTCGACGGTTTTTTTGTTTTTATGTCATGAATTAAAAGACTAATTTATATAGCCGAATGGTCACAAAGCACAATGCTGAGCGGTTGACTTAGTTGTTACTAGACCTGTCAGTGTCTAACTCAA
Organism: Vibrio limimangrovi; assembly: GCF_054064025.1. NCBI lineage: Bacteria > Pseudomonadati > Pseudomonadota > Gammaproteobacteria > Vibrionales > Vibrionaceae > Vibrio > Vibrio limimangrovi. Next base: position 285,297 of record NZ_JBSUGF010000008.1, read on the forward strand.
TAAACAATAAGCTCTGACAGGTCTGTATGATTTAGTTAACCTATTTATTACAAAGCTAAATTACACGATAGGAGAATGGAAAAAAGGCGTTATGTGACTTAAGCACTAGCGGTACCGCTACAAAGGAGTAGCAGTATACGCACTAATAATAGTAAGTATGATCGTTTCAGGATTCCAAACCTCATCTTCAGTTAATCCAACTTTTAGGTTAGAGCCTTCTGGGCAATCGATCGTCCAGTACTCACTACGTTTTACTGACCCATACCTACTTGTTCCTAAATTTTGTGTTCCTCTGTATTCACCCATAACTTTTTTGTCAGAGGTTATACAATAAAGCCGATAATAAATATTTACTTCACCAGTTGTCCCATTCGAATGATGTAATTCAAAAAATTTGGTCCCATTAGTATCTATTTTAGTATTCATGTAAGTATATAATTTGCTGCGATGTTTGTAAGTTTTGGAGTCTTCTAACTTTATCTTTTCTTTAGCCCCATTAGGCGTATAGTGCATAAAAACTTGCTCGGCTGAGAAGCAACTAGCTGAGAACAAGATGGATATTAAAATTGCGATAATGGATTTCATGTACATTTCTCCTGGCCAATTGACAATATTGAAAATAGACGAAGGGTTGGCGTTTTTCTGTCTCAGAATTGCGACGATTTAGGTTAAGCTGTTGCACCGTTCACAACTCAATGTGGTGTTATGCAACAGATTGTGTCTTGGGGGCATAATTGTTAAAATTTTAATTTTAAGAAGATTCAGCAATGAGTGAAAAATCAATTTTGGAAAAAGCATATGAAAGAAAAGCATTACTCTCTTATAAGTCAGACTCTTGTAAAGCTTTGAGCTCATCATTAGCTGCGGCTTCCATAGCATGGTTTGGTCTTTACCTCGCACATGCGCTAAATACTGGTGATGTTGTATATCCAATATTTGCTATAATAGGGTGTATTTTGTTACCTTCAATGTCCTATGGGTGGTACTCTAAGGGTAGAGGACACATGGTTCAGGTTGCAAAACTTGAAGCTGAATTATCAAAAAACTAAGGAGTGGAGATGTTTGAGCAAGAGATACTGTTCTTAACTATTCCGTTTTTGGCTCTCTTAGTGGGGTTTGTGTTTACCTATATTCACGTTTGGCACAATAAGTCGAAAAGAGAAGCCTCAGAGTCTCAAATTACTGAAAATATCGTGGCTCAATTGCGTGAACACAAAACCGAAGATATTCAAAAAAATGCAGAAAAAGAGAAAACGCCAGATCCAGATGAGTTAGTAAAAGAGTTGCTAGCGCAGCAATACTTAGTCGCTGAAAAACGCTGGGAAGAATTTTGCGAGGCAAATAAAATTGTTTCAGATAAGATATCTAAACTAGAAGCTAAGATGCATTCTAATCAACGAAGTAAAGTAAATCCTCGTTCCGTTGGCTTGGCTATGAGTAATTCATTGGGTGTACAGAGCTATATAGGTGAAACAAAGGCGGCTATGCAAGCTCTTTCTCTTCAGATGCCCTCCGAAATACCATACGATTTTGCTATAGAATATCGTGCTTCATTACCATCACGCTTTCGTGGAAGAGTTAAAACGCGCGATTTACAGGTTAAAGGTGCAAGTTCAAAAACAAAATAGTCAGTCATGGCTAAGTATTTAAGAGTGATTTCCAAGGTTTGGCATTCTTAGCTCTAATAGGTTTTTGTGGGGTGAGTGTTGACATTCACCCCTAAATGGCGCACTCTTTCCAGCATGCAAAACCTCGCCAACTCGGCGGGGTTTTTTTATATCTCTACAAAATTAATTTGGAGCGCCTTTCGGGGCGCTTTTTTCATTTCTGAGGGTTTCAAATGGCGTTAGCACGTTTTGAAGAGTGGAAAGAGCGAATTATTACCTACGTTGGTGGAGGCAGTATCAGCCTATACAACGAGAAGGTGTTAGCAAAAGCTCAGGAGACGGCGGAAGCTGTAGCAAGCTCTGGCCAGTCAGTGGAGCGTTTGATTTCTACAGCAGGTTTGGTTCTTATCGCTAGTCGCCTCGCTTTTGAAATCTTCGTGTTTTTTGATCAGCGTAAGTTGAAAAAGGAGCAGCAAAAAGATGGATGCAAAGCAACTGACAGAGCTGGTCGTTAGGCCAACTTTAAAAGAACTTGGTTTATACAGTACAGCCGCGGAGCAGCTGGTTGTCGGCACTATTTTTGTTGAGAGCCGGGCTAAATATCTTAAACAGATTGGTAATGGCCCTGCATTGGGCATCGTGCAAATGGAACCTGCAACGCATGACGATATTTGGCAGCACTATTTAGCTTACCGAACTGAACTAAGTGAGAAGGTAAGACAAACTACAAAAGAAGCGATTCCTAAGGAACTGATCACCAACCTGGCTTATGCGGTAGCAATGTGTCGAGTGCACTATCTGCGAGTGCCAAAGCCTTTACCCAATTCCGGTGATATTCCGGCGTTAGCGAGATACTGGAAGCAGTACTACAACACGCATCAAGGCGAAGGGGACGTTTCTGACTTCATCGATAAATTCCCGAAAGAAATACTCAAATAGCAGCGGCCTACCACGGCCGCTTTTTTATTGGAGCCAATACCATGAAAGTTTTCTTGTTTACCTTCTTCAAAAGTCTGCTTGGCTATTGGGCTGCAAAGCTACTTAGCCCTGAATCCGTGACTGAACTGCTCATTACGATCGCAGACTCACACGCGAAAAATACCAAAACCGATACTGATGACCGCTTGATTACTGTGGTGAAAAAGCACCTCGGTAAAGAGCAGTAATTCATTTTCACCACCAAGAGCAAAAACGTTAGCGTTCTGCAATGTCGTCGAGCATTGCCAGGCTTCGGCCATTTAGCAATTGTGCTTACGGTGGTGACCCTTTTGGGCAGGCGATGGTGCCTCGCTGTTTCTCTGTGTTAGCTACGACCATGAAGTAACCTGACCCGTTACTTACTCCTTAACATGAGAGCGCACGAAGAAAATCAATAAGGCACAAGCTAAGGGGCGAAACTCCCCTCATTACTGGAAACGTCAGCCACAGGCGAAGAAGCGGCGTGACACTGGAGAGACAGATTAGCGGTTTAACTCTATGACTACAGTACGATTACGTATCTCTGATGCGAAAATTAAAAGCTATCTGAAAAGTGATACTGTCACGAGGCTTAGGGATGAAAGGTATGCGTTGGAGCTGCGTTTTCATAAGTCTCGTGAGAGTGCTACTTGGTGGTTGATTGATAAGCGCAAGAATAATGGCAAGTACGGGAAACCGAAGTGGGAGCGTCTTGGCTTATGGCCACGTTTAAACGCAAAGGCTTTGTTTGAGTTGTTACCTCACAAGATAGCGAGAATGGCGACAGAGACAGACCAAGTCGTCACGGATTGGGATTGTTTCGGTGATTGTTTGCGTTGGTATGTGCAGCATATCGAATCGAACAAGGACATTTCATCGGAAAGAAAGAGTGCGGTTAAGTCAGTGGTGGTTAATCATCTGCTACCTGCACTGAGCGAATTACCTCTCTCCAATATTCGAAAGCATCACATCAAGGATTTGTTGGTTTGGCCGCTGAGAGAACGGTACGAACTCAGGACGGTGAAAGGCTATTTTGCCATTCTGAAAGCCGCGTTTAATCAGGCGTATCGAGAAGAGCATATCGTTTCTAATCCTGTTGCTGGCATGGTGTTTACTGACTTCATCAATAAGAAAATCACTCCGAATGAGGGCAAGATTCAGTCTGATGATGTAAGCCAATTGCTCGAAAGGTTAAAGGCTTATGCACTGCAAAAGCAGGTGTTTGTTTTGATGCAGTTAGCGCATGGGACACGTATTCGTGAAACCCGATTAGCTCGATGGAGCCATATCGATTGGGATGAGAACATCTGGAGGATACCGGCCTGTAATGCCAAGAACGGTGAAGCGTTGATGTTGCCAATGACCTGGCAGATTAGAAACCTGCTTCAACAATATCGGCTCACTCAGAAAGAAGGCCAGAAGTTTATATTCCCAAATACGAAAGGGGATGCGCCTATCTGTAAGGACACGGCCAACAGCACTTATGCAGAGTGGAGTGAAGGCGAGTTTACCAGCCACCATTGTCGTAAGTTAGTCGGTACAAGATTGACTGACCTTGGTGTCGATAAGTTCGTGCGTGAACGCATTCTCAATCACAAGATGTCAGACCTAGACCAAGCTTACATACACACCACGACAGAAGCCTTAAAACTCAAGGCGTTGCAGACCTATCACAACTGGTTAGATCTGCAGGGCTTTATTTTTTTTCATGGGAAGATCGCGGGAAGATCCTAAAACATGATCATCTAGCCTGAGCTTAGATTTCATAAGGGCTCAAGCATCGCTGACCGATTTAACTCTTAAGAAAATCGGTAAATTGCGGTGATTGTGATTTTTTGGATTTCTAGACGTCTAAAACCAAGAAGGGAGTAGAAGGGAGTTTTACCCCTATTTTGCCCCAAATCGCCTGATTTCAGCGTTTTTCGAGGGGTCGAAAATCGGGGCAAAAATGGGCTTTTAAAACGCTGTTCGATTGAGTTCGAAACAATTTTCCTTCAAGCCTTATTCCACGTGGGCTGCGAGAGATTTTTGGGTCCTTCCCAGATGTTCGAAAAGCCACGGGGCTGAGACTCGCCGTTTCCGCCTCGTTTTTATGTGCGGTTTCTACTCCCTTCTAACGGGCGGGTTGAGAAGGGAGTGAACCATAACGCGTAACACTAGAAGAATGTCGCTATGGCTGAAGTAAACCGAAACGAATTTGCCCGAATCATGGGCTACTCACCCAAGTGGGTGGGTGACCTCATCAAAGAAGGTTTGCCACACCAAAGCGGTGGTGGTCGAGGCAAGCCACTCATCATTGAAACGGATAAAGCCATTCAATGGATTATCGACCGAGAAATTAAAAAGCAGGTTGGCCAGTACGAAAAAGAGCACAGTGCTCCAAAGGTCGGAACCAAAGATGGTGAAGACTTATTACTGACTGCAGCCAAACGCCGCAAAGCTGAGATTGAAGCTAAGAAGGCAGAAGAAACCGTGATGGATTTGGGCGACTTGGCTCAGTTCCTTTACATGGTTGGAAACTTATTCGGCAGTGAGCTGGATGGAATAGGTGCGCGAACCGCTTTAGAGGTAGCTTCAGAACATGAACCCGCCAAGTGCAAAAACACCATTGACCGAGAAGCCAGACGTATACGCACTGCCACCGCTGACCACCTCAGTTCGTTCGTTGCTGAATATCTTGCAAAACGTAGCAGAGATGATCAGAGCGAAGCCGTTGAGGAATGCAGCGCAGTGGGCAACTGAAAACCGAATTATGCCTCCGGGCTCTCCGATACCTGGTCCGTTTGATACCACTTCTACGCCATACATGATTCCTGTCTGTGTCGCCTTTGCTGACCCAGCATATTCGAAGATTACCTTTGTGATGGGAACACAAATGGGGAAGTCGGCCACCATGCAAAACGTGATTGGCTGGCGACTTGATGATCAACCGGCACCGATTATTTACGTCGGTCCAACCGAGTCGAACATAAACAACGTTGTCGAACCGAAGATCATGGAAATGTTCCGAGAGTGTTCGGCGTTATGGATTAAGTACGACGACAAAAGTCCAAAACATAAAAAGCGTATTGGTGGTGTGTCGCTGCGTTTTGCATGGGCGGGTTCGGCGACCGAGCTGGCGTCCGACTCCGCAGTTATCACCTTGGTGGATGAGCTAGACCGACCGGATGCAAACGCAACTGGCGAAGGCTCACTAGCTGAAATTGCAGAAGCTCGTGGTGATGCTTACATCGATTCAAAACTTGGGCTGACCAGTACGCCAACACACGGCAAGGCCAGTACCTATGAACATCCAGAAACAGGAATAACTCATTGGGCTGTTGCGCCGAAAGGTAAAGTCTCCAGCCCAATCTGGTTGGAGTGGGAGCAGGGAACCCGACATGAATGGGCGGTTCCGTGTCCAGACCCAGATTGTGGTGATTACTTCATTCCACGAAGTGACTTACTTTGGTGGCCCGGTAAAGGTACCGAAAATGAAGTCTCTCCGGCTGCTGCTTCAAGAGAAGCTCGTTTAATCTGTCCTCACTGTGGTGGTCAGATTGAAGACAAACACCGCAAGGCAATGAATGCTCGCGGTGTTGCGATTGCACCTGGTCAGTATGCCAAGAAGCACGATGCCTCTTCTGTGCTAATCACCCAAGGTGGCGAGTCTACAGTAGTCCCGTTTCACTCCATGCTTCATCCATTGGAAGACAACAACCATTTCAGTATATGGGTTAGCGGTTTGTGTTCTTTCTCGGGGAAAAAGAGTTACGGCTATTTAGCGAGAAAACTCCTGCAAGCACAGAGAGGTGGTGACCCGCACCAGCTGCTTTCGGTCTACAACACTGGCTTTGGCGAGATATTTGCCGTGGTCGGTGACGCTCCTGAATGGGAAGAAGTTTATAAGTTACGTTCAACCTACGCTTCAGGCGATATACCTGATGGGGTAGACACACTCATCTGCACCGTAGACGTCCAGAAAAACCGCTTGGTATACATCGTTCGAGGCTGGATCAACGGCATGACATCGCGCCTGATTGAGTTCGGAGAGCTTTGGGGTGATACCGACAAGCCAGAGGTCTGGGGTGAACTTGATGACCTGATGGAACAAGAATGGGGTGACTTAAAAATCCGACAGTGTGGCGTCGATGCTGGCTATCGAACTGATGAAGTTTACGCTTGGGTTCGTCGCCATAAAACTCGCGCACGAGCGTTAATGGGCTGGCAAAAACTTCCTAAGCCTTTTCGTGTAACCCGTGTCGAAGTGGATAAGCAGGGCAAGGTAAGAAAGCGTGGTGACAAACGTTGGGATTTCGATGCCAGCTTAGCAAAGGCTTGGGTACACAACCGTGTTAGATGGAAGCGTGGAACCGTCGGTGACTGGTTACTGCCTTCCGATATTTCAGAGGACTACTGTAAGCAGATCGTTGCCGAAGAGTTCGATGAAGAAAAGGGCGAGTGGAACCGAGTCAGTAAGGATAACCACTTCCTCGACTGTGAAGGCATGAACTATATGGTGGCCAGAATGCTGCGACTTGACCGCAAGAAACATAAGCCGACTGATGATGAGGATGAACCTCAACCTGAGTCGGTAGCCGAAGAGGCAGAAGAAGAGCAGGAAGACGATGAAGAACGTAAGCCTGTTAAGTTTAAAAAACGTAAGCGCCGTTTAGTCCGGCGGAAAGGAAACTTTGCTAAATCATGGTAATGCCGACGACGATCACTGCAGGTCTGTCGGTCAACTTCCAACTCTCTTATCCAGATTTCCCCGCTAGTACTTGGGGAGCCACTCTCTATCTTCGTTCCGCATCCGGTAAAGCTGACATTGTCGGTACGCCGGAAGGTGAGGCGTTTCTTTTCTCTGTGCCAGCAAGTGAAACCGCGAGCTGGCCAGCGGAAGAATACAGTGTTGTGTTGCGAGTGAGTTATGGCACTGATGTTCATCAGCCATTAACCAGTCGATTGACTGTTCTGCCAGATTTGGCAGCGATGGATACTCACGACCCACGAAGTGAAGCAGAAAAAGCATTGGCAGCTATCCAGGCAACGTTGAGCAACCGTGCAACTTCTGATCAGCTCAAGTTGTCATTTGGTGGGCGCAGTCTGGAGAAAACCCCGCTTAGTGACCTGCTGAAGTTAGAGCAGCGTTTCCTTAATCGGGTAAATCAGGAGAAGCGTAAGAAGTCTGGCCGAGGACTTTTGACAGTACATAAAGTGAGGATGCGCTGATGTGGAATCCTTTTAAAACTAGAGCTCAGCCAGAGGTGAAAAAGAAACGCCGCAAAGCTCCCTATATCAAACTTAATCCTGTCTCTCGTAACCTATTTTCAGCAGCAGACCCAGACAGAAATAACAGCACTTGGGATTCCACTCCTGTACCGATTGGCAAGATGATTGACCAAAAGTTGTCTGTCTTGGTTGCCCGTTCTCGGGAGCAAATCAGTAACAACGATTACGCCCGTGGGTTTGTCCGAGAAGTTCGTAAGAACGTGCTTGGTCACAAGGGCATTATTCTTCAGGTTCGTGGAAAAGAGCTGGATGGTTCGCTCGATGCTTATGGCAATGCTGCTGTTGAAAAAGCGTTTAAGAAGTGGGGGCGAAGAGACACTTGTACGGTTGATGGCCGTCTTGACTGGCAAAGAGCCAAGCGCGTAATCCTCAACACAGTAGTCGGTAGCGGTGAGCAGTTCATAAGAATTGTAGAAGGCACCACTGCTGGGCCTTGGGGTTTTGCTATTCAGCTTATCGACCCTTTACGTGTTCCGATTCAGGTCAATGAAAGTCGACTATCAAACGGAAACATTATCCGACATGGGATTGAAATGACTCCTTACGGGCGTCCTATCGCTTACCTTGTCGAAACTAAAGCTGGCGTTTTGGCTGAACCTTTCAGGCATAGCGGTAAAGAGTTTGAGCGAGTTTCCGCCGAGGACATGCTGCACATCTATGACCAGGAACACCCAGAGCAATTCCGTGGCATACCTTGGAATCACAGCTCGCTTAGCCGGATGCGAAACTTAGCGGGATTCGAAGAAGCGTCTGTGGTTAACGCTCGAGCTGGCGCGAGTAAAACGATGGTGCTGAAAGCCGACCCAGATGTGTATGAACCGGAAGATGGGGAAGACTTTGCAGAGCCAGAAATTGAGCTTGAAGCCAACACGGTTGTGACTCTACCTCCGGGCTTTGAGCCAGTGGATTACGCTCCTGATTTTCCATCAACTGAAACCGCTACATTCTCCAAGCATATGCTGCGTGGTATCGCGACTGGCGTTGGTATTGCTTACAACACCTTTGCTAACGATCTCGAGGGCGTGAATTTCAGTTCTATTCGTCAAGGCAAGCTCGATGAGCGTGACGGTTGGAAAGAGCTTCAAGAGTGGTTCATCGAGTCAGTTTGTCAGCGCATCTATGAGCGTTGGCTGCAGTATTCACTTCTCTCCGGAAAAATCATCAATACCAATGGCAAATCTATTCCAGCCAGCCGATTAGGAAAGTTCTTAGAGGTTGAATGGCAAGCTCGCCGTTGGGAATGGGTTGATCCGCTCAAAGAAGAGAAAGCCATTACGGAAGCTCAATCAAACGCACGTAAATCACCAGGAGAAGCAATTCGAGAATCTGGTCGTGACCCTGTTGAAGTTTGGAAAGGGTACGCCGCAGATATTGCTGCCATGAGGAAGGAGGGCATACCGGAAGCAATGATTCTCCAGATATTAGGGATTACCGCCAACGCACAACCTGCAGGAGTAAATCAAAGTGAGCAAGAAGAAGACGAAACTGACAACTAGTGACCTTATTCGTCAGGTTACTGGTCAGCCTGTGTATCGGAACTACACGGTTGAGTCAGTGGATGAAGAAAGCCGCACGGTTGAGCTGGCGTTCTCCAGTGAGTACCCGGTGGAAAGGTGGTTTGGCTACGAAGTCCTCGATCATTCCTCTGGTGCGGTACGAATGGAGCGGTTTGAGGCGGGTGCCTCTGCGTTGGTTAATCACGATTGGGATGACCTGGTCGGAGTGATTGAGTCAGCTCGTGTTGAAAAGGGAAATGGACGTGCCGTTGTTCGCTTCGGTACTAGTCCACGGGCGGAGGAAATTTGGCAAGACGTTAAAGATGGCATTCGTCAGCACGTTTCTATCGGCTACATCGTGCATGCGATGGTGCTGGAGAGTGATGAAGATGATGTTCGCACTTACCGCGTGACAGATTGGGAGCCATTTGAGCTCTCTTTTGTCACCGTTCCCGCTGACCCTTCCGTTGGTGTAGGGCGCAGCTTAGATACAACCAAATATCAAAACCATCTGCGTGATATGGGGATCATCATCCCAGCTGGCGCAGCAGAAAATGAACCTGAAATAATTGATAAACGGAGCAATCCTATGAAAGAAAAAGTCCTGCGTGATGCCAGTGGCCGTTTGGTACGTGCAAAAGTTGATGAGAACAATGCCATTGTAGAAGTGTTGGAAGTGATCGAAGAAGCCGGCACTGAGCGCCAAGCAGGTGCGGAAGCAGAACAAAACCGAGTGCGTGACATTCTTGATCTGTTTGAGCAGTACGGTAGCCGCGGTGTTGACCCTAATGCTTATCTTCGTGATAAAACGAAGACCGCTGCCGACTATCAACGTGCCTTGCTCGATGCGGCAAGTGAAAATGGCGGTACGCCAGCTGGTTCACGTAGCGCAACACCAACCGTTGCAGACAGTCCTGATATCGGTCTATCTGATAATGAAATTCGCCAGTATTCATTCCTCAATGTTCTGCGTTACCTTTCTCAACCAACGAACGAAAAATACCGACGAGCCGCTGCGTTTGAGTTAGAAGCATCCGAAGCAGCTGCCGACAAGATGAAGCGTGAAGCGCAAGGTGTTATCGTGCCTAATGACGTTCTCCGTGCTGCTGCTCCAGTGAGTAAAACTGGTACTGGCGGCAACTTGGTTGCAACGGAACATATGGCAGGTAGCTTCATTGACATGCTTTACAACAAGTCAGCGGTGATGAACTACGCGACAACACTGACTGGGCTGGTGGGTGACCTCTCAATCCCGACTCAGGAAGGTGGTGCAACGGGCTACTGGCTTGGTGAAGACGTTGATGCAACGCTATCTGAAATCACCTTTGGTGAGCGTGGCTTGCAGAACCGTACTTGTGCGGCTCTGGTTGAGATGACACGTAAAATGCTGATGCAGTCTTCTCCAGACGTCGAAATGTTAGCTCGCGCTGACATCGCGAAGGCACTGGCTCTGACCATCGATAAAGCTGCTATGTACGGTACAGGTGGTGATCAACCGCTTGGATTAGCGAACATCACTGGTGTGAACGGCGTGAACTTCGCGGCAGTGAATCCTACTTACCAAGAAATCGTGAATATGGAGACTGAAATCACGGCAGATAATGCTGATGTTGGCTCCATGCTCTACATGATGAACGCTACGGGTCGTGGCCACTGTAAGACAACTCAGAAGTTTGACGGCACCAATGGCGCACCTATCTGGGAAGGTGGTAACACTGTCAACGGGTACGGTACGCACATTTCCAACCAGATTGAGACTGGCGACTACTGGTTCGGTGTGTGGTCTGAAATGTTGATTGGCCTGTGGGGTGGTCTGGACTTAACCATTGACCCATACACTCACAGTGCCAAAGGTCGCTTGCGCGTAGTCGCGTTCCAGGATGCTGACGTCACTGTCCGTCATCCAGCTTCGTTCTGTTTAGGCAAAAAGCCAGCAGCGTAATTAATCCCAGTAACCATCTAAGCCACTCTGCATGAGTGGCTTTTTATTTGGAGAAACAAAATGTCTGTTCAAGCAATTGTAGTCACCCAACCATTCCGATGTAACGGCCAATTAGTGAAACCAGATACCGTGCTTGAAGTCGGTCAAGGCTGTGATGTAACCCCATCAGAAGCCCGTTCTCTGGTCGGACAAAAGAAAGCAGTTTGGGTTCCAGAAGACGAACTCGAAGTAGAAGAAGACGAAGATGAGTAATTGGTCTCAATCAGTATCTGAAATGGACTCTGCCTTATTTGATGCGTTCGGAGAGTCCGCTGTCATTGCGGGTCAATCTGCAGAAGTGGTCCCAACTACATCACAAGATCAATTTGGGATGATGGCCGCAAATGTGACCCGTTTGTCTATTTCCGGCTCATCAGGTGTGAAGGTACGTAAGGGTGACAAGGTCACTTATAAAAGCCGCGGTTATGTAGTGGCTGACGTGCCCGAATACCATGATGGCTTAATCAGTTTTGATCTGAAATGAATGAACTAGACCGCCAATTGGCAACTGCAGTAAAGAACCTCAGTGCGTTAGATGAAAAAGCGGTACCTCGTGCCAGTTCTATGGCAATAAACCGTATCGCCACCCGAGCAATCAGTCACTCAGTGAAAGACACTTCCAAGGCGGTCAAGGTTCAGCAAAAAATCATCCGACGTTACGCCAGAGTATCCAAAAAAGCATCACCAAAGCAGCCTGTTGCTTATGTGCGAGTGAGGCGTACCGACATCCCAGCCATTCACATAGGGGAAGCGCGTACACAAATTCGGCGTAAAAAAGGACGTTACCAGGTGCAAAGTGCGACCCGTGGTAAAGATGGCCGTTATAACAAGCGCGACATATCTGGCTTTACGTCCATCAAAGTAGGTAAGCATAAATTTAATAATGCTTTTCTACAGAAATTGGAGAATGGCAAGTGGCACATCATGCAACGTACCAGTGAGTCACGTTACCCAATCAAGATGTGCGCGATTCCAATCAAGAATGAAATCACCACGGCATTTGAAGCCAATAGCAAAAAGCTCATGAAGACGGACATGCCTAAAGAGCTTTCTTATGCCATGAGCCATCAAATCAGACTTGTTATTAGGAGAGAAGTAGGGCGTGGAAATTAACAAACAGATTCGAAATCAGGTCATTGCTGACTTGGAAGCTGCATTGGTTGACGGTGAAGGACAGCCACTCATTGCTGCGTATTTTTCTGGTCGAGGCGAGCCAGTTACTGCCAGTGATGATGGTGAAACCGGATACCTAGAAGTACCAGCCATTTCCGTCTACATGCTCGATGGTGAATCAACTGGGCAGGACTTTGATGAAGAGGAATGGAGCTCGGTACTTGCTGTGGAAATTATGGACTTGGCCACTAATCAACTGGATGACGACCTCGATAGCTTTAGTGAGAAAGTTCGGGCCGTAATTGACCGTAATTACAGCGCTAACGGATTATTAAGCCTTTGCAATCGTGAAGGGTTTTCGTATGTCCGAGAGGAGGGAGCGCCATGGGGCTCCTTGGTTTTAACATTTTCAATTGAATACACCGAAGAGGTTTAATCATGGCAGGAACATTAGATCCAACCAAAGCAGTAAAAGGCGCTGGTACTACATTTTGGCGCTTGAATGATGGTGAAACCATCGACGTGGTTGATGACTACTTTCAAGACACCAAGTGGACGCAGCTTGCAGGTGTCCGAGAAATTCAAGGTGCTGAACTAACTTGCGAAGACGAAGAGGACAACTACCTCGATGATCCAGAAGCGGATTGGGCGAAAACGACACCTGGTCAAAAGTCGGCAGGCGAGACGACCATTACCTTAGTTTGGAAGCCAGGTGAAACGGGTCAGCAACAGCTGATTACCGATTTTGAAAGTGATGTGGTTGGTACTTATCGCATCATGTTCCCAAATGGCACACCAGATATCTACCCGGGTTACATCAACTCTTTAGGCAAAGCCGTCACTATCAAAGAGAAAATTACTCGCACGGTAAAAATCAAGAACGTTGGTAAGCCAATTACCGCTGAAGACGCACTGATTGAACAAGCCAATGCAGGAGTATAAGAACGATGGCATTTCTGAAAGAGAAAACCATTCCGGTTGGTGAGCAAGAGCTCACCATCCGTCAGCTTTCTGGTCTAGACCGATTCGACTTTATGGACTTTTGTTCAGACCAAACTGTACCGGAACAGCTTGAAGCACCCAAAGAAGACGCAAACCAAGAAGAAAAGGAAGCGTTTTTGGTTAAGGCGAGCAAAGTCGCTAAGCAATGGGACCGTTTGAATTTCATTATGTGCGCAAGGTTAGTTGCGTTTGGTTCGCACTTTGATATCCCTGATATCGAAAAACGTCACCAACACATTATGGCATCGATGTCAGTAGAGCAAATTAAATATGTGCATGATGAGGTCGCTAAGCTATCAGGTATGGAGCTACCAGCACCAGAAGAAGATGCTAAAGAAACTGAAACTGAGCTTGACGATAAGGAACCCGTCGACCCAAAAGCTTAATTCGGGCTGAAAAGCGGTTCGCCCAAGACCTCGCTCGTGAGTTTGGTCATGTTTGTTGGCGAACCATGCTTGCCTCAGTCAGCAGTGAAACGGTTATCGAGTGGCAAGAATATTTTTCTGAGCAAGGCTTTACATCCCAGATGGATAACTGGAGGTTTGCTGTCAGTTGTGCATCGAACTGGAATGTCACCTCCTTGGCTGCAGGCATTAAGTTAGACGAACCCATTTCCTACCGCGATTTCTTACCCGCCACTGGCGAGCCCGAAGAACCCCGTGAATATACCGATGAAGAGCTGATGGCGATGAGCGAATCAGCAGGAGGATTCCGCATTGAGCGCCCAGATTGCTGATTTTAATATTCGCTTCAATACTGAAACAGCCAAGTTTCAGAAAGACGTGGATTACGCCAAGAAGATGCTGCGCGGCTACACAAAAGAAGCCAAAGTAGCTAACGATGAAACGGGAAATTTCGACCGACAACTCAAAGTCGCTGGAGCCAATTTTAAAGAATTTGGCAGAGGCACTTTGCAAGTCGCCGGCATGATCACTGCAGGAATGACTGCCACCGTCGCTGCAAGTGCTTACGTTGTTCGTCAAAGCGCTCAACAAGCTCGAGAAATTGAGCGACAAGCCACTGTTGCTCAGGTCTCAGTTGAGCGGATTCAAGCCTTAGCCTATGCCTCTCAGCAATATAATATTGAAGGCGACAGAATGTCGGACATCCTCAAGGATGTGAACGATAAGCTAGGTGACTTCTCCGAGAACGAAGGCGGTGAGTTTGCCGACTTTATGGAGAATATCGCGCCTAAAGTCGGCCTCACTATCGAGAAGCTGCAACAACTATCCGGTCCAGAAGTTCTCATCGCGGTGAAAACTGCGATGGATGCTGCCAACGTTCCGATGAAAAGTCAGATTTTCTATCTGGAAAGTATCGCCAATGATGCCTCGGCATTAATGCCATTGCTGGATAACCAAGGCCAAAAGCTTTATGAGTTAACTCAACACTACCAAGATATGAACGTGGCTATGTCTCAGTTTGACATCAGCCAGTTCAAGCAAATGGACCAACAAATTGGTGACATGGAGCTAAAGCTTGGTAAAGCGTTTAGTGGTCTTTCTCGACAAGTGACATTCAGCCTTCTACCTGCATTAGATGATGTAAATATCTTTGTCGACGGTTTGACGAAAGGTGTAAGAGATTACACGAATCAGATTGAAGCCTTTGGTCTCGCCTCAGCAACGTTGAATGTGTTCTCTGGCACTACGATGCGTGAAAAGCACCGTGAAATTTTCGGTGAAATGATCGAGCTAGAGGAAGAGCTTAAAGAATATGAAGGCGTAGATATCAACAAGCTGCCGAGTGTTAATCCATTTGGTAAAAGTCGTAATGAATGGTTCAACTTACAGCGTGATCTCGCAATGAAGCGTGATGAGCTTAAAGAACTGAATGACAAAGTGGTAGAGCAGCAAAAGCGTTGGTCAAGCAACTTCGATTACAAAGGCTCAGGGAGTGGTAACGACAATGACACTGGCAGTGGTAGTGGTTCAGGTACAGATAAGGATTTAGAACGACAGCAAGCAGCAAGTGCATCCAGACTATCATCACTGGACACACAGTACGCAAACGAACGTGAAAAGCTCTTGTTGGCACACGAGCAGCGCGTTGAAGACATTGAAAACCTCAACCTCTCAGAACAAGAAATTGCAAAACGTGGCTTTGAGTCTCTGGCTGCAATAAAAGCAGAGTACAAAGAGCGTGAAAAGGAGTTTTACGCTGCTGAGCAAGAAGAGTTTGAAACTAAACAAGAAGAAGCACTTCAGCGCCAGTTTGATGCTCACAACGCTGCAGAAGATGCGAAAACCGATAAAACCAGAAGGGCAGCACAACAACGTGCAGATACAGAAAATCGCATTGAAAAATCTGTATTGGCAATGAAATTTAGCGTGGCGTCGCAAGGACTTTCATTGATTGCACAAAATGCCAAAGAAGGATCGTTAATTCAAAAGGCCGCATTCGCGGCGCAAAAAGGCATGGCCGCTGCTCAGGTATACATGCAGGGTGAAGTAGCAGCAGCAGCAGCATTGGCTCCGCCTCCTATAGGTTTAGGTCCAATCGCTGGTGCTGGTCAGGCAAGCATCATTAGAACCCTTGCTGCTGTGAGTGCTGGGATGATTATGGGGCAAGCCATCGCCGGCATGGCGCATAACGGTATCAGTGAAGTTCCGATGTACGGTGGTCGCAGTGAATCGAACTGGACGCTAAAAGCAGGTGAGCGAGTTTACACCAACGAATCAGCGCGACGCATTGACCAAATGTACCAAGCCACCATGGCAATCTATCGCCAGCGATTTGCTGCTAACGACCCAACCATGGCCTACCAAAACCGTATAGCTGGAAACAGTAGCCCCGCCAATGTCATGGTGAATTTGGTTGAAGACGCGAGCCGTGCAGGAACCGTGGAGCAATCGAACGATGGGGACCTGGTTACCCTAGATATTAAGGTTGCCAAGATTCTGCAATCGTCATCGTCTCAAAGCGCTCAGGTCATGAAAACTCGATACAGGACTCAACAGTATGGCAGTTAAATTTACCTACCCAAGCATGTTGCCGGTGCCGTTATTGTCTGCGTATAGCCTCAATCAGCAGTCTAGTGTGATTACGACAGAGTTCAGCACTGGCCGAGTTAGAGCGAGGCAGTTAAAAGACCGCCCGAGCACCATGAAAGCTGTCTGGCGTATTGATGAGTCAATGGCCGAGATGTTTGAAAGTGCGCTCGAAAACTGGCTGCTAGGCCGCTGGTTTCTTATCAAGATTAGGCTTCCACGAAGCGAACGTATGCAGGAAGTGGAAGCGCTAATCACCAAAGACCCAAGAGAAAAACGCAAACCAAGCAGCAGAAACCTTTCCAAATGGGAATACACCGGCGAATTATTAATTAAACCGTTGCCACAAATGGACGAAGGCAAACTGCTGGACGCGATGCTGGCCCCGAACACCTTTGCTGAGCTGATTGAACAGCTCGAAACCACCATGATGGAGTTACCTTAATGTCCAATTTCCCTGATTTATTGACCGATTTTGACAATGCAGTGCAAGCGCTAAAAGTCAAACTAAGCTCCGATGAAAATGCGAGCACCACGTATAACGGTGAAGAAATCATATCCATCGTTGGGGATGTGGAGGCGCGCTACAGTGCACTGAAAGCACTATTTGCTGAAAATGGTGGCGCTGCCCTTGTCGGTACTGCTAACGGTATCACCGTGCAGGAAAAGTTTAATGCTCTAGTGTCCGATCTTTATGAGTTAAAAAGCTCGGGTGGTGCTGATTTAATTGGCACCTATAACGGTAGTGATGTGCAGGCTGAGCTGGATGCCTTAACTGCCAATCAGCAATCAGGCGTAGTTGTATTTCAAACCTATGCGTTACTTGATGCTTACACACCTGCGAATTCGACCGAGGAAAAAGGGTCATTTAAGGTGGCTAATGACCCAGATTCCTCGTTAAATGGCTATTACACTTACGATTCAAGTACGACCAGTTATATAAAAGATGCCAGTTTAGTTGCTAGTGAAATAGATAAAGCCAATACGAGTGATCCTGTCAGCGGTGCCGCTGTCTACAATGAATTAATTAGACGAGTTATTACTCCAAGTCTGTTTGACGAATCCACAGTTCACTATAACCGCCAGTTGCCGCTGGGTGGAGTGTTCCCTGAAGATACCGCCCGTGATGCATCTGACTTTATTGATGTTTCAGGGTTAGATACGCTAACTGTATCAACTGCAGATGATAAGTTGGTTTGTGGTGGCATTGCTTTTTATGAAGAGCTCACTTCTACAAGTGCAACGCATGTAGGAGATTATTCTAACTACATATCAGAATTTACTGCAGAAGTGCCAGCAAGTGCTAAATATGCTGTGCTAGTACTGCGAAGAGATACCGCTGGAAGCACTGGCGAAGGGTTACCTTACTATGGTGATAGTTGCGTTGTGTATCAAGGTGATAACACTGTGGTGACTGAAGCTAGGCTAAAGAAAGAGGTAGATACGATTAATGCCAGTCTCACGGAGTATTATAAAGTACCTTCAATCTTTGATGAATCCACGGTTCACTATAACTATCAACTCCCTTCCGGTGGAAGTTTTCCGCAAAATACCACTCGTGACGTATCTGACTTTATTGATGTGTCGAATGCAACATTTATAAGTGTATCAACATCGGATGAGAAATTGGTCTGTGGCGGTATTGCATTTTATGAAGAAACCACATCGACAACGGCGACCCCTGTAGGGTCTTACAGCGATTATGTGCCAGAATTTACAGCCGCAGTACCAGAAGGTGCTAAATATGCTGTATTAGTGCTGCGAAGAGATACAGCCGGAAGCACTGGCGAAGGATTACCTTATTATGGTGATAGTTGTATCGTTATTCGGGATGGTGATAATTTAGTTAATGAAGAACGATTATCCGAAGCGCTCCTTTCCGTCGGTGATAACCCTACATCTGGTAAAACTCTTTCTATATTCACAAGCAGCAACGGTCATCCAAATTACGGGACTTGGGCTGTCGATTTGGCTGCTGATTTAGGGATGACATTAAACAATAGTGGTGCATACCCAGGCGCTTCGTATCCGTTGTTATCTGAGGGAGGGAATTCTATTGTCACAAGCATTGAAGAATACAATACGAATTACCCAGAACCAGTTGATATCATTATGTTCAATAGTGGTTCAAACGATATAGCGTTGAGCGGTCTTACCCTTGGTGATTTTGATACAGTGATTAGTAAGACGTTGAGCGAGATACGTGCTTCTAATGACTCTACTTTCGGAATAAACACATTCTATGGTGCCGCCAGGTATTGTTTTGAAACGATGCAAACAGCCCAACCCTCAGCAACGATCTTCGTTATGACACCGTTTCAATGGTATGAGCCTTATTGCAGCAATTTCTTTAACACTCTGTATGAGCCACTAAAGAAAATCGCGAGAAGGTGTGGTTGCACCGTTATCGACTGTTTTGGTGAGGGTACATTTAACTCCGCATTTGAATCGCAAGGGTCAGTCGGCAAGTACACAGTTGATGGCATTCACGTGAAGCTCAACAGCAACATTAATGATGCTGGTCGATTGGTTCAGAGAAGGTTTCTAGCGCGCCAGTTGCGCACTAAGTATTATTCGATCAATGAGTAATGCCTATGTCTCAAGCCCTAAAACAATACCACGCCAGTGCTGGACCCGATGACAAGCTGATCACCCTGCAATTAACCTCAACCGCGTTTGGAACTCGTTATCTTGTTTCGGCGTTTGAGGATGTCACTGCCGCTTTAGAAGATACAACTATGGTAAATTTTGAGGCGGCGGGACTGGCGGTGAACCTTCCAAAGTCTGCCACTGGAGCAGAGATGGAGCTTCAATTTGGTCTCGATAACGTAACTGGTGAAGCAAGAGAGCTGATAGAAGCAGCGCGAAAAGCCGGTGCCGATGTATTTATTACCCTGCGTCAGTATATTGCCTCAGATCTAACGGCACCTGCAGCAAAACCAATTAAGTTCAAAGTCACTACAGCAACGACATCTCGCACGAATTGTAGCGTTAACGCAGGGATAGGTTATCTCAGCAATAGCGCTTGGCCACGAGAACGGTTTACTGTCGAATACGCGCCTGGTCTGGCGAACATATCATAACGATTAAAAGAGGTTAGCTATGAATACAGATAGGCTGCTCAGTATCGCTGAGCGAGTCCCGTATTTGCCTGGTGGTCGTGATCTGTTGGGGTGGGATTGCTATGGTTCTGTTCGCTGGCTGAATTACCAATTCACTGGCGTATTGATGCCTGAGTTTCCTGCAATCAGCCACAAGGAGTCCATGACAACCCAACGTGCAGCGTGGGCCATGCATGATCACGTGCAAGAGTGTGACTTCCAACCTCTGGCTTTGGCGTCTCAATATAGAAATCGACGTTGGGAGCATGTTGGTTTGGTACTGCCAGATCGCCGCATTATTCACGCCTATGAAGGCATCAATAAAACCACCATCCAACGGCGGAGCATGTTTGAAATGCTTGCTCCTGTTACCAAGTATTATCAATGGAAAGCTTAAGATGGCCACACTGATTGTTTATCCTGATGCTGCTGACGTTACGGTTCGAGAAGAAAACCAGATTCATGAACCAACATTGAAAGCTTATCTTGATCATCATATCCCTGGTTGGGATTGCGGCCCAAGTGGTCATAAGCTAAAAGCCCCAAGGTTCGCTGCTGTGCTTAACGGTAGCTCGTTCTCACCATCTCGATGGCAGTCTCAAGTTCTGTTGGATAGCGACGTAATTGAAGTGGTGCTTCCGCCTAAAGGTATTGAGATCACTGTTGCAGGCTGGATCGCGATTGCGGTCTCAGCAGCGTCTGCGGCTTACAGCTTTTTCATGATGAACAATATGAACCAGCTTGGATCTAACTCCAGTACGGTTCCCAAAGGTAAAAATATTTATGACATCAACGCTCAGGCGAATAGTGTTGAATTAATGGGGATCCGGCCTCAATGGTTTGGTCGTCACCAGTCAGTTCCGAGCTATTTGTGTAGTCCTTATAAATACTATAACGAGAATAATGAGCAGGTTCTCGCCCTGATGCTTCATGTTGGGGAAGGGCATTACCAGATATCTTCAACCGGATTGAGCATTGCTGGTACGCCAATCAGTCGCCTGAGTGACGATGTGGACTGGCAGTTTTTTGAGCCTGGAGAGGATGTCACGGTTCATGAGGCTCATCGCAATATCTACACTGCGGAAGAGGTTGGCGGAACGGACAGCTCAAGCGGTCTGGACTTTATCGGCCCTAGTACTTCGGTTTCCTTTGGCTCCGAAGATGCTGACATGGCGTTAATCCTGAGTGACGACACCGTGCTTATTCAGGAGCGTATTACACGCACTGTTTATTACGGTGGCGATCGTGATAATGAGACGACGAGCTACTGGAAAAACAAAAATCTCAAATGGGCAGATGGCACAACGTTTACCATCACCGGTATTTCATCTCAGTCGGTTCTGATTGATGACATTGTGGAGATCGTCGACAGCGGTAACGATGAAACGACAGGGGAACCACTGCCGGATAAGATTATCGGCAAAGGATTTAGTGTCCTTAGCGTCAATCAGGAAATTCAGCTGTCTGGCGCAGGCTCGAATGATTCGACTTATTTGGCTGTGCCTCTGTCAGATACAGAGCTGACTTTCAAAGACCTGGAAGGTAATGACGTTATCGATCTAACGCCCGCGCCAAGTGTGACGGTGAAGATCACGACAACGAGCACGGATGATGGTCTGTATCAGATTGTCTCCACCGATTCTGATTATAAGATGACTGTGACCCGCGTCGGGGATGAAGATTGGACTGGCTTTATTGGCGGAACGTATAGCAACGATATCTCACTGGATGTAACCAGCGACACGTTACCAGATTACCAGCTTGGCCCTTATGTTGGTTGTCCTGAAGGGTACACGACCGATTATATTGAAATCGACATGCTGCGTAGTTCTGGGTGGGGGTGGTACGACAAAAAAGGCAGGCTGCAAAATATTACCGTGGATTGGGAGGTCTGGGTCCGTGATGCCGATATAGGAGAACTTGATGATTGGCAGGTTTTCCCATTCAGCTATACAGATAAAAGCTACGACCAAGTCGGTCAGACTCACCCTATCACGCTTCAAAGCGCGATCCGTCCTGAAGTGATGTTGGTTAGAAAAACCAAGTCGTATGATGACACTAAGTATCTGGATAAGCTTCAGTGGATGCGCTTAAAGTGTCGACTTCCCACGGCAAGCAGCTACGCGACCAGCACCACACTGGCTATATCAATTCGTTCCGATTCAAACCTTTCGGCGTCGGCCACAAACAAGATCAAAGTAGTGCAAACCAGAAAACTGCCGGTGCCAGATGGAGCTGGAGGCTGGACCGAAGAACTGCAAGCGACCCGAGACATTGCTCCTGCAGTGCGCTATATAGTGCATAACTCGGGTGGTTCGGACGATGACATCGATATGGATGAACTACTGTGGATGCAAGAAAACGTGTGGTCACCAGGCGAGGAGTATTTCGATGGTGGGTTTGTCGATGAGGGAACTATCTACTCTGCTTTGAAAACTACCTTGCAGGCAGGTATGGCCGAGTTTTGTTTCGACATTGGTAAGATCCTGCCAAAGAGGCTGTTTGAGAAAACCAGTGCTGGCCACGTGTACACACCGGATGTCATGAAAGGTGAGGGGTTAACCATCACCACCACACTGTATGACCCAGACCAAAATGAGGGGCTGATTGTCTATTACATGGATCCGACGGATTGGAGCACCAACAGCGTTAAGTGCTGGCTTGGCGATAAGGACGCGATCACAAAATGGGGAGAACTGGAGCTTACCAAGGGGGTGACATCACGAACCCGCGCTTGGCGAATTGGCATGAGAATGCTGAGGCGAGCTAAGGGCGAAAAAATCAATTACTCATTCACTACTGAAATGGACGCGCTAAACAGTACATACCTTGACTATGCGGAGCTCTGTGACGATTTACCGAACTTTGGCCAGTTCGGGGAGATAGTGGACTGGCAGGTTGTCCAGAATAGTAACGATGAATTGGTGGCTCAAATTACCGTGGATCGGGACTTAGAATGGACCGTGGGTGATACTCACTATATGACCATTCGACGCCATGATGGCACGGGCAATGGACCTTTTGTCGCGACGAAGGTTAGTAACCGAGTAGTCATGCTCGATGGCCAGCTGGACTTTATCCCAAATCTTACGGGCAAAATAGAGCCGCCGCTTTGGCTGTTTGGTGATGCGACCCGATATTCAGAGCCAGCGGTGATCACCTCGATAATACCCAACATCAACAACGACAAGACAAAATGCAGTGTTAAGGCTACGAACTACGTGGCTGATATGTTTAAAGACGATAACAACCTACCGCCAGCTCCTGGGGTTACTTGGTGGGAGTAGTTCTTTCAAGTTTGTGTCCGTGGACACAAAGCCATTAGGTAGCAACAATATGAGCCAAGAATAGCCACTGCATTGCGCGGTGGCTTTATTTTAGTCATTAGTAACAGTGTAAACCATCGACTCTGGGGTAACTGAGGTTATTGATAATTGGTAGTTTCTAAATCGAATTGTTTTTGTATCGATGGGATAAACCAACTCTTGAGTGAACGCGGATCTAGCATGGTTGTCGAATGTGTACTCTCGATAAAGGACGTTTATACCACTGGAACTGAGTCCAGTAAAAATCAATTCATGGTTTATATACCCTGACTCTGACAATGGCGTTCGCGTTTCATGCTTCTCAAACCGGGCATCATTTGGTTCTATCGTGTATTGTGAACCGCTACCTACCGGAGAAGTCCAATAACTACCGGAAACTACTGTGTTGTCCCAATTTCCAGAGTCATCGATACCAAACATAAGGTGACTACCAGGGATCGTCACTATATCGTTTCCTTTTTCATTAGTCCCTACGATCTCGTAGACGTCACCTTGTTTCCCCGAAAGTCGCATAGCGACACTCGCTAAGCCACCGGATAAAAGAAAATCTTGTTTGGCTTGGTAAGAGTTAGGCTGAATTAAATTTTTATAAGCCTTTCTAGTTAATAACTCTTCACCTACATAGGCTTTTGTTTTCACGCCAATTTCGTAGCTTCTCGTGTCTATATTTTCCACTCTTGAAGGAGCTGTTTTTGTAAAGTTTGCCGTAGAGGTACAGCCAGTTAACGCTGATGCCGCTAGCGTTAAGGCAAAAAGCCATTTCATATCGAATAGTCCAACTTATTTTTATATAGGCTTTACAAACTATTAGGTTCAACAAGCCCTGTCACCAAACCGGACTATGTTTTGTGACTGCAATAGCATAGTGAACAGGTTTGGAATGTGGCTCAGAAGTAGGGTGGTATTGGAGAGAGATAATTTGAAGACCTTAAAACAGTTAATGTGTTCAAAACAAAAACCGCTGACGGTTTGACCGTTTTTAGGACTTTAGGTGTGCGTCCTAATTGCGTCTAAATATAGGAGGTTGTCTATTGTTGTTTTTAAAATTAATCACTTGCGGAGTGGTAAGTATAATCAAAGAAGAAGAAAGTGGGCTGATTATCTTGGCGCATTCTGCTTACCGTTTGCGGAACCGAAGAGAGTATTAGACCATTCAAAGCCTTAACTCGCAACGAAAGATGCAAGGTAAAGTTGTGAATATGAAAAAGCCGATTTGTGAACTGGTAATGTCACGATTTTATGGGAATTATTTCCACTACTTGTTCAGAACTCGGCACTATAACGCACGTAATCGAGAAAATGCTCGGGTATGAGCTGCCTCAAACCCGAATCTTCATCGGGTGACTATAATTTCTAAAATTCTAACGATAATTTTAGAATCTAGGTGACCTGAATGGCTGATGAGAGAAAAACAGGGCAATCACAACGAAAGCACTTGATTGTTATCGGAGTCGTTCATCTATGTCTCAGCTTAATAATTGTTTACCCAGATGCAAAAGACGTTGAAGATGCGTCAGGCGGATTACTGATGCTATCAGGGATAACTGTATTTTCGGTGTTGATGTATGTGTTAGCACCTGCTCATACACGCATTTCCCTCATGTCTAGAGGTATTTTCCAATCTTATACAACGCTGAGTTTAGTACTCATTTTACCATTTTCGATCATTGTGCTCTTCAATGGTCCGCTAGGCTCTGGCTTTATCGTTTTTATCAATCTGATACCAATCGCGCTACTTTCCTTACTGGTCGGTATTTTCGCAAAGCGTGAATAAACTAAGCCACAGAGAGCATTTAAGAGTGATTTGTCACTTCTTATTATGTGATGCGTTCCATGAGTTAGGCTTAATACGGAGATATGAGTATTGATCTACACTCTTTTAGTACAGTGTTATGCATGTAGATTACTATTTAAACTTTTAACCATACGACATTTTAAGCTATTAGTGTCATATATACTTTTAACACTTAATCGAATCATATGGAGTGTCTTATGGATTTTATCGAACGGGTACAGGCTCTTTCTAAAAAAATACCCCAAGTTTCAGCTAGCTTAGCTACAGAAGAAGCAACTAAAAACGCCTTGGTCATGCCATTTCTTCACTCTGTACTGGGTTATGATGTATTTAATCCAAACGAGGTTATCCCTGAATTTACAGCTGACACAGCTACGAAAAAGGGCGAGAAGGTAGACTATGCTCTAATAAAGGATGGAGTTGTTCAGATTCTTATCGAGTGTAAAAAATTTGGGGAGCCGCTCGCAACTAAGCATGCTAATCAGCTATTTAGATATTTTTCAGTAACTAATGCACGAATTGCGATTTTAACTAATGGCTCAGAGTACCAGTTTTTCACGGACTTGGATGCACCGAACAAAATGGATGAAAAGCCATTTTTAACTTTAGATTTAGCTAATCTAGATGAGCATGTAATTCCAGAGGTGAAGAAACTCACCAAGTCGTCCTTTGATGTTGAGTCAGTAGTAGATGCGGCAGGAGAGCTTAAGTATCTAAACCAAATAAAGAAAGTACTGCATGAACAATTTCAGAACCCAGAAGAAGAGTTTGTGAAATTTTTTACCTCCAAAGTCTATGATGGTGTGCAGACAGCTAAGGTCAAAGCTCAGTTCTTGGATATTACAACCAAGGCTTTAAAACGGTTCTTGAATGATAGTATTAACGCTAGGCTAAAATCAGCTATTGGTGGAGATGAAAAAGAATCTATCAAAGTTGAAAGCGCAGTAGATTCTTTAGCTGAGACCGTTGAGTCGACACAGGATAAGCCAAAAGTTCAGACGACAGATGAGGAAATTGAGGGCTTTAATGTAGTTAAAGCTATATTACGTCAAAAAGTGGATGTTCAACGAGTTTGTGCACGTGATACTCAAAGCTATTTTGGGATCCTACTTGATGACAATAACCGGAAGCCACTATGCCGTTTATGGTTTAATACGAAACAAAAATACATAGGTATTTTTGACGAAGACAAAGCTGAAACTCGTCATCCCATTGACTCGATTGATGATATTTTTAAATTTAGTGAGCAACTACAAAATACCCCAGCGCTCTATGACTAAATACATCACCCAAATACTTAAGTCTTGAAGACACGTTTAATTTTGATATGAGCGATTTAGTTTTCCTTTTCTAAGTCGCTTTTTTTAAAAGTAAACTGAGCTTGAACAACTAACAGTGCACCTAAGTAGTTTCGGTTAATATTGCCCCTAAACGCCCGTCTTAAACCCACCTTCATGTTTTACGCACGTATTCAACGCAGCGCTATGTGAAGTTGCGGTTCTT
Source organism: Vibrio limimangrovi (assembly GCF_054064025.1). Lineage (NCBI taxonomy): Bacteria > Pseudomonadati > Pseudomonadota > Gammaproteobacteria > Vibrionales > Vibrionaceae > Vibrio > Vibrio limimangrovi. The sequence goes on from NZ_JBSUGF010000008.1 coordinate 311,439, forward strand.
ACGCCATGCAATGATGGTGGTTCGCTTTTTATTGAAGAAATCCAATACCTCTTGATGGCACATGATCTTGTTGGAAGTTATGGAACTCGAAAATGTCAAATTCCGTATCTATTCACACATATGCTACAAGTTTTACGTCCGTATTGTTGTAAGGTGTTCTGCATCATTCACAGGGAGTTACAAAAAATGGAAAAATGTCCTGCTATAGTTGGCGTCGTTTTTGATGATAAAAGCTTAGCTGCAATAGATCGAATAAATGAGCTTCATGAACTGGAAAAAACTGCAAAGTTCTTTATTTCATTGGGAAACCTAATCAATATTTTTGCTGGTAATGTTGTTAAAGGTGCTGGAAGTAGTGGTGTTACAAACGCTATATCAGCAGTACCAGTAAATAACACGTTACATAAAGCACGGGATGTTGGTATTACTGTGGGTAGGGGGATTTCTTCCGATGTAGGGCAGACTGCATGGAATATAACCCAAGCGAACTGGGAGTATTATTTCAAGTCTTATACTGCGTTAAATACTATTAAGCTAAGGAAAATTGAAAATATAGCTACTGAACAGGCGTTAGTGCACATAACAGATAGAAAACAGTACAGATTTTGGAAAGCGATATCTGATGGGTGTAAATTATGAGCAAAATTTTAACTTTGTTTCTTTTCTTTCTCCCGATGTTTTCTTATGCAAATACGAGCGTGGAGGATAAATTATTTGAAGATTTAAATAATGCAATCATCGCTTTAGGTGAACGCATTACTGTATGTAAAGAAAGCGCTAATACAAATAACCCCGACGAAGAGACCTTGAAGTTTGCAAAACAGAGGGTTAACGAATTAACGCCTGTATTGTCTCATTTGAACTACCTGGCTTTTGAACGTTGTACGCTCAATGAAAAAAGAGAACTAGCATATAGGCTTTTGAACGCAAAAAATAATGCTAGACGTCATAGTACGCAAGAGCTTATTAAAGCTACGGAAAAGATAACATTCTCTATAAATACAACTTCACAAAGTCAGTTTGATTCTTTGGATAGCGATACGAAAGAGTTTTTGGAAAATAGTGACTTTTTTTCGAAGCCCTTTGATGTCTTAGGGTTCTACGAAAAGGTTGCGGATAGGTAAGCGTTGAATAACACATTGTCATTTCGGTCAGCTCAGCGTTGGGTCTTGTGTTTACGGTGCAATTGCTTAGGTTCAGTGGCATTCCCCCTAGTCCGGCGTTATTATTCTCTTTCAAATTGACTCATTTGGTAGGGCGTCGCCCCCAATTCTGATAAAATCCAAGTCTTCCAGTAATCACGTTGATAGCACTGGATTTACCTAAGACTAGGAACTATTTTGACGAATAATGATATTTTACGCCGTGTACGTTATACATTTGATTTAAAAGACAATGTAATGACTGAAATCTTCTCTTTAGTAGACTTTAAAGTGACAGATGAACAAGTTACTAGTTGGCTGAAAAAAGAAGACGATGAATCTTTTGCTGAACTTAGCGATAAAGAGTTAGCTATATTTCTAAACGGTTTTATCAATTTTAAGCGTGGTAAACGCGAAGGTGAGCAACCTAAGCCAGAAGAGAAATTAAGTAATAATATTGTGTTCCAAAAGCTACGTATTGCTTTGAACTTAAAAGCTGAAGACATTTTAGAGATTCTGCAACTTGTAGATTTTCGTTTGAGCAAACATGAACTCAGTGCATTTTTCCGTAAACCTGAGAATAAGCATTACAGAGAATGCAAAAATCAAGTACTTAGAAACTTTTTGCTAGGTCTCCAGCATCAGTTGCGTCCAGGTAGTAACGAATCATAACAAAGCTTTTTTGAGTGACGCCCAACGCTTGGCATTTTCAGGTCAAGGTTGGGTTTTGTGTCTACTGGCAGTGGTTTAGATTGGATGGTAGCGTTACTCACACCCTAATGTGGCTTATACCGCCGTTTGTGGTCGGGGTTTTCGATTTAAGCGCAGCACTTCTTGTATTTTTTACCGCTTCCACAGCTACATGGATCGTTTCTGTTCGGCGTTTTCTCAAATACAGTTGTCTTTGGTTTACTTAGTAAAGTGTCAAGTTCAACGGTATTTTCTGCTTGGCTTTCATCTACAGTGATGTTCGCGAAAATTGAATGCTGCTTAACAATCTCTTCGATCTCTGCTTTGCGTTGTTCAGTCGGCACTGTAATAAAAATTGGAGCTTCTTCACTGCCAACCTTAACATTTCGGTTTACGTTATAGCCGGAAATTACATGGTTTTGTCGAGCGTCGATTCGACCTTTGAAAAACAGTTTGGACATGCTGGTACTCTTTTCTAATTGAGTAAAAATGAGCGTGGATTATACGTGTAGCGTTTAAATGATAAAGCGAAATTAGCAGTATTATGTGTAATTTGGTTGGTTTGATATAGAGCCAGTAATCTAAATGGATTACTGGCTCTTAGAGAGTTTAGTTTTGAGCGTATTTAACTCTGATTTTGCTCTTAGCTACCGTTGAAAGGTTTAGGTTTTCAACAGCTGCTTTTGCTTCTGTCTCATCAGGCATTTCAACAAAAGCGAAGCCTTTTGATAGGCCAGTTTCTTGGTCTAACACTAAGTTGCACTCTGTTACTGTACCGTACGTTGAGAATAGAACACGGATTTCATGCTCAGTAATTTTTCGCTCTAAATTGCGAACTAGAAGTTTCATAATGATTGCCTAATATAAAATGCCTGCTAAGTGTGTCAGTTAATTGGTAACAAGCCAAGCAAATTACAATGATAATCACCCACTCAGCTCTGGGTTAGCCGACTCCTTCTGAGTTTGAGAAAGAGGTGAGTACTCGAAAGCGCATATTCACTAAAGTTGTCCCAAATCTATTTTGTTAGCGATATCTTTCATCACGTCGATCATGCCGTGTTGAAACAGGAGCGCATCGGTGAATGTGTATGACTTAGACCAGACACTGTCGGGTTCTTTTCGATCGAGTGTTATAAATGCATAGCCACCACCATTGCCATCAGCATTAAAGGCCCGTCCTAGTTTTAATCGTTCTCCATCCACAAGACCCTCGCTGTTAAATGTGCCTTTAGCCAAACCACCTTCGGCTGCAGTTTTGAAAAACTTACCTTCCAGGGTATCTAAGAACCATCGCAAACCATGCTTAGGGAATTCGATTTGGTAATGAAGCCACTTACTTTTTTTGGTCCTTTTATTTGTGAAGTACTTCGCGGTAGCGATAATGATGTAATCGTCAATTAATAAAAAATAGAAGTTTTTAGCCTCTTCTTCATCATCAGGTAAAGTGGCAATCAGGTTAGGGTGTTGTGAAACCGTGAGTGGGTCAATGTCTTTAAACTGTTTCATCTGTCGGTTCCTTTTCCGATGTTAATGCCACGAGAAGCGAATCACCAGCCGTTATGCCTCCAGTACAAATAGAGCCCTCGTAAATGCAGTAAACCTTAGAGTGCGTATTCACTAAAGTTGTCCCAAATCTATTTTGTTAGCGATATCTTTCATCACGTCGATCATGCCGTGTTGAAACAGGAGCACATCGGTAAATGTGTAAGATTTGGCTAACCCAATATAGCTATCAATACGATCTAAAGTGATAAAAGCATATCCACCGTTACCATTACCATCGGCATCAAAAGCACGTCCTAGCTTTAATCGCTCTCCATCCACAAGACCTTCGCTGTTAAATGTGCCTTTGGGTAAGCCTCCTTCAGCAGCGGTTTTAAAAAACTTGTCTTCCAGGGTATCTAAGAACCATCGTAAACCGTGTTTAGGAAACTCGACTTGATAATGTAGCCACTTACTTTTACCGGTTCTTTTATTAGTAAAGTACGTCGCATTACAAATAATGATATGATCATCAACCAACAAAAAGTAAAAGGTCTTCGTTGGTTGTTTATTGTCAGGTAAAGTTGAAATCAGGTTAGGGTGTTGTGCAACCGTAAGTGGATCAATGTCTTTAAACTGTTTCATTTGTCGGCTCCTTTTCCGATGTCAATTCTCACAATGGCTCCCTCTTTTTCCAGCTTTCCAAGAGTTTGAGGATTTTTATCCCATGTAAAGGTTTCGCAAGGACCATATTCCAGATCATCATCAATGTGACCAAAAGGAGTTTTATCGTATTGCACGCTGTTGTCTTTGGTGACGCCGTTGCCAAGAAAATGTTCGTTTGCTCCTAAACGTTGTTGTATCTGACTCCTTACCGCCAACGTTTTTGCTTGATAAGGAGTGAAACCAAGTTCTTGACAATATTCTTTATATTGGTCTGTGTCGCTCACTTCAATCCCATCTTGTTTCGACGAAACCGCCACCTGTTCATAATACTGGCTAAATTCTGGTGTCATGCAGGAAGTAATTAATTCACGACTATCTTCAAATTCGCTGGCTAATTCAGACTCAGTAAATTTGGTTATTCTCTCGTATGTCGGGATAAAACTGTGCATGTCGCCTATGTCATCGGCTTTTTTGTGATCAATTAACAGTATGGTGTATTCGCAGTCGGGCTTGTATTCGATCCCCACGGCATTGCAGATGGCTTCTGGGTCAGTATCTCCGTGCTCCGCCTGAGTAAATGTGGTTGTCCAGTATTTTAGTTTGGTAACCCCTGCGGGTTTGTAACCAATGTAGCCAGTATCTTTGTTGTGTTCGGACTCGATGATGCGAAACAGTAGCGGTTCATCTAGCCCTTTTTTAACAATTTCTCTCTTGTCTGCTGTGGTGTAAGGAGAGCCAGGTAAAGCAGCGCCACCTTCTCGGGCGGCGTCAACGTAGGGTTTGGCTTCTGATAATCGTTTTCTTGCTTCTGTATAGGTTTTCGGTGGTGGTTGTTTATCGGCACGATACTTCTCACCAATCAATACCGTTGTATTACCAATCACGATTTTACCCCCGTGACTGGTTGAATCCCCCATACGGGCAGCAGGCTTGCCGTTAATAAATACAGAACCAGAACCTTGGCTTATGGAATCTGGCGGACCAACACATACGAGGCGGTCGCCCTTACGAGCGGATGGCAAACCACCAATCCTTACAGAGGGTGAGCCTACGACTACCGGCCCGCCCACATGAGGAACTTTAGCGGTGACTTTGGGGCATATGTGCATAGATGCCAGTGTGGCGGCGGGCTTTCCCATAGCAACTCTCTTGATATGTTTGAAGTTGCGTATCTTAATCTTGGTGAGGAAAGAATATTCTGTGATTGTTATGATCTTTGGAGTCACTTCACCTAATCAGTTCATTTATAAGTAATAAGAAAGACTCACGATGCTTGGGATTCTAATTTCAAAGTTAGAGAAAAGCAGTTACCCGTAATGTCGCAATAAATCTAAGATTTCTCTTCGGTGCAAATAAACCACCGGATCTTCTTGATAACTGAACACTTGATAAATCATAGCTTTAGCGACATCTTCGGCATCAATGGGGACAAAGTTCGCCAATTTCCCCAGCATGAAAGGGCGAATAACCTTAAATACACCCTGAACGATTTTTTCGTCGGTTCTTGGCTGGACTCGCTGACCGACAAGTGGACCCGGACGAACAAAGACCACTTCTTCAAATCCCATTTGTTCGATGTTCTCTTCCATCTGACCTTTGCACGCAAGGTAATGAGAGGAAGATTTACTATTTGCACCTAGGCTGGAGACGACAGCTAATCGCTTCACGCCAACCATTTTCATTTGTCGCGAGACATTCGTGACGAGTTCGACATCAACCTTTCGCAAATTTTCTTTGCTGCCAGCTTGTTTAAGTGTGGTTCCCAAACAGATAAAGCCGATTTCAGGTGTCGATTGCTGTTCATCCCAATTCAATATAGATAGATCCGCATCTATCATCGGAACTATTTTGTTTTCTGGATCGGAGATGTTGCTAAGCGGGCGTCTGGAAAGTGAATATAAGGTATGGATACCCGGTTGGGAAACAAGGAGTGTAATCACTTTGCTGCCAACCAACCCCGTTGCTCCGGCAATGATTACACAGGTATTGTTACTCATTTTCCTTCTCCTATCTGACAACAAGCGCCCAACTAATTGTAGATGATCACAATTGCTTAATCTTGCTTTTCGTCAAGGACTTGGAAGTGAAACGTCTATCAATATGCAGAAAAACAACATACGTGTCTTAAGTTTGGTTATCAAGCGCTAACTTTTTAACCATAAAGAGAAAATGGGTGATTTAGCTCCGGAGAAAGGTACACTATTACTCTTTGTCGTTTGAATTTGCGATAGTGCAAACCAAGGAAGAAAAATGAATGTAGACGTAAGCACACTCGCTCCGACGCAGGTGTATCATCTAATGACCCAAACCGTTATTCCTCGCCCAATTGCCTGGGTGCTAACGGACTCTGGCGAAGAAAATTACAACCTAGCGCCTTTTTCATATTTCACTGCTGTTTCCAGTCGCCCTCCGTTGCTGATGTTGTCTATTGGCAAAAAGCCTAATGGTGATGTAAAGGACACGACTCGTAACGTATTAGAGACAGGAAAGCTGGTCATTCATATTGCCTCCAGTGAACTGGCGCAAAAGGTCTCGGATTCCTCTGCGACTTTAGAGCATGGCCAATCAGAATTAGCTCTGACAAATTTAGAAACTGTTGATTTCAGTGGCTTTGAGCTACCAAGGTTAAAAGACGCGAAGATCGCATTTGGCTGTAAATTGCATGAGGTCATCGAGATGGGTGAAACGCCACAGAGCTTAATTTTTGCTGAAATTGAACACATTTATGTCGATGAGAAAGTCATTTCAATGCAAGGCGACAGGCTGAAAGTAGATGCGTTGGCCGTCGATCCTCTTTCTCGTTTAGGTGGAAGCGAGTTCGCTACACTCGATAAGACTTTCTCTATTGCCCGTCCCCAATAAATAAAAGGAACTAAATACATGGACCGCACCTTCGCTGCTGATATCCAAGCGCGCATTGACAATAAAACCAAACCCGTTGGTTCGTTAGGACTTCTCGAAAAAGTTGCTTTGGAATTAGCGTTGATACAAAGCCAAGACCAGGATTCCGCAGTCGAACAAATTACCATTCGTCAGCCAACAATGCTGGTATTTGCGGGTGATCATGGTGTCGCGGAAGAGGGTGTTAGCATTGCGCCAAGCTCAGTAACACAACAAATGGTCGCCAACTTTTTAGCTGGCGGAGCGGCGATCAACTGTTTTTGCGATCTTAACCAAATCCAATTCAAAGTCATTGATTGCGGTATGTTGTCGCCAATTGAAACCCTCGTTCCTGATTTTAAATCGCATCCTAACTTGATAGAGAAACGTCTGGGCAATGGCACCGCGAATTTCGCCAAGCAAACTGCGATGTCATTAGAGCAAGTGGCGCTTGGTCTGGAATATGGTGCGAAAGTGGCAGAACAAGTCATTTTGTCTGGTTCCAATCTACTCATGTTCGGTGAGATGGGGATTGGCAATACCAGTTCGGCGTCAGCTTTGTTAACCGCACTCAGCCCACTTGAGGTTGATCACTGTGTCGGACTGGGCACTGGCATCAATCAAGAACAGCTGAACCGCAAGATTAAAGCCGTTGCTCAAGGTGCGGCTCGTTGCAATGAACTGAATACCAAAGAAGTGCTGGCTCAAGTCGGCGGGTTTGAAATCGTACAAATGGTTGGCGCATTTTTAGAAGCTAAACGCCTGAAAACACCAGTATTAGTCGATGGCTTTATTGTCTCTGTGGCCGCCTATATTGCAACACTGCTTGATGAAGAGGCTCGTGATTTCATGTTATTTGCACATCGCTCTGAAGAATCCGGGCATAAGTTCGTACTGGAATATTTAACAGCCGAGCCTTTGCTCGATCTCGGACTTCGCTTGGGTGAGGGAACAGGTGCAGCACTGGCTCTGCCATTAGTGAAAGCGGCAGCGCAGTTCTACAACAAAATGGCGAGTTTTGAGAGTGCAGGAGTAACCGTTTAGTGTCAGACAAACCACGCGATACAACCACAGGTGATTGGCGCTATCAATGGGAGCTTTTCCTGTTAGCGGTGAGCTTCTTTAGCCGTTTACCTGTTCCTGCAAGCTTGCCTTATAGTGAAGCTCGCATGAATCAGTCCGGGCGCTACTTCGCTCTGGTTGGTGTCGTACTGGGCGTGCTGTGTGCAGCGGCTTTTGGGCTGTTGAGTTTAATGTTTCCAGCTTCTGTAGCGATTATCATCACCATGGTGTTTAGTCTGCTACTGACGGGAGCATTTCATGAAGACGGACTGACTGATATGGCGGATGGCATCGGCGGTGGAATGACAGTCGAGAAGCGGTTGTCTATCATGAAAGATAGCCGTATCGGTACATATGGCGCTGCGACTTTGGTCATGGCGTTGTTGGCGAAGTTCGTGTTTTGGGGCGAGTTGGCTTATGAGCCACGATTTTTGCTGATGATTGTGGTCGCATACACCGCCAGCCGTGCATTAGCCGCAACGCTTATTTACGACATGCCTTATGTCAGCGACAGTGATACATCAAAAAGTAAGCCACTTGCCAACAAGCAGTCGTCTTTAGAGGTGACGATTCTGCTGTTTACCGGTGGTGTCGTTACGTCGTTTCTCGGCATTTCGCAGGCTGTGGTTATTGCACTGGTCTTGGCGATATTTCGCTTTGGTTTTAAACGTTGGCTCACCAAGAGGATTGGCGGTTTTACCGGCGATTGTTTAGGGGCCGCTCAGCAGCTATCAGAATTGCTGGTTTATCTTACTCTCATCGCCTTTTATCACACATCATGAAGCAACTAATATTAGGTGGAGCACGCTCCGGAAAATCGAAGTTCGCCGAACAAACCGCGAAGCAGTTCGTTGCCGTTTCTCGCGCTTCTTTGCACTACGTCGCGACAGCTTTGCCGTTTGATGATGAGATGCGAGAACGCATTTATCATCACCAAAAGCAGCGTGGGGAAGGTTGGGATGAGCACGAATGTCCGCTGCATCTTCCTGATTTGCTATTAAGCTTTAATCACGATGATGTTGTTCTGATTGATTGCCTGACACTGTGGCTGAACAACTGGATTTTCGAGTTGGGTGATGAATGCTCAAATGAAAAGTTAGAAGCACAAATTCATAAACTGGTGGAAGCGGTGTCCGGCTCACAAGCAACGTTGATTTTTGTTTCTAATGAGGTCGGAATGGGCATTGTGCCACTCGGTGCAATAAGCCGCTATTTCGTCGACAACGCCGGACGTATGAATCAACAACTTGCGCAAGTTTGTCAGCAAGTCACATTTGTCGCTGCGGGCTTACCACTTGTACTTAAAAAATAGGGCATAACATAATGAAAACGCTCAATATCTATCTCATGCGTCACGGCAAAGTGGATGCTGCTCCAGGGCTGCATGGTCACTCAGATTTAAAAGTGAAAGCGTCAGAGCAGCAAGCCATCGCTCAGGCATGGAACGAGCAGGGACGAGAGGTTGGCGGCATTATTACTTCATCGCTTTCTCGTTGTAGTGATGTGGCGCAAATCATCGCTGAGCAGCAAATGCTGCCTATGAGCGAAAATTCTGAACTGAAAGAAATGAGTTTTGGCGACTTCGATGGTGTGCCATTCGATATGTTGAGCGACAAGTGGAAAAAACTTGAGTCTTTCTGGCAATCTCCCGCACATCATACGCTGCCAAATGCTGAGAGCCTTAACGCATTTTCGCAGCGCGTAAGTAGTGCTTGGTCTCAAATTATCAATGATATCAATGACAACCTGCTAATTGTCACGCATGGTGGCGTTATTAGAATGATTCTCGCACAGGTGTTGGACGTTGATTGGCGCAATCCTCGCTGGTACTCAACGTTGGCCATCGGCAATGCGTCAGTCACACATCTAACAGTAACGATTGATAACCAAATCTATGCCTCAGTTCGTTCGATCGGTGTGCCGTTGATTGAATATAGATAGTAAAAATAACGAAAGGGGCCAGCTCCGTTACATCGAGAGGTTAGATTAACTTGCTTCGCTATGAGGGCGACAAGCTCTCAGAAGAAGTTGTTGAAGAGTTTGAACGATTAATAACCCATCGAAGTCAGGGCACGTAACGTTTTTAAGCACTATACGTTTCACAAGCAAAAATTTCGTGAAATCATAATGAACTTAACTAGGGCTGTGTTAAAGTTCACAGCCTTAACAGTTTGTAATTGATTAATAAACAATCGGTTTATTGCTTGGTTTGAGTGTATGGCGCGAAACGGTATCGGATTTTCAATCAAAACGTCGATTTCTACTCATAAGTGGGATCGCAGCAACAAAAATCCTTTGTACAATTTATTAACATGTCCGCCGTGCAATTAAGGAGTAACGCATGACGAAGTCTTTTTTTCGCCAATCGTTTTTAGCTGATACGTTAGATATGCATATAAATGTTGAGCCAGCGGAGTTGGTCTTATCTAATGGAGTAACACTAAAACTCTATCAGCGTGGTGTTCTAGAAGTGGTTCCTGAGAATTACACTCAGGAGACGAAAAACATCATCATCTCAACTGGTATTCACGGCGACGAAACCGCACCGATGGAGCTAGTAGATTCAATAATAAAAGACATTGAATCTGGTTTCATGCAGGTCGATGCCCGTTGTCTATTCATCATCGCTCACCCTGAGTCTACCTTGGCGCATACGCGTTTTCTTGAGGAAAACCTCAACCGCTTATTCGATGATAAAGGTCATACGCCAACCAAAGAGTTGGCTATTGCAGATTTACTGAAGTTGCACGTCTGTGACTTCTTTAAAGGTACTGACCCAGAAACGCGCTGGCATCTTGACTTACACTGTGCAATTCGTGGTTCTAAACACTACACGTTTGCTGTGAGTCCTAAGACACGCCATCCGGTTCGAAGCCAAGCTTTAATGGAGTTCTTGGATAGTGGCCATATTGAAGCGGTTCTATTATCAAACTCTCCGGCAAGTACATTCAGCTGGTACAGTGCAGAAAACTTTAGCGCGCAAGCTCTGACAATGGAGCTTGGACGTGTTGCTCGAATTGGTGAGAATGATTTAGATAAGCTAACGGCTTTTGATTTAGCGCTGCGTAATTTAGTCTCAGGCACAAAAGCAGAGCACCTGTCTAAGCCGTGTATTAAATATCGCGTCAGTCGTACGATTGTACGTTTGCACGATGACTTCGATTTCATGTTCGACGATAATGTTGATAACTTTACATCATTTGTTCATGGTGAAGTTTTCGGTCACGATGGTGACAAACCTCTGATGGCTAAGAACGACAACGAAGCGATTGTATTCCCTAACCGTAACGTTGCTGTCGGTCAGCGCGCGGCTTTAATGGTGTGTGAAGTTAAAACCCGCTTTGAAGATGGCGAATTAGTCTACGATTAAAGCGAAGCTTTGCTGCGCCTGACCCGATATAATCGGGTTATTTACGTATAACGGTTCGAATTCGTTGCAATTTACCGAGGCTTAACTGTAAGGTTAGGCCTCGTTTGTTTTTATCGGCTATTATGGATTTTCAACAACTTATCCTGAACAAGGAGCGACGCTGGCAGCGCAATCTTTTGATTATGTCCGCCGTGCTCATACTACTCTCTGCCATACACCTGATGGTCGGAGAGGTTTTCCTTTCTCCTTTTCAATCGATTTCTGCATTTGAGCAAAAATTGCTGGTGGATCTGCGCCTGCCAAGATTGCTATCCGCAGCTATCATTGGAGCCGCACTTGCCGTCTCTGGTGCGACGCTGCAAGTTTTATTAGGAAACGTACTTGCGGAGCCAGGTGTGCTTGGTATTTCCGGAGGTGCCAGTCTTGCAATGGTATTAGTGATGTTCGCTATTCCCGCGATGCCAACGCCGATGATCTTTATGCTGGCAGCCATTGCAGGATCCATGCTGTTCACCTTGGTTTTAGTCTCTATCGCAAGAGTGATGCACCTGACAACAGCGCGCTTGCTGCTCGTCGGTGTCGCGTTGGGTATTTTCTCCAGTGCGATCGTTACCTGGGCATTTTATTTCAGTGATGACCTAAGCCTGCGCCAGTTAATGTATTGGCTGATGGGGAGCATTGGCGGCGCGACTTGGTACCAGCATTCAGTGACTTTGGTGATGCTGCCAGTATTGATTTGGCTATGCTGGCAGGGCAAACCGCTCGATAAGCTGATGCTGGGGGAAGTCCATGCCACTCAGCTTGGTATCGATGTTCATCAGATGCGCTGGAAGTTGATTCTGGCGATTTCCATTCTTGTTGGCGGATCCGTCGCTCTCGGGGGAATCATCAGCTTTGTTGGTTTGGTTGTCCCTCATCTGCTGCGATTGGCATTTGGTACCGAGAACCGCTATTTGTTGCCGCTATCTGCGATTACAGGCGCAGCGTTATTGGTCTTTGCGGATATCGGTGCAAGATTGTTACTCGATTCGGCTGAACTGCCATTAGGCGTCATGACTACGTCGATTGGCGCTCCTATTTTCATTTGGATGTTGGTAAAGAGTCATGATGCACGTTAAGCACATCGCGGTCGGGAACCGATTATTGCCACTTTCGTTTGACTGTAACGCAGGGGAAATCGTACACGTCGTTGGCCCGAATGGTTCTGGTAAAAGTACGTTACTTGCAGCGATATCAGGCACACTGTCCAGTCAAAATTCCTTGAGCGGTGAGGTCATCGTAAACAGTGGCGATTTGCTCGAGATGCCATTATCTGAGCAAGCTTACGTGAGAGGCTATTTATGTCAGCAATCCAGACCGGTATTTAATGTTGACGTGTTCCAGTATCTTGCTCTTTCCTTACCAGTAGGCGTCAAGATCAGCGACAGTAAAGTGCGAGATGCTGTTAACGAGGTTATTACTCTGGTTCAGCTGCAAGATAAGTTACACCGTAGCATTCAAACGTTATCTGGAGGCGAGTGGCAACGCGTTCGGCTGGCCGGGGTGTGTTTGCAAGTATGGCGAACTATTAATCCATACTCGCAGTTAATGATTTTGGATGAGCCTGCTGCACCGTTAGATATTGCACAAGAGGGCTTGCTCTATCAACTCATCGCCGAAGTCGCTGGTCAAGGTATTGGTGTTTTGGTGGCGAACCATGATCTAAACCGAACTCTAAGGCATGCAGACAAGGTTCTATTGCTCAGTAATGGCGTACTCCACTCATCAGGCAAAGCTGAAGATGTGTTAACGGAAGAGGGATTGGGAGAGGTGTTTAATACTCAGGTGAGAAGGGTAATGGTTGAGGAAAAACCTTATTTACTTTTCGAATAGTCTTCTGATTCTCAAACAATAAAAAACGACCCTCTTGGGTCGTTTTTTATTTATGGACTGCAATTTATTGCGTCAGAGGCTTAAGGTCAGCCGGACGGTAGTAAACCGATTTTAGCACTTTGCCCTTACGAACCGTTTTGCCTTCGGCTACAAAGTCTTCAGCACATTTAGCGATGATGTATTCACCCTGATGTACCGCCATCAGTTTAATGCCTTGCTCCGCATAAAACGCTTCTGTTTCTGTGTACTCTTTTTCATTGCGGCACACTTTGCTCATGTTGCTTGAATGCACTTCGTCCCAGCAAGGGATAAAGTCGATACCACGGTTTTTCGCAACGTTCAGTAGCAGGTCAATCAGGTAGCTGATCGCCAAATTGTCTTCCACTTTGCTGTTACCAAGGTGAACAAGACGCCCCATCAGGACATAAACGCTGTCTACGATCGCGTCTGCTTGTTCTGTTTTACAATCTGCTTCTGCTAGCTCTGTAAGCTCTTCGATCGCCAAAGAAGTGTGTAGCGTATCCGCTTGTGCATCCAGACTAGCTTGGTCTGCGACTGGAAGGTCGAACGTGCTTCGGAACTCGGTGATGTCACGGTATAGGTGATCAAAAATCTCTTGGGTTAGCTTTGACAGTTGCATTCTAATATCCATTGAATCGATTGAAGCGGTAATGATAACAAACCGCTCTTTATTCCCCAAGAGACAAGAGTCTGACTGACTATTAAATCTGCCGCTTGGAGTGAGTGTAGGGTGCCGCTCTGAACGTTAAAAGCCGTAACTTATCGAAATAAATACGGGAACAGCTTTTTGCGTTCTTCTTCAGAAAGGGCAGAAACACGAGCGATGTTGGTATCTGGGATTGATTCAGGATCAGGGTAGTGTTTCAACATCTTTTCCATGCTCTCTTCACGAATAAGGTGAAAGATAGGATAAGGAGAACGGTTAGTCAGGTTTTCGTCGTCTTCAGGCTCTGCGCCACCAAAACAGTAATCCGGATGGAATGTCGCCACCTGAAAAATGCCTTCCCAATCTTGCTGCTTGATTAAGCCTTCAACCCAGTCAATAAACAGGTTGTAATCCCAGAAGTCGTCGAGCATGTTTGGTACAACTACTAATGTTGTTTCCAGTTTTTCTGACTCAGTATTACTTAGTTCGATCAACTGCAACAAAATGTCTTCCAGTAAGGCCACTTCTTGCGTTGCTTCACTGACGAAGATTTTAATCTGCTTGTTACGTTGTGGTTTAGCCGCAAACGGGCATAAATTCAGTCCGATAACCACGTCATTTAGCCATTGATCAACTTGTTGGCTGATTACGTTGGTATCTGTGTTTTGAGTTTCAGGTGTTGAGCGCGTTGACATACGATTTTTTAAATCTTTTTGAAAGTGGCGCAAGCATAGCAGAGATAAGATTTAACTTCTTCTCAATCCCGTAATCTCTTCACTTTCCTTTGCATCGTTTGCCTGCGTAATGCGTTTTAGATAAGCAATCGCACTAAACATGGCCAGATATAATGCACTGCCACCAACTAGTACTGTTGACCATCCGCCATGCTGCCAGCAGTAAAGAAGCAAGAACCCACCAAGACTTCCGCCCACATAGTAATGCACAAGGTAAAGAGCCGTAGCCGTCGCTTTTGCGTTTGTCGCTTTTTGACCCACCCAACCGTACGCCAGGGTGTGGGTAAAGAAGGCGCCGAAGCTAATCAGCAGTAAGCCAAACAGCATCGCAGCAACACTCTCAATTGCCGCAATCCACATACCGCTCAGACTAATGATTGCGCCTAAAAACATCCCAAGAATCGACGAGTAACGTTTACTCCAGTGACCTGCACAACGGGATGAAAAAGTACCGCCCAAATAGCAGACAAAGATAAGCGAAGCCAGACCTACTGGAATGTTGTGCGGCTCACTAACTAATCTGAAGCCCATTACTGAGTATAAATTTACGAATAACGCGAAATTCAGACCGCCAATCAACATCGCAAACCACACTCGTTGGTTTTTGAAGTGGCCTACGATGGCGCGGTTTTGTTGTCTTAATCCACTTGACGATGGTGTGAAGTTACGCTGCTTTGGCAGTAAATAGTAAACGCAGATAACACCCACTAGCGTCACTACCATAATGGCTTCTATGGCAACATCAACACTGAAGTTGTCGGCCAGCAGACCACCACTGATACGGCCAGCAATGCCACCTAACGAGTTAGCCGCAATGTAGGTGCCAATGGCCATCGAGAACGCATGTTTGTCGAGTTCTTCCGCCATATAAGCGACAGCAACGGCAGCAAAAGCCGCCAACGCGACACCAATAAGGGCGCGGCAGACCACTAAAAACAGGAATGAATCACCAAGCAGCATAAGTGCAGAAAGTGCAGGAATGGCGAATAAGCCAGCCATCATAACTGGTTTTCTTCCTATGGATTCAGACAATACTGCCATCGGCACGAGGCTGAATGAGAGCGCCAGCGTGGATGCCGCAAATAGCCAGTTAACTTGTGTCTCAGAAATGGCAAACAGCTGAGCAAAGGTCGGCAACATTGGCTGTAGAAGATATAAATTTGAGAAGACCAAAAATGAACCCAACGCAAGAGAGAGCGTGATTCGTTTGTATTCTGGTGTGCCGAAGATGACCATGTGTCCTGCCTGATGCGCGAGCGCCAATAAAAGAAACTGTGATCAATTTATCAGCTAATCATGAATTAAAAAAATATATTAAAAATATGGATGTCATATATTTTTGATCTAGTGGAATCAAAGCAACTTAAACATTTCCTTGCGGTTGCAGAGCAAGGCAATATCACCCATGCGGCTAAGGTGCTGAACATTGCTCAGCCTGCCTTAAGCATATCTATCAAAAAATTCGAGCAGTCGCTGGGAGTGACACTTTTTCGGCGTGAAGATAAGAAAATCAGTCTGACACAAGAGGGCGAAACTTTGTTGGTGCACGCAAAACGTGTGATTCAGCAATTGCACGACGCTCAGCTTGCGATCAATGAACTGAAAGGTCTGGCGAAAGGTGAGGTGCGCTTAGGCACGCCTTCAATGATGGGGAGTTACTTTTTCCCGCGTATCGTCATGGCGTTTAAAAGTCAGTTTCCGGATTTGAAACTAACGCTGGTGGAAGCGGGTACACAATCTGTAAGAAACATGCTGCTTAATGGTCAGTTAGATATCGGCGTGATCAGCTGTGACAATGTTCCTGACGATCTCGAAACCGATCATCTATTTACCAGCCAGATGGTTGCCGTTGTGGCGCCAGAGCATGAGTTGGCTCAGCGAGAATCACTCACGTTTGACGAGTTTTTTGAACACGAACTGGTGATGTTTCAGCGTGGCTACTTCCACCGAGAGTTCTTAGATCACGTCAGTGAAGAGCACGGCTTTACCATGAAGTCGTCGTTTGAGACCAACTTATTGCCATTGATCCTCAGTATCGTAAAGCACGAGTTCGCGATTACCGCGTTACTGGAACTGGTTACTCAGAATGAAAAAGGTGTGGTAGGGATTCCGTTTAATCCGCCAGTAACGCTTGATCTCGCGTTAGCATGGCGGAAAGAAGGCTATTTATCGATTGCGGACAGAACGTTTATCGATTTCATTAAACGTTATTTGTAATCAGACGAACAAATTGTAGTCAGAAGGAAAAATTAGTCCTCTTTGTACATCTTTTCGAAGTTCTTTGGATTCCAGCCAATCATCACTCGGTCACCAATCTTTAGTACCGGAACTGAGCGCGCACCCAGTGCATCCAGCTCTTTACGGCCTCGCTGCATTTTCGCATTGCACAGGCGGTAAGTGATGTTTTTCGAATCCAGATAACGTTGAGCATCTTTGCAGTGGGGGCATTTGTCTTTGATGTAAAGAACGACACGTTTCATTGAATTTCTCTCCATTATCTTTGGGCTGCGAAGTTTAACGACCTTTGGCGACAATTGAAAGACGAAATCTATTTTGAGAGCAAGGGTGAAAGTACTGTTTAACTCGGGTATATTTAGCGCCTTTCCTTTGTCATAGCAGACTTTATACTATGCATCCGTCACTTCGATACATTCAGGGTTACCCTCAAAACATCGTTGAGCAAGTTAGCTCTTTGATAGACAGCGGCAGGCTAGTTCCCTGGTTTGAAAAACGCTATCCGGAACGCCATCAAATCAAAAGTGAAAAGGCGCTGTATGAGTATGCCATAGCGATCAAAAATCGTTATATGAAGAAAGCAGCACCGATCAGCAAAGTGGTCTACGATAAGAAAATTCACTTAATTAATAACGCGCTAGGGCTGCACAGCGTGATCAGCCGTAACCATGGTGGCAAGCTCAAATCGAAGAACGAAATTCGTATTGCGAATGTGTTTAAAGAGGCACCGGAACCACTGCTGAGAATGCTGGTGGTGCATGAACTGGCTCATACGCGAGAGAAAGAGCACGATAAAGCCTTCTACCAACTGTGCTGTTACATGGAACCCGAGTATCACCAGTTAGAGTTTGATGCGCGTCTGTTTATGATTTACCTCGATTTAAAAGCGAACTCGAATGAAGAACAATAACCAACCCGCTAAGTCAGAAAAATCCAAACACGTAGCAAAGCCAAAGCAGGGTAAAGATGGCGCGAAAGCGGAGAAACGTTTGAAGAACAAACCTTCTGCCAAAGCAAAATCGCCTGCAGCAGCGAAAAGTGATGTGGACTTCATTAAAATAGCCAAAAATGGATTGCATGAACGTAATCCGCATCGTGGTCGTTATGACTTCAAAAAATTGACTGCAAGTGAGCCTCGATTAAAAGCCTTTGTGATTAAGAACCCGAATGGGGAGGACTCGATCAATTTCTCAGATCCAAAAGCGGTCAAAATGCTCAACAAAGCCTTGCTAGCGGCGTATTACGATATCGAATTTTGGGATATCCCTGAACACTATTTATGCCCTCCAATTCCGGGGCGTGCCGATTACATTCACCGTGTTGCCGAATTGCTAGACGGAGAAGTAAAAGGCAAGTACCCGCATCATGATGTACGTGCGCTAGACATTGGTGTTGGTGCAAACTGTATCTACCCTATTGTCGGGGTAACAGAATACGAATGGCACTATACTGGTAGTGATGTCGATCCAAAGTCAATTGAGTCGGCGCAGGCGATTGTCGATGGCAATGTGTCACTCAATGGCAGAATCGAACTGGTTCATCAGGTTAGCCAAGCAAACATTTTCCGTGGCGTGATTCAGCCTGGGGAGCGTTACGATGTCACAACGTGTAATCCTCCTTTCCATCGTTCAGCAGAAGAAGCGGCGATGGGTAGCCAACGTAAAGTCGATAACTTAAGAGCGAACCAACACAAAAAGGGCTTGAAACCTGTCCGTACAAGTTCTACTAAGCCAACGCTTAACTTTGGTGGCCAAAATGCAGAACTTTGGTGTGAAGGTGGGGAAGCGGCGTTTATCCGTAAAATGGCCAACGAAAGCCAGGGTTTCAGCGCGCAAGTGCTTTGGTTCACTACGCTGATTTCAAAGAAAGACAATGTACGTCCCATGCGCAAGCAGCTTGAAAAACTCGGCGTGAAAGCCATTCGCGTCGTGGAAATGAGTCAAGGCCAAAAGGTGAGTCGTTTTATCGCCTGGTCATATATGGATAAAGAAGAACGCAAAACGTGGCGATCGCTGAAATAAGTGAGTGAAGCCGATCAGTTTACATACCAGTCTGCTATTTTCTATTTTGACGTACTTTCAGGGTGTTACTACTATTCAATGAGATCCATTGTATGAGTGAACAAAAATGAAGGTAGGAATTTCCAGAGAATATTCTTCATCGGGTCAAATAGACGAAGACGAATGCATTGTTTTGTTGGACAAAGCGGAGTTGGTGTCCGGAGAGATCCGCATAAGTGGTAGTGGTGAACGAGACCCTACGTCGAAACACGATGGCTACGCTCTGACCGGCTACGTGCTACTTCATCCTGCAGAGTTTCAAAAGGTGGTCGATATGGCGCTCGAAGCGGGTTTGATTACTATAAAAGTGTCGGACGGTAAGTAGTAAATTAGAGCTTAATTAAGCATTGCCAGATAACGCGTAATCTAGCAATGCCAGTTCATTTCCAGCCAGTGTTTAACTGGCTTTCATGGTTCTGATAAATGGAACACCATCGTCATCATGGTGGACATTCGCTTCCACCTGATAAATGTCTTTAACCAATTCTGTCGTCAGGACATCTTTTGGCGCTCCTACGCTGACTAATTCACCCTGTTTTATCACCAAGAGATTATCGGCGTACTGTGCGGCAAGATTGAGATCGTGTAAAACCATGATGCTCACGTAGTTCTGTGCGCGAGTTTGAGTAACAAGATGGTCGAGCAATACGTGTTGGTGATGAAGGTCGAGTGCGCTGACGGGTTCATCAAGCAGCATGATTTGTGGGTTGCGCATGATAGCTTGAGCGAACAGGATCATTTGACGCTGACCACCACTTAAAGAACTCACGTTGCGGTTAGCTAAATGCGCCATGCCGATGCTATTGAGTATCTGTAAGCCTTCACCAAGAAGTTTGTCATCGATACGCAGGCTGAGGCTGTCTAAACGTCCCATCAGTACCACTTCAATAACAGTCAAACTAACCTCTAAGCC
Source organism: Vibrio limimangrovi (assembly GCF_054064025.1). Taxonomy (NCBI): domain Bacteria; kingdom Pseudomonadati; phylum Pseudomonadota; class Gammaproteobacteria; order Vibrionales; family Vibrionaceae; genus Vibrio; species Vibrio limimangrovi. Next base: position 331,212 of record NZ_JBSUGF010000008.1, read on the forward strand.
GATATCTTGTGGCATGTAGCCAAACTTAGCTCGCCATGAAGAGAGAGACTTGTGATTGAGCTCATCACCGTAGTGAGAAATTGAGCCGCTGGCCAGATTTACATCACCGAAAATGGCTTTAAGTAGGGTACTTTTACCCGCACCATTTGGCCCGAGTACCGCTGTTACCTGGCCCGGTTCCAGTTTGAAGTTGAAGTCATTGGCAAGGGTTAATGTATCAATCTGAATGTTTACGTTGTTTGCTACCAGCATCCTTAACCTCGCTTCGCCAAAATCAACCAGAAGAAGAAAGGTACGCCGATGATCGCAGTAACGATACCGATCGGGAACAGTGCACCTGGAACGATGATTTTTGACAGAACCGACGCGCCAGAAAGCAGGAAAGCACCAATCAGGAAAGAGAGTGGCAAGAAGAATCGCTGATCTTCACCCACCATGGATTTCGCCATGTTAGGAGCAACGATACCCACAAAGCCGATGATCCCGACGAAGCTGGTTACGGTGGCGGTGATGACCGCAACGATAAACAACGTTTTCAGACGTAAGCGAGTGATGTTAACGCCAACACTTTTCGCACGCTCTTCTCCCAGTCGAAGCGCGGTCAGCTTCCATGCATCTTTCAGTAACAGCATTCCGCCGATAAGCACGACAGCAGACGTAATCGCAACGGTATTCCAGGTCGCTTTGGTTAAACTACCGAAAAGCCAAAACAGAATCTGCTGGCTAAGTTCTGGAGAGGATACGAACTGAACCAGAGACAATAGCGACTGGAACAAAAACAGCAGGGCAATACCAGCAAGAATGAGTTGTCCTGAACTGATATGACGAGCCGATGCTAAAGAAAACAGGAAACAGGCAGATAACATACAGCATAAGAATGCGCCCATCGGAACCGCGTAATAACTGCTTAAGCCAAACGATCCCATATACAGGGTGATAGCAGCACCAAAACCAGCGGCCGCAGCCATACCCAAAGTATATGGGCTTGCCATTGTGTTATTAAGCAAAGTCTGCATTTCGGCTCCGCCCATTCCGAGCGCGCCACCAACGACAATCGCCATTATCGCAATTGGCAGTCGTAGTTCTGTCACAATGATTTGAGTGGAAGGTTCAACCTGATAAGGCAGGCCAATAAATTCAAACAGAGAGTGGAGTACTTTGGTTGCATCAAGAAGAGAAGGGCCTGTCATGATGTCGAGTACGAAAGTCATCAGAATGAGTGCGCTGAATGCACCAATCACCAAAATTCGGCGCTTTTCGCTCTTACGTTGCTGCTGGATAAGCTGTTCTAAAACTGCAGTTTGCACGACTTACTACCTAATTATTATTTATTTACGGCCAGTAGATAGACTTACTCGGCGCGCTAGGAAGGTAGCGATACTAGCATTAATGATAGTTAGTTGCATTAGCATTAATAAAAGAATTAATATACGCCCGCGAGGCGGGAATTGGAGCCGTCTTACTCATCGAATAAAAAGGAACCGTCTTGATGTTGAAACACTTATTAGCGCTTGCTGCTGTATGCGTTAGCACGCTATCTTTTGCCGAACAAACTACCGTTACAGATGTGCTAGGACGTGAGGTTACGTTCGATTCGCCAGCAAAAAGAGTGGTCGTCGGCTTCTATCCAGAAGATTACATGGCGATCGGTACTGAAGCGGCGTATGACAACGTGGTAGGCATGTCCAAGTATATTTGGCAGGCTCGTTCTGCAAGTTGGCAAGCGTATGTGACACATCGACCATCACTGGATGCGATCCCAGAAATTGGGCGTGTAGATACTAATGCGTTTTCTGTTGAGAAGGTAATCAGTCTAAGCCCGGATGTGGTGATGCTGGCGGATTGGCAGTTCAAAGCATTGGAAGCAGACGTTGAGCGCATGAAGAGTGCGGGTATTGCGGTCGTCGTAGTGGACTACAACGCACAAACGGTTGAGCGACATGTTCAGACCACTAAACTCATTGGTGAAATCACCGGTCAGCAAAAGCGCGCAGAAACCATCGCAAATGAATATGAGCAAAACGTTGATATGATCAGCGAGCGATTGGCAAAAGCGAATCTGGCTAAGCCAAAAGTTTACACTGAATATGCTGCGTCGGGTGTGAATGAAGTGGGTTACACCTTTGGCAAAAACATGTGGGGCGCTATTGCAACAATGGCTGGTGGTGACAACATCTCTGCGCCATTCGTTGAGTGGTGGGGCAAACTGAACCCAGAACAGATCATTGCTGCAAACCCAGACGTTATTGTGATGACGGGCTACGAGTCCGGCAGTGCAGATGATTCGATGCTCATGGGTGAAGGTATTGACCAAGCATTAGCCAAAGAAAGATTAGCAGGCTTTAAAAAGCGTATCGGTTGGTCTTCGATTTCTGCGGTAAAAAATAACCGTATGTATGCGGCTTACCACGGTGCTTGCCGTACCATCATTGATGGTGCGCTGATTCAGTTTTATGCCAAAATCATGTATCCAGACGTGTTCAGCGATTTAAACCCAGAAGCGGCGTACGAAGGTTTTTATGAAAAGTACCTGCCGATTAAACCTGTTGGCACGTTTATGACGGAGCTTTAATCTCAAGTTGTAATGTCTGCTGAGCCGAAGTTACTCTTTCCTGATTAACTTCGGCTTTTTATTTGCTACTCAATTCAAAAACACGCTCGCTTTCATTGGTTGAGTACTTATTGATTTCGAATAGAAATACCTGCCAACTCAAAACGCATCATCAATGGTTTATCCATGTTTTGGTACCAGATAGCCGGCATATTTGGCTTGAGCTTCGCTTGCTCTTGTTTACTTATCACCACATAGTGCAAAAATTTATTGAGCGTCTGTTCCATCGTTTCGAATGACATCTCTCCATCTTTGCTCAGAGTTTTGAGTAAGCCAATAATCGTTTCCTCAGGGACTAAAGGTTCAACGACACTGTCCTTACGAGTTTGAATTGTGGTCGATGCAGGTAATGCTTCTCTGGCGGTTTCCCAACAAGGTTTATTGGTTTTGCTTACGAGGTTGTGTTTAAAGCAGTAATAGCTAAACAGGAAGCGTGGAATGTTGTGCCAGCGTTGTGTCTGAACTTCCAACCAAATATGTTGAAGTTCGATGTCAGCATCGGTCATAGAGTAATACGAAGTTATCAAAGATATCGCATTTTAACGTGTGGCGGAGAGGCACGTCCAGAATGCGTTGAAGAATAGCGAAATAGAAAGCCCTCGACTAGATCGAGTCGGATTAACGAGTCATTCTGAACAGCGAGGCACGAGCGTGATTCAGAATCTACACTCCACGCGCTTATTGCTAGAGTAATGATGAGAATTTCTCAGCACGCTGATATTAGATTCCTAGTCTCGCCAAGGCTCGCTGGAATGACGACGATGAGAACAAATAGAACACATTCAATCTATCGAACCTTAAAGCGAGCGGCATTACCAACTAATTCGAGGGCCTTTACATTCGGTAAGCGACACTTGCGTGAGCTTATTTCACCAGGTAGTGTTTGATGAATTTAGTGATTTTCACCATATCATCAACCGCAATGAACTCTTCAGTGGTGTGCACCTTTGCCATACCCGTTGAGAGGTTAACCGTTGTCAGACCTTTCTTGTTGAAGTTGTTTGCATCGCTACCGCCACCCGTGCCTTTGGTAAACGCTTCGATTCCCATATCCGCGAATGCCGCTTTGATATCAGCAACGTGTGCGTTGTCTTCTTCAATAACAAACGCATCGTATGCACGCTTAGATTCGATTTCGACTACCGCTCCGTGTTTTTCACCAACCGATTTGAATGTCGAGATCATGTGGTTAACTTGTGCTTCCAGTTTATCTCCATTTAGAGAGCGCGCCTCGGCCACAATTTTAAGCTCTGGCATAACGATGTTTGTTGCCTGACCGCCATTTACCATACCAATGTTCGCAGTAGTTTCTTCGTCGATGCGAAGTAACTTCATTTGGTTGATGGCATCTGCTGCAACCATGATTGCGCTGATGCCTTCTTCTGGCGCAAGACCTGCGTGCGCAGGACGACCTTTGATCGTTGCAACGATCTTTTGCTGGCCAGGAGCGGCGGTCACGATGGTACCGATTGGACCGCCGGTATCAAGTACGATCGCTTCTTTTGACGTTAAATGCGTCATATCGAAATACTCAGAACCGAACAGACCGCCTTCTTCATGCACGGTGAACGCAAGTTCTAACGTTTTGTGCTCTAGATTTTCCGCTTGAATGCAGCGTACGGCTTCCATAATTGCGGCTATGCCAGATTTGTCGTCACCGCCAAGGATCGTGTTGCCTTTTGAACGAATAATGCCGTCTTCGATGATTGGATCAATACCGATACCCGGCGTTACGGTGTCCATGTGGCAGCTCATGAGAATCGAGCCTTCTTTTTTACCTTCCAGACGGGCATAAACGTTGAAGCCATTTGAAATATGCTCTGGTACAGGGAGTTTGTGAACCGCAAAGCCTAACTCGCCCAGTTGCTCAGCCAGAGTTTCTGCGATTTGTTTTTCATTCATCGATTCGCTGTCAATGCGAACCAGTTGGCAGAAGTGTTCAACTAGACGTTGTTGGTTAATTTGTGTCATTTGGATATCTCATTTTGTAGGGGCGAGGGCGCTAACGATGCAGCCTGAGCGTCCTCGAGCGGAACAGAGTCGGTGTTATTACACACGAGAGAGTAAGGAATACTGAGATGAATCAATAAAGTCACTGGCTTGACAGAATTATAACCAGATGGCTGAGATACTGATCGCATTGTGGCTTTAATTCAGCGGAGTAGTAACGCCAAATCTGATGCGGAGATGTAAGTTAATGATTTGTATAAAATATCATCAAGCTGCCAATAATAATTACCATGGTAACAATCTGTTTACATTAATGATCGTCATTTAGGTTTGGTTTTAGTTGGTTAATCTATTGAAATTAATTGCTTTTGTTGTCATTTTTTACAGTAAGTATGATTTAGGTTTTTCTTGTAACAAATATTTTACATATTTATCTTAAAAAACCATAAACAGAGATTCTTGTGGATGTATTCCAATTTTTCCCCACCTGCGCCAAGTTAAGAAAATAAGTTCAAACAGCGCAAGAGCGCTGTCAAACAAATTAATGACGCAAGGAGAAAGTCATGGTGGATGCATACAACCCATTAGGTACAGACGGATTTGAGTTTGTTGAATACACAGCTGCGGACAGCAAAGGCATTGAACAACTGAAAGAGCTATTTGTATCGTTAGGCTTTGCTGAAATCGCCAAGCACCGCTCAAAAGAAGCTTGGTTATATCGTCAAGGTGATATCAGTTTCATCGTTAATGCGCAGCCTCATAGCCAAGCCGAAGAGTTCGCTAAAGTACACGGCCCGTCAGTATGCGGTATGGCTTTTCGGGTAAAAGACGCAACAGCGGCACTTGAGCATGCAATTCATAACGGCGGTACACAATACAAAACCGAAATTGGTCCGATGGAACTGAGCATTCCTGCGATTTATGGTATTGGTGAAAGCTTGCTTTATTTTGTCGATCGCTATGGAAAGCAGAGTATTTATGATGTCGATTTCCGTTTTTATGATGATGCAGAAGAACGCTTAGCGAAATCTGATGTTGGCCTTTACGAAATCGACCACCTGACTCACAACGTGAAGCAAGGCAACATGGACATCTGGTCTGGTTTTTATGAGCGTATTGGTAACTTCCGTGAAATTCGTTACTTCGATATTGAAGGTAAACTGACGGGTCTTGTCAGCCGCGCAATGACGGCACCTTGCGGTAAGATCCGTATTCCTATCAATGAGTCGTCTGACGATAAATCGCAAATCGAAGAGTTTATCCGCGAATACAACGGCGAAGGCATTCAGCATATTGCGCTGAGTACGGATGATATCTATCGAACGGTTCAAACCTTGCGTGACCGTGGTATGAACTTTATGCCAACACCTGATACGTACTACGAGAAAGTAGACCAGCGTGTTGAAGGCCACGGCGAAGACGTAAGTAAACTTCGTGACTTGCAAATCCTGATTGATGGCGCGCCGATGAAAGACGGCATCTTGCTGCAAATCTTTACACAAACCGTCATTGGCCCTGTGTTCTTCGAAATCATTCAGCGTAAAGGCAATGAAGGCTTTGGTGAAGGTAACTTCAAAGCGCTGTTTGAATCGATTGAAGAGGACCAAATCCGTCGTGGAGTACTGAGCGATGCATAAATGGATCACATTCCCTCATCGGGAGGGCGTGTGCTCTAAACAAGCACATGCTGATTTCCCGGAAGAGGCAATATATGAACGTGAAGCAGGTCGAAGTGGTTTCTTTGGCCCTGCGGCACATTTTCATCACCAACACGCGCCAACAGGCTGGTCTGAATGGGAAGGCGAGTTACGCCCGCGGGCTTTCGATTTCACTTTAGTGGAGAAGGCCAGCCAAATTACCCCTTGGTCTGTACCACATTTACTGCATAACGCGAATTGTAAGATCCGTGTTTGGCGTATGGATGAAAAGATGGATTTCTTGGTACGAAATGCAGACGGCGACGAGCTGTTGTTCATCCACCAAGGAACAGCGGACCTTTATTGTGATTACGGGCACTTAAAGGTGAGCGAAGGGGACTACGTCATGATCCCACGCTCGACGAGCTGGCGCCTGGAACCAAGTGAGCCGATGTTCATCCTGATGATTGAAAACACCGATGCAGCCTACTCATTGCCAGAAAAAGGCATGGTGGGTAACCACGCGGTGTTTGATCCTGCTGTACTGGAAACCCCGTCAATCAACGATCAATTTCGTGCCCAGTACTCTGAGAATCGTACTCAGGTACAGGTGAAACGTCACGATAAAGTGAGTGTTATCACATATCCGTTTAATCCTTTAGATGCAATTGGTTGGCATGGTGACTTAGCTGTGGTGAAAGTGAACTGGCGTGATATTCGTCCACTTATGTCACATCGCTACCACTTACCACCGTCTGCACATACTACATTTGTAGGAGCGGGGTTTGTGGTGTGTACGTTTGTTCCACGTCCGATCGAGAGCGATCCTGGGGCTCTTAAGGTACCGTTCTACCACAACAATGATGACTATGACGAAGTCTTGTTCTACCACGCAGGAGACTTCTTTAGCCGTGACAATATTGAAGCAGGCATGGTGACGTTCCATCCGGCTGGCTTTACTCATGGTCCTCATCCAAAAGCATTTAAAGCGGGTCGGGAACATAAGAAGAAGTTTACTGACGAGGTAGCGGTGATGATCGATACGCGTCACGCACTACAGTTCTCGGATGAACTGGAAACCGTTGAGAACAAAGAGTACGTCTACAGTTGGCAAGAGAAGTAAGAGGCAAGGATGAAATTAGCAACCAAAAAAAATGGTACTCGTGACGGTCTGTTGATGGTCGTGAGCAAAGACTTAACGCGCTGTGTACCAGTGTCGGAAATTTTCCACCCGATGAATTTAGCGCCAACAATGCAAGTCGCCCTGGATAATTGGGCAACCTTAGCGCCACAACTGGAAGAACTTTATACCGCCCTGAATAACGGTACGGTCGCTGGGTTTGAAGAGTTCGAAGCGCACTATTGTGAATCGCCACTACCACGCGCTTATCAGTGGGCCGATGGCAGTGCGTACGTTAATCACGTTGAGTTGGTTCGCAAAGCGCGTGGCGCAGAAATGCCAGAAAGCTTTTGGACGGATCCATTGATGTATCAGGGTGGTTCGGATGCGTTTATTGGTCCTTGCGATAACATTGAGTTTGCCAGCGACCAATGGGGCATTGATTTTGAAGGCGAAGTTGCGGTGGTGACGGGTGATGTACCAATGGGGGCAAGCGTTGCCGAAGCGCAGGAGTCCATTCTACTTATCATGTTGGTGAACGATATCTCGCTGCGCGGATTAATTCCAGCGGAGTTAGCGAAAGGATTTGGCTTCTTCCAATCTAAGCCTTCATCGGCGTTTTCTCCTGTCGCTGTAACTCCGGATGAATTAGGCGATGCGTGGTACGAAAATAAAGTCCATTTGCCACTGGTTTCTACCTATAACCATAAGCCATTTGGTTGCCCTAATGCGGGTGTGGACATGACTTTTGATTTTGCAGATTTAATTGTTCATGCCACCAAAACGCGTCCGTTGTCAGCAGGTGCAATCATCGGTTCTGGGACGGTTTCGAACAAGCAGGATACAGAATATGGCAGTTCGATTGAGGAAGGTGGCGTAGGTTACTCATGCATTGCTGAAGTTCGTATGATTGAAACGATTCGTGATGGTAAACCGTCAACAAACTTTATGTCGTTTGGAGACTCAATCAAGCTTGAGATGTTTGATAAAGATGGCAGCAGTATCTTTGGTGCGATTAATCAGCAAGTTAGTCAGTACCTGAAACATTAATGCACAGTCTCATATAGGAAGGATAAATGAGCGAACCGATCACTCTATATGGATATTGGCGATCTTCAGCGGCTTATCGCGTACGTATTTGCTTGAATCTTAAAGGACTTGAATATGATTCAAAGTCGGTTCATTTAGTACGCAATGGGGGCGAGCAGCATAGTGACGAGTATCATGAGCTAAATGCTACTGAACTGGTACCAGTGCTGGTGGATGGGAAACTTCGATTAAACCAGTCGCTGGCGATCATTCAGTATCTTGATGAAAACTACCCGGATGTTTCTGTTATTCCAGAGCAAGCGCCGCTTCGTTATCAAGCGTTAGCAATGGCGCAGGATATTGCGATGGAGATTCACCCTCTGAATAACTTGCGAGTCTTGCAGTATTTGGAAGGGGAGTTAGCGTGCGATCAGGAGTGTAAAGTTGCCTGGATTCATCACTGGATTAATAAGGGTTTCGCTTCACTAGAAGAGAAACTCCTGAACCATCGAAAAGAGCAGGGGGATTGCCTATTCAGCCTGACTGATTCGCCTTCGATCGTCGATATTTGTCTGGTACCGCAAGTCTATAACGCATTGCGTTTTGGCGTCGATTTAGCACCGTATCCAGTCATCAATTCGATTGTTGAAGCGTGTTACCAACTTCCCGCTTTTATTGATGCTATGCCTGAACATCAGCCTGATGCCGATAGTTAGTTAGATGTTAGAGCTTAATAAAGGCGACATTATTAAGCTCTTTTCCTACTCCAGAATCGACCAGAGCTGCAACATCGAACCCTCTTTGTCACGCCGATGTTTCCGATACCTTGTAACACGGCATGTTAAGTGAAGTTCATTGCGACAACTGAACGAAAACTAAAAAGTTACTTAGATCACATTCTTATCCCCATGCGAGGCGATTTTAGGCGATAAAATCACCTGAAAACGGGTGTTGAGTTTACATTTTCGCCAAACGATTCAAAGTTAGCGAATTTATGCTTGCACCCCAAGTGGCTTATGGCTAATATCCTTCTCGTTCCAGAGAAATGCGTCCGTAGCTCAGCTGGTTAGAGTATCGCCTTGACATGGCGGGGGTCGGTGGTTCGAGTCCACTCGGACGCACCATTCTGAATTGAATGGTAGTCAGGAGCGCAAAATTTGGGTCCGTAGCTCAGTTGGTTAGAGTACTACCTTGACATGGTAGGGGTCGGCGATTCGAGTTCGCCCGGACCCACCAAATTTTAGTTCTTCATGAACAAACACAAAGCCCGCATTAATGCGGGCTTTGTCGTATCTAGGGTTTATCTAATCCAGCCCCAACATTCCCATCTGAACTTTACATATTTATGTGCATAATATTCACTTAGTCATACCTTATTGGGCACAGATGGTCATCATTGTGGCCATTTGGTGACCTTGAGCTCTGTCGATAGAGTGATAAGTAAAACTGATCCTAGTCTAAGTTGTTGTCTGTAATATGACTATATAAATTCATGCAGTGTCAACACATATCCTAGATGCTGGTGTATAAAATTCAAATCATCCACCGAAATCATAACCCAAATACTTTTTGCATTAAGAGGATAATCCGAATAGCAATGGCGTATCATTTAATAAATAGGCCTAAAAATTTATATTTTTAATTTTGCACATCATTGGTGCTATTTATTTTGTTAACTGTTAATTATTTATATATCAGTAGGTTATGTTTTGGCTTTTGCACCAATATATCTTAGTGTGCACTATTATGTTGCCAGTTGAACGATCGTATAAATAACTGAATAATTGCTATTGAACGACCGTTCACTTTCTATTAATCTCATTTTAAATCCGTAAGGAAATGGATAGATAGAAGGAGAGAAAAATGGAATATTCTCCATTGGTTGAACGTATTAAAAGCGAAGGCGGTGATGCGTGGAACATTCATACTAAAGCGCTTGAAGCTCAGCAAAATGGTCAGGATGTGATCATCCTGAGTGTAGGTGACCCAGAATTTAATACCCCAGATGTTGTCACTAATGAAGCCATTAATGCTCTTAAAAGTGGTGAAACGCATTACACTGAAATGCGCGGCTATGATGAATTGCGAGATGCTATTGCAGAGCATTACAACCGCACTTCTAAAGTCCCGGTAACCAGCGATGAAATTATTATTGTACCGGGAACGCAAAATGGTCTGTACACCACGGCACAATGTATTCTAAGTCCTGGTGACGAAGTCCTGATGCTTGATCCATCTTACGTAACCTACCAAGCTACGCTTCAGGCAACTGGCGCAAAAGTTGTCACAGTTCCAACCAATAGTGATGATTATTTCAGGCTTGATTGCGAAGCACTGCGTCAGGCAGTGACAACCAAAACCAAAGCGATATTCTTCGCTAACCCAAATAACCCTACCGGGAGAATGATGGATCAAAGCGAAATTCAGGCGATTGCTGATTTGGCTAATGAGCACGATCTCTGGGTTGTTTCTGATGAAGTGTATGGCTATTTAAACTTCGAAAAACCGCACTTAAACATACGTGATTTACCGGGTATGGCGGAAAGAACGGTAGTGGTGAGCAGTTTATCAAAGTCACATGCGATGACGGGATGGCGCTCTGGTTGGGTTATTGCGAACCGAGAGTTAACTGAACATATTGAGCGTTTAGCATTAAATATGTTTTATGGTCTACCGGGCTTCATTCAAAAAGCGGCGATCACTGCAATTAAGCACTTCGATGAAATATCAACCCAGATGCGAGCGGTTTACCAAAGACGTCGTGAACTGGTGATAGAGCATTTAAGTGATTGTGAATCAATCAAAGTGATGAAACCTGATGCTGGTATGTTTGTCCTGCTAGATATCAGGGATTTGCCCGTCACGTCAGATCAGTTTATCTGGGGGTTATTTGATAGCCAGTTGGTCGCTACGCTCGATGCTTCTGCTTTCGGTAAAGCGGCAAGTGGTTTTATTCGCCTTTCCTTTGCTATAGGTGAAGACCGCTTAATAGAAGCATGTAAAAGAATCAAGCGATACGTCTCTGAACTGGATTTCAGTAAGCCCTTAACTGTTAAAGATCATTTATTTTCGACCACTTCCGAAACATTCAAATTTAAAAGGCCGGAGAAGGTTATCGAGGTCGTCGATCTGCATAAGAAATTTGGTGACAACGAAGTACTGAAAGGAGTATCTCTTACTGCCCGTCAAGGTGATGTCATCTCTCTTATCGGTGGATCTGGCTCAGGTAAAAGTACCTTGCTTCGTTGCATCAACATGCTCGAAGTGCCTAACCAAGGACTGGTGTATGTGAATGGCGAGGGGATTGAGACAGATATAGATCACAAGGGACAGCCTTTCATTCGTAATCAAAAGCAGCTTCTAGATATCCGTTCTCGATTAGGCATGGTATTCCAAAACTTTAACCTTTGGCCGCACAGAACCGTATTAGAGAACCTAATTGAAGCACCAATCCACGTCTTTGGTGAATCAAAAGCAGAAGCTACCGACCGAGCATTAGCATTGCTGGAGCGCGTTGGAATGGCTCACAAAAAAGATGCGTATCCTGGCTTTCTTTCTGGCGGTCAGCAGCAACGCGTAGCGATTGCACGTGCACTCGCAGTAGAGCCTAAAGCTATGCTGTTTGACGAGCCAACTTCAGCACTCGATCCTGAACTTGTCGGTGAAGTTCTGAAAGTAATTCGATCGTTAGCAGAAGAAGGCCGAACTATGATTTTGGTGACGCATGAAATGGCATTTGCACGGGAAGTTTCGTCACATGTGGCATTTCTGCATCAGGGAATTATTGAAGATGAAGGTCATCCTTCAGTGCTGTTCTCTAATCCAACGAGTGAACGTTGCAGACAGTTTATAAACGCTCAACACAATCGTTAAGAGGTGAAGTGAATGATGGATCACGTACTTCAACTAGTAGGATTTGGAAGCGAAGGCTGGGGTGCTGCGTTGCTAAAAGGTACCTGGGTAACAATGCAGATCGCTATCGGGGCTTTTATTGTCGGGATTGTTATCGGTTTAGGCGCAGCAGTCATTAAATTACGCGGAAGTGGTGTCTTGTACCAGACTGCCAAAGTCTATACCACGGTATGTCGTGCAGTCCCTGAGTTACTGCTGATTATAGTGCTGTTTTATGGTGGCAGTAGCTTAATTAAGGCGGTTGCGGCGATGCTGGGAATGGGTGAAATTGAAGTCGCCGGTTTGCCAGTCGCCATTCTCGTTCTTGGGTTAGTGCAGGGGGCCTATTCCTCAGAGATTTTTCGCGGTGCAATTGTGTCTCTTAACTCTGGGCATATTGAAGCGGCCAAAGCTTACGGCATGTCTGGTCGTAAGCTCTTCTGGCGGATGACCTTGCCAATGATTGCGCCCAATGTACTTGCAGGACTCTCTAACCTGTGGCTTAACCTGATAAAAGACAGCGCGTTAATCAGTGTGGTTGGAACCAATGAACTACTTTACACAGCGAAGCAAGCTGGGGGTTCAACCCGAGAATATCTGATTTTTTTCTTAACGGCTGCTGCGATTTATTACGTTATCACCCTGATTTCGAGTTTTGGTTTAAGACAACTGGAATTGAACCTGCGCCGTTGGCAACCTAAACACTGAGGTAATTTAACATGGAAGAATTACTCGATTATTCGGACTTACTCCTGGGTGGCTTGCAAACAACGGTATCATTGCTGGTTATCTCACTGGTTTTAGGTTTTGGACTCTCCATTTTGGTCGCGATTGCGCGTTTATCCTCTAACCGAATTATCTCGGCATGTGCTTTTGCATTTACTAGCGTGACCCGTGGTACGCCACTGTTAGTACAAATTTATGTTTACTACTACGGTTTGGGTACGCTTTTCGCGTTTAACCCTAGTATCCGAAGCAGCTTTATCTGGCCTTATTTAAGAGATGGTTACTGGTACGTTGCTGTTGCATTGATTTTATCAACGGCTGCTTATTTGGGAGAGGTCATCCGTGGAGGATTATTATCTGTACCAAAAGGTGAGGTTGAAGCGGCCAAAGCGTTTGGTATGAAGCCAGCTAAAGTGATGTTGCGAGTTAAGTTGCCTCGTGCTTTATATCAGTTAACTCCGACTTTGGCTGGTGAAACGGTTCTATTACTGAAATCGACGGCGTTAGCTTCAACGATCGCTGTTGTAGATTTACTTGGTGCTGCAAATCAGGTGCGTTCGATGACGTTTGATATTTACAAGCCTTTATTGGCGGTTGCTGTTATCTACATCGTTCTCACTTACCTGATTGAATTTGTCTTTTCTCGTATTGAGAAACGTATTCCGGTGCAAGGCTAGGGAGTCAATATGACAGAAGTGAATAAAGGGATTCTATTTAGTTTTGCGGCTTATATTTGTCTTGCAGCGCAAGATGCAGTGATGAAATGGATGGTCTCAGATTTTTCAGTTGCCGAGCTTCTGTTTTGGCGCAGTTTATCCATGGTTGTGGTGTGTTTGATTATTGGAGGTAAGACAATGGTCTCCGATACATTAAATTCACCGGTACTCAGACCTCTTATTTGGCGCAGCTTCGTCGCGGCAATGGCTTGGGTTTTTTACTACTTGTCTGCAATTACGTTATCTCTGGCTCAAATGACGACGCTTTATTACTCAGCGCCAGTGATCGTGGTTACGTTAGCTGTTGTACTGCTTAAAGAGCAGCCGACAAAAATGCAGTGGTCGGCAGTGGTCATTGGCTTTATTGGCGTGCTCGTCGCATCACGTCCAGGTTTTACTGACCAAACGCTTGCTGTCGGTTACGCGCTATTCTCCGCATTACTCTGGGCTTATACCTACATATTGCTGCGTAAGTTGTCCGGAAAAGTCAGTGTTCTGATTCAAATGTTTGCTGCGAACTCAATGTTTGTTGCAACTACAGGCGCAAGCTTGCCTTGGACATTTACCGCGTGGGACACGGGTACTGTTGTCCTCATGTTGCTGATCGGCTTGATTGGTGGTCTTGGTCAGTACTTTTTATTCGCAAGTTTCGAGCGCGTAGAAGCGTCAACACTCGCTCCAATTGAGTACAGCGGTCTGATTTGGGCTTTTTTACTTTCATTCTTTATCTGGGGAGATAAGCCAGACAGTTATCTGGTGCTAGGAGCGATTTTAATTGCGTGCAGTGGAATTATTTCAGTGATTGCAAATGGCCGGAAAACACGTGCGTTAGCCTGCAATGCTGGTTCCTGATTGAGTTAAACAAGGAGAAGTTGATATGAATAAGGCTCTATTGGTACTAACTGGCCTTTTGGCCACCCAATCTGTTTTCGCAGCAGAAACAGTGAAGTTTTCTGTAGCGGCAGAACCATACCCACCATTTGCTACTAAGCAGGCAGATGGTACCTGGCAAGGGTTTGAAGTTGATTTGATCCATAAGATTTGCGAAGAGGCGAGTTTAGATTGCCAGATCAAAGAGATCGCTTGGGATGGTATTATTCCTGCGCTTGTAAGTGACAAAATCGATGTAATTTTTGCTTCGATGACGGTGACAGACGAGCGTGCTAAAAAGGTATTGTTTACTCACCCATACTACAATACGTACCCTGCGGTGATTGGTCTTCAGGGGCAAGAGTTTGCGCTGAATAAAGATGCGCTGAAAGGCAAAATTATCGGCGTTCAGACATCGACTATTGCTGCTTTCTATGCAAAAGAGAAGTTTGGTAAGTTTGCCACCATTCGCCAATATGACACTCAAGATGCTGTTAACTCAGATTTATTGGCTGGTCGTCTTGATTACATGATTGCCGATGACATCCCGGCAACAGAGTTCTTCAATTCAAACAAAGCAGGCCTGGAGTACTATGGTAAAGTCCCTTACGAGCCAATTTTAGGTAAAGGTATTGCAGCAGCAGTAAGACTGGATGAAACCGCTCTGGAACAAAAGCTTAGCGCTGCTATCGATAAAATCGTGAAAAGTGATTATTACGACAAACTCTCCATGCAGTATTTCGGTACTAATATCGCGCCATAACCCGTGGGCACTTGAGCGGGTTTAAACAGCTCGCTTAATCAAAATTGATTCGTTATTAAGTAGAGATTATCAGGAGAAATAAATGTCTGAGTATGGATGTCAGTCAATGGCTGGAAAAATGACGCGAGTGTTGATGCGTAAACCGGGCTCAAGCTTTTTACACGCAGACGCTGAGGAGTGGCATTACAACCACCTTTTCAATCCAGAGAAAGCACTAAAACAGTATGAAGTGTTTTGCCAACTTATCGAGGAAAGTGGAGCAAAAATTGAATGGATAGACGATGAAGGTGATGGTCTGTCTGATGCGATGTTTACTCGTGATGCATCTCTGGTTACTAAAGCGGGCGTCATTCCACTGCGCATGGGCAAAACACTAAGAAAGCCTGAACCAGAACTGCATAAAAATAAATTCAGCCAATTAGATATTCCTATTCTTGGTGCGTTAACCGATGATGCCAAGATCGAAGGCGGGGATCTTATCTGGCTCAACGACAATACTTTACTCGTGGGCATTGGCTTCCGCTCAAATGAAGAGGGAGTGAGCCAACTTAATGCTCTGCTTAATCCACACGGAATTAACGTCCTTGGCTTTGACATGCCTTATTGGTCTGGTGAGAGTGCCTGTTTGCATCTGATGTCGGTTATTTCGCCACTGACAGAAAATAAGTACCTGGTTCACCCACCGTTGATTCCGACTCGCCTTTGGCAACTAATGCAATCTGAGGGCATTGAGTTTGTTATTGCACCTGAAGATGAGTTCGAAGCTTCGTTTGGCTTGAACTTAAACGTATTACCAACATCACCAGATAATTGCATCATGATAGACGGCTTCCCTAAAACTAAACAGGTGATGGAAGATCATGGTGTTAAGGTTAGCGTTTTTGAAGGGGATGCTTTGTGTATCGCTTGCGAGGGTGGCCCCACGTGTTTAACCAACCCAATTGTCCGAGAATAGTTTTACCTGGATACTTTGTGACCACTATTCTACTTTTACGAGTTGTAAAGCACTGACCTCTTCGGGACAAAGGGTCTTCATGTCCCGAGAGGCTTTTTATCACCGTGATATTTTAGGTATGCTTTGAAGTCGTATAAAACTAACAATTAGGATTTTGTTTGAGTTGGAATGATATGACCAATCAGGATAAGAAATTTGTCCGTTGTGAGCCGGATGAACGAAAAGAGCTATTAATTAACAGTGCTATTCAATGCTTAATCGCGGAAGGGTATGCTGGCCTGTCAGTGAGAAAAATAACCAAGCAAGCTCAGGTATCTCAGGGGTTGCTCAACCACCATTTTGGTTCGGTTTATAACCTTATTGCTCAGTCATACCGATACATCTCAGATAAGTATTTAACACTGATAAAGGACAAAATTGAGAATAGTCCTCAAAAAAGTGCTTCGGCAAAAATGCAGCTCTTTTTTGATGAATACATCTCCGCCGAAGTCCTTGATCCTGACTTACTGAAAGCTTGGTTAGTTTTCTGGAGCCTTACCCGAGATTCGCAGGAGATGTATCAAACCTATTCAGAAGTTAACCAGCAGACTTTAGAATTACTCAAAGATCTGCTTACTGATATTTGCAAAGAAGAAAATCTCTCAACCGACAACCTTAGCTTTGCGGCAGATAGCTTAATGGCGTTAATTGACGGGATCTGGGTAAGAGAATGTCTATCTTGTTCTGGTTTACCTGATGCCGAGAAGGGGCAACGTATAGCTGAACATTGGCTGAAAGGCTTTCGTAACGGTGCTTTTGACTAGCATCTCATTCACTCTCTAAGCTACCTTATATGGCTATCTCATCTGAACTGCCAGGTGTTCTAACTTTGATATATATAATGATCAGCCTTAAAAACTAACAAAAGCTTTTGTTCTTTGAGGTACGAAGATTCTCTTTCCGTTCTCATCAATACGGATATGCATAAAGTATGATTGGAGTAAATGAATACTAACTGTACCTGGTGGATGGTAATCCATAAACTTACCTGTATCGCTGGCTGTAATTCTAAAGAGCTTTGAACCTTTTACATGACCCATTAGATCTTTAGGGACTAATACTTCGAGCTTTATATTAGGGAAACTTTTTTCTGTAATGTTGTCTATCTAAGGTAACTGATTTGGAAAAAGTTGGATTCCTCATAGTTTTTAGAATCTTCAAATAGTGCATTTCTCTTATGGTGAATTAAGTTCCAATAACTAAAGTCAAGATGCGTTTTACTAAATAATGGATCTTCGATGAATGCTTAAGCTGTAATTGATTGGTTTGTTATTAATTGCTTGGTTTTAATTGAAGTTGATTCCATTAATGCTTATTGGAAAAACTCTACTCTTCATCACAAATTTTAAAATTTCACCGAGATGCAAAAAATTGCACCTTGGGGGAAATAAATCCAAATATAGACATCATATTATTGATTCGCCTTCTGGTTAGATATCAAGGAGAACATTTTATTAATTAATTTCAATGTTCATTCTTCTATTTATTGATATGGATAAATATTAAAGGATTTAAAATGAAAGAGAAGTTTTTCAATTCGAAACTGAAGCGGTTTGATGGTATTCCATCTTTATTGAGCCGGTTTATAGTAATTGGGCTATCTGTTGTAAGCCTGGCTGCATGTAATGACTCTGATACTTCTGTTATTTCTGATGCTTATCAACTGACGGTTCCGACATCAGAACATGGAGAGGTTAGTATTACTCCACAGAGTTTTGAATATAGTCTAGGAACCGAAGTTACCTTAACCGCTACCGCAGAAAGTGGTTATGTGTTTACTGGTTGGAGTGGAGATAGTACGAGCTTGGACGCGAGTATTACTCTGGTGATGGATAAGGATAAAACGGTAGAGGCCACGTTTGAGCGAGGCGTTATCATTGAGTTAGCTGACAGTGAGAATGGTCAATACACGGTAGAGCCACAAATTACTTCAGGAACAACGGTTCCTTTTGGCACTGAATTTACGATTACTGCGGTGCCTGACGATGGCTATGTATTGGACTCTACCTACAAAATGTTGTGGGTTATGGAGCCTGGCTGGAGTGATTACGTGGATGAATCCTTTAGTTCACCGCATACCATTCAAACTGATGCAAACGATGCTCGTTTTAAAATCTTTGGCGGTGAAATGGATAAATACGTCATCGGAGCGAGTTTTACTGCCGAAGATACTTGGGGAGAATTGCAAGAAACATTGAATGTGGTTTATGCAACACCAGGTAGTAAACCTCTAAAATATGATATTTATGCACCACCGGGTGCGATTGATTTACCAATTGTCATTATTGTACATGGCGGTGCATGGAGCTTGAACTCGGAAGACATTATGCGTGGTCAGGCGAGATATATTGCCCAAACCGGACGTTATGTCGTCGCGAGTATCGATTATCGTCTATTGGTCGACTTGGATAGTCCGGCACCAACCAAAGCGGATATGATCAATGATGTCTATGGTGCAATTGCTCACATACAGGAGAATGCTGAAGTTTACGGTGGTGATCCACAACGTATTATTATCACAGGGGATAGCGCTGGCGGTCATCTTAGTGCTTCAGCGGCGTTATTGACCCGTTATATTGGTGACCAAGGGTATACAGGAGAAATCGGCACATCTCATTTCATGCCTAGTTATATTCCATCTAGTATGTCTGTTGATGATGTTCGAAGTTCTATTCAGTCTTCCCTTATCGCTGTGGCTCCAAGTTATGGTGCATTTATCAGCACGGATAGGCTAGGGGTGATGGATCCAGCTGTAGAGCCAATGAGCAATATACCTTTGGCTAGCGAGTGGGTATTACCACCTCATTATCTACAAGTGGGTTCTGATGACACAACGGTAGGTCCTGAAGGGGTAAGACAATATGCGGCAGCACTTCAAGCCGCTGGTCAGCAAGTTCAGTTTGTAGAATACCCTGGGGTTGGCCATGCGTATTTTGACTGGAAACCGGAAGAACGTGTACTGGAAACCTTTAATACTATAGGTAAGCCAGCACTGGATGAGATGATCGACTTCTTTGATGCAGTCGTTACTTCTACCGACACGCAACCGTAACTTTTCTTAATGAAGCAAAAACCCCAAAGGGTGATAACTCTATGAGCTATCGCCCTTTTCAAACGTTTCAAGTTGAGCTAAATCACCGAATCCAACCACACTAAAATCATTTCAGCGTATAGGGTGATCAGCCCAATCACTAATCCTATTGCCCCAACCAGCAGAATCAGAAGGCTCATCGGTCACCTCCACGTTGCTGGCGATGCCAATGCACGACGTAAGCCAGAGAGGCGGTAACCCCAGCGAGTAACAGGGTAGGAATCCAGAGCCATCCGCTGCCGTCTCTCGCCAGTAATTCGTAAAGCATTAAGGCGATAAACAGGCCAGCTAAAAACAGTGGTGTATATCCCTCGTCCTTAACTTTGTACATAAGTGCTCCTCAAGTTCGCATTGCTGTTGATTATTGTTGTTAACCAGCAACTGTATCTCGGTTTTGGCAATATGGCCGTACCGATGTTTGAACTACTTATGAGTATAGATATGACAGGCTTTTATGACAGAACTGAAACAATAACAGCCGGCTTTGTTGCCTCAGCAAGTCGTGAATATGGCGCTACTCAGCGGCATTTTTTGCTGCGATGACCTGTTTTGCTATCTGTTCCAGATGGTTGTCCCAGGTTCCGCAGCAGCCACCCCAAATATCCATATGAGGGTAGCGCTT
Organism: Vibrio limimangrovi; assembly: GCF_054064025.1. Taxonomy (NCBI): domain Bacteria; kingdom Pseudomonadati; phylum Pseudomonadota; class Gammaproteobacteria; order Vibrionales; family Vibrionaceae; genus Vibrio; species Vibrio limimangrovi. The sequence continues at coordinate 351,232 of NZ_JBSUGF010000008.1, forward strand.
AGCAAGATCTCCGCATTGCTCTCCCAATTCTACAGGATCACCATCCTCCAGATGTCCAAGTTTACATAGCGCGATTTTTTCCATTTTTGATGCATTTGGTCTAACTCCACGAACTCGATTCATCCAGTCGCTTTGTTCAATAGCGGGTTCGTACTCGACAGGGTGAGAGCAGTTGATCAAATAAAACTCGACCGCATTATCCGTCTCCCTATCAATAGTTGAGATTGCCTCGGCTAAACTCGGGCCAGAGTTAAGTTTTGAATTGCTATCTAGTGTGAGTGAAATCGCCAGAGGTACACCTATTTTTTGGGCTGCTCGAACAACACCAATCGATTCCGGAATGTTATTAAAGGTTATAGCTAACGCTAAATCCACTTGGGCATTCTTTAAGGTTTCTAGTTGAACCGAGTGGTAGTCCTCTGCTTCATTCGCTGTGATCTTGTGATTGGTCGAATACGCATCGCCACGCGGACCTATAAGCCCTTGAAACAGAACTTCTGGAATATCAGCAGCGTACTCTTTCGCTACCTCTCTAAGAAACTCTATGCATTGTATATTTGCGTCAGCCAGACTTTGCGGAGAATAGCCCAACAGCGCACCCCAGTCAGGACTCGCTCGATAGTCGAGACCGCCCATAAGTGCACAAAGTTTATATTTTGCCGCGATGTTCAGGTAGCTACGGAACATTTCTCTCATCTTTTCAACTGCAGCGGGGTTGTCGAGTAAGGGGTACATAGCAAACTGAGGTAATTCAAAGCCGTACTTATACATGAGTTCTGTTTCCGTCCCACCTTCAGTGAGATAGAGTCGTCCATCTTGTTGAGTTGGAAAAGATCTTTGCGCGACCATTCTGAAACCTCCATCTAAGTGAGATGAGAATCGCTCTTTGTAGTTTAGAAACAAACCGCCATTAGTGACACTTAGAATGATAGATATATTAATAGATACGTCAGAAAGAGGGGAGATTATTGGCTTCGCACACCCCAGCTTCGCCTATACTTTTACACACTAATAGAATGAGCGATTAGTTGTGTATGGTGGGGACGGTGTAATGGAATTACTCGATAGCGACGACTACGGTTATCAACCTGACAGTGAAACTGAAAATATATCAGCGCTTTATCGGGAAGTTGACTGGCTAACGAATGTCATCAGTCAGGTGATTTGTAGCTATCTCAAACAAGACGGGCATGAGCAACATTGGTTTGACATTCCTCCTCCAGCCACAGCGCCAGGTAGCAGTTTATATGCAGATACGGTTATTAATTGGGAATTGAATGTGTTTGAGCGTCTTGCATTGGCGCTGGCAATGGCACCTTCTGTCCGCCCCGATGCACTCGATTTCTTTTTCGGCCTAAACGGTATGATTGATCGTCCGTTTACTGAATTCGGAGGCGTCGCTGACCGAACATTTAGTGGCTTCGTACCTACCGGTCAGACTCTTAACTTCTTGATTTGTGCCAACAACCCTGAGTGGCGTATCCATACCATGTCGATTCTCTCTCCTCGTCATAAATTAATGGCAGAGCAAGTGACAGAATTACTTTCTGTGGAGTCAGGGATTCCGGGTTTAGCTGGTGTTTATCGCCTCAATGATCATTGGCTTAATTATTTCATCACGGGAGAGCAGCATAAGCCTGAGCTTAGTGCGAGTTTCCCTGCTCATCCTCTAGAGACACCACTCGAGTGGTCGGAATTGGTGCTGGAGCATAGTGTGATGAGCCAGATTGAGGAGATTCGAGCCTGGCTGGCGTACGGCAGCACTCTGATGCAAGAGTGGCAGTTGGCTAAAAAGGTGAAGCCCGGCTATAGGGCTGTATTTTCCGGACCTCCAGGAACCGGTAAAACATTGACTGCGGCGTTACTCGGTAAATCTACCAATAGAGAGGTGTATCGCGTTGATTTGTCCATGGTGGTTTCAAAATACATCGGAGAAACAGAGAAGAACTTATCTCGCGTTTTTGATGCTGCCAGCTATAAAGAGTGGATACTGTTTTTTGACGAAGGTGACGCTCTGTTTGGTAAACGGACAGAGGCCAGCTCTTCAAATGATCGCTATGCTAACCAGCTTACGGGATATTTATTGCAAAAGATTGAGGACTTTCCCGGAACGGTGATTGTTGCAACCAACCTGAAAAGAAATATGGATGAAGCGTTCACCCGTCGATTCCAGAATATGGTGCATTTCACGGTACCCGGCCCTGAGGAACGTCTACAGATATGGAAAAATGCCTTCCACAATGTATGTGATCTCGGTGATGACGTCGACTTAAACAGCATAGCCTGTGATTACCAGATGGCGGGTGGGCAAATAATTAATGTACTTCGTCAATGCGCACTTACGGCAATACGTCGAAAAGAACGAATTGTATATCAACAAGATATCATCTCCGGAATTCGTCATGAGTTCAGAAAAGACAATAAACTGGTCTAAATTGACGATTGCGCTTTATTGCATAATATTCGTTCGATCCTAGACTCAATGTAAGCTAGAGCAACGTTTGAGGATAACCAAAGTGTTTTCTGAGCTTAAACAGCAATCCATTTCCCAGTACACAGATTCTGTCCAACGTAAGTCTGGTCAATCCAACGCGCAAGTACTGGAAGATAACCGTGACTTGAATTCTATCCAGCGTAAGCCGAACCGCACAGGTCTACCGGACAATTTAAAGTCTGGTATGGAAAGCCTGAGTGGTAAGAGCCTTGATCACGTAAAAGTACACTACAACTCAAGCAAACCCGCTGCCGTTCAGGCTCACGCGTACGCGCAAGGTAGCGATATTCATCTAGCATCCGGACAAGAGAAACACTTACCCCACGAATTGGGACACGTCGTTCAGCAAATGGAAGGGCGCGTCAAGCCAACGACCTCTGTCGGAGGAATGGCGGTAAATGACAACCCATCTCTGGAAAATGAAGCGACAGAGATGGGGAATAGGGCGATAAAGAATATTTCATGAAAGCAAACAAAGCTTATGTAGAATTTATTTTAGGTGAGTGAAGCTATCACATTTTACAACTATTTATAGGTGGGAATATGTATACGAAAATCGACAATTCCAAAAAGCGCCCTACAGTTCAACTTGCAGCGATATTGAGTAAACGGAAGAAAAACTTGAGTCAAAGAGCAGGACTAGAAGACAATCGGCGTAAAGATATCTCTAAACAACTATTACAAGACAGTACTCGAAGTAGTTATCAACTCCAGAGATTAAAATTAGTTAGTTCCGGTGTTATACAAGGTAAGGGGATTAATTTTGATGCTGGTCAGGGGTCTTTATGGCATGTTCATAAAGATCATGTTAAATACAATGGTGACAACAGTTCTAGAATAAATTTTGAAGGACGTACAAAAACGTATATTAAGAAAGAGATGGAGATGTACCATAACACCTTGTCTCATAACAAAAATCGGCATCATACATATTTAGAATGTAGAAAATGGATTAACAAACATCTTTAGTTCAGATTTAGTACCTCGTCATAATAAAGCCCCAATAGGTGCACCTAAATATTCGGGGCTTATTTTCATTTGCTCTAAGGCTTATCCCCCTCCATTGTTAGCCATCTGACCACTAACAATATCCATATAATTAACGCCATAAAGCCAAGCAATATAGGAACCTGATATGTATGGAAGTATGGGTCTGAAATAAACACCAACATCAATGCAGCCAGAGAGCCTATACAAAGCAGCACAAAAGGTAACTGAACGAGGTATTGTCTCAGTTCGTAATACCAGTTGCTGACAATGAGTACCGAGGCAATACCAATAAAGATGACAAACAATATGGTGCGTAATAACCATCGGTTAGGACAGATCCAGTCCATGACGACCATGATCTGTTCCTGTATTGCTGCAAACACTGACGGCAATGAAGTGGCTTTTGGATAGAAGGTGTCATCGACCAATTGTTGGCTCAGTTCATTTAGTGGGATTGGTTGGTAAGCCGCACCGATAAAGCTCCAACTTGAAAGGCGAAGCAGCTGTGTCAGCTCAGTTTCTGAGTCACGATTAAATTCAGTGATCAACATGGGAACAATCTGTTTAAACAGTTTTTCAACTGCGAGTTGATCGCTTTGATTACTTAACCAGCGATGGATTTCTTGTATTTGGGTCAATTCTTGCTTCGCAATTGCAGCTGGGGTTGTGCTGCTTTTCCTTTCGACCTCAGGTCGTATGATCAGCAGGTTAGTCACTTCACCGAGTGCGTTAATGTTATCAAATGTATAGAAACTGCCTGTGTCTGTATCGGCATCAGCATTGAGAACTTTGTTAGCAGATATGATGATGTTGAGAAAGTAACGATCATTTGGTGATGCTGTCACGTCATCAATATTGGTGATGCTGGAACCTTCTTGTTTAAGCAGGGCAAGCTTGAGTGTGCGAACAAAGGTAATAAATTCTAGTTGGCTTGAGTTGTTTTTAAGCACTGATAAGTCGATATCAAGAGTAATACCATCCCCGATGCTTGGGATTGGCTCCATACCCAGTGTCATGATTGGTTTCATGCGGTTAATGATAGAGCTGTCGAGTGGTTGAGCAATCGCTTCGACCAGTTGATCGATTAGCGACTTGTCCAGAAGCGCTACAAGTGAGGGCGAGGTCATGTCTCTTGGTGTTGTCACTACAAGGTCCACTTCGCTGCGGTAACGATGAGCCAAGCGGATAAATTGGGTATTTTCAGGCTCTGTCTTCCAATTAGGTGGTAAAACGAGCAAGCTGCCACTGCTGTTTGGTTTTGCGACAGCGGCAAAAAATCCAATACGATCCAGTTGGCTGAAATTAATGATTTGTTGTTCTTCGGCCTGATACCAGTATGGGGAAAAACCATAAAACGTAGCGTTACTAAAAATGGAGTCACGACCGTCCTGACAGCCACAACCAGGAGGTGCTGTCCACACGACTGGCTTGCTCGTATCAGGGGCAAGTCCTGATTTATAGGCCACTTTAAGTACATTTTCAGCGTCACTGGACGAAGTATCCATGCCTTCAAGGGTCATTGCTGCTTGCATTAAATATTGGCTGGCAAATACCTGATTAACGATAGGCTCAAGCTGTTTTTGAAGGTTTGCGGGTATGACATAAATGTCCTGATTTTGAAGCGCAGTCGCAAGTGAATTGCTGTCTAATTGCCAGCTAATCAAAGGTGCTGTTGTTTTCGTAGTAGCACTGGTGCTGCTTTCGGTCACACTCTTTGCATCATCAGTTGCTTTTTGGCTTGCTTCGCTGTTGCTATCACTGCCAGAGTCACTAGAGGTGCTTGTGCTTGTTCCTGAAGCAGGTGTGGAGCTTGAGTTTGAATCAGAAGTAGCACTTGAATTAGAACCAGAGCTTGGATCAGAACTCGTGTTTGCAGCAGATGTAGAACTTGGTGTTGAGTTTGTACTAGAACTAGAACTAGAACTAGAACTAGAACTTGAGTCTGTGGTCGTAGCAGTACTTGAACCAGAATCTGAGCCATCACTGCTCTTACTGGTTTGAGATGTTGTGGTGCTTTCTGTTTCGCTATTGCTTTGTGTGGCCTGGTCAATACTCTGAGATTGAATAAAGCTGTTGAGATCCAGCTCTGGGTTAAAAGTGACATCGAGCTGATCTATCAGGGTGACTAGCTGGTTATACAGTTCGCTGCGCTGTGAGAACTGCTGTTTTCCTAATGCGGTCAGTGCAGTGAGGGTGGCTTGACGGTTGAGATCATTGTCGGTCAGTTGATAGTAGTAACTTGTGATATTGGCTTGCGTGCCTGTAGATGAAGTTATTGTGGAACCTGAAAGCAGGTCGGGAGTCAAAAGTTCAGTAAGTTGTGTGGAACTTAAACTCAGTAGTTCACCTGTTGAGACGGTATCCCTCCAGTCCGGAAATACGGCACTGATCTTTGCAGCACGAGAAAGGTCTTTCAGTGTCGTGTCAACGAAATCTGAACTACTGCCGGACGTCTCAACTACGGTATCCGATACATTAAAGTCATTGCAAAAATTAATTAGCCACTGACGGGTCACTGGTCCGAAGATACCATCGGTAAGCATTCTGCCATTGGATTTTAGTGCTGCCTGAAAAGCAGAATCAGATAGATAAATCACCTTCAATTGTTTTTGAATGTCTCGCCCGTTATAACGATTGTCTTTTGTTGGCAATTGACCGCTACAACTATAGGCGGTAGAAACCGAGGGGGCCTGAGCCGACACCGATAAAAAGGATACCCAAATAATCGTGATGAGCATTAACCATCGCAGCACAGCGCGAGCGTGGATTTTTGGATGATGGTTATTAATCAGGTTCAGGAAAAAATCATTCATGATAAGTTATCCTCACCGCCACGTGACAAACAGGGGTTTGTCCATCCATGGGTATTTAATGGTTTGGAAGCTCCAGGGAATCTGGTCTAACAGCATGTCAAACGCACCAGATATCACGTTAAGCTGCCATTGCTTTTCTTCTTCCAAGAGTCGGCCTTCACGCAGGAGAAATGTTGTCCTCAAGCCTTCAATAGAGGTTGAACCAAGTGCACTCCAGTGGCTGATCATCGCCGTTAACAGGCCATCAATCATCGACATCGCACCATCAGGTAAATCGATTTGGTTCGGGATAGGTGTACTTAGTGGGACGCCACACAGTAACTTATTCAGTGTTAGTAAGTACTCTGGCGCTTCACTACGACCATCAACCATATATTGGAGGCAGAATAGGGCTTGAAACTTTGTCTTCTCACTGATGAACGCTTTTCCATCCGTGAGATTGAGCCGTTGAAAGAGAGTCGGAATATAGGTAGAAGAGAGGACTAAGCCGGCATTATTGATGGTTATCGGTTCTGACGTATTTCTCTCTTTTTCATTTTGATCTTTCCACAACAGAGGCTTGTTCACATTCTCTGAACGTCTTGGTTCAATCGCATCATAAAGGCGCTGAACTTGCGGTTGTGAACGGTCAAGCTCTACAGGAGCTGCAGGTGTATTCAACTTGGCCTTTGAAGTCGCTCGACTCAACGCTTCAAGCATCGGGACAAGTATCGACTGGCGAGAAACGTTAATTTTAGACGCTAACTGCTTTGTCTTGTCGTTTGTATTATCGGTACCAAGCTCGCTAACAATCGCAGGGTAGTGAGTGAGATCGTTAAGAATCAACTGAAGAAGTTGAGAGGCTGCTCCAGTGAAACCCTGAAGCAACAAGCGGTGATAAATTACACACCAAAATGCTTGCTTCCATTCTGGTGTATTCCCGAGAGAAAAAACCAGTGCCTGGTAAAGGCTAATCACTACGGGCATAAATTCGCTACGTTGTTGCGCGAACATTTCAAAGTGTTGATGAACGGCCAGTCTGTCAATCCAGCTGACTAGCTTGTCTTTATTTTGTAACTCGGTAGTCAGATGTTTCCATAAGGCGTGATGATAGCGACTCAGTGCGAGTTCTAATCGGTCATCATCCAATTGGTTCGATTGCAGAACATCCCAGTTTGTAATGTGTTTGATTGTCTCATCTTGTGTCGTCGAGGCTGAGAGCCAACGCTGGCGCTGAGCTAATGGAATATCTTTGGCTGAAGCTCGCTCAATTAGTGAATGTACTGTCTCTGAACATTGCTGCTCAGAAAAACCTGCTCTACGTCTTTTGAGTTGACGTACTAGTGCGTCTAACCAAGAGTGTACCGTTGTTGGTCTGTGTGGAGACAATAAATGTTGGTACAGCCATTGAACGGGTATTTCGAGATGATCAATTAGGTAGCAAAGCGCGGGTAAAAATGATTCGACAGATTGCGGTGTTGGGGCGATATGCGCAGTAATATTTTGAATTGATTGTAAGTCGTTTCGGAGTATCGATGCCGTTTCCGCTGATGCTTTTTCGAGGATCCACTCACGTAATTGCAAACGGCGTTTGTCGTTAAGTTTGAGTGTGGAATTAGCTGTCTGCACTTTTTGTAGCAACGATACTAAATCTGTTGGGCTTGAATGACTTTGCTGTAGAGCAGAATACTCAAGCACATTGCGAAGGTTTACGACCAATATTTGAGAGCCATTGAACTGCGAAGTATTGGACTTATCTGTTCTGAGCATAGCCTGAGCTAGCTCAGTGATTTCTATTTCGTAATGTTTGGCCAACATTCTAAGCAGTGAATTTAGCGCTGCTTCCGCACTGAACGGTTGTACTATGCGCGACAACACCGCATTAAAGAGCCATTGCCAAACTAAGCGATCAACGGACGATCTGACACTGGTTTTTGAATTGTTAGTTAAATAATGAACTGCCTCAACTATCCATGAGCGGACAGAAAGCACATCAAACGTGAAAGCCTCATACTGTTGATTTGTTAAAGCAATCAACTTTATGAGTGTTTTCTCGTCAAAGTTTTTAATCCAACGACTCCGTATCGTGTTGGACTCACTTAACCTCACGATTACGCAAGCAAGTGCTTTGGGATCGAGGCGAGCAAGATTTCCCTTGAGCACGTGCTGCCATTGATCGCTATTTGCATCCATCAGTGCCTGAACCATCTCGAAAGGTACTTCGGTGTGAATCGCAGCGATGTTATTTAACCGGCTTTGATCTGCCTTATTAAAGACGTGTATTTCGCTGGAATCTACCGAAGATGTTTTACGAGCGGAATTTGTCAGCTCTGGTAAAAGAGAGCGTAATGCTTTGACGAGGTGATGGTTGGCTTGACCATTTAACGAAGAAAGAAGCGAGCGAACCAGTTCGCGATGATGCACATTTCGGTGCGCAGCGATTTGATGAGTGAGCGAAAGTAAGTAACTTCGTTTATTAAATTCACTGCCTCGCTGAACTAATAAATAACTGAGGGTAAATTGCCACAAGCTGCTGCGCAGAGCATGGTCTTCAATTACCCCTGACTTAGCCTCAGTCGCAGTCGTTCTCTCAATGAGCTGGCGGCTGGAAAAAATGTCGTGAACCACTTCGTTCGCTTTAGGCTCAATGATGTCTACAAAGCGAAATAGAGTTTGGTTTGAAAAGTGTTCACTCCAATGCTCGCGAACGGCTGCTAATTGTCCAATCCAAACTAATAAGCGTTTGAGTACTTGTTTATCTTCAGGCAAAGCATGCAGCAGGCTTTGTTCGTTTCCTTGTTGAAGTATGAGCAGCAAAGCGCTGAGAGAGTCTGATTTATTTGTTTTGGGAATGACGATATCGCTCTGATTAGAAAGCCCGTCCCACGTGCTTTTTAGATCAAGCTTGCTCTTAAAAGTAAGGGTAGGCGATGAGCGTGAAGTCAGTGCTCTGATAACATTTTTCAGTGTGGTTGCTGGTAGTTGTTCCCATAAGTTTTGGCGAAATTTAGGCAGTGTTTTGAAAGCCCATTCAAATTGGGACAAAGACGCTGAATGAGTCAGCATCTGTTCTAAATGGGCAATTAACGTATGGCTGACTTTCAAGTCGATAATTTGCTGTACGAGCCAGGAGAGGTCGCTTGCTTCTTTGCTTGTACCACTCAGTGCTGTGCTGTTTGGCTTATTTGGAAATATTGCCGGTTCTATGTCATCCAAGAGAATCATCATTTGTTGTCTAAGTGAACTATTGACACCAATATGAAGAAGCGTGTTGCGAAGATCAGAGAATAATTCGGATGTTTTGAGGTTTTGCATCGCCGCCATTTTAATGATCATGCTTTTCATATACTGCTGTTTGTTGAAGCGACTGCCACGCTCGACCAACACATAGTGAAAAGTGAAGTGCCATAAATGGTGTGTAATGTTTTGACTTGATGCGACGGTGTTGCCTGTGCCTAAAGTTGTCATAGACTGCGTATCGACAGGGAGTAACCACAATGCCGGACTGGTTAAGAGCTGTACCAGAAATGGATAATTTAACGGCTCCAACCGTTCTAATAAGGCAAAACGTTGGTCTTCGTTAAGTGATTGGATCAGCAACAAGGGCAATTGAGCATCTCTGCTGTGTTTACCGATCGCAAAAAGCAGTCCTGACGAATCGCTCGTCATGAGCCGATCCCAATATGGGAGTAGTGAAGCCAGGTTTCTGTTTGAAATGGCTGAATCAATCAGGCTATTCCAATAACGTATTAGGTCTCTTGTCAGCCGTGATTTGTGGCGAACACCTGTTTCCAGTAACGCAATCATCAGAAGGAAACGGTTTTGCTGGTTCAACAGCGGTAATAGTTGCGCTAGCGACTCATCAGGAAGTTGCATTGCTAATCTTAAACAGAGTGTGACCGGGTTTTGAGAGGCACTCAGCGAGTTATCTATTCGTGCTGGATAATTGAGCAGCACTTCTACTAAACCTGTTTCGGACAAATGCTGGTTGTGTTTAAACGGCCAACGTAATTGCCCGGACTCGATAAAAAACCAAGCCTGTTGCCAGCGATAATCTATGAGCTCATGTTGAGTGATACTATTATCAACACTTCCACCACGCTGATTTTTAGCGTTATTTGTGACTGAGGTTCGCTCTTTTGTTGGAATGTCGGAATGAGTCTTTTGGTAGATCTCTTGGTACAACTGCTGCAATACCTGTTTGTGTAGAGAGCGGCGCAGGTTCTCGCTGGTAATATATCCAGTATCGATTTCTAATTTATCAATACAGATCATGGTATCTGCTGAGCAAAATTGGCTGAGTAGTTCGTCAATGGAAGGCAGAAGTTCGTGCATGAGCCACTGGTAAACCTTGGCTTCGAACTGTTCAGCAACGCGAGCAGAGTCGAAGTTTATATCGAAGTCTGCTTTCATTATTAAATGAGTTTGAGGCTCAGGATTCAGCGCTATTTTGCCAGCTTTGTTCATACGCTTGACGCCTCCTGCGTAAGATTTCGATTTTGCAGGAATTCCAATAATTTGGTCGCTAGATCGTCACAGTTCTGGATCGGCTCGCTGTAAGGCTGTTTGAGTGCCAAAGCTTTCTGTTTACGCCATGCGAGATAGTGGTTTTCAAATTCATAAAACGCAGCAAAATCTAACCACATCAGTTGAATATCCAGATGTGCCGGACTGTTGATTCTGATAAGTTGTTCAGCTTGTTGCCTGAATAATGGGCTGCAGTGACGAGAAGTGAAAGATGGCATCACAACACATACCGTATTGGCCAGAGAGGCAATATTGCTCTCTTTTTGACGCAGGGTTATTGGCTCTACAACATACAGCGTTTCTGACTGTTGATTGATTTCAACCAGCCAAGCTTGTAACCAGTGACAAAAACGAATCAGCTTTTGTTTGTGGTTATAACGTCCTATGTATAACCAACGTCTGTCATGGCTTGACCCCATATCAAAGAACAGTCTGTAATCACCCGTTTTTGCGCGTTTGAGCACCCGATAACGCTGATTGTCTATACCAGACTGTAAGAATGAATTTGGCAATGTCTGGCCGTTCAGAGCATACACAGAAGATCGAATTTTTCGCTTTTGCTCTACAGAAAGCGATATTTTTTCCTGGCTTTCAGGCAGGGTCTCAAGATGAGGCAAGACGCTGGGTTTAAGCTCGAAAATGGCGTTTTTACCGATATCACTTTGCAGGTACTCTTCATCGGGCACAATCTTCATCAGATAGCGACTGATATTGATCCCGACACTCTCTTGCTCTTCAGTGGAAGGGGACATGCCAAGTAGTAGCGCTAATCGTTGCTGATATCCACCTCTGTGTTGAGGAGCAAGCAGGTTATCTCCCAAGCCTCTTTGGTTACTGATCGTCACGATATTACGAATAAAGCGTTGTTTGTACTCAAGCAGCAGCCAGTCCATCTCACGTTCATTGCAGTAAGGGGTGAACATCCGATGAAGTTTATCGGGGTACTGTTCGCCATACAGTGCAATTAAGTAGTCATAGATGCGGCCTTTCCGTTCAGGGAAGTTGTCTAATTCAGATTGCAACGAGCGTAGACGCGATATGGCGTCAGCAGGGTAATGCTTTTCGATACCGTTGAATTCCTGCGGTGTTAGCGAGTGTATGTGATAACTGGATTGCTGCTTGTATGATGTAGAAAACAGGTCTGGCAGCTGGGTGAGGTCCTCACAGAAATTAGCCATCAATTGATCAAACAGCAGCAGGTAACTGCGCAACTGATGACGCTGTGCCTGAGATTTTGGGTCATTGCCAACATTGATTTTTGTTGCTAACTGATAGTTCCGTGGGAACAAGTTTTGTATTGAATCGTAATGGCTGAGGTCACGATGTTTACCAGAAGGTAGTGGTTTTGTTGTCGTAACCTGATGGCGTTCAATTGCTTGCTGTTGCAGCAGTTGCTCTATTTGAATCGCCACATCCGCAACTTCCAGATCGACACTATGCTGGTTTTGGATGATATTAAGGCGGATGTCATGCTCGGTTTCAGGCATGATCAAACTGGCGTACTCAGGAATGTCGGTTATCGCAACGCATGGCTCATCGGGTAGCGTTTCCGCTTCAAATCTTATATCGCTTACTTTTTGGATACTGACAGCGCTCAAAATCAGTTCTTCAAGCTCATTTAAATCGCCGTTGGTTCTTTGTCTTAACCATTGCGCACAGTGGTAATAAACACGAGCTGCGATCTGGTTCGCGTCAACACCGTCATTGTTGATTTCAATGGTTGCGGCGAGATGAATAGATGTTTCACCTATAACGCTGATGCTTTCGATGTCTTCGCCTAATCCTCTTACCTGGTGATAGGCTTGAACAATCTTTTGTAAGGTATGGTCGCTTTTTTCGGAAGGTGACTCCGCGCCAGTGCTTTGACTACTCTGCTGTTGGCGGCGATAGAAACGTTGCAGCAACCCCGAGATTTGATAGAGACCAGAGTCAGGGTACTGTTCAGAGGTTTGAAACCAAACTTGTTCCAACTGCGGAACCGTTTTAACAATAAAGTTTTCGTACTCATAAGCTACCTGAGGTGGTGGAGAAAAAATGTCATCGGGGCGAGCTAAACCATAGTGTGTGTAGTCGATTCTTCCATAATTATCAGCCAAGAGGTCACACACCGCAAAATCACTGCGATAGATAATATCGGTAAGCGCAAAACATACCTGTTCGAGGATAGTGACACCAGGGTCATGGGTATTGTAGTCAGTCCAGACTTTGCCAGTTAATTGCTGGACGTAGGTAATACCAAGCTGGAACAAGCGTTCAAACTTATCCGGGTCATTCTGATGTTCTTGCTTAGATATGGTCGCAGGCATAGTTAGTCCTGTTTATCCTCTTGGATTATCTCGCAATTGCTCATGTAGTCGTCGTCCCATAATTTAGTAATGTGGTAGCGGATATATCGGTTGTCTCCGTAACTGGTGTTGGTCCGAATCTGTAACCGGTAAGGTCGTTTGGTACCTTTTTCTGTATCGTGCTGCCACCTTAGCTTTAACTTATCTGCAGGGGAGCGAAAGAAAGCGTGTTGAGCCTTAATCGGGTTTTTTCTGCGCCATTGCCACCACCAGTGATTTGGCGCACAAGTGTTGATTGCGATGGCGTGGAGCATGGCATATCGACCTGTATGTCGGATGCCGATACCTGCAACGACTTCGAGCATATGACATCCTTCTAATGTTTCTGTGATGTCGTGCCATTTACCGTCAGCAGGGATAAGAGCCTCGACCGTTTCAATTCCCCTCCGGCCTTGTGAGGAGAGTGTCCCTTTAACATCGAGCGCGTGCTCGGGAGTATCTGTCTTGATACCGACATTTCCATTCGGCGCTAACGTTAAGTTGGTTTCAGGGACCTTTTCGTTTTCTGAATCGGTGACGTTAGCTAGTGGGTTAGCCTTAAAGTGTAAATTGGTGTTTTTGGCATCTAACCCCAGATGCCATAGAGCGGTATTGCGATCACTTTGCTGATAAAAGCTCAGTAAATGTTCCTGATCTAAGGCGGTTAATTGCAAGCCTGTCGCAGGTGGCTTCTCAAATCCATCCTCAACCTGATTGACGCAGGAGTCGATCAGATCCGCGAAGTGTTCCGCAGACGGCATATTGCCAGGCTGGAAAAAGTTCTTGAGTGTGCTTCTATTGCGTTTTGGCATAGTTATTCCGTCCCCTTATGATTATGCGAAGGAGTTTCTCCTTCGCTCATTGGTGAGTGGGGCTGAGTGCTGCTGTTAATAATGAACTCTTCTCCGATAACAAGATCGCCAACGCCAGCAGGCTTTGGCTCTAATTGCTGATGCGTTGGCGCTATGGTGATGAAATGGTGTCGAGAGGGAACCAATAAATACCAAGGTAATTCCGCCCCAATTGGCGCTTCATTTCGAGCGCTGTCTTGCAAGTGATAGTGGCTTGCTGATTGGTGGCTTATCTTAAGCACAGAAAGGCCGCTTATACTGGTAACGTGTTTTTGTTGGCCGATAAATGCCGCTAATTTTGAGAGTGACAGTTGCCATCCCAATCCCATGTTCATCCCTTCGTGATTCCACGGGCAGAGCGTCTGCATGATCGCGTACTCTAATTGGCGTAATGCTAATCCATGATGGATACCTTCCGTGAACGTGACAGCGCAGCGCACCTGGATGGTTTCATAACCCGGGTTCCGGACCTCAATTTTTGTGTGCGAGCGAGACACCGACATCAGGTAATCCCGAATCGCAATGAGTGTGGTTGAATCGATATATCGCTGCTGACAAGGGCTGTGATTACAGTCGCTATGTATTGGCATAACCGTAAGCAATAGGTGCCCAGCTTTGTTATTGTTCGAGTTAAACTGCTTGGCAGGAAAACAGTTTGCAGCGCTTATATCAGGAAACTGTTCTAACACCAGACGTTCGTAATCCCATGGTGTAATTGCTCTCCCTTTATGGCGCAGAAGCTCGCTGGTTCTCGTGATCCAGTGGCCGACGCTTTCATCTGGTCTCAATTGTTGTATCGGAGTGAGCTGCGTAATGGAGCCGAGGTTGGCGGATTTGGTCCGGCTTTGCCAGGATGCGAAAGGTGGTGTCTTATCTTCAGCATTTTGACCACCTTCAACTTGTATGACGTGTGTTGCTATCTGATGACATTTTGGATATTGATCAATACCTTTGTTCGTACTTACTCTCAGCCAATAAAAGTCCGACGGCATAATAGTGTGCTGGGTATTGATAGACTCGGGGATATCCAAAGTGATGATGCCCGACGTTAAAAAACGGTGGGTAGTATCATGAATGATCTGTTTAGCCGGAAGCTCGACCCATTGATCGCCAACAAGGTAATACCATTGATACTCGGTCGACGGATAAGGGGTCAACATCTTTGCTTTATCACCCAAGAGAAAATAGAGATTGAGGTAACCTGAGAGCTCTGAGGCAGTTAAACCTATAAACAGGTGACTGTCTTCCATGTAGTGAGCAAGAATACGAGGATAAGCGAATTTGTGTTTGTCACTGCGCGGATAGATCTCGACTTCGCCGAATGGGTGGAGGTGAATCATCCGACACTGTGTTTTAGTGGTCATATCGCCGAGCTCTACTTTACGCCTCGCCTCGTAGTTAATCGAAAGGCTGTTTAACATGGGCGTATATGGAGCTTTCGGTAGTGGCTTCTGTTTCTTGGACTTTGCATTCTCAGTCAAAGTCTTACTTAAAAGTAAGCCGTACGCATCGTGTCCAAAGGCATCCGGCGGTGTGACCAGAGTGATCTTAAACAGGCCATTACGAATGTTTGATTGAGGGCTGTATGGTGTCTGTGGCCAATTTTGGGTCGTGGGGGTGTAGCTGTTACTAATTTTACCAAACGTCAAAATATTCGAGCGCTCAAGGGCCCCGTCTTTGGGGGTGAACAGATTTTGTGTGCCCTCATCCATGGTTTCCCATCGGCCATTGTTCAGTACTTCTGTAACTACTCTGAAACTGTGGTTGCGGTACGGAAAAGGATATTCGCTATAGTGATCGCGAAAGCCATCACTTCCCTGCGGTAAACCAGACCAATCAAGGTGATAAGTGAGACTTTTAAGCGGCTTAGTCGCTAATTCTTTACTCGCTACAACCAAATACGAGCCTTCTTTAGGTTGCGCGCCTAACGGAAGGAAGGGGCGGCTTGGATCTGCCTGACCGTCCTGATTAAACAATTGAATCTGTGTCACTCCTTTTACTTGGCATTCCATTAAAAGCTGAGCGAATTCAAAGTCCCTGAATACGGTGTAGGGGAAGCAATTACTCTGAGCTTTTAAGCAAAGCTTTAACGCCGGCGCGGCAAAGTTCCATTGCGAATTGTGAGTTTCCAAAGAAGGGATGGTTGTTGCTGGAAACCCCGGTTCTAGCCGGATGTGAAGCCCAAGTTCCATCGTAAATTTACTGCCGTTTTCGACAGGAATGACTTGAGCGAAATCGACATTTTCCCATCCTTGAACCGTGGAAATTTTCACATCAAATATATCTTCAAATAACTGGTAAAAGGTTTGAATACGTGAATAGCTAAGTAAAAGATTGACAGTGTCTTTCACCGCATCGTCCAGTACCTTTTCTTTTTTCAGGTGGTCAGTGAGCGACATGATCTTGTTAATGTCGTCAGCGGATAGCCATTCTATGTGGTTTAACGCGTAGCGTGACACTAACTGTCCAAGTACCCGGAAAAATCGTTCTTTTTGGTCTGCGGCATTAATGCTTGCGGATGACTGGGTCGCGACTTCTTCGAGCAACGCAAGTAATACTCCGCGATAGACGGCTCTAAGTTGTTCTGTGGGTTCTCTGTCGGCTAACTGCAAAATCCGGTCGTCATTGACTTTGTCGACAAGATCTTTGCTGTGTATTTCATAGAGCCAGGTGCCTATAACGGGAATTTGCAATGAAACAACTTCTTTCACCACCGCTTCCAGAGCATCTCTGAGCTTGTCGGTATCGTGCGCTGAGGATTGGATAGCTTCCTGATCATGCTCGATATAAAACTGAGATAATCTTTGATAAACAAGACCATTGCCAACTTCTTGCAGTTGGAACTGTAAAGTGAGTTCTCTGTGACCTTCCGCTAAAGAGAGTATCGGATCCGAAATAACGAGTCCTAGATGCTGTTCCAGACCACTGCCATCTAACTGGCTGGTATCAAACATCTTAAATGCTTGAGTCGTGTCAGTTTGCGATCCTGATTGCAATGGATTGAGTTCCATGTGTTGGCGACTTACACCCGAGGTAAAGCCAAGTTCTCGTTCAGGAGAAATCAGTGGGTCACGCCTTAGTGTAAAACCAAAGGCTTTCTTAACCTCCGCGTCAGTGACCTCCAAGGCGTAGGTGGTACGAAATTCGATTGGCTCGAAAGTCGCGGTATTTCCGGGAGTAAAGGTATGTCCTTTATCAATAACGACTGGTGTGTTACTCGCTTTATTTTGCGATAACTTCAGAAAAACAGGTGCTTCTTGTGCACGATGAGGGTACTGATTAAGCACGTCTTGGTAGTAAAACAAAAGGTGCTTGTGGGTAAACTGATTGATTTTTCGTTGAGCACGTTCAAACAGCTTTAAAAAACTGATGTAAAGTGCCAGTTGCGGAGGATGTTCCCCATGATGAAGAGATTTATTAAACGCCTCACGGCAATCGAGTTTCAGGGAAGCGACAACGACCAGAATCTTCGATAAGCAATGCTGAGCTTCATCTTTAATATTCGATACTTGGTCAGGATGGTTTTCATCTTTTGATTTAGCAGAAAGCATCCAAAGAGGATCAAAGTGATCGTACTTATTACTTAGATTTTTAGGAGTACACCTAAGTAGTTGTTGTAAAGGTATATTGAGATGAGTTTGGTAGCTATTGAGTAAGCGCAGTTTTAACTCGTAACTTAATTCCGGAGTACTTGGTAAATGTTGGTACCAACTGTTTAAGACCGTAAACAGGTTAAGTATAAAGTCTAACGTCTGTTCTTCATCGAGATATTGAGCTTGTTTGAATTGACGCTTTAAAGCGGCTTCATCCATGCTTAGTATTCCAGCGCAAACCACCAGTTCATTTTGTTCGAACATCGCACTCCAGTTACCTTGTAGTTGCTTGTTCTCGTCCATGTAAGGAACAAGCTCAGAAAACTTCTTCGCCCATAGAATGAGTTGTTCGAAGCTCAGCTCATAAGGTTGAAAAAAATCAGACCGGAGTGCAGGATTTTCCCTCTCTTTTTGCTGAGTCATAACGATTCCCCTGACTCAAAATTTGGCAGTAAATCAGGGCTAATGAGCGTGCCTTCTTGCAGGTAAAACGGGTAAACCATGTTGTCACGAGTGTTGGTTGTGACAATCTGATAATGCAGTTCAATGACTATTTTTCCGTCTAAGGGGGCTGGCGTAAGTGTTATCGAGTCGAGATCAACACGTGATTCAAACAGCAATATCGCCTGACGGATTTCATACTCGATTTCGGTTAATGTTGTTTTAGTCAGTTCAGCGAAGACATAGCGGTTAATTCGGCAACCGAAGTCGGGATGCATCAGACGCTCACCGGGTGCCGTGGATAGAAGGATTGCGAGACTTTGTTTGATGTCTTTTTCATTACTGCATAGCTCAACCTTGCGGTTGTCCGACGCAAAGGTAGGGGGAAATGCCCAACCAGTCCCTAAGAATCCACTGTCTCTATCCATAATCCAGTCCTTTCTAATTTACAACTAGCCACCAATGATGACCGTGAAGCAGCCCATCACAACGTTGCCACCATGGTTAGTGGTATCACCAATTCGTGCTGCAGGTTTGCCTCCGATCATTACGGTTGCAGAACCCTTCACTATGGTCGAAGGAGGACCAACACATGTGCATGTGTCACCGACGACCGCTGCTGGCATTTTGCCAATCAACACCGTGGGTACTCCTGGCCCAATCACGGGACCACCGACATGGGGGACAGGTGGCAAACCGGGTGTTGCCATTGGGCAAACGTGCATATCTGTGATCCTTGCTGCTGGTGGCATATTTTCGTCCTCTCTAGATTGGTCGTTAGTTGATCATGACGATGGCGCCTTTAATGGTTGTATTCCCTGAAGCGGAAAGCTCCGCAGTTGCAGAGCCTTTGGCGGTTAATGCAACATTGGCCTCTGCTGAGACGTTCATTCCTTTTATATTGGCGTCGCCGGTTGCATCGACACTGGTATCGCCAGTAGATTTCAACGAAATGTTTCCCGTTGCTGAGATCGTAATATCTTTGGGTGAATCTAACGTGATCCCGCTTTCATCCATTGTGATGGTATTGCTGTTTTGATCGGCAAGTTTAATCAACTTTTCATCATCACTAATGGTGATGGTATTTGTTCCGGGCGTAGTGATCGTGATGACTTTTGTCTCGTCGTTGAACTCTATTTTTAACTTGTTTTTGGTGACAATCGCTTTGGTGTCGTTTTCTGCAGTCAGTTCATAAGGCATGGTCTTTTGGCTGCTGTACAAACTGCCCAGAATGATAGGCTGGCCAGGATCTTGATTGATGTAGCCGAGTACAACTTCGTCGCCGACTTCAGGAATAAAAAAGTTGCCACTTTCGCTGGTCGCGTAGTAACTGGAAAGTCTTGCCCATAACTCGTTATTGTTATCACCTAAGGCAGGCACTTTAACTTTGATTCGATACTGACTTTGTGGGTCTTCATTGAGTTGGCTGACAACACCTATCTGTAAACCGTCGACGGGAGGAAGCCATCCAGCCGCTGGTGGTGCGCCGATATCACGATGTTCAGCAGACCATGCTGGAGTAAGTCCTAAGTCAACTGTGGTTAGCCACTGGCTCTGTTCGACACTGTGATGTACGGCTCCGATGTAGTGAGAACCATTAAATCGATCACCAACCCCAGCTAACGTAATGAGGCTATTAATTTGTGCTTTTGCATTACCCTGAAACGTGACACTGCCACGTACTTTAGAAAGCATCGATTTTGTACGTTGTCCTTTTGCCCAGTTAGTAAGACTCTCTTGCGTGTAACTGGCCGAAGTTTGCATTCGATATTCGTCAATACTTAGCACGCCAGCCAGTTCACTGGCGGTTAAATTACCCTGGTCACTAATGGAAGTAGCAGGGGATTGCTGTGATAACATTTGCTGTGTGCTCGGGTCCCACGCAGTACTGGTCACTTTGTCAAATTGATATCGAGCGTCTACTTCCGCACACAGGTTTATCAGATCTGTTCCGTAGGTAACGATAAGTGCCGCAGAATCAGTGACAGAAGGCGCTTTCACTGAGATTTCATTTTGCTGGTTCACGACCACCATGCCGTTTGCCTCAGCGCGTGTCAGCATAAAATCCCAGTCACTGCAGTTAAATTGAACTAACTCATCGTATTGGACTGAGGTACTGTCTACGCTTGACGCTGTTATATTCGAATAGTTATTAATAATGGAATTAATAATGTCGCTGTCTTTTTGTTCCAAATAGCATTGGCTTTTTCTGGCAATGGTCATCGCCACTGCCTGATCTTTGCATGTAACGTTTAGCGTGGTTTGGTTATTTCCACTGATTCGAATTGCGTGATTGGTAACAACACCCTCAAAGATTGTCTCATCGTCATTCCCGTAACCCGCATTGATAGTGATTGTTGAGCCAGGCTTGAACGTGTTGCCTGAACTGACATCGAAAGCTTGGGTTGCGATGTCTCCGTCACTGATTTCAAGTTCTGCGTAAGCAATATGGTTAATCTGATAAAAAATATTGACAGAGATAATGCCGATCGAGCTATCAATCGTACTTCCATCTGCTTTGATGGTTAGTGTCACAATATCACTGTTTGTTTCAGTTGGAGATTCAGCCATGTTGCCTCACTACTAGCTTAATGGTGGAAAGTAGAGCTTGGTTCCAGGAGTAATGTTGCGCACACTTGATAACTGATTGAACGCAGCCACTTCGGGATAATACGAACTGTCTTTATAAATCTGATAACAGAGACCCGGTAACGTATCTCCCGCTTTAAAGATCACATGATGCGTCAAATCAGGGGATGATTTTTTGGCGATTGCTTCTTTCTCTTGCTCGGTCAGAAACTTAGTAAAATCAAGATTTACTGTTGCCCTTAGAGGTACGCCACTCGAGTCAAAAAGCACATAGGACACGGACATGGAAGTGAGGCGACCACGAAAACTGACGGCTGTTCCCCAACTGATTTTAACCGGGTTCGGTTCGTGCTGTTTTCCGTTGTAGTCATAGATCACTTTCCTGAGTAACGTCAGTTGTTCCTGAACGGATTTGCCTTTTTTATATTCAACAACACCGGTTGCATCGATCATAATTTCAAAACTGAGTGTCTGACTCTGGTAGCCTTGAAACTGTACCGTCGGTGCAATATCCCCCTGGGATTGTCTGTGTTTACACGGATCGTCGGTATAACCAATCCCATAGTCCTGCTTAATTGAATTGGGATTAAGCATGGCATTAAATGTGGTTGCGGTATTTCCGGATGCAGCAATGGACTCAATTTTTAGTTTGTCGACCATGTTTAACGTTCTCTGGTTTCTTGTTTTAGTTTGCGGTGCATCCACTTCATGGTTTGGAACTGTGCAGTGTGTTGCGATGAAACTTCAGAGAGCGCACCAGAGCCTTTATCGTCACCAGCACAGCGATTTTCCTTCTCTTTCTTCGAAGAACGCTTTTCTTCTGTCGTGACATTCGAACGAATCGACATTTGCTTAATTTCTATAGGCATACGTTGGTTTCCTCGTGACGATTATTTTGTTCGGCTTACATTGCTGTAGCACAGTTCGATTTCTTCTATCGCTACTTCGTTTTTTGTAGAACTGAACCCTTCTACCCGCCATTTCACGGGGTAGGCGTTATAAAGCACCCAAACTCG
The DNA here is from genome assembly GCF_054064025.1 of Vibrio limimangrovi. Classification (NCBI taxonomy): domain Bacteria; kingdom Pseudomonadati; phylum Pseudomonadota; class Gammaproteobacteria; order Vibrionales; family Vibrionaceae; genus Vibrio; species Vibrio limimangrovi. Next base: position 372,849 of record NZ_JBSUGF010000008.1, read on the forward strand.
ACATGGTGAACCTTTTTCGTCAAGTAATCGTACCGAAACCGTTTTGGGCTCGATCGCTTTAGAGAGTTGTGCTCCCAGAATATCCTGACACCATTTCACCAATGCTGAGCCTGAGTCTGCAATTCCTCTCTTTAACAATAAGTTGGAGTGCTTAATCACTTTAGGGAGATGGTAGATCAGATTATTGCCACCTTCCTGATAGTCTTCGGTATCAATTTGTGCTTCCAAACCAGAGATTTCCTGAAAAGCCGAATCATCTTGGTTGTTGCCAATCACAACATTGAAGTAAAACGCGGGTAGGGGCCATTCATCTGCCATGAACGTCGTTCTCCTTTAATAATCGGTATCGATTCAAGGAGTCTGGCCACTGCACCGTTCACAGTGACCAGACCATCAAATACGCCCTATGAGGCTGTGATTTCTAAACCTTCATGTGCCAATTCTATGGTTTCTACGGCAACTTCATTACCATCGGATTTCAGGTCTGTGCCAGTGACTTTAGTTGGCCATGCATTTTTCAGTTTCCAACTCATCACAACACCGTCACTTTCATCCAGTAAGTTGATGGTGACTGCGGTTCTTGCAATGGTGTTCATCTGAATCTTGCTAAACCAGTCATAGAACTTGTTATCACTTTTAAAGATGCCTTTTTTCAGCGTGACGTTGCTGGTTTTCACAAGTCCCGGCATCTTTATCGTCGAGAATACTTTGCTGTTTCCGGCACGATATTCAATTGGCTGAGATTCGGTATCCAGGCCGGATACCTCTTGAAATGCGGCGACCATACTTGCGTCGGCTCCCGCACCGCCGTCCCATTTGACTTCAAAATGGAACTTGGGCATCGGCCATACGGTTTCTGATTGAGCTGAACCATCATCTGCCATGGTAGTCTCCTTTCTACAATTCGTTCGTAAAGTTACGAAGGACTACAACTAAAAGCCCTCTGCGCTTTTAAGTACTAAGTGATTATGATTCTTGCATTTTTTGCTGGAAGGTGATTTCAATAAACTCAGCAGGACGGCTGATCGCCACCAGTACCGTAATTCTTAAAATACCTTCTAGAATATCGTCGCCAGTCATAGTTTTACCGAGCCCGACGCTCACGCTATAAGCCTCTGCTGGTGAAGCGCCAGCCAAGCCACCCCGTTTCCATATACCGTATAAGAAATTACCAATCATGCTTTCCATTGAAACCCATGTACTGGATACATTAGGCTCGAAAACATAAGCTTTTGATGCGAGTTTTATTGACTCTTCAAGCATAATCATGGTGCGACGAACGTTGATGTAGCGCCAGTCCAGACTGTTACCATCAAGTGTACGTCCACCCCAAACCAGTGTACCTTCACCCACAAATGGTCGAATCGCGTTGATCGATTTACCTTGTGTAGTGACGTTGAGGTCTTCTTGTTCATCATCGCTGATATTAACTGTTGGAGAAATAACAGCGTTTAAGCTGACGTTAGCTGGTGCCTTCCAAACGCCTCTGGAGTTATCTACCATGGTATAGATACCTGCCATTGCCGCCGCGGGAGGAAGGATATTTTGTTGGTGTTTCACTTCTTTCATTATGGTTTGGTATAGCGGACTGATCGTCATAAGCACTTTGTTAAGTAGCACTTGCTCTTGATCAGATAGATCGGTACTCAACTTGGCAATTTCATCAAGTATTTGCTGTTTACGCGTTACTCGAAGTTTATTACCACCGCTGTTTAGTTCGTCATCGGTGAGACCATCCAAATCTTTAAATGCTTCATTGACTTCATTGGTTAGTAGTTCTGCTAATTTGTCCAAGTTACTAATATTATGGAAGTTGATGTCGCTGTCCTGAACGATAGAGGTATTGAGCCAAGGGTAATAAGCAGAAGAGTAATCCAGGTAATTGATACCAAGTTTGGAGCGGAAATTCTCAACGCAGTCACCACTCGGGTCCTGACGGTCTTTAAATCCTTCCCAGAGATCAAGAATGGCGACTCGATTTTTCATTTTTCCGCCACAATGTCCAAGCATGGCTTGCTGAACATTAATGCAGTCATTTTCAGCCAGTTGAACGCTTTCAGGTATGACTAACATGGTGGCTTCCGGCTCTTTAATCAGTGGATCAATACCCGCCTTGAGAACACCAGGGTCAAGATCATCACTATAGCCACCGACTGACACGATATAACAAGGCCCACCGCCATTCTGGAAGAAAAACAGCATGTTGTGATAGAGCGTATAGCGCGTATTCGACTGTTTTATTTGATAAGCCGTGTCTTGCTGACGGAAAACAACTTGAACGGCAGGATCGTCGCCGGCTTCGCTTATTTCGAAGGTAGGTAGAGGGGCTCCACCGAAGTACTGGCGAAACTCTGACATCGACGTGATTCGCCAAGGCACTTTCCTGAGAGATTTTCCGCCATTTTCGGCTTTCTCTGTATAGCCAATAAAGGCTGGCACAGCAGTCGCGACTTCGACAACAGAATTGGGGAAGGCATTTTTCTCAACTATGTAAACGCCCGGTGTTTTCATTACAACCATAGTTAAATCCTTTACGTGAGAATTGAATGGTTACCAAATGCTCGCGATAAGCTGAGAAAGACTTCACTCAGTACTGCTGTCATAGCGAGTCAGATACTCCTATATAATGTAGTAAACAAAATTCACTGCATTTTATTTAATATTAGATCTGCAAATTGATTTTTGTATCATTAAGATAAACTTGGAATATAAGTCACTGTTTTTAGTAAGGGGTTAGTTTTTATCGCTATGCTAAATAAATATGACAGAGTCGTTGAACGTGGTTATTAACGGTCTCAAACTCTATATGAGCAGGCTGGGCGGTGGCGAGGCGACGATAGACAACTTTGTGGTTTGCTTTAAGTTGCAGTGACAGTTCAGAGCGATGTAATACAGGTAAAGGTTCACTTGAACGGAAGACGAGGTAAGGCCGCTCACCAAGTATCACGGTCCCTTTATTGTCGAATTGATGCTCTCCATTGGAATCTATAATCTGATATTCCTTTGTATTATCTGATGTCAAAAAATAATACTGCCAATAAGAATAAGTATGGCTGTAAATTAATTGTATGATTTTGTTTTGATTATAAAAATCCGCTTTAGAAATCGTTAAGTTTATTATGCCCACCAGGTTCTGGCTTAATTCAAACTCAGAAATCTCTTCATATTGTGTGTTGTTGAGAATCACTTCTGGTGTAAGCCACTGTTTAGGGAAAACCGAAAGAGAAGTTTTGCTGTCAGCTTTGACTTCGAATAGTGCAGCAGCCATTGGGGTGGTGAGCGGTAAGTCGGTATAGTTACGAAACAATGGGTCATTACTGAACAGTTTAAATTGCAGTAAGCTATCTGAACTGGGAGCTGGAAGCTCTTTTAGCATGTCTGTGTCGGCGACAATGCAAACTCCGCTCAGTGTAGGTTTTAAAAACATATGGTGGTGTTTAAGCCATTCCACTGTGTTGCTTGTTGGAACCACATCGATCGGTACTTTTGCACGGCTGTTTGAGAAGTACTCATGGTCTACAGATAAGGAAACATAGGGCGCATAATTCGACATTATTGCTCCCTTTTCTGCAGGTTAGATTTTACGAAATTAAGTGGCCCTGACTGTAACAGTAGTGCTTCACTGTTCGGGATAGCAACACGAACCTGATAAACGCAAGATGGAAGGTAATGTGAGCCAAGCATACTCCACATGTGACTCAAATTGGCTTCAGAGAGGCTGGCCATTTCCATTGCTATTTGTTCGATAAATTCCGGCATATCCGGTGAGTTTTGTCGATTAAATAACGGATTTCGATTAAAAAATGCTAACAGGTGGGACAATATTTTCAGACCATCCGTGTAATTAGATGCAGAGAAGTTAGCGGCGACAACGACGGAAACCGCTAGATAGAGCGGCTTGTTCGATATCGCTGTTCTTGAGTGTGGTTGGAATGCAGCAATATTGCCCCCCTTAGAAAATGGATCTCTTTCCAGCCCACTAATAAAAATCAGCACTTTATTTTCATTAGCGCCGTTTCCTTGCTTATTACTATCAGTAGGGGACGCCACGACGACTAAGTTTTCTGACAAATCAAAAGCTGAGTTTATCGACTGATTCATACGGTCGCACAGGTATTCAAGGCAGCTATCTAGCATAGTTTTCCTCTCTTAATTAAATTCAGTGTAGCTACGTTTAATTGGAATGCTGTACCAGTTGATAAAATCTTGTGGGATTGATATTTGTTGAAACGGACTGTCTGTTTATAGAGATAAGAGCGTCTATTGAGGGGGCAAAAGAAAGGATTCAAAAAAGGCCCTTGGAGATATAGGGCCTACGAGACTAGTGATTAATGCTCAGGAATTTCTAATAACTTAACAACGGTATCAACGGTATTGTTAAGGGCTTCGTTATTGTCTAGCTTTCCTGAACTTGCAGGACCAAGTGCACAGTTGTACAAAACGAGCTGCTTGTCGAAAGGTAGATCCAGCTGTTCATATAAGCTTTGACGGATTTGTGCATGTAGTTCTGGTTCTTGGCTTGCAAGGCTAACTAGCGTGTCATAAATAAGGTTTTTCATCGTAATCACATTTTTACTGTTGGGGGTGCATAAAGTGTAATGCTTTACAAGCTGAAAATCCGACGCTTTGGTCACATATCAAGGTGTTTTAGAAGTCTTTATCGCATAATGCGGACGAATGCTTTGATGAGGATCTTATTATTAGCAGTTTTGACTATAAAAATGAAAGTTTTATATCAGGTTCTAATAAATCATTAAAGATTAGAGCAATGTCCAACTCAACCACTCGTTTATGCGCTTTAATTTACACAAGTGAGCGAAAGGATAGGTGGCAACATGTTAAGTAAATTAAACAATCGTCTCTCTACTGTGGCAGCACACATGGCTGACCTTGAGTATCAGCTTGGCACATATCTCCAACCTGACCGTTACACTTGTTCAGTGGAAGGCCAGGAAGTATTCCTCGAATATCAGCATGATTTAGAGTTTGAAAACGCTGCAGATCAGGCGGAAGCACTGCTGACGTTGTTCAATATCCCAGTAAATGGTGACGAAAGAAAACTGCTGGTTGAAGTGACCGGAAAAGGTAATACGACCAAACTTCACTTAGATTTATCTTGTGATGACGAAAATGATCTCTTGCTCAAGTATATTTGTGCGGAGCTTTTGTCTGCGTTTAAGGCGTTGAGCTAGAAGTAGCAGAAGCTCACTAACCCCGGCATTCCAAGTATTCCCGAAAAAATGGGAAGAGAGTATTGCGAGTTACAAAGTTCTTTGAAAAGAGAGCGTTTCTGCATTTTGGTAATCAACAGATGTAAAACATGGATAAATTAGACCAACCTAATTTATCCATGTGGAGTTTTTTGTGGCTTTATTTGGGCTTGGTTACATTGTTGGAACTTGTTGAGTAATACAGTGAATATTTCCGCCACCTAACAGGATTTCACGGGCATTGACTCCAACGAGAACATGCTCGGGGAAGGCTACTTCCAGTACGGTTCTGGCATCAGAGTCGGATTTTTCATCTAGCAAGGGATACACTACTTGTCCGTTGCTGATTAAAAAGTTTGCGTACGAGGCGGCGAGTCTTTCTCCTGCTTCGCGTTCCATCCCTTCACTTTGATCAATACCTACTGCTTCTTCCTCTGTCATATAAAGTGGTCCCGGCATTGGTAGTTTGTGCACCTTGATAGTTCGACCTTTTGCATCTTTTTGACTACTTAAGATATCCAAAGCTTCGCGACTGATTTGATATTGTGGATCACGTTCGTTGTCACACCATGTCAGTACCACCTCGCCAGGTTTCACGACATGCATAATGTTATCTACATGACCATTTGTTTCGTCGTTATAAAGTCCTCTAGGCAGCCAAATTACTTTTTCTACGCCAAGGAAGCTTTTCAGATGATGTTCAATATCAGCTTTACTTAATCCCGGATTGCGGCTTGGGTGCAGTAAACACTCTTCGGTTGTAAAGAGCGTACCGTCACCATCGGTATGTACCGAGCCACCCTCGAGTACAATAGGTGCTTGGTAAATATCATCTGCAGTAAGGTTGAGCATTTTACTCGCAACTGCATCGTCAAGATCCCAAGGAAAATAAAGTCCATCAACCAAACCACCCCAAGCGTTGAACTGCCAGTTAATACCTCTGCGAGTACCATTTTCATTGGTTACATAAGTGGCGCCTATGTCTCTCATCCAACAATCGTTATAGGACATTTCGACGACTTTGATATCTGCTGGAAGTCGAGCTCGGGCGTTGGCAAACTGAGAATGTTCAACCAGCATCACCACAGGCGTCGTTTTAGAAATAGCAATTGCAACATCAACAAAGGCTTTCTGAGCCGGTTTCCCACTGTATCGCCAGTTATCACTTCGTGTCGGCCAGGCCATCCATACTTCGTTATGAGGTTCGTGTTCACCGGGCATGCGAAAGTTTTCATTATACGGATACGAATAGATCGTTTTGCTCATGCTAATTCTCCCTTAACGATGCTGCTATTTAGGTGTTTTGCACGCAACAGCAGAACTTCACCAATAGCGAGCGTACCAACAACACCAACAAGAATTGGTAGTGTGTATTGCCAGTCAATGCTGCCGAAGATGATGTCAGGGAAAATGAACAACACGACAGCTTGGAGCACAATTATAAAGCAGATTGCGGTAATCACTTTTTGAACCCCAAGAGAGCCCGGTACTTTAAATGGGCGAGGTGTATGCGTATCAGCGATTCTGAGCTTAAGATAAGCAGGAAACATCAGCAGGTAAGGCATCAAAAATACACAGCTTGAAAACGCAAACATAGACCAAAACAGTTCTTCATTGCTATTCGCGAACATCGCATAGGTCAAAATCACTGAAGTGGAGATCAAACCGGTAATAATGTTAGCACCGACAGGTGTTGCGTATTTGAGTGACGTCTTGCCTACCATTGTCGGAAGTTCACCTTCGCGAGCTGACTCAGCCGCAGCACGGCTTGAGCCCATCGTCCAGCTGACCATGTTGCCAATAAAAGTGATAAGCGCAACTATGCCCAATGCGTATGTCATAAAGTGGCCAATAGCTCCGTCACCAAACAGAACTTTCAGGGTATCGATAATACCTGTGACCAATCCGACCTCTTCTGCTGGCAGAGCCATAAGAATGCCCAGAGTTCCGATTATATAAAGTAGGGCGGTTGTACCTATAGCTAGAAAAACAACTTTAGGCATCTGTTTTACGTCTTTCATTTCACGGGTCATCGTTGCAACCAGTTCAAAACCCATCAGGTTGAAAACAAGAGCCGGAAGGAAAGCAAAACCGGAGTCAAATGACGGCATCATAGAAGACAAACTAAAGTCGTTAGCCACTCCATTTTTTGCCGCATACATAAAGCCACCCACGCCTAATACAGAAATGATGATGACCTTTAGTACCGCACAGAAGTTTGTAATCAATACGCCTATATCTGTGGAGACGTTGCACACCCAGACCGTACCCCAAGTCAGCGCGACGCAGATCGCGACCTGAGCTGTGATGGATAGATCGGGAGCAAATAATTCTGAAAACATACCAGCAAACATGATGTATACCGCTGGCATCCATAGACCTACATTGACCCAATAGAACCATGTTGTACGGATTGCCCAGTTCGTACCAAACGCTCTTTTGACCCAATCGTAAATACCTCCTTCACCGGGATATGTCGAGCTTAACTCCGAAGTAATAAGCCCATATGGTAAGACGAAGATAACCAGAATCAAAGCCCACCATCCTAGTGAACTGACTCCTATAGCGGCTGATGCGGTCAATGTATCTACAACCAGAACAGCGCACAGACTAAATAAAGCAAGCGGTGTAATTCCCATCTTTACATCAGCCATAACATTAATCCTTTAATTGACCGTCTAAAGTAATCAGATGCTTGTAATGCTCAGGTCTTCTGTCTCTGAATAGGCCCCATGCGCTTCGTTGAAAAGCAATTTCATCTAAATCAAATTCATGAATAAGAACGCCTTCTGTTGTTCTGTCCGCCTTAGCCAGAATTTCACCTGTGTAATTAGCAATAAAGGAAGAGCCAAAGAAGGTGAGTTCCAAGTCTCGGAATTGTGCCTTCTCTGTTCCAATACGGTTTGATGCGATCACAGGAATTTGGTTAGCCGCCGCGTGCCCTTGCATTACACATTGCCAGTGAGGTTGTGAATCCAGTTCCGGTTGGCTTGGCTCGCTGCCGATTGCGGTTGGGAAGAAGAGAAGCTCGGCACCTTGCAACGCCATACTGCGCGCCGTTTCAGGGAACCATTGATCCCAGCAAATACCAACGCCGATTTTAGCGTAGCGAGTATTCCAGACTTTAAAGCCAGTATCGCCAGGGCTGAAATAGTATTTCTCCAGATAGCCATCGCTATCAGGGATGTGTGTTTTTCGATAGACACCTAGCAGTGAACCATCTGCATCGATCATTGCCAGAGAGTTAAATCTTACGTTTCCTGCTTTTTCAAACCAACTGAAAGGTAAAACGACCTCAAGTTCTCGTGCAAGTTTGGACATGCGTTGAAATGCTTCGTTTTCCTCAAGTACTGAAGCCAATTTGTGGTAAGACTCGTCGATTTCGATACAAAAATATGGCGTTTCAAACAACTCTTGAATAAGGATAATTTGCGCGCCTTTTGCTGCTGCTTCTCGGACTAGTCCTTCTGCTTTATTAACATTGTCACTGACGTCCCACGAACATGCCATCTGTGTTGCTGCTACGGTTACTTTTTTCATTACATTCCCTATATACGTTTTAACCTTTTCCCTATTTTTAATGTGATTTTTGTTATGATGGAAGTGCGATATTTTTATTATGATATGAAGGATTTCGATAACCTATGGATATGGACATCAATCAACTCCGGCTTCTGGTTGTACTGGAGAGGGAGAGAAACCTATCTAAAGCGGCTAGCAAACTGTTTATGAGCCAGTCCGCAGCGAGTCATGTTTTGTCTAAGCTTCGTACTCGCTTTGACAATCCACTATTTATAAAAACGAAAACGGGTATGGAGCCGACACCTTTAGTACATGCGCTATTACCCGACATACAGAAAGGGTTGAATTACATTGATATGGCTTTTGATAGAATGAAGCCTTTCAACCCCAAAGTAGATGCAAAAACCTTTTATATTGGTGCGATCGACTATTTCGAGTTTTACGCACTACCGAAATTGAGTAAAAGACTGGAATCAAAAGCGCCTAACGTTCGGATTGCGATAGATATTCTTTCTGAAAACATGCAGATGGAGCGGGTAGAACAAGGGCATATAGACCTAATTCTAGCGGTTGATGAGCTTCAGGTGATGCCCCGATACTACAACCGTTATCACTGGTTAACTGATCGTTATGTAGGGATCGTCTCGAAAAGTGCGAGCATACCAGACAAGCTGACATTAAAAAGGTTCGTATCCATGCCCCAGATTCACTTGCCGTTTATTAATAGTGGTGCTGACCCAATTGACCGATGGTTATATCAGCAGCATCAGTCACGACAAATATCTATGATTGTGCAAAGTTTTGCTGTGGGAGGTATGGTTACGGCTCAAACTAACAATTTGATGTGTGTTCCTTTAAGAATTGCAGAAGAGCTTGAGCAGATGCTACCTCTTAAAATTGTCGAATTGCCGAAAGGTGCTCCGGAATTGTCGTTAAGTATGTTTACACACCAGCTTTATGATAGTCAGGAGAGTATTCAGTGGTTAATCAAAGAGATAAATGCCTGTACCTAAATGAAAAATTACACTGTGTGTTTGTTTTCTTAACTCAAATATCAGCCGTTAATGTTGTTGAAGAGTGGTCGCTGGCTTAGGCGGCCACTGGCAATATATTTTAAACGGATTGGGTTTGGTCTCGGAATTGTTGCGGTGTAATACCCGCGTGGTTCTTAAAGGCAGCAAAAAAGGAACCTGGGTGCTTAAAGCCACTGTCATTCGCGATATTTTTGATTGGGTTTCGAGTGTTACTCAGCAACACTTTCGCATGGTTAATTCGCATAATAATCAAATACTGTTTTATCGAGACACTCAGCATATTTTTAAATAGTCCCATAGCGTATTTCGGATGCAGTTTCACATGAGCAGCGATGTCGTCGACTTTGATGTCTTTGTTGTGATTTTTAGCAATGTAATCGAGCATGAGCTGGACGTTTTTGTAGCCCGTATCATTTGGGTGGCGAGAGGAACCGTTACGCAAAAAGCTGAACATTTCGACATTATAGTCGAATGAGCAAAGGCGGCGTAACATTAACCAGACCTCGTCACTGACTATTCCACTTCTCACATTACTGTCACTGTGATAGCAGTTTAGCCAACGGTTACTTTCGGCAAGGCTGACAACCCCATCTATTTGAGACGTAATAACCCCGCCATGCATGACTTGCTGGACAAACTCTTGGGGTAACACCCAACCAAGAAATGCACTTAAAGGTATATTGATGATGCCAAGCAGAGCGTCTTCACTGACTTTACTCACTCGATGTGGCGTTACCGCCCAAAATACCGCCATTTCTCCGGCCGATATTTTCACGTTGGCATTATTAATCGCGTATTCGAGCGTTCCTTTATGCAATACATTGATTTCTATTTGCTGGTGCCAATGATAGTCCGCCATGTAAAAAGGTTTGCGCTGCTCAAAGCTCAACTCGGTGTCGACATCAATTAAAGGTGCTGAGCGCATATCATTGACTAAATAGCTGATGTTTTCAGACTGAAATACTTCTAATTTATGCATGTAAATTTGTCCAAATAGCGTTGATCGGGTGCCATAAAGTAAGTTTTCGAGACAAGACTATCAGATGGTGCTTATTTGAAATGTGATCTGTATTGGCTTTGTGGTCTTGTTTGTAGGGGGTTGTGAGGTTTTATGCTTGGTGTGGAATATGCCTTTTGGTTTCGCTTTTTATCTAAAGAGTCTTAAAAAGTAAGGTTTGGTGATGTGGGTGTTTTTTTCGATTTGATGACAAAAGAAGAGTCGTTTAATTTGATTGCAAGTTAATCGTTTGCCACATGTCGAGTAAGATGTAATGAAAGAAAAAAAATTAGTTGAGTTAAGCGGAACGGAGTCCCAACTTATTATTGAGGTTGGTGACTTTGCAGAAATTCTACACTGGGGTAAGAAGCTAAGTGGCGGCTTAGAAAACTTTCGCACAGCTTTGCATCGTCCGGTACCTCATGGACGCTTAGATAAAGACGTAGCCATGACAACGTTACCAGAACTTGGTCGTGGTGTATTTAGCAGCCCGGGCTTAGAAGGTCATCGCAATGGTCAGGACTGGGCGCCAGTATTCTTCTTAAAAGATATTCAACAAAGTGATACTCAAGTCAGTCTTGTAAGTGAAGATGAGCAGGCTGGACTACAACTGTTAACAGAGATTTGTTTAGATGAATTTGATGTGGTTAAAACACGTCACACATTAACTAACCTCAAGTCCGGGCAATATTTCGTTAATCGATTTGCGAACTCAATGCCGTTACCGGTTAGAGTCAAAGAATTGATGACATTCCACGGCCGTTGGGCAAGAGAGTTTCAAACACAGCGTCAACCGCTCCTTCACAACGGCTATCAGCAAGAGAACAGACGCGGCAGAACTTCCCATGAACATTATCCGGCAATGGTGGCTGGTACGTCTAATTTCAATGAGATACAAGGCGATGTTTGGGGATTCCATTTTGCATGGAGTGGTAACCACCGATTACGTGCAGATGTAAAAACGGATGGTCGTCGTGTGATGCAAGCTGAAGTGATCTATTTCCCTGGAGAAGTCGCGCTGGAAAAAGGGGAAAGCATTGCTACGCCATGGTTGTATGCAAGTTACAGTGAGAACGGACTTAACGAGATGAGCCATCACTTCCATTCGCATGTAAGGCACTCGATCATTGCTGAAGACTTTCAGAAGAAGTTGCGTCCGGTGCATTTGAATACATGGGAAGGGATCTATTTCGACCACGATCCTGAATACATCATGGAAATGGCCTCGCAAGCAGCAGAAATGGGTGTGGAGCGTTTTATCATTGATGACGGATGGTTCAGAGGTCGCGATGATGACTATGCGGCACTAGGGGATTGGTTCTTGGATGAGCGTAAATACCCAAATGGCCTTGAGCCAGTTGTCGATCACGTTAACGCGTTGGGTATGGAGTTTGGCTTGTGGTTTGAGCCAGAAATGATCAATAAAGACTCAGATTTATACCGCGAACATCCGGATTGGCTACTTGCTGTCGACGGTTATGATCAACCGACAGGCAGACATCAACATGTTATTGATTTGCAAAATGATGATGCGTTCAACTTCTTATACGAACGATTGGAACATTTTTTAAGCACCTACAATATTCGCTACATCAAGTGGGATATGAACCGAGAAATCGTTCAGCCTGCTCATAATGGCGTGGCCTCTGGACGCAAACAGACAGAACGTTACTACCAGTTGGTCGATAAGGTAAGAGCTAAATTCCCTCACGTCAGTATTGAGTCTTGCGCGGGTGGTGGTGGCCGTATTGATTACGAAATTTTGAAACGCACTGACCGTTTCTGGCCTTCTGATAATAATGATGCTCTTGAAAGACAAGGGATCCAACGTGGTATGAGTTACTTCTTCCCGCCAGAGGTGATGGGCAGCCATATTGGTTCTGATAAGTGTCATTGTACTCGCCGCCGTCATAGCATTGAGTTCCGTGGATTGACGGCACTGTTTGGTCATATGGGAATAGAGCTTGATCCGGTGAAAGAAGATAGCAATGAAAAAGCGAACTTTGCTCGTTATGTCGCTCTGCACAAACAATTACGTACGTTACTACACACAGGTAAAATGTGGCGAACACCTACTGACGATAACTCACATCAGGTTTTATCGGTAGTAGCAGAAGATCAATCTGAAGCGGTTGTTATGGTTGCTCAATTGGATATGCCAACACATTCACTAAGTGGCAACCTGAGAATATTAGGCTTGGATGATTCAGCAACTTACCGTATTTATGTTTTGGACGCGCCGGCAAATTACAACGACATTGTCGTATTCCAGCCGCCTTGGACTGAAGCTGGTTGCGAACTCAGTGGTGAGTGGTGCAAAGAGGTTGGTTTAAGCATGCCGCTACTCGACCCAGAAACTGCGATGTTAATTAAAGTCGAGAAGATAAATTGATTCGGTATCTCGGATAAATATAACGGCTTTGGCTATCAATGAAATGTCGTTGGTAGCCAATTATGCCGAAGACAAAGAACAGGGTAGTAACATGTCTAATCAAATAACGATAAAAACCAAAGCATCCTACGGACTTGCTGCATTAGGTAAAGATTTCGCCTGTGCACCTATTTATATTTTTTTAATGTTTTACTTTACCGATGTAGCGGGTCTCTCGGCAGGCTTTATCGGCACTATCTTTTTAGCGGCGAGAATAATCGACGCTGTGACAGACCCTATGATGGGGATGATAGTAGACAACACACGGTCGAAATTTGGAAAGTTCCGTCCATGGATTGTCATTGGAACACTTTTGAATGCCGTCGTTCTGATAGCTTTATTCCGCACTCACACGTTTGAGGGCACCCCCCTTTATATCTATGCCGCTGCGGCTTATATCTTATGGGGCTTAACGTACACCATCATGGATATTCCGTATTGGTCGATGATACCGGCACTATCCAGTTCCCGAGAGGAAAGAGAGAAATTAGTCATTTGGCCGCGTATGTTTGCCAGTCTCGCCTGGTTTCTAACTGGTACTTACGGCCTGACTATCATTGGCAAGTTAGGTAACGGTGATCAGGGTGAAGGTTTCTCCAATCTCGCAATGTTAATTGCTGTACTGTTTATTATGAGTGCATTCTTAGTCGCAAGAAATGTTAAAGAAAGTGTGACCGTTAATAAAACAACGGAAAAATTTAACTTAAAAGATGTGGCTAATATTTTAAAGTCTAATGACCAACTCAAAGTATTAATCAGTTCAGTATTGACGTTCCAGATTGCCAATATGATATTTGGTGGCTTCGCAATCTATTACTTCACTTATGCTTTGAATAATGCCGAATTGTTTTCTACCTATATGATGGTGTCAGGGATTGCTGAATTCATCGGTGTCGTTACTTTTCCTCGTATAGCAAGGTTATTACCTCGTAAAAATTTATGGCTCCTTGCATGTGGTCTGGCAGTTTTATCTTGCTTCCTGCTTTATGTAATGCGTGTCTTTATTCCTGGTAGCGTACTTTTGATAGCTATGGGAGCTGCCGCTAAATCATATGGTGTGGGTATTGTGAATGCACTTCAGACCGTAATGTTAGCTGATGTTGTCGACTATGGGGAGTATAAGTCAGGTCACCGAAGCGAGAGCGTCATTTTCTCAGTACAAACGATGTTGGTGAAGTTTGCAGGTGCAGCGGGCGGATTCGTTGTGGGTGTTGGCTTGTCATTTGTTGGGTATATTCCAAATGCAGTTCAAAGTAGCGAAACCATAGCAGGCTTGGAATTCATGATGATTGGCCTTCCGACGTTATTAATGATAGCCAGTGTCGTTGTTTACCGGAAGTTTTATCGCCTTCATGATGGCTTCGATAAAAATAAAATTGAAACTGCGATGGCACGATATGGGTTTAAAGTTCCAAGCATTGCTTAATAATTAAAAAGTAAGTTTATATTTCCATACTATTTAATCTTGTATGGAAGTTAAGGGATTTAATTATTAAATTCATCTCAATACAACATGTAAGTAATAAATAGTGATATTTGCTCTTCACTATAAATTGACTCTTTGATTAATTTTTATATTTAATTTTAATTCATATTAGTCATTGAAATTTATTCAGTAACGCAATCATTGTCTTTTTACGAAAGGGCGGGGTTTATATTCTCTAAATTCCATAACTTAATAAAAATAAATATAGGTAAAATCATGAATAGAACATTTAAACTATCTCTGGGCGCTGTCTGTGTATCATTTGCATTGTCGGCAACTGCTGGTGTGAATATCATTGATAATGAACTGGGCAATTTCTCGATTGCAGGTAACGTGGAATTGAACTTTAACTTCCGTGACCGTGAGTCAAACGCATCTGGTGACCAAGAGTTTAACCAGGACGGCCGTGTGCTCATTGAATTTGCAGGCGAAAAATATACTGATAAAGATTACTTTGTTGGTGTTAAGGCACAGCCACTATTTGAAAGCACAGGTAAGGTTGTATTAGATGATGCTTACTTTGAGTTTGGTAAAAAGGATGGCTGGGCGATCAAAGCCGGTCGTTTTGAGGGGGCAGATATGTTCCCTGTGGGTTTGGATGTATTCCTCGAATATTCGGGCGATACCTCAAATGACCTCTACACAGATGGTTGGGCATACACTTACCAAATGAAAGAAGCTCGTGGTCGTGGTTCTGATGGTCAATTGATGTATCACCAGCAGTTTGGCAACCTCTATGTTGAACTGGGTTCGATGATGGGCGACCGCTCTAACCTGTTTAGGGACGGTGTTGATGGTACTTATCATGGCCATGAAATCGATAAAAGCAAAGACTCATTCTTAATTCGTCCTCTTATCGCTTACGATTTAGGTCAATTCCGCATTGCCGCAGCGATGGAAACCAACTTAGTTTCTAATGCAGTTGTGGCCAATGGTGTCGATATCTCTGACCGCACAGGCTATGGTGTGACTGGTAACTGGTCTAACGATGGTTGGTCAGTTAACGTCAATGTCGCTTATCTAGACGCCGTCGATGAAACCAACTTTACTACAGGTGTAAACGCACTTTGGAATAACGTCGGCATTGGTTATGTGTATGCAGATAATGAATACGACAATAAAGAGCTTACGGGCTGGGTGGATGGCAAAGTTGAAGTGTCAACAATTTACGCATCTTATGCGTTCAGAGATGTATTAGACGTTCAAGATTTCTCTATCCTTCTAGGCTCATACTATACCTGTATTTCGAATAAGCTGACTCAGACCCAATCTGATGATTACTTCAAAGAAGATGATGATTTTGGTGCTCGAGTACGTCTGTTCTACGCGTTCTAAACTAACATAACCTTAGCCATAGTTAATACCAGCTTGGATATTAGCTATGGCTTGTTTACCTGTAGCCACAGCTTTCAACGAAAGTGAGACCGCAACGCCTCTCTATCACATTGCATTATTTATCTTGCTATTTATCTGCGCGTTAAGTGCTTATTTTTTACCTGCATGAATGTTGACCTTAATCATTCCATTCAGGCTTTTTCAACAATTCTCTTTAGCTCTGAATCTCACTCTAAATATCAGACATTTCCAGAATATGACTGCACCTATCGATGTGTATCAGTCTATTATTTTTATAACACAGAGCATGTATCTGGTTTGAGTAGGACAGTCTCTTATCTTGATAAATAGTGATGATAAACCTGACTATTCAAGATGAAATATAATGTGACCTGAGTAATGTTTTTATAGTGCTTAATGTCAAAAGGTAAGAATAAAAAGGTGACGTAAACACGGTTTGTAGGTATTGGATTGTACGACTACTTTGAGTCTATACACTTTATGGAATCGGTTTAGTCGTGGTTACTTGTGATTGTGTAAGGAATTAATTCATTTACTCTGGAAAAGTAAGAATTGGTGATGTGAGGGCAGAACTGGATTTGATGATAATTCAAGAGTCGGATAATTTGAATAAACAAAAAGAAATAACACGTACTCTACCATCCATATATTAAAGGACCGTGCATAATGAATTATAAGAAGCATCTATTAGGACTCTCAATTGTATGCATATGCTTTCCTGCATTATCGGAAACGCTGCCAGAAGGTGCGACGAAAATTCCGAAGGCTTCGGAAATACCAAATCGTTTATCTATTGAATATTTTTCTCCTGATCAAATTGTCGAGTTCAAAAAACTTGACCACTACTCTGAGCCTCAATGGCTCACCGATAATTACGTAAAAACCGGCAAATTGCCGCCAGTTGAACAACGTTTGCCTGATGTTCCAATGGTATTAAAAACGGCATCTATGCCTGACGGTCTTGGTGTTTACGGTGGTGTTCTTCGCCATGTTATTGGTGGCCGACCACAGGGCTGGAACTGGTCTGCTGCACACTCACAAGGCTGGGGAGGTATCAATTATACCGTGCAGCAATGTCTAACACGCACCGGTCCAATGTATCAGATTAAACCTGATGAATTAGAAGTGCTGCCGAACCTAGCTCAGAGCTGGGAATGGTCTGATGATGGTAAGGCGTTAACCATGCATCTGATTAAAGGCGCTAAATGGTCAGACGGTGAACCATTTACCTCGGAAGATGTACGCTTTTACTGGGAAGATACAGTTTTAGAGCCAAGAATCCCGTCGTTCTCTTCCCAAAACGCATTGGGTGAAGGGGCGACTCTAGAAATCGTTGACGAATACACCATTCGCTGGCATTTCGAGAAAGCGTTTCAAAATCAGGCTCTTTACAACATGGCATTTATGACATTTTGTCCAGGCCCTGCTCATATTCTGAAACCGCTTCATCCTAAATATAACAATAACGTCACGTTCGAGGATTTTAGCAACGCGTTACCTGCCAATGCAGTACCTACTGTAACGATGGGACCATGGGTACCAGTCAGTTACAAAGAAGATCAGATTATTGTGCTGCGCCGTAACCCTTACTACTGGAAAGTGGATGAAGCAGGTAACCAGCTGCCATATATCGATGAAATGCGCTACAAGCTTTCTACGTGGGAGTCTCGAACACTAGAAACCATGTCAGGCAGTGCGGATTTTTCCAATATGGAAAACCCACCGATATACATTGAAACGTTGCGCAAACTCGCTGCGCCTAATTCACCAACTCGAGCCATGTTTGGTCCGCGTAATCTGGCGTTCCAGATTCAGATGAACATGAACCCGACTTTATCTGTGAGTGATGACCGGGAAGGGGCCATTAGACAGTTAAATCGAGATCTCAAATTCCGCAAAGCGATTTCCCATGGCATAGACAGAAAAAGCCTAGGGCAAGCACTGGTTAAAGGTCCGTTTACTGCTGAATATGCGGGTGGCTTGCACCCTGAAACGGCATTTTACAGAGCAGATGACGTTGTTTATTACCCATACAATCCAAGCTTGTCTAAGCAATATTTAGCAGAGCTAGGGCTGGTTGATACTGACGGTAATGGTGTTGTGAACTTCCCCAAAGAGGTGAACAACGGTGATGACGTTGAGATTGTACTAAACAGTGGCAACGGCACGGCAGACGGTGTCTTCAATGAAAACCTGGTTTCTATGATGGCAGACATTGGTATCAAACTGATCCCAAGGTTACTCGATAGCGTTCAGGGTGACTCATCACGCGACGCAGCAGATTTTGACTGGCGTTTAAACCGTAGTGATAAAGAACTGATTGTTCCAATGCAACGAATGGAATGGTTAGCTCCAATCGCACAAAGTGGTCCGGTATGGCACAGAGGTACGGAGAATAACCCTCAGGTACTTCAGCCATTTGAAGAGAAGATGGTTGGCTTAGCTCATGAAATATTCGCTGAACGAGACACAGCAAAACAAGCGGATCTTATTGGTCAGTTAAACCATGAAATGACCAAAAATGTGTACCACGTCGGCTTGGTCGCCTATCCAGGGGCTTTACTCGTTAACAAGCGTATTAAGAACGTTCCTAACGCACCAATCACGGCATACCAGTGGGCTGAAGATGCAGTAATGCGCGAGCGTTTTTGGGTACCACAAGATCAGCAGCTAAAAGAACTGCAACCACACACTCTTCCTGAGTACAAGCTTGATACTAAGAAGTAATACAAGGATAAGGCGGGAAGCATCTCCCGCCTGAATATGGGATGTAACATGATTGAATTTATTACTAAACGGATACTCAGCACTATCGGTTTACTGCTTGTGCTTAGTGCTATCACTTTCGTCATCATCCAACTGCCAGATGGAGATTACGGCGATTTAATTAAGAACCAAGCGATTTCTATGGGCGGAGCCTCTCCGGAACAGGCGCAACAGTTAGCGGATGCAGCAAGGGAGCGTTACGGATTAAATGAGCCGGTTCTTACCCAGTACGTGAATTGGTTAAAAAATATCGTTTTCCATTTTGATTTTGGCTACTCGTTTGCTTACAACAAACCGGTTATGGACGTTGTAGGAGAACGTTTACCAAGAACGATTTTTATCGCGTTGGGGTGTCATATAGGAGCGACTTTATTAGGGGTGTTTGCGGGGATATTCGCCGCGACTAACCAAAATAGAATCGGGGACAGAGTGGCGACGTTATTGTCATTTATCGCGATGACCGTTCCTCGATTCGTTATGGCCATCATTATTGTTTATTTCATGATATTCGCTTGGGACATTGGCTCGATCGGCGCGATGAACTCTCCCGAATATCTATTTGAACCGATGTCCTGGAATAAGTTCTTCGATACCTTGGTTCACATCTGGCCGGTAATTTTTATTGCTGCCTTCGGTGGTATGGCATTCAACCTTCGACTGATGCGCGGTAACTTGCTCGATATTCTAAAAATGCAATACATCGAAACGGCTCGTGCAAAAGGGCTACGTGAAAGCAAAGTTATTTATAAACACGCAGTACCGAATGCCTTACATAGTTTGATTTCTTATCAGGGTGTTGCATTGCCTTACATGATTACCGGCGAGATGGAAGCGGCGATGGTGCTTGGTATACCGACTATTGGTCCTCTCATCATTTCTGCAATGGCGGAGCAGGATACGTATGTCATTGGCACGATTATGTTGCTGGTCGCTGCTTTGCTCATTATCGGCAACCTAATCTCCGATTTATTGTTAGCCATCTTAGATCCAAGAATTCGTTTATCGTAGGTAGTACTCATGAAACAGTCACAAAGTTACTCGAGCTTAGTTTGGATACGTTTCAAACGAAATAAAATGGCATTGATGAGTTTGGTTCTGCTTACTCTTCTTGGCCTGACGTCTATTTTCGCCCCGTTTTTTTCTTCTAACGATCCAACGGTGCGCTTTAGTGAAAATATTTATGACGCGCCAGCAAATATTCATTTTTTCGATTCAGAAGGTAATTTCTATTTACGTCCATTCGTGTACGAAAAAGTCGTGGATCTCGACCCTGTTACGTTTTTACCTGTCGTCACTGAAAATAAGGACAGTCGCATTCATTTAGAATTCTTTAATCAGGGCTGGGAATACGAATTTTTAGGTATGAGCTTTAACACTCATTTAGTTGGGTTAGAAGACGGCTCACCACTTTTTCTACTTGGTTCAGACAACTTAGGGCGCGATCTGCTTGCTCGTTGTTTCTTCGGTAGCCGAATCACCTTGATCTTTGCGATTACGGTTGTGTTCGTTGTGGTCTCTGTCGGTACAGTTGTCGGTATTCTGTCTGGTTATTATGGTGGCCGATTTGATTTCGTTGTGCAGCGAATAGCAGAATTGGCTTTAGCGTTCCCGGCGGTTCCACTCTATTTAGCACTGATTGCCGTACTGCCAAAAACCGCCGACTCACTGAGCGTATTCATCATGCTTATCGTTATTCTTTCGTCACTGCAGTGGGCATTTGTTGCTCGTCAGGTTCGCGCGCAAGCCCTGTCGATGCGAAACCTGGATTACATTCGTGCAGCCAAAGCAGTAGGTGCGAAAGATATGCGTATTGTACTTCGTCATATTCTGCCTAACGTCACCAGTAACGTTGTTGTTCTTGCGACAATTATGCTGCCAACCATCGTACTAACTGAAAGTTTCTTCAGCTTTTTGGCGGTAGGTGTAAAAGCACCGATGTTTAGCTGGGGATCACTGCTCAATGCAGCCGGACAATTCCAAACCATCGGCTCTTATCCTTGGCTGCTTTATCCCGTTGGTTTCATCTTAATAGCTGTATTAGGTTTTAACGCACTTGGTGATGGTCTGCGAGATGCAGTTGACCCTTACTCTAACTAACCGCTGATGTTGAGGAAAAATCATGAAAGATAGAAATACACCTGATAGTCAAGCGGCTAACAGACAGACAATTGCGAGAGTGGCAGGCCTTAATGTGATCTTTAAAACCGAAGATGGTTTGGTGGAAGCACTGAAAGGCGTGAGTTACAACATTAAAGCGGGTGAAATGGTCGCGCTGGTCGGTGAGAGTGGTTCGGGTAAATCCGTCTCAGCTCGCTCGCTAATGGGGTTACTGCCTAAACATGCTCAAGTTGGAGCCGAGAGTAAGGTAACTTATCGTGATGTTGATATCACGGCAGCACATGAGCGTCAGTTGTTGAAACTACGAGGCAATAAGATCTCAATGATCTTTCAGGAGCCTATGACTTCGCTAAACCCACTTTACACGCTTGGTGAACAAGTCAGTGAAGCGATCTTAGTTCACCAGAAAATATCCAAAGCTGAAGCTAAAAAGCGAACCATAGAGCTTTTTGAAGCAGTTCAACTTCCGCATCCGGAAGAACGCTTTGATCAATACCCTCATCAGTTGTCCGGTGGTCAACGTCAGCGGGTTATGATCGCGATGGCGTTGACTAATAATCCGGACTTACTTATCGCCGATGAACCGACGACAGCACTGGATGTGACGGTTCAGGCCAATATTTTACGCTTGATTAAGAACTTGCAAGAAAAAACGGGCATGAGTGTTTTACTGATCACTCACGATTTAACCATTGTTCGCCAGTTTGCAGATTACATCTACGTGATGAAGCGTGGTGAAGTGGTGGAGCACGGATTAACCGAGAATATCTTCACCAAAGCCGAGCATCCTTATACGAAAATGCTTATCGACTCGGAGCCGAAAGGTGTCGCTTCACCTGTTCCACAGGCTTCTCCGGTCATTTTGCATGCTGAAAAGATGCGAGTGGAGTTTAAATTAGGTAAGAAAGGTTGGTTTAGTCGCGAACCAGAGAAAAAACTGGTCGCGGTTGATGATATTTCCGTGTCACTAAAACGTGGCGAGACGCTGGGTATTGTGGGCGAGAGTGGTTCTGGCAAGACGACACTCGCAATGGCGATGTTTCAGCTACTCAATTCCGGCGACATCAAGGGTAAAGTGACTTACGACGGAAACTGTCTGAACAGCATTTCTAATGAACAACTTCGCGTTTTGCGTAAAGAGCTTCAAGTTGTATTCCAGGATCCGTTCTCATCTCTAAACCCTCGTCTTTCGGTTAAGCAGATACTTGAAGAGGGATTGATCGTCAATGGCCTATATCCCGATCCGAGTGAACGTTTGCTTAAACTGGAGAAATCACTATTGGATGCAGGGTTATCCGCTAATATTCTCAACCGCTATCCACATGAATTCTCCGGTGGGCAGCGTCAAAGGATTGCCATTGCCAGGGCTCTTGTTCTTGACCCGAAAGTGATTTTATTGGATGAACCAACATCGGCTCTGGATTTAACCATTCAGAACCAGATCGTCCAATTACTAAAGCAGCTGCAAGAAAAGCGCGGCATCTCTTACTTGTTCATTAGCCATGATTTACGAGTGGTGAAATCACTTTGTCACCGAGTACTGGTCATGAGACATGGTGAAGTCGTGGAAGAAGGTTTAACTATTGATGTGCTAGAAAATTCAAAAATGGAATATACACAAAAACTGATAAAAGCGGCTTTTGAAATAGCTGCGTAAAGATAACTTAAATTATATTTTCCATCCTGTCTTTATATTCAAGATGATCGTTATGATGCACGTTGAATTTCTTTAAAAGATAAATTTAACGTGTACTTATTCCTTAAATAAAATGAAGAATAGTTTTGATGGTTATTCGATTTTATTTAAATAGCCAAGGTAAAAAATAGTATGCAACAACTAGCAAAGGATCCTTTTCGTCCAACAATGCACTTTACTCCACCATTTGGTTGGATGAACGACCCAAATGGTTTGGTTTATATCAATAATGAATACCACTTATTTTATCAGTTCTATCCATATGCGAATAAGTGGGGACCGATGCACTGGGGACATGCCGTAAGTTCTGATCTGCGTACTTGGCAACACTTACCACCAGCACTTGTTCCAGATGAGAAAGGCATGTGTTTTTCAGGGAGTGCCGTGGTGGATTGGCGCAATACGAGTGGACTGTTTGATAACAACACGCAACCGGGTGTCCTGGCGTTTTACACCGCGTGTATTGCTCATGATGACGGCAGAGACAGTGAACAAATGCAGAGTCTTGCTTACAGCAAAGATGGGGGCTTTAGTTGGAATAAACTTGCCGATAATCCGATATTGCCAAATCCGGGTTTAAAAGACTTCCGCGATCCGAAAGTCATTTGGCACGAGCAAAGCCAGCACTGGGTGATGGTTGTGACGGAAGGGCAGGAGGTAGGCTTCTATCGTTCTAAAGATCTTAAAAAATGGGATAAAACCTCAACCTTCGGCTTAAACGAAGGCAAACATGATGAGATGCCGTGGGAGTGTCCGGATCTTTTTCCTATATTATTGGAAGACTCTGAGGTTTGTTATTGGATCTTGATTGTCGGGGTGCAACGTTGCAGTCACGCAGGCGGTTCAGGTACCCAATATTTTATCGGTCAGTTCGATGGAGAACGCTTTATTAATCATCATGATGCTGAAACCGTGCTGTGGCTTGATTATGGCCGAGATTATTATGCCGCCCAAACTTGGTCTGATGTGACAGATGGTCGTCGTACCTCAATCGCTTGGATGAGCAATTGGTTGTACGCTAACGACGTTCCAACACAGGCTTGGCGAAGTGCTATGAGTGCGCCACGAGATTTAAAATTATCACGAACCCAATCGGGGTTACGTGTTTTATCTTCTCTACCTGAACAATGGGCGAAGCAGCAAGCTTCTATTGTGGTACAAGAAAAAGCGCTGAGTACCGGTGATAGCTTAAATATCACTCAGGATTATCAAGCGGGAATGCTAGAAGGTGAATTCGTTTTGAGTAGAGGAAGTGCGATAGCTTTTGCACCTCTGGGCAATGAATCTCTGGTTTATACCTTACAGCGCGGTGAAGAAGGTTATCTACTGACAAGCTGCAGAACTATTGACTTTGAGGGTGAGGAAAACTACCAAAAGGCATTTAGCCATGAAGTCAGTTTGGAGATTCCAGAAGCGGAATCTATTCAATTTACAGGGCTTATCGACCGATGTTCAAGTGAGCTCTTGCTACAAGATGGCGAGTTTTGCATAACGGATTTGAGTTTTGTAGCAGATGCGAGCGGCTTTAACGTACGCTGTCTTGAAGGTGAAGTAACGATTACCAGTTTGAGTTTTGTTTCAGAAGATAATTTGTAACCTTAAGCTGGGGTAAATAGATAAACGCACCGAGGGCTTCAACAAAAACTCTTGGTGCGTTTCTACTTTTTGGGTAAGTGACGTGTTGCGGTTATTTGCAGGTTTTAAGACCGCTATATGTTTCTCACCCGTTTAGATAATTATGCTGGCGGATGATTCTCAATCCAGTGTCTGGCAATGTTTTCTCGGGTCGCTATCCAAACCGCGTCATGAGACTGAATGTAGTCCAGGAAGCGTGTTAGAGCTTTGAAACGACCCGGCTTACCAATCACGCGACAGTGCAAACCGACCGACATCATTTTAGGCGTTTCTGCACCTTCTTCGTACAGACAGTCAAAGTGGTCTTTCAGGTATTCGAAAAACTCGTCGCCGTGACTGAATCCGTAAGGAGAGGAGAAACGCATATCGTTGGTGTCGAGTGTATACGGAACCACAAGGTGTGGTCGTGTACTACCTGCTTTATTTTTGTCTGGAACTTGTGTCCAGAAAGGCAAGTCATCACCGTAGTAATCAGAATCGTACAACATGCCATCTTGTTCCGCGACAAGTTCACGTGTATTCGGCGAGTCACGACCGGTATACCAGCCAATTGGACGAGTACCTGTAAGCTGTTCGATAATATCCAGTGCCTGGACCATATGCTCGCGTTCAACGTCAATTGGGGTGTTCTGATAGTGAAGCCATTTCAGACCGTGACAGGCAATTTCATGTCCTTCTTCTACGATTGCTTTGGTGACTTCAGGGTTACGCTGCAGTGCAGTGGCAACACCAAATACGGTCAGTGGAAGCTCGCGACGTTTAAACTCGTTTAAGATGCGCCATACACCAACACGAGAGCCGTATTCGTAAAGTGACTCCATGCTCATGTGGCGGTCTTTATACGCTTCTGCACCCGCGATTTCAGATAGGAATGTTTCTGAATGCTCATCACCGTGGAGCACACAGTTTTCCCCGCCTTCTTCATAGTTGAGGACGAATTGGACTGCGATCTTAGCGTTATTTGGCCAATTAGCGTGGGGAACGTTATTTCTACCGTAACCGATATAGTCGCGAGGGTTATTTTCTTCCATAAAGTAAACCTTGATATTAATATTTTTATAAAAAGCAGGATGGGTATTCTGTTACTTCTACTGAGACCAGTGCTTGAAAATACCGTGGATTGGTTTCACCAAAGGCGCCCCGTATTGGCCAATTTTCGATGTCACTAGGTTGAGTTGGTGAAGTGACTCAGCAAGTTTCACTGCCGCAGCAACACCATCGATCACAGGTACATTCAGTTCTTCTGCAAGCTCATTAGCTAAGTCAGACATACCTGCACAACCTAGTACGATTGCCTCGGCACCGTCTTCTCTAATCGCTTTACGGCATTCTTCAGCAAGTAGCTGGTAAGTATCCATACTTAGAGATTCAAGTTCTAATACTGGAATATCTGTCGCACGAACACCGCTGCATAAATGGTGGTAACCATATCTTTGAAGAAGGTGTTCACTTGCTGGCAACGTTCTGGTCATGGTCGTGACCACGCCAAAGCGGTAAGAAACTAGGCTAGCGAGCTGGAAAGCTGCGCCAGCGATACCAATAACTGGTTTGGTCGCAATTTCGCGTGCAGCGTCAAGAGCCGGGTCACCAAAGCAGGCAATGATGTGCGCATCAACACCTTGTTCTTCTCCAGTGCGAATCACATCAAGAAGTGCCGCAGCAGCGAGTGTTTCGTCGAATGCACTCTCGATACTTTCTGGACCATTGACTGGCGAAGAAGCAATGATTTGGGTAGTAGGTAAGGCGACGGTTTGTGCGCTGATAGCAATTTTGTCGGTCATTCCCTGACAAGTGTTTGGGTTGATCAAATTGATTTTCATTGTGTATTAGTCCATTTCGCAAAAAAGTGTATGAAAATTAACAGGCTCTTTAGATTTCGATTCCAACTCCAATGACGATTTGATCACTACTAAGTGATGTTTCATCCATTGCTGAGCCTTTTCATCCTGAAAGTTGTCGAGCAACTCTATAAGTTCTGAGTGAGAACCACAGTCACAGCTCACGCTATGTTTTGAACCATACGCAGCAATAACCAGCGATGAGCGATAGCAGAGTTGCTCTACGAACTCTGCCAAAACAGAATTTCCCGATTTCCTAGCAAGCTCGTAATGAAATCTAGCGGTGAGCTGAATGGATTCGGCCAGATCACCATGTTGGGTCGCTTTTTCTTCCTGGCTTACTATGGAACGAAGGTAATTAGATTGCTTTTCATCCCAGTTACGCAGAATGTCGGTGATCAGTAGCGGTTCTAGTAAAATACGGCTGTTCAGCACCTCTTCAGCTTCCTGCTTACTCGGGTTGTTCACGTGTGCGCCTTTATTAGGTTGAATCACTACAAATCGCTCGAGTGCTAATCGTTGTAACACTTTTCTAATCCCTGTTCGGCTTACGCCAAAAGCTTCTGATAGCTTGTCTTCTGGAAGACGCTCTCCAGGTTCAAGTTTATGTTCAACAATAGCTTTCAATATTTGTTGATAGATCTTTTCATCGTTTGACATAGCTAATCGATCCGTATTTTTCATCCAACCCAATAAAGCAATATGTATACCACTAAACGAACTTGCATGCATTATTGTATACAATACTTATCTAAATGTTTGCCAATTATAGTGTCTTTATTGTTTTTGTCTTCAAATTACTTGACCAAAAGGACAGGTGAGTTGAGTATATACGCACTGCTTGTGGCACCAAAAATGTGCACTATGGTCAAATCTGGTGCGCTGTAAGGGCGATTTCATGGGGCAAGTTTCACCAATTCGTTGTATGGCGGGGGTTTTCAGAATTGGCACGCTAATTGTATTTAGGATTGTATACAATTGGAGATGGAGATATGCACATGAAAAAGGAATTACCTGTTAGCCCAAGGCTAAGTAACGCGGATCTAGCGCCAGAGAAAGAGCAGAAGTGGGGCTGGTACAGCATCTTCGCTTTCTGGATGTCAGACGTTCACAGTGTAGGGGGATATGTATTTGCAGCGAGTTTATTTGCGCTTGGATTAAACGGTATCCAGGTGTTCATTAGTTTGCTGGCAGGTATATCTATTGTATTAGTCTTTGCCAATTTGATGGGTAAACCAGGACAAAAAGCGGGTGTTCCGTTCCCTGTCGTCGCTCGTATGTCGTTTGGTGTGTTTGGTGCGAATATTCCAGCTGTGATTCGAGGCATTATTGCTGTCGTTTGGTACGGTATTCAAACTTACCTAGCATCAAGTTCGTTCATTATCTTGTTGCTGTACTTCTTCCCATCGATGGAGAGTTTAGCAAATGATTCGTTCCTAGGTTTATCTTACTTAGGTTGGGTTGGCTTTAGCTCTATGTGGGTACTGCAAGCTATTGTATTTATGTTCGGTATGGACATGATTCGTAAAGTGATTGACTGGTCTGGTCCTGCGATTTACATCGCGATGTTTGCGCTTTGTGCATACATGATTAACCTCGCCGGTTGGGAGAACATCAGCTTTAACCTGGGTAAAGAGAACCTTGTTGGTACTGATGCAATCGTTCAAATGCTTATTGCAACAGCATTGGTCGCGGGTTACTTTGCGGGTCCGACACTTAACTTCAGTGATTTCTCTCGTTACTGTTCAAGCTACAAAGACCTGAAGTTCGGCAACCTGTTAGGTCTACCACTTAACTTTATTTTGTTCTCTCTTTTCAGTGTGGTTATCGTATCAGCATCGATTCCTGTTTTCGGTGAGATGATTGTTGACCCAGTTGAAACGGTGAAACGTCTTGATTCGGGTATGATTACAGTACTTGGTGCGCTGACCTTTATTTTTGCTACTGTAGGTATCAATATCGTAGCTAACTTTGTTGCACCAGCATTTGACTTCTCGAACGTGTCACCACAAAAAATCAGTTTCAAAATGGGTGGCTTTATCGCGGCTTTTGGTTCAATCCTGCTGACACCTTGGAACCTGTTTAATAACCCGGAAGTGATTCACTACACGGTTGACGTTCTGGCTGCGATGATTGGTCCTCTTTACGGCATCATCATTGTTGACTACTTCATTGTTAAGAAGGGCGAAATCGACATCCCGTCGCTTTACACTGAATCACCACAAGGTCAGTATTGGTACAAAAATGGCATCAACATGAACAGTGTCTACGCGCTAGTGATTGCGAGTGTCGCGGCAATTATTGCGACCTTCTTTATTACTGAACTAGCAAATTACGCATTGTTTATCGGTGGCTTAGTTTCAGCAGTCGTGTATAAACAGTTAATGCAGAAAAGATTGTTTTGGGCATCTAAAACGGCTTTAGCTAAACAATAATAACAACTTTATGTATGGCTATAGATGGAAATAAATCGCCAACGTAGAGATAAAGTAAACAAGTAACCTAGTGATTGGTTACTTGTTTACTGCAAAGGAATGAGAAGAATGGAAATCGATCAACGTATTTATTGTACCCAAGGGCCTGATTACCTTCCGGCTTTAAAGCAAGGCTCATTGGATGGGTTGAGTTTTGTGTTTAAAGACCTCTTTGACGTAGAAGGGTTTGTCACTGGCGCAGGAAACCCTAAGTGGTTAGAGACGCACAACAAAGCAGAAAGCACTTCTCCGTTAATTATCGCTCTTCTAAACGAAGGATCAGTGTGTAAAGGCCGGGTGCAAACGGATGAACTGGCGTACAGCTTAAATGGTATCAATGTGCATTATGGCACTCCGGTTAATCCATTAGCACCTGACTGCTTACCGGGAGGGTCTTCAAGTGGCAGTGCTGTTGCGGTTGCAAAAGGCGATGTCGATTTCTCTATCGGAACAGACACTGGCGGTTCCGTCCGTGTGCCAGCGAGTTACTGTGGTCTTTTCGGCATACGCCCGACATTGGGGCAATTGTCATTAGAAAGCAGTTTCACTCTGGCTGAAAGCTTCGATACTGCAGGTATATTTAGCCGAGATCTAGCGACGCTAGAAAAGGTTTACTCTTGCCTTGATCTTAAAAGCCAGTCTAAAACTGTCGCTCAAACTCTTGTGTTGGATGAGAGCCTGGCGAAGACATTGGGAAGCGAGCGTCTAGAGGAACTAAAACAGTGGGCTGCTTATGCCAAAATTCAGCTTGAATACAGCAATGCTCTGCAAGAAGCAGGCTATGACCTTGGCGAATTAAGCGCATTATTCCGAACCATCCAAGGTTACGAAATTATTGACCGCCACAGCGCGTGGCTTGATGAGTGGCAACATACTTTAGCACCGGCAATCCAGGAGCGAGTAGATTGGGCACGTACAATTTCGGCAGCTGCTTATCGTGAAGGTAAAGAACAACAAGCGAAGTTTACCTCCTGGTTGGCAGAGCAACTTGCGGACAAGGATACGTTGTGGGTATTACCAACCACCCCAGGAAAATCACCTAAGCTCACGACTCCAGACGCAGATTTAGCGCAATATCGCTCAGATCTTATGGGGCTAACCAGTCTCGCGGGTTTAAGTGGATTCCCTCAACTGCATATACCGATGAAAAACATTGCAAATGGACCTAGTGGTGTGTCGTTACTTGGATCTTCTAACAGCGAATATGATCTGATTGCGACTGCGTCATCTTTAATCAAAGGAGAGTCTTAATGGTGTTTCAAACCGCATTTACCGCCCCGCATCACAAAGCAACGGAAGTGGGAAAACAAATCTTAGAAAAAGGCGGAACGGCTGCTGAAGCGATGGTCGCGGCTGCGTCAATGATTGCGGTGCAATACCCTCATATGAACAGCATTGGCGGTGACGGATTTTGGCTAATCAGTAAGCCGGGAGAAGCACCAGTTGCCATAGATGCATGCGGAGCAGCGGCATTATCCATCGATCCTGAACACTACCGTGCATTGGGCACCGAACTGCCTGAAAAAGGTGGCGAAGCGTCTATTACTATGGCTGGCACAGTAGCCGGTTGGCAAAAAGCGCTGGAAATCGACGGTGGCAAACTGCCTTTAAGTACTCTGTTACAACCTTCTATTGACGCTGCACGAAACGGCATTGAAGTTACACAAAGCCTTGTCGATGCGAGTGTAAAAACCTTTGAGCGCTTAAAAGACCAAGCTGAATTCAGTCGTTTGTTCCTCGATAACGGTGAAACGTTAAAACTTGGTGCAACAGTGGTAAACCCAGCGCTGGCAAAAACACTGGAAAGATTAGCCGAGGTAGGGTTGGATGACTTTTACCGAGGTGAGATTGCAGAATTGGCAGCAAAAGAGCTTCAAGAGGCGGGAAGCCCGTTAACTATCGAAGACTTTCACCAACATGATGCGCTGGTTACCACTCCTTTGACTGTCGAGACATCAAAAGGTCAGCTTTATAATTTGGGTGCGCCAACTCAGGGTCTCGCATCGTTATTAATTTTAGCGATATACGATCGCTTAGCATCACAAGCAAACTCAGAGCTAGACCATATTCATTTGCTCGTCGAAGCGACGAAACAAGCATTTATCATCCGCGATAAAGTCGTCACCGACGAGCGCTATTTAACTAAGCCACTGCAGGAATACTTAGATGAAAGTGTGGTGGCAGAGTGCGCAGAGCGTATCTCATTAAACAAAGCTCAGCCATGGCCATATCAGGCAAAACCGGGCGACACCATCTGGATGGGCGCAACGGATCAATATGGCACTATGGTGAGTTTCATTCAGAGTGTTTACTGGGAGTTTGGCTCAGGTGTTGTACTTCCATCGACCGGAATTATGTGGAACGTCAGAGGAAAAAGCTTCTCGCTGGATAGCGAGCATCACAATGCTTTAGTACCTGGCAAAAAGCCATTCCACACCTTGAACCCAGCTTATGCTGAGCTTAAAGATGGCCGACGCATCGTGTACGGAACGATGGGCGGAGAAGGGCAACCACAAACTCAGGCGTGTTTATTCAGCCGCCACATTTATCAAAACATGTCGCTGCAACAAGCCGTGTCTATGCCACGATGGTTGTTAGGCAGAACATGGGGTGATGCAACGAACAATTTAAGACTTGAAGAAGACTTGTACAGCGAATATGGGCAAACATTAACGCAGATGGGCCACCAAGTGACTCAGGTTGAAAACTTGAGCGAGCTGATGGGACACGCGGGAGCAATAACCCTAGATCAGCAAGGACAGGCAGACGCAACGAGTGACCCTCGCAGCGATGGCGATATATTTTTAGGAGAGAGATAATGACAACTCAAACGCTATTTGAAACTTTGAACCCACCACAACGTTTGCTGATGGGTCCTGGCCCGATCAATGCCTATCCACGTGTGCATCAAGCCATTTCACAGGCTTTAATTGGCCAGTACGATCCAGTGATGACGGGTTACATGACGCAAGTTCAGTCGCTGTATCGCGGTGTATTCGAAACGCAAAACCAACAAACTATGTTGGTCGATGGTACGGCTCGTTCTGGCATTGAGGCAGTCTTGGTGTCAGTACTTAAACCGGGAGACAAAGTACTAATCCCAATTATTGGTCGCTTTGGTCACCTTCTTTGTGAAATCGCTAACCGCGTTGGAGCAAAAGTACAGACGATTGATATCGAGTGGGGCGAAGTGTGCCCACCAGAGTTGGTTGAAAAAGCGATCAAAGAATTTCAGCCAAAGTTACTGGCAACGGTACAAGGTGACACCTCTACAACCATGAATCAGCCTTTGGCCGAGTTTGGTGAAATCTGTAAACGTCATGGTGTGTTGTTCTACTGTGATGCAACAGCATCGATTGCTGGTAATGAACTTAAAGTTGATGAGTGGAATCTTGATGCGGTTTCTGCTGGTCTACAAAAATGTCTTGGCGGGCCTTCTGGTAGCTCACCGATCACGTTGAGTGACCAATGCGCTGATCTCATCAATCGCCGTAAGCACGTAGAAGCAGGCATCCGAGCTGACCATCACAAAGCGGGTGAAGAAGAAATCATTCGTTCTAACTACTTCGATTTGTCGATGATCATGGATTACTGGGGGCCTGAGCGCCTTAACCACCACACAGAAGCAACAAGCATGCTTTACGCCGCTCGTGAATGTGCACGTATCTACCTTGAAGAAGGCGCAGATAACGTGATTGCACGTCACAAACAAGCGGGTGATGCATTGGCATGTGGTCTGCAAGCGATGGGATTAGAGTTGTTTGGCAACCAAAAGTACAAAATGAACAACGTTGTGGGCGTCTACATTCCTAAAGAAGTGGACGGTAACAAAGTGCGTCAAGAGCTACTTAACAGCTTCGGCATTGAGATAGGTACGTCATTTGGTCCGCTGGACGGTAAAATCTGGCGCATCGGCACGATGGGTTACAACGCGCGTCAAGAAGCGGTGTTAACGACGCTTGCAGCACTGGAAGCGATCCTTATTCGTAACAAAGCGAAAGTTATTCCGGGACAAGCAGTGATTGCAGCCATGGAACACTATGTGTAACACCGTTGAGATAAGAAGGTGAATCAAGGATGAGTAAATTGGATGCCCAACACATTATGGAACGTGCTGATCAACTGGCTACGTTTACTTCAATGCAAGGTGGATTGAAACGCACCTACTTATCGCCGGAGCATAAGCAGGCGCACCATCAACTTAGCGTTTGGATGGAGCAAGCTGGGCTTGAAACATGGCAGGACAGTGTTGGGAACCAGTGGGGAAGGAAGGTCTCTTCCAACCCTACCATGCCAACGCTTATTATTGGCTCTCACAGTGATACCGTTGCGGATGCTGGGAAATACGATGGCAATTTAGGTATTTTGGTCGGTATTTCCGCTCTAGAGCAGCTTAAGCATATTGAATTGCCATTCCATGTCGATGTGGTCGCTTTTGCCGATGAAGAAGGCACGCGCTTTAACAGCACATTGATAGGCTCAAGTGCTGTGGCTGGAGTATTTGACTCAAATTGGCTGTCTCTTAAAGATAAAGATGGCGTGACAATGTCACAGGCAATGGTTGAGTTTGGTTTATCTCCGGAAGAAGTAGGGAAAGATAGCCGATCGCCAGATGACGTAATGTCTTACCTTGAAGTACATATTGAGCAAGGCCCGGTACTCGAAGCTCAGAATCAGCCAGTAGGCGTTGTTACTGGTATTGCTGGCGCGAAACGTTTCCAGTTTCAGGTAAAAGGCTTAGCAGGTCACGCTGGTACTGTGCCGATGGGCATGCGCATGGATGCTTTGTGTGCTGTAGCTGAGATGATTTCGACGATAGAAAACTATGCGACCAAACAGAGTGAAACTGAAAACAAAGTTGTAGCGACAGTCGGTAAGTGTGAAGTTTCGCCAGGTTCAGTCAACGTTATTCCCGGTGAGGTTAACTTTACTGTGGATATCCGTAGCTTGAATCAGGATCAACTGGAACGCTCGTGTGACGATTTGCTTACTGCACTTAACGCGATTGCGGAGCGTCGAGAGGTAAGCTTTACCAATCGACTACTGTACCAAGCCAGTGCGGTGCCGTGTAATGAAGCCCTGCAAAGTCAGTGGGGTGATATTGTATCTCGAGTCACTGAATCTGAACCGGTATTTCTGCCAAGTGGTGCAGGGCATGATGCACTCGCTATGGTGCATTTAACAGACGTTGCAATGTTGTTTGTTCGATGCGAAAAGGGTATCAGCCACAATCCACTGGAAAGTGTTCAAGAGGATGACGTTGCGGTTGCTTTAGAGTGTTTAACGCAAATGATTCTTGCCCAGAAGGAGAGCAAAACGGATGGAAACTAAACAAGAGTTGACTCACTCTGTAGTGCTCGGTATTGCTGGAAACTCACCGGGCTACCTGGCACAGACAGGAGAGATATCCGCGTTCAGCGAGCAACAAAAAGCACAACAGCAGGAAGCACAGCGCCCACGAGCGCTGTTTCCTATGTTTGTTCGCCAACCAGGTGAATCTTATCTTGGGCAAATGCCATTTAGCTCATCTAAGCTGGAGTTACCTGAAGAGCCGGATGCCAAGGTTCAGATGGAGCCAGAAATCGCTATTAAGTGTGGCGTTACCTATACAGAGCAAGGTCAGGTTGCCGAACTTACCCCTTTTGCGCTGACGTTGATCAATGATGCAACTTATCGAAACAAAGCGGTATCCAAGCTAGCAGAGAAGAAAAATTGGGGTGCCTTTAGTAAAGGAATCGCTGAACAGGAGCTGGCTATTGATTCATTTTCAGCACAGACAGCACTTGATCATCTGAGATTGTGCGGTTTTCATGGTCGAAATGGGCAATGGAGCTTGTGCAGTCAGGATGTCTCTGTGACAGAGTATAACGTTTTCTACCAATCGTTGACCGAATGGCTGGTTGAGACGATTAACAAGCAAACTGATGATGGCGCGTTGCATAATACTCAAACTTTGTTCACTCAGGCTAATCACCCGAGTGAAATCACCATTGCAATTGGTGCGCCGTGTTATACATCATATGGAGAAGACCATCAGTTGTTGGATGGCGACCAAGTGTTCGTTTGTGTTTATGATGACAGACATTTCCAATTAAATGACATTGAAGCCATGCTAACTCGTCCAAGAAACCAGTGGTTAATAGACCCTAGTATGATTTGGTTAGAGCAAACGGTTTATAAAAAACAATAAATTGACCGACTGATACGTAGTCAGTCTGTACATTAAAAGGTGAAAAGAACGATGAAGACACAACGAGATCTAGCCAGTGCATTTTTTCGCATTGGCTTGTTTGGGTTCGGCGGCGGCCCCACGATGATCCCTTTGGTTCATAAAGAAGTGGTCGATAATTATAAGTGGATGACCGACGACGAATTTGCCAACGTACTTGCAATCGGCAACACGTTACCTGGTCCTATCGCGACCAAAATGGCGGGATACATTGGCTATAAAGTTGGAGGCAAGATTGGATGCCTCAATGCGGTTATCATGACGATTATCCCACTCATCGTCGTCATGATCGCAGGATTGGGTCTGTTAAACGAGTATCGTGATAAGCCTTGGGTAGCGGGTATGGCTCAGGGTGTGTTGCCAGTGGTTTCCTGGATGATGGCCAAGCTCACTTATGACTTTTTAATTAAAGGTTATAAAGCACTTGGTGCGCTCGCTACGGGCATTGGTATTGCTCTGTCTATTTTGTTCATTGTGGTCTTGGATATTCATCCAGGATTGGTTGTCGGAGCGGTACTATTGGCTGTACTGGTAAAGCCTGACCCAAAGCCAAGCGCGGTCGAACAAAGTCTAAAACCAGAAAGTAAAAAGGGATAAACATGCAACTTTATATCGATATCTTCTTAGCATTTTTTATTCCGAACATCGTTGGTTACGGTGGTGGACCTGCGATCATTCCATTGGTCGAAGCACAAGTTGTTGGTCAATATGGATGGATGAATGCCAGTCAGTTTGCCGAAGTTCTGGCATTAGGTAACGCTTTACCAAGTCCTATCGCGACAAAAATGGCCGGTTACATAGGATACGAAGTAGGCGGAACGTTAGGGGCATTTATCGCTATCTTTGCTACGGTTGCCCCGACAATCATTATTATGATTGCTGCAATGAGTGTGCTGTACAAATACCGTAATTCGCCAAAAGTGAAAGCATTGGGAGCATGGGTACTGCCAATCATTTTCACTTTGATGCTTCTACTGAGTTACAAGTTGGTTGTTTCTGGCAGTGAAGCGGGCTGGGGGCATTTTGTGTTCTTGTTTGCTGTCGCGGGTTTGTGTCTGGAAAAACTAAAAGTCCATCCAACCTATGTCATTTGTGCAAGTCTCGCATACGGCGCATTCTTGCTGTAGTTTCACTTCACTAAACCGATCATTTGGAACTCTTTCACTGAGCAGATGCACGGTTGCATCTGCTCAGTCTTCAAATTTAAGCCTTAGAGTTTTACTCACTTTTCTTATTTAACGCCTTCTTAATCTCAAGTTTCTATCTCACTTACAGACACATTCCAACGTCAATCAAACCATCTCATATTCGATACTACTTACTCTTACCAAGCTTGTTTATTTAGTACTTCAAATGAACTGACTTCGTAGCTTTGAGTTACAACTACTCATCATTATTTGTCTCCTGACTGTTACATAGATGTAACTTTGTCGCTAAAAATTCGAGATTTCCATCACTAAATATTAGTGAGATTTTGCCTGTTCTGGTGAGCGAAAAGCCCGTTTCTCCGTGGTGTAAATATAAAAAATAAATATAAAACAAAGAAGTGCACTTTGTGCACCTAAAGTTGAGTTGCTGTTGTGGATATAGTGGCTCTGGATGTACGTTTTAGTAACAAAATAAAAACATTTGCACTGCCTAACTCCTTCAGAACGCGAATGAGTAGGCCTTTCCCTAGCGATCTACTTGGTCAAATAGGGTTCCCATAACTTGAACGTACCTGGAGAATTCAAAGTGACAGTATCCACTTCCCAAAAAACGGTCTCGACTGCCTATTATGATTCAGAAGTCATGATTATTGGGGCTGGTCCAGTCGGTTTAATGATTGCAAACTATCTTGGCGGCCAAGGCATTAACGTAACTGTGATTGAACAACTGCCTACGCTGATCGATTACCCTCGCGCGATTGGTATAGATGATGAAAGTTTAAGAACGTTTCAGGCAGTAGGGTTAGCTTCAGAAGTTGTACCTTACACAACTCCATATCATGCCATGCGCTTCCTTACCCCTAAAGGCCGTTGTTTCGCCGACATTCAACCAAATACTAACGAGTTTGGTTGGTCGAGAAGAAATGCGTTTATTCAGCCAAAGGCCGATCGCGCTCTTTATGATGGATTAGACAGATACTCGAATGTAAATGTGCTGTTCTCACGTGAACTTGTCAACTTTGGCCAAGATAATGACCAAACCTGGGCTAACTTCAAAAACGAAAACGGTGAAGAAGAGCGAATTTCAGCAAAATATATGATTGCGTGCGACGGTGGTAATAGCTTTGTTCGTCGCAGCTTAAACATCTCGTTTGATGGTGAAACTGCACCTAATCAATGGATCGTAATGGATCTGGAAAACGATCCAATTGGTACGCCTAACATTTACTTATGTTGTGACGCTGAACGTCCATATGTATCAGCGGCTCTACCACAAGGTATTCGTCGATTTGAGTTTATGGTCATGCCGGGTGAAACCGAAGAGGAACTCAGCAAGCCAGAAAACATGGATCGTCTGTTGAGCAAAGTGCTGCCATCAACGGAAAATATCAAATTTATCCGCCAGCGTGTTTATACCCACAATGCCCGCCTTGCAGGCAAGTTCCGTGAAGGTCGAATCCTGCTAGCAGGCGATGCGGCACATATTATGCCTGTTTGGCAAGGTCAGGGTTACAACTCAGGTATGCGCGATGCAAATAACCTGGCGTGGAAACTCTCTTTAGTGGTTAAAGGACTGGCGGATTCAAGTCTGCTAGACACCTATCAGCAAGAACGTCGTGACCATGCGAAAGCGATGATCGATCTGTCAGTTTTAGCCGGTAAGGTACTGGCTCCACCTAAGAAATGGCAGGCAACGTTACGTGATGGCGTATCTTGGCTGCTGAACTATGTGCCGCCTGTTAAGCGTTACTTTGTCGAAATGCGTTTTAAACCAATGCCTAAATATCATCAGGGTGTTGTTGTTGAACCTAAGCCAGCACTTAAAGACTCTCCAGTGGGCAAACTGTTTATCCAGCCTGTGGTTCGAGTGGGTAATGAGATCACCAAGATCGATGATGTTATTGGCCAAAACTTCGCAATCATCGCATGGGGCACTGATCCAAAGCTGGGGCTGAGTGAACAAGAGATCCAACATTGGCAACAGTTGGGAACCAAGTTCATTCAAGTGGTTCCTTCTGTTCAACTCAAGTCACAGATAGAGACGCATCCTGACGTGGTATGTATCGGAGATGAAACCAATGCGCTTAAAGACTGGTTTGGTCGCTATCCAGCTTCTGTCGCCATCATCAGACCTGACCGATTCGTTGCGAGTATTGCAATTCCGCAGTCGATTAACTCAGTGTGCCAGCAAGTACGTAAAGCTCTCAGCACCACAACTGTCCAGCGCGAAACTGCATCGAAAGTAGGTGCACACGACAAGAAGGTAGCGTGATATGAGTGAAGTCTATTTGCACTGTTTGTCGCACACACCGCTAGTCGGTCATTTTGACCCCGCTCAGGAGGTTATCAATGAAGTTAATAGCGTTATCGCTGACGCCAAACAACGCATCGATGAATTTGACCCGGAGTTAGTCATCCTGTTCTCGCCTGATCATTACAACGGCTTTTTTTATGATGTTATGCCGTCGTTTTGTATCGGAATGGCCGCTCATGCGATTGGTGATTTTGGGACTTTAGCGGGACCGTTAAACGTACCTCAATCACTCGCTGAAGGGTGCGCACAATACGTGCTGGCTAAAGGAGTGGATGCGGCGGTCTCTTACAACATGCAAGTAGACCACGGTTTCGCTCAACCTCTTGAGTTTTTATTAGGCAGTCTGGATCGAGTTCCGGTTATCCCGGTGTTTATCAATGGTGTTGCACCACCAATGCCAGGTTTCCAGCGAGCCCGCTTACTGGGCGAAGCCATCGGTGAATACGCCAAGAGCTTAAACAAGCGCGTGTTATTTCTGGCTTCCGGCGGTTTATCACACCAGCCGCCAGTACCTGAGCTAGCCATTGCCGACGAGCATATCGCAGACCGGCTTAAAGGCAGCGGTCGATGTCTTCCTGAGGATGAGCGTATTGCCCGTACCCAAAGAGTGATCAACGCAGCGGTTGAATTTACTGATGACCAAAACACGTTACATCCATTAAATCCGGAATGGGATCGCGCTTTTATGCAAGATTTAGCCACCGGGCAAATGAGCAAACTGGATGCGATGAACAATCAGGATCTGTCAGATATTGCCGGTAAGTCTACTCATGAAGTGAAGACCTGGGTGGCGGCATTCGCAGCACTATCTGCTTATGGACCTTACAAAACCGAAGGTTGCTATTACCGCGAGATACCTGAGTGGATCGCCGGATTTGGCTCTATGAGTGCAACCACATCAAAAAACTTAAAAAGCTAAAGCTGTAAACGAGGAGTATAGGAATGTCTAATCTAGTTTTTACTGAGCAAGAGACAAGCAAATTTGTTCATATTGAGGAAGGAGACCTCAACCTCAAACTGCATTACAACGATTGTGGGGTAGGAAGCGAAGTAGTAG
Source organism: Vibrio limimangrovi (assembly GCF_054064025.1). Classification (NCBI taxonomy): domain Bacteria; kingdom Pseudomonadati; phylum Pseudomonadota; class Gammaproteobacteria; order Vibrionales; family Vibrionaceae; genus Vibrio; species Vibrio limimangrovi. The sequence continues at coordinate 412,160 of NZ_JBSUGF010000008.1, forward strand.
TGATGCTACACGGTTCAGGGCCAGGCGCTACGGGCTGGGCTAACTTTAACCGTAATATTGAGCCTCTGGTCGATGCTGGTTATCGTGTCATCCTTCTTGACTGTCCGGGTTGGGGAAAGAGTGACTCAATAGTTTCTACTCAATCTCGTTCCGACCTAAACGCAACCGCATTAAAAGGCGTGATGGACGCTTTGGATATTGAGCGCGCGCATTTAATCGGTAACTCCATGGGTGGACACTCAGCTGTCGCTTTTACGCTCTCATACCCAGAACGTGTAGGCAAATTGATTTTGATGGGCGGCGGCACTGGCGGTGCAAGCTTGTTCACACCAATGCCGGCAGAAGGTATTAAGCGCTTAAATCAACTTTACCGCGATCCTACTATCGAAAACCTAAAAGCGATGATGGATATCTTCGTCTTTGATACCAGCGATCTCACCGAAGAGTTGTTCCAAACACGTTTGAATAACATTCTTGCTCGTCAGGATCACCTCGAAAATTTTGTTAAAAGTCTGGAAGCCAATCCAAAACAATTCCCGGATTTCTCTGCGCGATTAGGCGAGATCAAAGCCGATACATTAGTCATTTGGGGCCGCCAGGACCGCTTTGTTCCGTTTGATACCAGCTTACGTTTGATGGCAGGCATTCCACAGGCTCAACTGCACGTTTTCAACCAGTGTGGTCACTGGGTGCAGTGGGAACATGCTGACACATTCAACCGTTTGGTTGTCGACTTCATTCAGCATTAAGGAGAGAGTCATGTCTGACAAGATAGAACAACTGGCGCAGAGACTGCGTGAAGCCGAGCAACAGAACCTGCCAATCTCACCACTGTGTGACGAGATCGAAGGCGCTGATGTAGAGCAAGCTTACGCTATCCAACGTTTGAATGTATCCGTGGCGGTCGAGCAAGGTCGTCGCATCGTAGGGCGTAAAATCGGTCTGACTAACCCTAAAGTTCAGGCACAGCTGGGCGTCGATCAACCTGACTTTGGCACTCTGTTTGCCGACATGTGTGTCGGTGACAATGAAGTGGTGCCATATGAAGCGGTCATGCAGCCAAAAATTGAAGCGGAAATCGCGCTTATTTTGGCGAAAGACTTACCGCAAAGTGACCCTACTATTGGCGAAGTAATGGATGCGATTGGTTGGGTTGTACCTGCTTTAGAAATCGTTGGTAGCCGCATTCGTGACTGGGATATTAAGTTTGTTGATACCGTGGCGGACAACGCTTCGAGTGGTTTGTATGTACTGGGCGGGCCAGCTCGAACAGTAGACGGCCTAGATTTTCGTGGTGCAACGATGACGATGTCACGCAACAACGAGGTTGTATCCCAAGGCGACGGTTCCGAGTGTCTTGGTAACCCATTAAATGCGGCAGTTTGGTTAGCTCGTACCATGAGCGCTTTTGGCGAGCCATTGCGTGCTGGTGACGTTGTGTTGACGGGTGCATTGGGCCCGATGGCAGCGGTGCAGCCGGGTGACAAATTTGATGCCGAAATAACAGGAGTTGGTCGTGTGTCAGTCTCCTTTACCGAACAAAAGGAGAGTGAAAAATGAAAACCATGAAGGTAGCGATTATTGGTTCAGGCAATATCGGCACTGACTTAATGATAAAAGTGCTGCGCAATAGCCAACATTTGACCATGAGTGTGATGGTTGGGATTGACCCTGAATCGGATGGCCTGGCCAGAGCACGTCGAATGGGTGTGACAACCACGCATGAGGGTGTGGAAGGACTGATTAATTTACCAGAGTTTAATGATATCGATATCGTTTTTGATGCAACGTCGGCCAACGCGCACATTAGTAACGATGCCATTCTGCGCAAGGCAAAACCTGGCATCAGGCTCATTGATTTGACCCCGGCAGCGATTGGCCCTTATTGTGTTCCAGTCGTGAATCTGGAGCAAAACCTGTCGAAGAATAACGTTAATATGGTCACTTGTGGCGGTCAGGCAACGATTCCTGTTGTCGCGGCTGTAGCGCAAGTAGCAACCGTGCACTACGCAGAAATTATTGCTTCGATCAGCAGTAAATCGGCAGGACCGGGGACTCGCGCTAATATTGACGAGTTTACCGAAACCACTTCTAAAGCCATTGAAACGGTAGGTGGCGCGAAGAAAGGTAAAGCGATCATCATTCTTAACCCAGCAGAACCACCTCTGATGATGCGTGACACTATCCATGTACTATGTGACAGCAAAGATGAAAACAAAGTCCGTGCTTCAATAGAAGAAATGGTCAGTGCGGTTCAGAGTTACGTGCAGGGTTATCGTCTAAAACAAGCGGTTCAGTTTGAAGTGATTCCGGAAGATCAGCCCGTTACGCTTCCGGGTTACGGTAAGTTCAGTGGACTTAAGGTATCGGTTTTTATTGAGGTTGAAGGGGCAGCTCATTATCTCCCTGCTTATGCTGGCAACCTCGACATTATGACTTGTGCGGCTATGGCGACCGCAGAACGTATCGCTCAATCTTGTCTAAACCAATAAGGAAGACCCTCATGAATGAACAAAAACTGTATATCTCAGATGTGACATTGCGTGATGGTTGCCATGCGGTTCGTCACCAGTACTCCATTGTTCAAGTGAAGTCGATAGCACGTGCGCTTGATAAAGCCAAAGTTGACTCAATCGAAGTTGCTCACGGTGACGGTTTACAAGGTTCTAGTTTCAACTATGGCTTTGGTGCTCACACCGATCTCGAGTGGATTGAAGCGGTTGCAGAAGAGCTTAGTTACGCAAAAGTCGCGACATTATTACTGCCGGGAATTGGTAGTGTTCACGATCTTGATAACGCTTATAACGCAGGTGCGCGAATCGTACGTGTTGCAACTCACTGTACCGAAGCCGATGTTTCCCGTCAGCACATTGAGCATGCACGTAAGCTAGGTATGGATACCGTTGGCTTTTTAATGATGAGCCACATGACAACGCCACAGAACTTAGCTCTGGAAGCGAAAAAAATGGAAAGCTACGGCGCTACCTGTATTTACGTGGTGGACTCGGGCGGTGCGATGACCATGCAGGACATTCGTGATCGCTTCCGAGCCCTGAAAGAGGTGCTGGACCCGAAAACAGAAACCGGTATTCATGCTCATCACAATTTGAGCTTGGGCGTAGCCAACAGTTTGGTGGCGGTTGAAGAGGGTTGTAATCGTATCGATGCGAGTTTGTCCGGCATGGGCGCGGGGGCAGGTAATGCACCACTGGAGGCCTTTATCGCAGCAGCAGACAAACTTGGCTGGAACCATGGCACTGATTTGTACGCATTGATGGACGCTGCGGATGACATCGTACGACCACTGCAAGAGCGTCCGGTTCGTGTTGACCGTGAAACGCTTGCGCTTGGCTATGCCGGTGTTTACTCAAGTTTCTTACGTCATGCTGAGAGAGCAGCAGAGCGTTACGGTTTAAATACCGTGGATATTCTGGTTGAGCTTGGTAAGCGACGCATGGTCGGTGGACAAGAGGACATGATCGTCGACGTTGCGCTTGATTTGCTGAAAAGCCGGTAGTCGTTCTCGCTGCAAAAAACACTCATTAAATAATAAATATTAAGAGCCGGTGCTCCATACCGATACCGGCCATCCCTACATGGAGTGAGGAATATGTCTAATCCAATACGTGAAGCAGAGTTGAAACAGAAAAAACGTGAAAGCCGCCGTGCGGTGATTTCAAGTTATCTTGGTTCAACGGTCGAATACTATGACTTTCTGTTATACGGAAGCGCAGCAAGTCTGGTGTTTCCAGCATTATTCTTTAGCGACTTAGACCCAAGTCTGGGTATCATTCTGTCGTTTCTTACCTTAGCGACAGGTTATATCGCAAGGCCAATAGGTGGTCTTCTTTTTGGTCACTTCGGCGACAAATACGGCCGTAAACAGATCTTATTTATCACTCTTATGGTGATGGGGATCGTATCTATATTGATTGGCTTGCTGCCGACTTACCAAACTATCGGTATCGCAGCACCCGTTGCACTACTTCTATTGAGAATTTTGCAGGGTCTGGCCGTTGGTGGGGAATGGGCTGGTGCAACCCTGATGGCGATGGAACACTCAGGTAAAAAGTCCAAAGGCTTGGGAGCAAGTATCGCGGTTTCAGGCGGGCCTTCTGGCGCTGTACTCGCGACTCTGGTTTTGGGTGGATTCTCGTTAATGCCAGAAGAGCAGTTTATGAGCTGGGGCTGGCGTATACCGTTTCTGTTGTCTGCGTTACTGGTTGTGATTGGCTTGTATTTACGTCACAGGGTCACAGAATCGCCTGACTTTGAACAGGCAAAAGCCAAAGAAGCACAAAAATCTGAGTCGACCAGCGTGCCAATTGTTGAGCTATTTCGTAGTTCATCAAAAGAGATTGGCTTAGGCACCTTATCTGGTATCGCGCCACTTTTTATTCAATCTCTGTTAGCGACTTTTGCGCTCACTTACGCAGTGTCAATTGGTCACACTCGCAGTGATGCCTTATTAATGCTGACTATTGCTAATACGCTGCATATATTCACCATTCCTCTTATGGCAGCAATTTCCGACCGCTATGGTCGTCGTCCAGTTATGCTTACTGGTGTTGTACTTGGTATGATTTTGATTTGGCCAATGTTCGAATTAATCAGTCATGAAAACCCGTGGATGATGTTGCTGGGCTTTATTATCGGAAATCATATCATCCAGGCGGTCATGTATGGACCTATGGGGGCATTCATCAGCGAGAAATTTACTACTCGTACGCGTTACACTGGGTTGTCATTAACATATCAATTAACTTCACTCATTGGTGCCGGCTTTACGCCAATTATCGCTCAGGCCTTACTTGATCAGGCCGGTGGCGGGACGAACACTCACTACATTGCGATACTGTTCTGTGTGTTATGTGCAGTAACGGGTATTGGCGTGTACTTGTCCAAAGAAACGGCTGCAGTTAAACAAGACACGGTATCGCTACATGCAAAGGCGAAAGAAGCGATATAAATCGTTTGAGCAATGTAGAGCGCTTTTGCTTAGTTAAGCACTAAATAGGTGTCAGCTACGAACTAAGGCAGAGAAATTTGCCTTAGTTCGTAATACCAAAAATGATTTTGATTTCTTAGGCAGGAAATAATAAACGAGATGGACGAAAACAGTTTTATTCAATTCGGCGCTTCTTCTAAATTGATAAATGTTGCTTGAGCAATGGCAACGCCTTTTTCATCGCTTCGTATCCGGCCATTGTGGCTGCCGTACGCTCTGACATTCCTCCAAAATTAACCAAACTTGGATCGGGTGCAACTGGCCATATAACGATATCTGCACTGTCGATTTCATCTTTAGTTGCTACGCAACTCTGGAGCCAGAAAGTATTCGCCATGGCATCAATCGCATTGTATTTCAGCGGTGGCGGCAAACTACAGAATACATCCACGGCGATAACGATATCCGCGCCTAACTGACGAGCGGCGTACACTGGAACCAGTGATAGAATGCCGCCATCAACCAAAATCTCATTATTGTAATGTACGGGTACAAATACTCCGGGAACACTGGATGAGGTTTGTACTGCCCTTCCAATATTGCCCTTTGTAAACATGACCGCTTTCTTCTGGGTTAAATTTGTGGCCACAATGCCTGTGGTAATCGGGAGATCCCGGAGATCGTCGTATCCGGTTTGCTCATTCACCCATTTTGCTAGTGCCTTGCCTTTGATTAGTCCTGCGCGAGAAAGGCTAATATCGACGATTTCGTGTTCGGTAAATTCGAACATTTTACGTTCTATTTCTGGGTATGTGTTACAGCTGTATAGTGTTGCTGCAATTGACCCTACCGACGTACCAGTAACGATATCGGCTTTGATACCAGCTTCGTTAAGTGCCTTTATTACCCCAAGGTGCATCATGCCGCGAGCAGCTCCACCACCAAAGGCGATGGCCAGTTTAGGTTTGCTGCCTTGTTCGCCTTGTTTATCAGCGGGAGAGGTTAAAACAGTCGGCGTTTTCTCTATTTCCTCAAACATCAGTTCATTATATTGATTGCCGCTGGTACAACCGTACAACACAGTAAACAGAAGTGGGACAATCAATAGACGAATCACTTTTTTGAAAGAATGGACGCTAGTCATTAGCAATACCTAATTGTTTTAAATCCTGGTTATCCTGTAGCTCTGCGTACTGCGCAATGACAGGAAATTTAGTGTGGTCGATACGCTCAGCCCAAATGTGTTTTGGTATGTGATTAAACGTCTGTGCGTATTTAGGTGATATTTCGAGTACCAGTTTGGCAATGCTGTCGAGATCTAATGATTCAGCAGACGATGGTAAAGACAGTACTGTAGCGGCAGATTGAGCAAGATTCTGCAGGCTAGGACTCTGTTCCCCTAATAGATCTGGTGTTAGCAGGTAAGGGGTTTGTTGGTCACCAAGGTCATAGTGACGCTGGAGAACCATATACTTGTTTGGAATAGACTCTTGTGAATTCCACCATTTACCGTCCACGGCGGCCAGTACCAGTTTTGCTTCTGACTTACCAACGATGCCAAGCTTCAGCAAACTTGCGTTTAATAGCAGGCTGACGTTTTGGTTGTAGTCTTTTTGACTTAGCACCTTATGTTGTTGAATAAGGTTAAGGATGATTTTTGCGCCCAGCATGTTGGAATACAGATCTTCAAGAGAATAGGCCGAAATGGTTTCAGGCCATCCGGAAAAGCTCGCATAGCCGTGCCACTGGGCAATTTCGTGTGATTCAGCTTTGAAGTAGGCTAAGCGTGCTGCAATATGCGCGGCTAAAGACCACCTTTGCTCATCCGTTAGCGTGGATGTGTTAAATGGTGACATCTCGATGTATCTCGGCCCCAACTCGTCAGGCAGTTCAATTCGATGGGCTTGCCCTAGGTTATCGAGTATCTCAAAAAATAATCCCATGGTGTCATCGGCGGTATCTCGCACATGGGCGAGGTCGATGAAACCACCTTTTTGCGTGTACAGGATGCCGTTATTTTCTCCGCCGCCATGCCCTAATGCAGAAGAAGACGACGGTGTGTAATGATATATTCCGCTGGCAAACTTGTGCGGCCCAATGTCCTCTAACTCAACGACATTGTTCAATCGGAAAAAAGGTACCGGAACAGGTCCGAATTTCACTTTTTGCATATCGCCAAAGGCACAGCATGGACGAACGTTCTGCGGTACCTTCAAGTCCGGTAGGCTAGATTCATTCAGAAACCAGGTTTCATTTGAAGTTTCCACGCCGGCTAACATGTCTGCGGCCTGATTTAAGCTTGGGGCAGGGTGGATTTCCCAATTGCTTGATGAGCATCCAGCCAGAAAGTAACACAGGGCGATAGTATAAAAGGGTTTAAAAAGTAAACGGTTCATTTCAGTTAAAACGCTTCATTAATTGCAAAGTAAAAACCGCTTTGATCGTTACCAAAGCCCATATCTAAACGCAGGTTAACTCGCTGCTTGATTTCAAATCGGTAGCCAACGCCGATAGAGTAAAGCCACTTATCTTGACCCAGTTGATCAAATTCCTCGGCTAAGGTGCCAGCTCCTAACCAGTACACCATGCCGTGGCGGCCGGATAGAGGCTGCCGGTACTCCATTTGCGAGATAAGCATGTTCCTGTCACGGTACTGGCCTTGCTCGTAGCCTCGAAGCACTTCCGCACCACCGAGCATTACCATTTGATCCCAGCTGACATCGCCCGAATTCGATTCAGCGCGAACCTGCCACGCCAGCACACCGGGAATGGTCGATAGATTGTGGTAGTCGCTGTAGTTGAGCTTTATTCGTTCAAAATCATTGTCTGAGCCTAATTCAGTACTGAAGTGATGGTACTCAAGTTCAATTAGCCTTCCTTTGGATGCATTAAGTGCAAAATCCCGAGAGTCGTAAGTCAGACTGAGCAAGGCTCCAACGTTGCGTTGCGTTTCTGGAAACAGGGCCAAATCATCACCAATCCAAGGAGTGTTAGTTTCCTCTTGTTTGGCGTTGGACGCTTCATTGTGGGAAAAGGAGAGACCCAGTCCTAAATAGGTATAGGGCAGTACACGTGCCATGCCAGTGATCGACGCTGAATAGCTTTGTCGGTCATAGTTAACTCTTTCGTTATGCATTCCGGCATCAACACCAAAGCCATGAAAGACATCGGGAGAATTGGTCAGTTCTGCACCTACAAATAAACGGTACCTATCGTTTATCAGGTAGTTGGCATTATTAATCGCAACGCCATATGCGCCGTTTATCGACCCAAAACCATTAATGGTTATTGAGCTTGGTTGTGAGTCAGTATCATTTATATCTGGCTTATAGAGCCCTACTGCCGACACACCAATACCAAACTTTTTCTCGGGTGTATAAAAGGGCCCGGGCATCACGCTCCAGTCGACCCCTTTAGTAGGATCAAACTGGCCATCTGCACCCAGCTCCAGCAGCAAATCTTCAAGCCAAACCTGATATTGCTCATGCATGGTTAGCTCTTGCTTGGCGGCTTCAGGTTCTGCTATCGCGGCGAAAGTTGTACCCGCCATGCATAAGTAAACCACAGGAAGTATTTTTTTCATTATTTTCAATGCCTAGAATCGACGTCCTAGTGAAAAGAACAGAGTCTCACGTTCCCCAAATCCCGCTTCCATCAAGATTTCCCAGTCTTTGTTAAAGGCGTATTGGAATCCAACCACACCGTTCCAGTTCTCATCTGCACTTTGACTAACGTGGAAGCCTGCATCTGGACTCAGGTGATCGACGAGTTCATGGATTTCTCGTGGTAGATTTAAGCTTTTTAGATCACCAGACAGTTCTTGCTGAACATTCTGGTACATGGCACCTGCAAATACTCGAAGCTCACGACTGCCATCATATTGCCAGCGATACCCGACGCGAGGAGCGGCTACGAAGGTTTTGATGTTGCCATCAATGGCTGCAATGCTGGTGTAGGTGTAGTTCATGTCGAGTAGTGCGAACCAATTTCCCAAGCCTCCTGCCAATGTGGTACCAGCGCCATAGGTTCCGCCGTCCATATCCAGCTCGAAAACCGCATTGTCCGGTAGGCTGTCACCGGCAGCGTCGAGTAAGGAGCATAGGGCTTTATTACCAATCCCTAGTACGGAAGACTTATCGCAACCTAGTGAGTTGATTTTTGCCGTGCTAGTGCCTTGGGTGTACCCAATGATGCCGTAAATATTCATGAATGGAAAAATCCACACATCACCACGTAGCGTAATATTCGAGCCTTTGAAATCAGCATGGTGAGCATCTATATCAAGGGCTTCAAGGACTGGGTGCCCAGTCAGATCAATACTGTTGACTGTAATAGGGTTGCTCATGTCCATGTATGAAAGTGACAGGCCATAAGGCTTGGGTAGTGTATAACCTCGCTTCGCTGCTTCATCTCCCCATATGGGAAAAAAGGATTCTTGCGAAAAACTCAATGGTGTAAATAAAACGGTGAAAGACAGTAAGATTTTTACTTTCAAAATAATATCTCTTCAAGTTGGTTAAATACCTTTCTATGAGAAGTTCGCATGTATTAATAAATTCATATTATTTGTTAATAAGATGTTTTAATGAGGTATTTAAAATAAATATAAAATCGGAATGGCATTAAACCTATGCGATTGTAATTACATATGGGTTAATTTCCATATAGTCATGTGGTGATAAAGTACTGTATGGAAAATTTTATTTAATATTTTTATTTAAAATTAACTTTTATTAATTATCTTTGTTTTTACGAGTGCTAATTTTTTATTCTGACGTTTGGAAAATAGATCGGAAAATATTTTCCCAATCAGAAGGAGAATTAAAATATTTGTCAGCATCAGAATTGGTGTTTCAATTCTATATGTTGGGGTCAGGTTTAGAGCTCCAGATGTAAGTACGACCAATAGGTTAATCCCTAGAATTCGATGAATCATCATTGTCGGTGCTGAAAAAACCGTCCATATAACTATTGTGTTAATGAAGTAGAATAGTGCCAACTGCCATAGTTCGGTCATGAGTGGCATCAAAAAAACATACTCAAACAAAATTACTGTACCTGTACCGATGACACCAAAGAAAGCATCTTTGATTACACTTGGTGGCATTGTCGGTAATATGCAAGAAAAAATACCTACAATCATTGGGAAAATGATGCCGCCTGGTACTGGCAGATAAATCCAAACGAGTAATGATGTTATGAACATCGAAACGCCCTGAATCACTTTACGTCTATCTTCTTTGATGTGCTGCATAAACGTGCGTTGCTTTTGATTCAATGACGATTTAACGCTTTCTTTTACATTGCCATTGTTATAACTAATGAGAGACGTTTGAGGTTTGTCTACATAAAAGTTTTCTAATTTTTCGGCCAACGTTTTCCAATCCGTGTTGTTTACACTTGAGTTATATACTCTATCCAGCAACCTTTCTTGGATTTGCGTCATTTCATCGACTCTATCAAGCCATGCACCTCGGTACTGCCTAAGTTGATAACTGCCTTTTAATGGCAGGTTTAATAGTTGGTACAACTTGCTGATATTTCCTGCATTAGCTTCTAGAGCTGCAATATTGAAATCGTGTTGGTTTTTAAGTGCGTCCAGTAACATAGTTCGACTGTTTTCGAAACGTTGTATAAAGTTCTGCTCAGTGTTAACAGGCCAAACAAGTCGATAAATCACGGAAAAGGTTATTACCCCTAATACGGTTTCTTGAAGTCTCAATACAGCGAAGTGGAATGTAGTCTGGTTATCAAATCCACCCATACAAGCGATGAGGGAGCACACTGTAAAAGCCATCGAAAATGTGTAGCCATATTTTTCGTTGCTCGACATCAAGATACATACCCCAAGAAACAGGGTGAGAAAACTAAGGAACCAGAATTGATCCTGAGGGAACAAAGCAACTAGAAAAAATGCGTAAGCGATCCCGACTAGCGTCCCCAGCACACGGTTGTACCCTTTATGGATAGAATGGGCGAAGCTTTCATTGAGTGCCATTACTGCAACCGCAATAGCTGCCCAATAAGGCTTTTCCCATTGAAACCATAAGGCAAGACAAATAGCCGTAACGATAGATAGAGCAACTTTTATTGCTTCTTTGCTCGACGAACTCAAAATGGTCTTTACCCAATCAGTGATTGATGATTTTGATGGATGCAGTCATACCTACGCGTAGCTGCAGATCTTCAGGGATTCTGTTCAGCTTGACCTTAATCGGAATACGCTGAGCTAAACGGATCCACTGAAAATTAGGGTTAACATTAGGTAGTAGGTCGTTCCCTGTGCTGCCGTCTTGTTTTGCAATGCCGAAGCTGATGCTCTTAATTTTGCCTTCTAAAACCACATTGTCGTGCATCAATAGAGTCACGTAGGCTTTATCGTCTGGGTTGATATCGGCTAGATCTGTTTCTTTAAAATAACCTTCAATCCAAAAGCTATTTTCATCAATGAGGGCAACGACTGGCGAGTTAGCCACGACTTGTGAGCCGACACGAACGTTTAGGTTAGTAATGTAGCCATCAGTAGGTGCGTAAACTTTGGTAAAGTCTAAGTTCAGTAGAGCCTCTTCGACATTGGCTTTCGCCAACTCGACATTAGCCACTGCACTTTCTACTGCGTTACTTAAGTTATTAAGTGTCAGCGTAGGTACGGCGCCAGGAGTGCGCTTTTCCAGTTTTTGAGCTCGTTGCTCTTCATTTTTTGCCTTAGCCAACTGTGCGGTAGCCTGTTTCTGACTAGCGAGCGCTTTGTGGTAGATCGCTTGATAAATACTTGCGTCAATCTCAAACAGCAAATCACCTTTTTTAACTTTTGAGTTATCCGTGACGTAAACATTCGTTACTTGTCCAGTCACGCGAGGCGTTACCGAGATAACATAGGCACTGACTTGGCCGTCTCGCGTCCAGGGGTTACTTGAATACGTCTGGTAGTGAGAATAGGCCACAGTACCCGCTGTACACAGCAAAATAAGAGTGATGAGATAACGTTTAATCACGGAAAGTTGCCCTCAGAAAATGGTGATGTAATGACCAATAATGCCAGTAAAAATAACGATTAGGCTCAGCTCTGCTAGAGCTGGGAATGCAACGTATTTATACAGACCCAATCGGGTAGCACATGAGGCAACCAATGTAGTCAGAACGTAAGCTAGCCCAATAACCAACAACAACGGTGGGAAATAAATCTCACCCCATACCAGCTCATGCGGCATTGTGTTCATGATTCTTGTCTCTGTTGTGTTTGATGAAGCTAAGATAAAGGAAGTGATGAAAGGCAGATAATCGCTTTTGTAGGATGCCATCCTACAAATCAGGATTGGCGAAATATAGAGCAAGTTCAATGCTATGACTCTGATTCAGAACTTTTGGTATGGGTCTTTCACTGGTGAAAGTATTAGCGTGTTAGGTGGGCCAATGACACGGTTCGAAATCTCATGAAATATTCCCAACAATTAACCAATTAGGCTCCTATCAGGCAATGAGGAGTTGATTCTTTGACTAAGATTAAACGAGGTAAGCATTCTTAATTGGGCATTGAGCTGACCGAAATCTTTGTAGTGTTGGCTGAGGAGATCAGTCCGAGAAAACACACGTAAATGTTAAACCGTTTGTAATGAATGGAGCCCGCTGAGTCTCCGTAACTGTTAGAGGTGTTTGTGATTAGGAAAAAGGAAATCTATTCATACATCATTGCATTCATGGCAATGATCGTCATGTCGATTACCATCTATCTTCTCACCAGTGAAGATGACACGGCATACTCTAGAGTTTTCAATAGCGATAGTTTCATAGAGACGGAAATACAATTTGACCAAAATTACGTTGTAAATTCTCATGACATTGGATTAGAGATTGAGAAGGTTACATCAGAGATCAAAAAGATGTCCTCTGATTTAGAGGGGATAAGCTTAGAGTACGCAGCACTTACCGAAGAAATTGAGGTGATAAAAAGCAATCTGGATTGGCTAAGTAAGACGACGTCTTTCGGATCTTACACTAGGAAAATGCTGCAAGAATTGCCTCAAAGAATAAATATTGAACGTCTTCAAGACTATCGTTCTCAGGTAAACATCAGAATTTACGAGATTACCAAGGCCGAAAGAGCTGCGAGTTTACCGAGTGGCGTCACTTCTAGCTCAGCGCAATATGTTGATTTAGACAAACTTAAGGAATTGATTTCTTTATACAAGGCTCTCTCAAATCAGGTAGAAACTTTGATTGCTGTGTCTGGTGATTACTCTGTTGCTCTGGAAAAAGCCAGAACCTTTCTTGAAGAGCGTCAAGTCTGGACCTACAGTAACTCGCCGATGTGGGAAAATCTTCTTAATCTTGACACCAAAAAAGTATTTGGTGTGGCATCTCCAATCAGTTCAATCTCTCGAAATGTCTATTTACCGAAGATTCAAGTTTCATTAGTTTATTTCGTCGTGCTTTCACTGATATTGCTTTTTTTAAATTGGTGGTCGAGGTTAAAACTTGATCTAGTCTCGCTGCGACAAGAAAAGGTGTTTGGCAACCCGTTAAAAGACAGTTTTTCAAACAGTATCATAGTCTTAACGATTACATTCGTTGCGTCATCTATTCTGCCGGCATTTTTCTTCACTTGCGTCTGGTTTATCGAGTTCATATGGGGTCATCAGTCATCAATTTTGTTTGATGAAGCCATGATTGCGAGTTTCACCCTGTTGTGGAGTGTGGCCTTTCTTTATCATTTGAGTAGAAAGAAAGGGATGCTTGAACTGCATTTTCGCTGGTCTAAGGAGGTGTGTAGTACGATTCATCATCGAGTAAGAGTCATAATGTTTCCTTTACTCGTGATTCTGGTTTGCTTCCACTTCTTCCGTTTGCTCGCTCAAGAAAATGATGCTGAAATTCTCCGCATCCTGTTTTTATTGATCGTCGTTTTCCTTTTTGTTCTATACCGTAGCGCATTAAATTTAAATGATATTAATGCTCATCTGCCTGCCTTTTTCCAATCGGGTATAGGTTTCTTTTTCATTTATTACTCAGTGTTGGGTTCGTATTTTGTTGTAATGATGACCGCTATATTGGGTTTATATGTCGCTTCGTGGAAGATACTCGTACTTCAACAATTGAATATATTCGCGTTAATCGGCGTTTTCTTGGTTTATCAGCTTGGCGAACGTTGGCTGATACTTGAGCAAAGGCAGTTAAGTTATCAGCGCTTTCTAGCAAGACGAGAAGAAAAGATCGCACGAGAAAATGAAGGGCTGCCTGAAGAAGCTTCTACATTCGATGCTGAAGAGAAGGGATTAGATAAGGAGGCCATCAGCGAGCAGTCTATGACGCTGTTGAAAGGACTATGTTTAGTCTTGTTAGTGACCGTGATCTCCACTATTTGGTCAAATCAGCTCGAGTTAACCAACTGGATGGATAACGTTGTCTTATGGCAGGCAACTCCATCTACGGGCAGCGGCACTGAACTGGTCGATATCACTTTGAAATCAGTAATGTATGCGCTGCTTACCTTGGTTGTTTCCTTCGTGAGTATCCGCAATATTCCTGGCCTATTAGAGTTGCTAGTTTTACGCAGGATGAGCCTGGCACCAGGAACGGGCTACACAATTACCACTTTACTTCGGTACTTAATACTGATGCTTGGTATTGCCATCGCCTTCACTACTATCGGGGTTGAATGGGAGCGCTTGCAATGGTTAGTTGCTGCAATAGGTGTAGGCTTGGGGTTTGGCTTACAGGAAATTTTTGCCAATTTTATTTCTGGACTGATACTGCTTTTTGAGAGACCAATAAGGATAGGTGACACAGTCACTATTAATGAGCTTTCAGGAACGGTTAGCAAAATTCAAACTCGTTCAACAACCATTATCGACTGGGACAATAAAGAGATTGTCGTCCCTAACAAAGTGTTCATTACAGATAAGCTTATCAACTGGTCACTAACCGATTCGGTTACCAGGGTTGTGATTCCTATTGGGGTAGCTTATGACTCGGATGTAAACTTAGTAGAAGATTTATTGTATCGTGCGGTGGAAGACACACCGCTTGTATTAAGCGTTCCAGCGCCGCGTGTGTACTTTTTGACTTTTGGCGAAAGCAGCTTGGACTTTGAACTTCGACTCCATATCAACTCAATCGATGATCGCTTACCAACACTCCATTTAGTAAACAAAAAAATTAATCAGTTATTCAAAGAGAATAATGTTGAAATCTCTTATCCTCAACTGGACCTGCATATGAAGGATAAGTAGAAGAAAATTCCCACGTTTTCGTCGAATTGGATACTTAAATCTAAATGAGGGAGTGGCCTTTTAGGTAAACTTTGCCGTTTGACTAAACTCTTGTTTGGTCTATCTCTGTTCTCAATTTGTTCCAATCCATATCGTCGTATGTACTTTCAAAGCTCACTCATCCCTAGCATGTTCTTTTCTGCAAGTTGATCGCTTTCTTCCGATTTGCACGATAGTGCTCATCTGCTTATGTAGGATTCGATCCTACATAAGCGATTGGTTGAGAGAGTACTTTTCGACGATACTGGCCACACAAACGAGCAACATTGTAGTGATGTCATGAAATGCAAAGTTCATATATGCCAGTTTGGGGGAGTGGTGAGCTTAGAACTGACTCCGTTAACGCCTCGGTTGAGTTGGTTAATGGCAATCAAGTCGTAAAGGCTGGTTACGTCATTAACATTTCAAGGGTCGACATATATGAAGTGGACTGATCAGAGTGATTTAACGTTGTTGTTGAGCGAAGTATTCAACGACGAGACATACAGCTATAAGTTAATCAGGTTTATTTATGAAAGGTATAATTTTAATTAAAACACAAGGTATGTCTGGGCATTTAGTGAACAGTTCTACAGTTTTTCCGGTTCAACGAATGGGGGTGGACATGTGGCAAATTCACACCGTTCAGGATCCTAACCGTGCTAACAATGATGAAGTATGTATCGGGAGCATCATTCCTACTGACGATATTCAAATGTTGATTGATGGTTTGGACAATAGCGGTCAGCTATCAAAATGTAGCGCGGTGATATCCGGGTATCAGACTGGAACCAGGCATTGCGATGCGATTTGTGAGGTTGTTTCCCGAATGAAGGCGAAAAGTCATCAATCACTTTATGTCTGTGACCCGGAGTTAAACGATACCGTAGCAGATAAGGATACGTTGCTTGAACATTTAATGCTGATGGCTGACGTTATTGTATCAACTCAATATGTATTAGAGCAATTTACCGGAATTCCGATTAGCAGTATTGAATCCGCCGTTGAAGCATGCAAAAAAGCATTGGATTTGGGGCCGAAGATCATCCTTGTGAAAAACCTAAAGGTCGAGTGTGATGAAGTATTCACAATGATGCTAGCTACACGTAAAGCTATCTATTTGGGACAGAGACCAATGCTGGACTTCAAGACACAACTGATTGGCGTGGGTGATTTAATAACTGCAGTCTTTACCGCGTGTTTGGTTAAGCGGATGTCCCCGGTTGCTGTGTTTCGTCATACAGCCAACGCTGTTTATGGCGTACTTGAGCTAACTTGTGACAGTGGGAGTTCAGAGATTGAAACGATCGCTGGCCAAGATGAATTTGTAGAGCCTACGTTTGATTTTCCCGTGAAAAAGCTTATGGCTTTATAAACAGATTAGATATGAGGATTGGCAGATGGTGAGTCAAGAAACTGGTTGATTGTCACATCTCACCATTACCAATGACACGACTATTAGCGGTAGTGATATCTTGGATAAATCACTGAGCGAGAGGGAATCATATGACGTTTAACTTTGAGCAACTTTTGGCTTTTGTCACTGTGTATGAAGAATTATCGTTTAGTAAAGCTGCAGTGAAGCTGAATAAGCACCGAACAACAATGGGGCAAGTCATCAGTAATCTTGAAGATCAGTTGGCCATCACCTTGTTTGACCGACTAGGTCGTTCGGTTGAGCCAACCGAAGATGGTCATTTGCTTTATCACTACGCCAAGAAAACCGTTGAGCAGGCACGGATATTTGAAAATATTGCATTGAGCCTTTCATATGGTGATTTGGAGCGTGTTGTTATCGCATATTCTAGTTTTATGCCTCCAGCTGCCTTGTACTTGATCCGTAGACAATTAGCTAAAGATTTTCCGACAATGCGAGTAGAATTACTGGTGCGTGATCGCTCGGAAATCAAGCAAGGCATTGTTGATGGCTCCATTCATTTTGGACTGGTCAACGTACACGAAAGCAGTGCGATGCACAGTATGGACGCGGTTTTCTTAGGCCATGTTGAATTTGTGCCTTACGTTCAGGCTGGGGGAAAATTAGCGAAGATGGATGAGCGCTCTGCCGTGGATGCATTGGTGACTGAGCGGCAATTCATATTAAAGTCGCTTGTGGATGAGGGATTGAAAGAAAAATTCATATTTTCAGCCAATAATGAGCAAGTAGACCAGCTCTCGGTAGTGATTAACTTGGTTCGTGAGGGGTTAGGGTGGTCATGGTTACCAAAAGCTCTAACAAAGCCACAGTTTAAAGTTGAAGGTATTGAACCCGTGAAACTCGACTTAATGCTTGAGGGGATGAAGCTGCCACTTTCAATGTGGTGCCCACATGCTAAATACCTAAAGGATATTAAAACGTCGATAATGAATGCGGTCCATGAACACGTTGAGTCATACAACCCTTAGAGAGTTAACGAGATAGATGTTTCTCGGTGGTGCAAAGAAGATAATCGTTTTCTATATATTATGAGAATTAAAAGGTACTTAATGTATCCTTTGACGATATTTATATGGACAAATAAATAACATGAGGTGTTTATTGTTTCATATTAAACTTGTTAATATATATAAGTAATTATATTGGTTGATATATGCTTTATTGTCGATTTTTAAATTAAATACATATTATAAATCTTGTTTATGCATCCTATCATTTTTATAAGTTATTGAAGTTACATTTTAAAATTAAATATTGTTTCTCTGTGTTATTGTAAGTTGCTACAATCAAGCTATTTATAAAAAGAATTATAATTATGACGTTAGAATTTTTTATAGTCTTATTTTTGCAATTAATATCTTCAGTGTTAGTTGTGTTGAGTGTTTTGAGGTTACTTCCAAAGCGGATGAGCAACTTGCAAAAGAAGAATGCTCAACTTACCTCTATGATTGTTGAAAAGGATGAAATAACCAGAGAGTTGTTCGATAAGATTGCTATCTACTCCTCAAAGAATGACAGTTTGACGAAGCAGGTACAAGAACTCAAGGATGAAATAAAAACGTTTAAGGTCAAGAGTAATCACCGTTAAACAGTAGTATTTATCTTAACTCAGAGTTCGTTCCAATTGATTGTTTTCAATGGTTAATGTTGGTAAAAATCAAACGATAGTGTTATTTATTTCTATTATCTTAAAGTGTAATAGAGTGATTTACCCTTCTTATATAAATATTATTTAAAAACTTTAGGAAATGTTGATGATTAAATATAGTTCAATCATTGTTCTAGCTTTGGCTTTCGGGACTGGTTGTGTGGACAAAAATTTACCAAATTCAGAGCCAAAAAAAACTCTAGAAGTTAGTAAAAAAACAATTGTTACCAATACAAATTATAATGCTCGTGACTCAATTGATTGGAATGGAATATATAAGGGTATCGTTCCATGTGAAGATTGCTCTGCTACTCACTTATTGGTCGAATTAAAAAGTGATGGCCACTATTCTCTTGGCCGCAGTTATTTCGACAAAATGAGTGCGACGGTTATGGAAGAGGGAGGCATAAACTGGAATGAAGCGGGTAGTATTCTTCAAATCGGTGAGTATCGATTCTTGGTCGAAGAGAATAAACTGTTTTTGGTTGATCAATATGAAAAGAGCAAAATGGACGGGGAAGGGAAGCCATATGTGCTAAATAAAGAAATTTGGTGATAGCAGAGTAACGCGTTACCAAGTCTTCATATATCAACAAACGTACACACGATGATACACAGTGTGTACGTTAATGGTTGTTTCCGAGCAGTATTACTGATAACACTCTACATGCTAACTGCAGTTTGGTTTCTATTGGTGTACAGGATAACCGAAGCGGATGGTATTTTCCGAAACGCCGGATTCAATTTGTCTGGAGACGTCTTGTAAGTCTGCCAAATAGTTTTCTGCTGCTTTGTCTAACGACATCGCTTTAGCAATGTAGACTAAATTCAGACAACCAAGTATTCGATCCTCGTCATGGATAGGAACCGCAATGGCAGCGATTTTATTTTCCTGCTGCCAACTCTGGTTATTTTCGCCATAACCTTTTTCTCTGATATGTTGCAGTATCTTGTCTAGCTCTTGTGGTTCTCTGGCCAGCTGATACTCGGGTTCATCCCGTTCCGCTAGAATGGTCAGGATATTGCTCCGTTCGTTTTGCGGACAAAAGGCGAGATAGGTGAGTCCACATGCAGTTTGTAAGATAGGTAAGCGGCGTCCTACCATCGCGCGGTGAAATGATAAACGGCTGTAACGGTGTGTCGTTTCGCGGATTACCATCGCATCGACATCCAACGTCGTAATGTCGGTAGGCCAGACAACTTTTTCTAACAAACCTCCAAGTAACGGTGCCGCTACTGCAGAGATCCACTGTTCATCTCTAAATCCTTCACTCAGTTCTCGCACCTTCATGGTTAAGCGAAAGCTATTATCAGAATCACTGTAACGCACATAACCCTCACTTTTGAGGGTTTCGAGTATACGTTTGACCGTTGTCCGGTGAATACCACTTAACTCTGATAACTGACGCACACTCGCACCACCATCAAGGCGATTAAGTATGTTGAGTAAATACAGCCCGCGGGTTAAACCCTGTACAGTTTTGTAATTCGATGATTGGTCTTGGCCCATGAAAGTTCGTAGCTTGTTTGAGGTTGCGTTCTAGAATATACGATTTTACTCGATAGGACGTTGCGCTACGTGGCGTTAATTCACCTTAAGCCAAGGGTCTTTGACTTAATCTAATCCATCTACATAAAGTGTCGCCACAAAAAAGTGAACGGAACGACAAGGAACAGTGCAGGTAAGAAATTCACTACTGCGAAGTTCATGATTTTTGCAATACGCAGACCGACAGCCAGCATGATGATGCCGCCAATTGCTGAGAAGTTAGCGTAAACCTCCGCATCCATATATGGCATGATGGATTTCGCAACCATAAACAGAGCGAGTTGCACCGTAAATTGGACAATAGCGATTAATACGACGCTAGGTCCAAGCGTGATTGCAAAAATGATGGCGGTAACAAAATCCATTAACGATTTAACGACGAGTAACTGATAGTCACCGTTTAGCCCCTCAGTCAGTGCACCAATGACACCTAGTCCACTCGCCCCAAACAGTACAATCAAAGCGGTAAACTGAAGTGAAAAATCTTGTTTACTCAGCCCTCTGGGTAAGGGCAGAAATCGTTGAAATTTACTCTGTATATAAGTGGCTGCTTTGCCAATACCTGTTTCAAGATAAATTAATTCACCCACAGCAGTGCCGAGAATAAATGCCATAACAACGACCGTGATATCTTGCACCTTCATAACCATGGTAATACCGATGGCAACGGAAGATAACGCAAAAGTTGCTGGTAAACCCCTTTCAAGCCTTTTGGGAATAAACCGGCTCATTGAAGCGCCAATAATCCCACCAAATATAATCGCACAGCTGTTCAACACAGGACCGACTATCATCATTCATACTCCTTCGGTACATGTTGATATTTATTGTCTTTATATTGTTTCAGGTTGAGAGTATGAATGATTGATGAATTTGAATAAACATGGTATCAGTCAATAGATTGTTGCATAAATCGAACATTAGGAGAGAACGTGGATAGGCTGATAGCAATGGAAGTTTTTGTTACGGTTGTGGATGAGAAGAGTCTGACTGCGGCTGCGCGTAAATTGGATATATCCCGTTCCATGGCGACCAGACATATTGCTTCGCTAGAAAAATCTCTCGGCGTGCGGCTTCTTCATCGATCTACTCGCAGTTTAGGTATCACTTCTAATGGGGAAGAATTACTGCCTTTTTGCCGTAGTATCCTTCAGCAGACTGAGCAGTTGTATCATCTGGCTCAGCATCAGCACAGTGCATTGGACGGCAAAATTACGATTGCCTGCAGTATCTCTTTTGGTCAGTTATATCTGGCACAAAGTGTTGAGCGGTTTTTAGAGCTCTACCCGAATGTTTCTGTTGACCTGCATATATTTGATAAGCCTGTTGATGCCATAAAAGAAGGGGTCGATATTGCGATAGAAACAGGTAATAAGTTGCCTGAACAATTGATTGGACGTCGTCTGGCCAATTTCACATCTGTCGTTTGTGCGACGCCGGAATACTTGAAGTTACATGGTGTGTTAACCAACCCTGAAGACTTGCTACATCACAATTGTTTAGTGCATAAGCGATTGGGGGTGGAATGGAATTTTGTTGATAAGAGTAATCCAGAGAGTCAATGTAAAGTGAAGGTGAAAAGTAACTATTCAGTGAACGATACTACTATTTTACTGAAAGCAACGTTGGCCGGACGCGGGTTGTGCTGTCTTCCGTTACCAGACGTGCGTGACTATTTACAGGAAGGTGCGCTGCAGGTGGTTCTGGATAATTACCATGTAAACCAACTGGGTATCTGGGCATTGTACGCTTCACGGCAATTTCAGCCTAAATTGCATCGTTTATTTTTAGACTTTTTAGTGGACGATTTAAAACTCGCCACTCAGTATTAACGGCTCAACAGCAATACCAATCGTTTAAGCATATCCGCTATGTTTACCTGGGCAGAATGTAATACCGATGCGGCCATAAGTAGAATGGGCTTTGACTTCAGCTATCTGCAAAGGATGGGGGTGACTTGTCCGTACTATTGTCATGCTGGCTTCCCTGAAAGAGTTACTTAACGGCACCTGATAACAGCGTTAAGTAATCAATCAAGATGTCATTGACGGATATCAAATTTAAGAAATCAGGTAATTCGGTTGATGACGAAAAGGGATAGCGAATATTTCAATGGCTTGGGTTAGTATGGATATAAAACTGTATAAAGGATTAAAAGTTATGTCGAAACAAGTTGTGATTTTGCTCCACGGTGTCGGAAGCAATGGTAAAGATTTAAGTGCGCTTGGTGATTTCTGGAAGCCTGCACTGCCGGATACCGTGTTTTTGTCTCCAAACGCGCCGTTTCATTTTGATCAGGGTGGCGGAGGATTTCAATGGTTTAGTCTGACTGGAGTGACGACTGAAAATCGCCCTCAACGAATTTATGAAGCCAGAAAGCGTTTTGATGAGACGATTAGCCGGGTTTGCGTGGAGCAAGATATTAACCCGGACAGAGATAAGATCGTGTTTGTTGGATTTTCTCAGGGATCGATTATGTCTTTAGATGCGCTAGTGAGTGGACGGTATCCGTTAGCAGGGATTGTAGCGTTCTCAGGGCGTCTCTCTTCTCCTCTACCTTATGAAAATAGGTACGACACACCAGTTCTTCTAATCCACGGAAAAAGTGATCCTGTGATCCCATGGTCAGAAAGTGAAAAAGCGAAAGAGCAATTGACCGACTTAGGTTTTACAGTGGAAGCTCGTTATGAAGATCACACACAACATACTATTTCCCCTGAGGGGGCGATGGCTGCATCGGAATTTATTCAGCAGTGTTTTAGCGAATAATCACAGGCTCGTTAAACATTATTTTCGCTTTGGTTGATAGAGTTTTTATCTAAAATTATACACCGACAACCGTGGTGTAGATTCTCTAGGTTTTGGTGAGTTAATGTGCATATGAAAAAAGCACATGTAGATAAAAATGGGATTGAAAAGTTAGAAAAACCAATCTAGATGTGACTTACCACTCAATTACTGAGTCTTTAATTAATAACTGGTGATTTGGTTATTTTTTGTGCTATAAAGGTGCTCAAATCACTCCCTGGCTGATTCTGGGAGTAAAATTGGAGTAAAGATATGGTCAAATGGTATAAGTTTTATAGTTTAGGTGCGCTGATAGTTCTGACAGGATGTAACCCTGTTGAAGAAGACATTTCCCAAAAAAGCTCAACCCGAAATGAAGAACAATCAGTTTATCCAGCTATGGCTGTACCATTGCAACCGAATGCTCTGGCAGAGGCTAACATTGCAAAACTAAATCATCTCCTGACAGACAAACAACTTAGCGATGAGTCTCGTGCCGAAATATATTTAAAACGAGGCCTCAATTATGATGAGATAGGACTAAGAGATTTGGCTAGTACAGATTATGCGAATTCTCTGCAGATCGATCCACGACAACCTGATATCTATAATCTGCTTGGAATGTACTACACCCAAATTAGTCAGTTTGATGCTGCCTATGACGCATTTTACTCATCTCTTGAATTGGATCCGAATAACAAACAAGCCATATATAACCGTGCAATTGCATTTTATTATGGAGAAAGACCAAAACTTGCACTGGAAGATATCAAAACCTTCTATCAGGAAAACCCCAACGATCCGTTCCGTGCCATGTGGTTGTATATTATAGAATCCGACGTAGATAAAACTTCAGCAACGGCACATTTACAAGAGAGTTATAAAAACCGAACCGATGAGTGGGGTTGGGTATTAGCCGGTATATTGCTGAACGAAATAACGGAAGAAAATGTAGTCAAACTAGTCACTACCAGCACATCAGACAATAAAGTGATGGCTCAGAGACTTACCGAAGCTTATTTTTATTTAGGTAAGTATTACATGGAACGTGGAGAGATGAACCGTGCTCTATCAGTGTACAAGTTAGCTATCTCTTTGAACGTTTGTAATTATAATGAACATAGCTATGCATTTTTAGAGTTAGAACGTATTTCGAAAGAATTTAAAGCTGCTCAAAAGACGGGTAATACAGAAAAATTTGTTAGTTTAAACTAATGCCCAAATAGAAAAGGCGAATAACCTAAACAGTTATTCGCCTTTTTTAATTTCATCTTCAATATCTGAAGGTTATCGACTACTTTCTCTAATTTTGTAGTTGTAATCAACGTCAACAATAGCACGATAATGCATGGTATCTCGAGATACGGGTACTTCTTCAACCCTCACTTGAGCACTTTCTACATGCATACTTTGTCCGAGGACATTTTGACCATAAGGATTCAGTTTCCAACGTAACTGTTTGTCATTTGCGTTCGACAGTGCATCATACATATTGAAGCCAGCATTGATCGCGTCCTGTTTACTAGCAAATGTATCTGAATATAGCTTCGTGTTATTTTGAACTATCCGTTCACCAGCGGTAGCGGCAAACGCAAACAACATACATACAATTGTAATTAACGCTTTCATAACAATACCTTACAATGAACAGGTTATTAGCTGCATTCCAAGACTAACTTCCAATTCATTTGTTCTTTATATCATCCCGATAGTTATCTTTTTCATAATCTTGCAAGCTATCTTCTAGCTTCTAGCTGCAAATGAAAAAACCAATAACCACTTACATAAAATGGATGTACTCCCAAATCCAGAGAATCCATACTTAAAAAGTAGCACTTAATTGACCTTGATCAAGTTTTACGGTCTTTATTTTGAGTTCTCCATCAATAGGTGTTGGAGGCAGATAACTAAAAGTGAGTAGCGTAGCGCTATGTTAATGTGTGCTGCGTTAAGTGTGTTTTTAAGCTCGCTCTAAGATTCGGATAGAAACACTTGCCGCAGAGGTACGGTTATCTACGTCGAGTTTCTTATAGACCTGCTCAAGATGTTTATTTACAGTTCTAGGGCTCATCTCCAAGATCTGGGCAATCTCCCAGTTGGTCTTGCCAAATGAGAGCCAGTAGAGCACTTGTGATTCTCTTTTGGTTAATCCTAAATGCGCTTGCAGATCTTTTTCTGAACCGTTTTGCTTGGGTGTTGAAATACGAACAAGAGAATGAATGCGGTTGTAATCTCCGGCATAACTGGCTTCTAAAGGAGGCGTAAACTGTTTCAACATCAGTGGGGCATCTGCTGGGCTTTGCATTAACCAAATCGCAATATCTTGCTGTATCTTCAGCCATGTTTCAGAAAAGTCGTCCCCCAGTGTTGAGAGTAGCTCTTGGGCATGGGGTGTTGCCCATTCTAGGTTTCCGTTTCTGGAGACACAAAAAATATACTGACCAGCGTAATCCAGCGCTGCTTGTGCAGATTTTGCCAGACGCGCTGACTGGCTGTGGACTTTGATTCGAGCGAGCACTTCATTGGGAACCACTGGCTTGGTGATGTAATCCGTACCGCCGGACTCAAATCCTCGTATTACGTGTTTCGAATCATTTAAGCCAGTCATGAAAATAATCGGAGTTGATGGTAAAAGCTCTTTCAGCCTGACACAGGTCTCAAATCCATCCATTTCCGGCATGATGGCATCAAGCAATATCACGTCGGGCTGCACTTTTTCAATAATAGAGAGTGCCTGTATCCCGCTAAGGGCAACGAGCACCGTAAGCCCAGCTTGATTCAACGTGGCGTTTAACATGCTAAGAGACTCAGGTGAGTCATCCACGACCAATACTGTGATGTTATTGCTTGTTATAATGCTCATCTATAATTCCGTTTATTTGCAAGATAATATGGTTGAAATTACATTCCTGCAGGTTTTGTTTAAACTTCTCAATCCAATCGGGACTACCATCCAGAGCCTGCTCGATCTTTTCAAGCTCACTACTGACGCCGGACATAAAACCAATCTCAGCGTATTCACGTAGTTTAACCAGTTGCTCATAACTCGGGATAGTGTGGTGTTGTTCCTTAACGCTCTCGACGATAATGTTTGATTTTTGGTTATCGGCTGCATCATACAGCCAATCAATGTCGAGCAAACGACTGAGCTTAGCAAGCAACATGGGTACAGAAACCGGCTTGGTTAAATAGTCATTATGGTAGCGCTGTAGTTGGTTATTCGTTTCCAGCTCTTGAATATTAGCCGATAGCATTAAAATCGGCTGGCGAAACTCTTCTTTACGTAGTTGTATTGCCAGTTGCCAACCATTGACCTGTGGCATGAAGATATCCAGCATAAACAGATCAACATGATGCTGTTTTACCAGCTTAAGCGCTTGCGGTGCATTTTCGGCCATAAGCACATTGAAGCCTAGAGGAGCAAGGATACTAGACATTAGCTGCCTTTGATCTTCGATGTCATCAACGACCATAATTGTTTTGCGCTTACCAGAATATCCAGTGACCGCGTCACTTAGTAACTCTGGCTCTGAGCGGCCATCTTTCACTTCCGGAAGCATTAGCTTTAATACAAACGCGCTACCGTAATCGACTTTACTGGTGCAGGAGATTTCACCCCCCATGATCTCTGCCAAAGCGTTTGAGATGGTTAATCCGAGACCTGAGCCATGAATCGCTTCGGTTTTTTGGTTCTTAATCCGTTCGAATGGTTTAAATATCAGTCCCAAATCTTGCTCAGACAAGCCAATGCCTGTGTCCTGCACAGTAAAATGCACGACCTGATTACGGTAACTGACTTTAAAGGTGATGGTGCCTTTCTCCGTGTATTTAATCGCGTTGCCGAGCAGATTAATTAATATCTGACGCAGGCGTTGCTTATCGGTGGCGACAAATTTTGGCAGATAACTTGAGGCTTCAAATTCGAAATTTAAGCCTTTACGTTTTGCCTGCATAGAAAACATGTCGACCAGTTGTTCGAGTAAGGCGGTCAGGCTAAATTCGTCGCGATGCAGCTCCAAACGTCCTGCCTCGATTTTAGAAATTTCTAACAAGCCTTCAATCATGTCCGACAGGTGCTTGCCATTGCGCTTCAAGACTTCTGCATATTGTCTCGTTTGTTTATCCAGTTTATTGTCCGAACTCAGCAGTTGGGCGTAACCAAGCAGGATGTTTAGAGGCGTACGTAGCTCATGGCTTAAACTCGCTAAATAGCGGCTTTTAGCGTTATTCGCGGTCTCGGCTGAACGCTTAGCTTGCTGCAATGCCTGAGACGTTTTGTGGTGCGCATTAACCTCTTTGGTCAGTAGCGCAGTATGTGATTTTAACTCTTTTACTGCGGTTCTATTACTCGTACGCGCCAAGACAAATAACCAACTAACAATGCCAATCGGAATTAACAGTAGGGCAAACGCATTAATTAAACCATTCGATATGGCGTTCATGTGGATTTGTTCGAGCTGAGGGATTTGAGAATACGCAAGAGCGAGAATAATCCCCATCGCTAAGCTTACGGTCAGCATAACCAACACAAAATGCGCGACAGTTGATGAGAGTCTATTGACCAAAGTGGACGAAAAGTACGGGGAAAGTAACTGCCTTAGCTGAGCGGTAAAGGTTGCTTCGGGGCGGCAGTTATCATGGCAGCGAACGTCTAAAGAGCAGCACAATGAACAGATATGACCACCGTAAGCAGGGCATATCGCCATATCTTCATGCTCAAAGGTGTGTTCACATACCGAGCACTGATGCTCTTCTTCATCACTGGATACGATGATATCGTGGCGAACCATGTAATTTTGAACCAAGTAATAACGGCTTTTGGTCAGTAATGCAATAGCTGGCACAGTCAGAAACGGTAATGCAAAAGCGATATAGGAAGCAAAGGCTCTGGCTGCTTCTCCGTAGAAATCCAGATGTGCTGTGATGCCGACGACAGACGCTATCAACATAGACCCCACACCGACCGGGTTAATGTCGTATAACTTAGAGCGTTTGAACTCGATGGTTTTAGGGCTTAGGCCTAGAGGCTTATTTATCACTAAGTCCGCCACAATTGAGCCTATCCATGCCAGCACCAGAACAGAATAGACCTGCAAGGTTTGCTCAATAAGCTGATACACACCAAGTTCCATCAGAAGCAAGGCGATCAAGACATTAAATACCATCCATACCACCCGGCCTGGGTGATGATGTGTTAGGCGTGAAAAGAAATTTGACCAAGCAAGTGAACCTGCATAGGCGTTAGCCACATTGATTTTTAGCTGAGATATGATGACGAACAATCCGGCTGCCAGTAAGGCCAGTTGAGTATTGTCTGACGTATAACTAAACACGGTAAAGTACATGTGCGCTGGGTCGCCAGCCAAATTAGGTAATACTCCCTGGCTTATGGCTAACCAGGCTAAAAAACTGCCTAAGACAAGTTTCATCGAACCGAAGATCATCCAACCTGGTCCGCCTAACAGCATGGCGCTCCACCATTTAAATTTACCGCAACGTTCTTTAGCAGGCAGGAAACGTAAGAAGTCGACTTGCTCACCGATTTGAGCGACTACCGCAAGCAGAACCGCTGAGGCAGAGCCAAACAATAACCAGTTAAAGTCGCTGCCAACCTCGTTTACACCAGTGTAATTTAACCATTCATCTATTTTGGCGTCTTCATGAGTGAAAACAAAAACTAGGGGGATGATCTGCAGCATCAGCCAAATGGGTTGCGACCACATCTGGAAGCGCCCGATATTGGTAATCCCAAGTACGACAAGGGGAATAACGAGGACGGAGCTGATGACGTAAGCAATGGCGAGTGGAATATCAAACAGGAGCTCAATAGCCATCGACATGATGGCTGCTTCCAGTGCAAAAAAGATAAAAGTAAATGAAGCATAAATCAGTGAGGCGATTGTCGAACCGATATAGCCGAATCCTGCGCCACGGCTCAATAAATCGATGTCTACACCATACTTTGCGGCGTAATAACAGATTGGAATGCCGGAAAATATCACGACCAGAGCGACGGCCAGAATTGCCCATAGAGAATTTGTTACGCCGTAATTAAGCGTAATGGTTCCACCAAGAGCCTCAAGCACCAGGAATGAAACGATACCCAGAGCAGTGTTAGCAATCCAACCTGCTGACCATTTTCGGGCTCGCTTTGCCGTGAAGCGCAATGCAAAGTCTTCAAGTAGTTCATTCCCAACCAGTTTGTTGTAACGACGTCGGGTAACCGGAACTTTTTGTTGTGTAGAGATAATTCTTCATCCTTGAGAATTAAAAAGTCGTTTAAGCATAAGCGTTTATAACTCTATCGCTGTTGCGACTTAAACTATCAAATGCACTTCCTGTGCGCGCGCAATTATAGCCCGCATTAATTTTTTCACCTATGCGTAATTATACGTAGTTTTAGTGCGCTAACCGCGCATATTCAAATTTACCTTTGTGGTCGATACTCAATCTCGTTCATTGAGTCAGCAGGGTTTATCGATGGATAAATACCAACGCGACGTGAAATAGTGTTTGTTATTAACAAATTAATGAAAGGAAGAAGACGAATGAAACGGAATTTCTTGGCGGCTTCGGTATTAGCTGCAACATTACTGAGTGGATACGCAATAGCAGAAGATACCATCAAAGTTGGTGTACTTCATTCTCTATCAGGCACCATGGCGATCAGTGAAACAACACTGAAAGATACGATGTTGATGCTGATTGATGAACAGAATAAAAAAGGCGGCTTGTTAGGTAAAAAGCTGGAAGCAGTCGTCGTTGACCCTGCGTCTGACTGGCCAATGTTTGCTGAAAAAGCGCGTGAATTGATCTCTAAAGATAAAGTCGATGCGGTATTTGGTTGCTGGACATCAGTATCTCGTAAGTCTGTACTTCCTGTCTTTGAAGAGCTAAACAGCTTGTTGTTCTACCCGGTTCAGTATGAAGGTGAAGAATCCTCGAAAAACGTATTCTACACAGGCGCAGCGCCAAACCAGCAAGCTATTCCAGCGGTCGATTATCTTCTAGATCAAGGTGTGAAGCGTTGGGTATTGGCCGGAACGGACTACGTTTACCCACGTACTACCAACAAAATTCTGGAAGCTTATCTGAAAGAAAAAGGTGTGGCTGAAGCTGACATCATGATCAATTACACACCATTTGGTCATTCTGATTGGCAATCCATCGTTTCAGATATTAAGAAATTCGGTTCTACCGGTAAGAAAACAGCAGTGGTTTCTACCATTAACGGTGACGCAAATGTTCCGTTCTATAAAGAACTTGGTAACCAAGGCATCTCTGCAGATGACATTCCAGTCGTGGCATTCTCTGTGGGTGAAGAAGAACTGTCTGGTATGGATACGTCTGCACTGGTTGGTCATTTAGCTGCATGGAACTACTTCATGAGCGTTGAATCCGACGTCAATGATGAGTTCATCGAAAAATGGCACAAGTTCATCAAGAGCGATGAGCGTGTAACCAATGACCCTATGGAAGCGCACTACATTGGTTTCAACATGTGGGTTGAAGCAGTGAAGAAAGCAGGTACGACCGATCCTGCTGTCGTAGGTGATGCACTGATTGGGGTAACAGTTCCTAATCTGACAGGCGGTTACTCAGCAATGATGCCTAACCACCACATCACTAAGCCAGTTCTCATCGGTGAAATTCAGGACGATGGCCAGTTTGAAACCGTGTGGAAAACATCCGGCTTAGTGGCGGGTGATGCATGGTCTGATTTCTTACCAGGTTCTAAAGACCTTATCTCTGATTGGCGTGCACCGTTATCTTGCGGTAACTACAACACCAAAACGGGCAAATGTTCTGGTCAAAACTTCTAGTCTGGCCATTCAACTCTCATAGAAGAGAGCTCAATCGTTAAACGTTTTTCAACGTTAGTGGCAGTGTCCCGGCATTCAGGTGACGCTGTCACTCATTTGAGTGTTTTTGTTTATTTTTCCGTTATCTCGAGAAGAATATTCGTTTAACCAGAGGTTTGCCTACGATGTTTCAAACATCCATATTTCAGCAACTAACTCGCATGTTCCGTGGAATATTTGCCACAGCATCGAGCGGTATCGTTGTTCTATTTAGCTTACTTATATCAACTCATACGCTAGCGACAACGACTAACTTCGAGAGTGAGTTGCAACGTCTTACGACGAGAGATTACGACCAAATTCGCGTCGCGGTGACGAATATTGGTGAGAGTGGTGATGACCGCTCAATTCAAGTTTTAGAGCTTTTGTTAGGTGGCGAGATTTACCTGGAGAGCGAGACCAAGCAACTGGTCAAAATTGTCGAGAAAAAAGGCAGTAACTATTTAGTCAAACCACTTTTTGCCGAAGAATCGACAGAGCCACAGCAGGTCAAACGTCGTGCCGTTAAAAAAATTGGTATCAATAACCAGATCCGTGGTGAAATCAAAGCTCAGCTGGCATCACTCAATATTCGCCATCCGGACCCTAGCACCCGTATCAATGCGGTAACACAACTGATGGGTGACCTGAACGAGCAAAGTTATTCTTTATTAGAAAAAGCCCGCGCCAGTGAACAGGATTCTGATGTACAGCAAGTCATAGATACGGCATTAGCTATCTATCAATTAGAGCACTCGAACGACCAAACAGTGCAACAACAAGCGATCGCCACGTTAGGTGATAGCTATCAGCCAACTGCACGCAACGCGCTTACCCAATTTTTAGCCACAGAACCTAATGAGGAGCTGACCAGTGCGACGAACAAATCGCTCGGATTGATTGAGCAGCGAGTGAGTCTGGCACATTTTGGTGAAACATTATTTTTCGGTTTGAGTCTTGGTTCTGTATTGGTATTAGCTGCGATTGGCCTTGCAATTACGTTTGGTGTAATGGGCGTCATTAACATGGCTCACGGCGAACTCATTATGCTCGGCGCTTACACCACTTACGTTATCCAAACGCTAATGCCAAACCATATCGGTTGGTCAATAGTGGTTTCAATTCCTGTGGCATTTTTGGTTTCCGGTGCGGTGGGTATTTTGATCGAAAGAGGCGTAATTCGCTTCTTGTACGGGCGTCCGTTAGAAACTTTACTGGCAACGTTTGGTATCAGTCTGATTCTGCAACAAACCGTAAGAACGATTTTCTCTCCGCTTAACCGCTCGGTATCGACACCGGACTGGATGCAAGGCGTGATTGAAATTAACCCGTTGTTAAGTCTGACCCTGAACCGTCTCTACATCATCATCTTCTGTTTGATTGTGTTTGCACTGTTGTTTGCGGTACTACGTTACACCCGTTTGGGAATTGAGGTACGTGCTGTTTCGCAAAACCGCAGCATGGCTCGAGCAATGGGCGTGAAATCGGAGTGGGTAGACGCGATGACCTTTGGATTGGGATCTGGCATTGCAGGCATTGCTGGTGTGGCGCTTAGCCAGCTTACCAACGTGGGACCAAACTTAGGTCAGGCGTACATCATCGACTCATTTATGGTGGTGGTATTTGGTGGCGTCGGCAACTTATGGGGAACACTGGTCGCTGGTATGTCGCTTGGTATCGCTAACAAAGTGATGGAGCCGTGGGCGGGGGCCGTTCTGGCGAAAATCCTGGTGCTGGTATTTATCATTCTCTTTATTCAGAAGAAACCCCGAGGCTTGTTCCCTCAGAAGGGTCGCTCGGCGGAGGGTTAATCATGGATGTTCAATCAAAATTGTTCGATCGTTCTACACTGCTGTTTTTGATTGTCTTAGGTGCAGCGCTTTGCTTGATTCCAGCGCTAAACCTGTTCTTTGCAGAAGGATCTGCGCTACACATTTCTACTTACACTGTGACGTTAATGGGTAAGTATCTGACCTATGCGCTGCTCGCAGTTGCGGTGGATTTGGTTTGGGGTTACTTAGGTATTCTGAGCTTAGGCCACGCGGCGTTTTTCGCACTGGGTGGCTACGCGATGGGTATGTATTTAATGCGTCAGATTGGTGACCGTGGCGTGTATGGTAACCCAGAGCTACCAGACTTCATGGTTTTCCTTAACTGGCAGGAGCTACCTTGGTTCTGGCACGGTTTTGACCAGTTCTGGTTTGCGATGTTGATGGTGGTGTTAGCGCCGGGATTACTCGCGTTTGTCTTTGGCTGGTTTGCTTTTCGCTCTCGTGTTACAGGTGTTTATCTATCCATTATCACTCAGGCACTGACGTTCGCCTTGCTGTTGGCTTTCTTCCGCAACGAGATGGGTTTTGGTGGTAACAATGGCTTAACCGACTTTAAAGATATTTTAGGTTTTGACCTGCAAGCGGATTCCACACGATTAACGTTGTTTGCGTTATCAGGCATCGCTCTCGGACTTGGCTATATGGCATGTCGATTCATTGTTGTCAGCCGACTAGGCCGAGTCGCCATGGCGGTACGCGACGCTGAAGCTCGTACACGCTTTACTGGCTACAAAGTGGAGTACGTCAAGCTCGCTATTTTCACTTTCTCTGCCGTACTCGCAGGCATTGCAGGCGCTTTGTATGTGCCGCAAGTAGGGATCATCAACCCATCAGAGTTCTCTCCACTTAACTCCATTGAACTAGTGGTTTGGGTAGCACTTGGCGGGCGCGCAACATTATACGGTGCAGTGGTTGGAGCGTTGGCGGTCAATTACGCAAAAACCTATTTAACCGCAGCGCTTCCGGAAGTGTGGCTGTTTAGCTTGGGGGCCATGTTTGTATTGGTGACGCTATTCCTGCCTCAGGGGGTGACAGGCTTAATCAAACGTAAAGAGGTGCATTCATGAGTATTTTAAGCCTTGCCAAAGAACTGACTGACCGCGAGCACGTTTATGAGTTTATGAAGCCGCAAGTCAACCCAATGCTCAAAGTCGGTCACGGTTGCTTGTTGTATTTAGAAGGTATCAGCGTGTCGTTTGACGGCTTTAAAGCGATCAACGACCTAAACCTCTACATCAAAGAGGGTGAGCTGCGCTGCATCATTGGTCCGAATGGCGCTGGTAAAACCACCATGATGGACATCATCACTGGCAAAACCCGCCCTGATACTGGCACCGCGTGGTTTGGTCAAAACATTAACCTGCTGCAAATGAGTGAGCCCGAGATCGCACAAGCTGGGATAGGACGCAAATTCCAAAAGCCTACGGTGTTTGAATCCCAGTCAGTATTCCACAATTTAGAGCTGGCAATGGCAGGGCCAAAAACGGTGTTTTCCACCCTGTTTGCCTCGCTCACGCCAAGTGAAGTGGATCATATTGATCATGTGCTCAAACAAATTGGTCTTTATGAACAGCGCGCTTTATTGGCTGGTGCGTTATCACATGGCCAAAAACAGTGGTTAGAAATCGGCATGTTATTGATGCAAAACCCGAAACTGTTGCTGGTTGATGAGCCTGTTGCGGGTATGACACACCAAGAGATGGACAGAACAGGCGAACTGCTGACGTCTTTGGCGGGCGAACGGACGATTGTGTTAG
This sequence comes from Vibrio limimangrovi, assembly GCF_054064025.1. NCBI lineage: Bacteria > Pseudomonadati > Pseudomonadota > Gammaproteobacteria > Vibrionales > Vibrionaceae > Vibrio > Vibrio limimangrovi. The sequence goes on from NZ_JBSUGF010000008.1 coordinate 446,207, forward strand.
TCGAACACGATATGGACTTTGTTCGCTCGATAGCGCGTGACGTAACGGTTTTACACCAAGGCAGTGTATTGGCTGAGGGGACGATGGATCAAGTACAAAGCAACCGCAAAGTGGTGGAAGTCTATCTCGGAGAAGAAGCATGATTGAGATTAAAGGATTAAACCAGTTCTATGGACAGAGCCACACACTGTGGGATCTCGACATGCAAATACCTGAAGGCAAATGTACCGTTCTGATGGGACGTAATGGGGTAGGAAAAACAACTCTGTTGCAATGCATTATGGGGCTGCTTCCAACCAAGAGCGGAGAGATCAACTTTTTGGGACAAAACATTACCAAAATGGCGGCCGAGAAACGTGCGCCAATCGGAATAGGTTATGTCCCTCAGGGGCGTCAGATTTTCCCGTTGATGACCGTAGAAGAGAATCTCCGTATTGGCCTACCGATGCGTAAAGACGGCGCAAGACAAATTCCTGAGTTCATCTATGAGTTGTTTCCAGTACTGAAAGAGATGCTTCATCGTCGTGGCGGTGACCTATCTGGCGGTCAACAGCAGCAACTTGCGATCGGCCGCGCGTTGGTGATTGATCCTAAGCTACTTATTCTCGATGAACCTACCGAAGGCATTCAGCCGAATGTCGTGGCTGAAATTGGTGACATTATCCGCCGGCTGAATAAAGATATTGGTCTGACTGTGCTACTCGTCGAGCAGAAACTGCCTTTTGCACGTAAAGTCGCTGATAACTTTTGCATTATTGACCGTGGCCGCCAGGTGGCGATGGGAGAAATGGAAGAGCTTAATGATGCGTTAGTTAAGAAATATCTGACGGTGTAAGCAGATGAACAGCGTATTTAACATGTCAACCCAAACGCAGCGCCACTGGCCAGCTTATTTGTCGCTTGGCTTTAGCAAGTCAGGTGAAAAAACGCAGATGAAACGCATGGAGTTTCAAGGCCCGCTGCGCGTTCAGCGACCATTTTATCCCGAATTGGATGTCTGCCACGTTTATCTGCTACACCCGCCGGGTGGATTGGTATCGGGTGACGATTTAAGTATTCAGATTCATTGTCAGAGCGAAAGTCATGCGCTAATCACGACACCATCGGCGGGCAAAATTTATAAAGCCGACAGCAAAAACATAGAGCAAAAGCAGCATGTTGATATCGAAGTCGATAATGGAGCGTGCGAGTGGTTACCGATGGAAACCATCGTATTCAATGGTGCACACGGTAAGTTGACCACCAACGTTAATCTTTACGGTGACGCAAAGTTTATCGGTATCGATGTGTTCTGTTTAGGTCGCCCTAAAAGTCACTTTCCGTTTATGCAAGGAAGTGTTGAGCAGCGGTTATCCATCTATCAAGACGGCACGCCATTATTGCTTGAGCGCCAATATCTGGCCGCAGATGACCCGCTGCTGACGGCGATCAGTGGTTTCAACAGTAACTTAGTCTCTGGAACCTTAACGGTCGTCGGCCTGAGTGATGGTCAGGCTATGGTTGATAAGCTGCGTGAACATTTTTCCGCAGGTACACAAGGTACGCTGAGCATTACGTATCGACTCAATGTACTGCTTATTCGTTATTTGGGTGAATGCAGTGAACAAGCCCAAAAGCAACTACGAGCATGCTGGCAACTCATTCGTCCGGAGCTTCTACAACGCCCGGCATGCGCACCAAGAATTTGGAATACGTAAAAACCGAAGTCTGCAAAGAATAGCGGTGTGAAAAATAACGTAAAGGTCAGAGGGTTTAAAGATGGAACTATCTCCAAGAGACAAGGACAAGCTATTGCTGTTTACAGCGGCGTTAGTGGCAGAGCGCAGACTCGCACGCGGCGTAAAACTGAACTACCCAGAAGCGTCCGCCTATATTTCAGCGGCGATTATGGAAGGCGCGCGCGATGGTAAAACCGTTGCCCAACTTATGAGCGAGGGGCGCAGTTTATTGACCAAAGACGATGTGATGGATGGCATTGCGGAACTGTTAGAGGAAGTGCAGGTGGAAGTGACATTCCCTGATGGTACAAAGCTCGTCACTGTTCATAACCCGATTCAATAGGAGCAATCATGAAGCCTGGTGAATACATCTTAAGTGACGCTCCAATTGAACTGAATAAAGGGCGTCGTACCGAGCAACTAGCTGTGATTAATCATGGCGATCGTCCTATTCAGGTTGGCAGTCATTACCACTTTTTTGAAACCAATCCGGCACTGGATTTTGACCGAGAAAAAGCCAGAGGTATGCGATTAAACATCGCCGCTGGCACAGCTGTTCGTTTCGAGCCAGGTCAGACTCGCAACATTGAATTGGTCGAGATTGATGGTTCAAAAACCATATTTGGCTTCCGTGGCGAAGTGATGGGCAAGGTTTAAGGAGAGCGAAACAATGGCAGAAATTTCTCGTCGTGCCTACGCGGATATGTACGGCCCGACTGTAGGCGACAAAGTTCGCCTCGCCGACACTGAGCTATTTATTCAAGTGGAGCAGGATTTCACCGTGTACGGTGATGAAGTGAAATTTGGTGGTGGTAAAGTGATTCGTGATGGCATGGGACAAGGCCAGTTATGTCGAGATGAAGTGATGGATTGTGTCATCACCAATGCGCTAATTCTTGACCATTGGGGCATTGTAAAAGCGGATATCGGTATTAAAGATGGCAACATTGCGGCCATCGGGAAGGCTGGTAACAAAGACATTCAACCTGAAGTCAAGATTAACATTGGCGCGAGCACCGAAGTGATTGCTGGAGAAGGTCACATTGTAACGGCGGGTGCCATCGACGCACACATTCACTTTATCTGCCCGCAACAAATCGAAGAAGCTTTGATGGCGGGTACCACGACCATGATTGGTGGCGGGACAGGCCCTGCGACCGGCACGAATGCAACCACCTGTACACCCGGTGCCTGGAACATGGCACAAATGCTGCGCAGTACTGATCAAATGCCGATGAATTTTGGCTTTTTAGGCAAAGGTAACGCGAGTTTGCCTGAGCCGTTAGCAGAACAAATTGAAGCTGGCGCATGTGGGTTAAAACTCCACGAAGACTGGGGGACGACACCCGCGTCGATCGATAACTGTTTATCTGTGGCAGAAAAGTACGACGTACAGGTTGCGATTCATACTGACACCCTTAACGAGTCAGGTTTTGTCGAAGATACGCTGGCTGCATTCAAAGGTCGCACGATACACACCTACCATACCGAAGGTGCTGGGGGCGGCCATGCTCCGGACATTATTGTTGCATGTGGTCAGCCAAACGTATTGCCATCGTCAACCAACCCAACACGTCCTTACACGGTGAATACCGTTGACGAACATCTGGATATGTTGATGGTGTGTCACCACCTTGACCCGAATATTCCGGAAGATGTGGCGTTTGCCGATTCACGTATTCGTAAAGAAACCATTGCAGCCGAAGACATTCTCCACGACTTGGGTGCATTCTCTATGATTGCGTCGGATTCTCAAGCGATGGGGCGAGTAGGCGAAGTCATTACCCGTACCTGGCAAACTGCGCACAAGATGAAAATTCAACGTGGTTACCTGGATCAAGACAAAGCGATCCAGGCGGATAACTTCCGTGCTAAACGCTACATCGCGAAATACACCATTAATCCAGCGATAGCACATGGCGTTGACCACACAGTGGGTTCACTTGAAGTCGGTAAACTCGCGGATATTGTTCTTTGGAAACCGGCGTTCTTTGGCATTAAGCCCGCGTTAATTATTAAAGGCGGCTTTATCGCTGCAGCACCAATGGGAGACGCGAACGCGTCAATTCCGACGCCTCAGCCTGTTCATTACCGACGCATGTTTGGTGGCTTTGGCAGTGCTGCTTCTGCAACGTCTGTCACCTTTACCAGTAAAGCCGCGAGTGAAAATGGCCTCAAAGAGAAGTTAGGATTGCAGCGCCAACTGGTGGCGTGCAAAAACTGCCGGAGTGTGACCAAGAATGACATGATTCTTAATGACTACATGCCGACAGTAACAGTAGACCCTCAAACTTACGAAGTTCGCGCGGATGGCGAACTATTAACGTGCGACCCAGCCACCGAGTTACCGTTGGCGCAGCGTTACACCTTGTTCTAAGTGCTCAGTTTTTAGAAGGAATTTTGTTATGTACCGAGTAATTAGTCGCTCCGATCATCATCATGGCGAAATTGATGACTCCATTGTCTTGGCTTATGAAGTCCGTCAACGTGGGCGCTTTAGAGCTACAAGCAAGACTGGTATGGATGTAGGGGTTTTTCTGCCGCGCGGTGATGTTTTGCAAGATGGTGACTGTCTTTTTACTGAATGTGGAAAAGTGTTTCTGGTCGAAGCGCAAGAGGAAGATATTGTTACGGCTAGCGCAAAAGATTGGTTAACTTTTTCCAAAGCCTGCTATCACATGGGCAACCGTCATGTCCCGATGGCAATCGGCGAGCTTTGGCTGCGTTTTCAACCCGATCACGTTCTCGAAGAGATGGTTGAGTTATTTGGACTGGAATGTCGACATCATAAAGCGATGTTTAATCCAGAATCTGGAGCGTATCACGGAAGTGGTCACAATCACGGCCACTCAGATAGCGAACATCATCATGGTCACGGGGAGCACAGTCACTAATGCACGTACAGTCATTACTCTCTCTATTGCACCTGAGCAGCCCAAGCCTGCCTATTGGCGCGTTCGCTTATAGCCAGGGGTTGGAAACCGCAGTGGACCTGGAATGGGTAAGCGACGAAGCGACATTACAAACCTGGCTTGAGCCAATACTCAATCATGCTCAAGCCAATTTGGAAGTGCCCCTGTTGGTGCGTTGTTATCAAGCGTGGCAAAAAAACGACTTGGTTGCTCTGGAGCATTGGCAAGCGGTGTTATTGGCTAATAGAGAAACCGCTGAACTGGTAATGGAAGAGCAAAAGCTCGGGCAAACCTTTTATCGCTTATTAGTGAGCTTAGAACTGGAATTACCGCCTCAGGCAAAAAAGATGACTTATCTGCTGTTGTTTGCCAAAGCATGCCAGCACTTTGGCGTATCAATAGAGCAAGCAGCGACGGGGTGGCTTTGGTCGTGGCTGGAGAATCAAATCACGGTGGCATGTAAAACTGTACCGCTGGGGCAGACCTCAGCGCAACGCGTTCTTATCGCTTTGATGCCACAAATTGAACAAGCAATTACTACTGGGTTTGCGGTGGAAGATGAAGCCATAGGGCTGACTCTACCGAACTTTGCGATGGCCTGTGCATGGCATGAAACCCAATATTCAAGATTATTTAGGAGTTAACGATGAGTACACAATGTTTACGAGTTGGTGTGGGCGGCCCGGTTGGCTCAGGAAAAACGGCGTTATTGCGTCAGTTATGTTTAGCCATGCGCCAACACTATGATTTAGCGGTGGTCACTAACGACATTTACACCAAAGAAGATGCGGAGTTTCTGCTACGTAATGAAGCACTTGAGTCTGACCGTATTTTGGGTGTGGAGACGGGCGGCTGTCCGCACACCGCAATTCGAGAAGATGCATCTATGAACTTGGCTGCGATTGATGAACTGCAAGATCGCCATCCTGGTCTGGAGTTCGTACTGGTTGAAAGTGGCGGAGATAACTTAAGCGCGACGTTTAGTCCGGAATTATCTGATCTCACTCTGTATGTGATTGATGTCTGCGCCGGGGATAAAATTCCACGCAAAGGTGGCCCGGGTATTACTAAATCCGATCTGCTAATCATTAATAAAACTGACCTTGCTCCGATGGTGAACGCGTCTCTGGAAGTGATGGATCGTGATGCGAAAAAGATGCGTGGAGAAAAGCCATTTGTGTTCACTAACCTGATCCGTGGTGATGGTTTACAGGAAGTGATCGATTTTATTGTTGAACGCGGCATGCTGGAAAAGCGTGACGTGAAAGTTGAAGTAACGGAAGCATAAGGAATAGCGACATGAAAGGATTAATCAAAGGATTTGCTGCGAGTCTGGCATTAGTAAGTGCGAGCAGTTTTGCTCATACCGGCCACGCTATGCAGGCCAGTTTTTCTCAAGGATTTTTACACCCTTTGACTGGTTGGGATCACCTCTCTGCTCTGGCACTCATTGGGCTATTCCTGGCAACATTTGCGTTGCGCCGCGCGAGTCAAATTTCAGCTGTTATTATGGCCGCGATCATCGGCGGGTATGTCATTGGCTTGGAGTGGGCGGCGGCAACCTCAGTAGAAGCGTTAGTGGCTAGTTCTTTAATTGGTTTGCCAATAGCGTTTATGGCACTGAAAAAAGGTGGCCTTAAGAGTGTCGTCGCAACGGGTGCGATCGTTTTATTCAGTGTGTCACATGGCCTGGTTCAGGGCGCTGAAGCACAAGGTGCATTTGCGCAATTTGGTTTGGGTGTGATGCTAGCGAGTGCATTGGTGATTGGTGCAACGTACATGATCGCTCGACAAGTGCTGGTTGTAAAATCACGTTTTTCTCATCAATAAATGACCTTGTAGTCGTGGGTGTCTCCACGCTTTTATACAAGACTAAAAGATCAGTATGCCGACGAAAGTCGGCATTATTTTTTTAAGCGACGAAACGAATATATTTTTCGTCAGACATCACGGAAATTATTGCTTATGACACGCATTTAGTGAGCTTGTACACATCTAGCGGATGTTTTCGGATGTGAATACAAGTTCATTGATCTAACACCAAATTTTTGTATTTGAACAGTGCGCATAATTCCCTATCGGAGTCATAACTTGCTGCGTTTTTATCTCCTTCGGATAAGCATCTTCAAGAAATCACATATTCGAAAAGTTAATACGCCATCTTATGAATGAAATTCCTAACGTTTTTACACCATCTCAGGAAGAGAAGTTGACTATGCGTCCTTATCTCAAATACATTATTCCGACGGTCATTTCGTTACTCGTTTGGCTGATGCCTCTGTCTGCATTTCCATTTGACGGCATCACCATCATTCAACAGCGCGTTATAGCGATATTTTTGCTCGCAGCACTTTGTTGGGTGTTTGAGCCTATTCCTATTTATGCAACATCGGTAGTGATCATCGTCCTCGAATTATTGCTGGTGTCGGATAAAGGGATTGTGTTGTTTCGAACGCAAGAAGGGCAGCCGCATTTTGGTGATTTGCTGCAATATAACGAGATCATGGCGACCTTTGCCAGCCCGATCATCATGCTCTTCTTGGGCGGTTTCTTCTTAGCTATGGCGGCGACCAAATACCGCTTGGATGTCAATCTCGCCCGTGTATTGCTAAAGCCGTTTGGACAAAATCCTAAGTACGTTATGCTGGGATTGATGCTGATCACAGCCATCTTTTCCATGTTCATGTCTAACACGGCAACGACCGCAATGATGTTATCCATCCTTACTCCTGTGATTGCGGTATTCGGGCCGAAAGATCCAGGCAGGATAGCCTTTGCTTTGTGTATTCCGGTGGCGGCTAACATCGGTGGTATCGGGACACCAATCGGTACACCACCTAACGCGATTGCACTTAAATACTTAGTCGGTGACAACCTGATCACCTTTGGTGAATGGATGATGTTTGGTGTGCCTTTTGTCGTGATCATGATGGCACTAGCCTGGGTTCTTATCGGTGCTTTATACAAAGCGGATCAAACAACAATCAACCTGAATATTAAGAGTAAGTTTTTAAAAACGCCAAAAGCAATGATTGTGTACTTCACGTTTGCAGGCACGATAATTTTGTGGCTAATGGGCTCGGTTCATGGCATGAACTCTTACACGGTCGCATTAATTCCGGTTGCAGTGTTCTCTTTAACCGGCATCATTAATAAAGAAGATTTGAAGAAAATTTCCTGGGACGTGCTTTGGTTAGTGTCTGGTGGTATCGCCCTTGGGCTGGCGCTTGATAAAACCGGTTTGGCAAAGTTAGTTGTTCACAGTATTCCATTCGACCAATATTCGCCATACGTGGTGTTATTTGGCGCGGCTTTCCTTTGTTTAGCTATGGCCAACTTTATGTCACATACCGCAACGGCCAACTTGTTAATGCCAATTATGGCGGCATTAGGCAGTTCTATGGCATCGCTGACACCACTTGGCGGTGAAGTCACCTTAATTTTGGTTGTTACTTTTGCTGCATCACTTGGCATGTCTTTGCCGATCAGTACACCACCTAATGCCTTGGCGCACGCCACTGGCCATGTACAAAGTAATCAAATGGCAAGCGTCGGCGTGGTACTGGGTGTTATTGGGGTACTGCTAAGCTTTGTTATGGTCTGGATTCTGCATTCGGTAGGACACATTGGGTAACCCATGTACGAAACGAAATTAGATGCGTTAGTAGAGCGCTATTTTAATCAGAGTGAACGTCGCATTAGTGTAGCGGCGGGTTCGGTTTTGATTGAACAAGATGGCCATAACGATCGTCTGTATTTTGTACTATCTGGGGAGTTAACCGGCTACTTTGCCGAAGAAGATAAAAAGCCAATTCAGGTTTTCTCTGCCTCTGAGGGCGCATTTCTCGGCGTACATAGCTTCTTTTCTGGAACATGGACGGCATCTTCCACTGTGGTTGCTCTAACCAATGCAGAACTTGCATGGATAGAGCGTAGTACGCCGGCGGTGGAAGAGTCACAGTACGGGCCTCTAACAACGCAGTTTATGCCTGTCATCGTGAACGAGTTATCTCGTCGCCAACATCGAGCGATGGAAGAAGCGCTCGCGAAAGAAAAAGCACTACAAAAACTCCATACTGCAGAACAGATGACAACCTTGGGTCAACTTGCTGCGGGTATCGCTCACGAGCTCAACAATGCAATTGGCGTCGTGAGCAGCAAGTCTGAGCGTTTGGAAACGGTGATTATGGAACTGTTAGATGAAGTGCATCCAGAAGCGAGCCAATTTTTTGACTTCGGTTTGCTGCAAGGGCAGAAAGTATCGTCTAGTGAAGCCCGCAAGCGAGGTAAACATTTCGAAAAATATTACGGTTTACCCAGAGACGTTGCGAGAGATTTAGCACGTGCGGTACCTGAAGAATATCTCTCAGAGCATTGGCTGAAAAATCCGCAAGAGGCGATTCGATACTGGCAAATGGGAAGAGATCTTCATGATCTTCGTCTGGCGACTAAACATACTGTTGGCATTGTTCGCTCCGTTAAACAACTAGGCAGAGCTGATATCGATATTAACGAAGCTTTGAACATTAATGACTCAATCAACCGAGCGCTTGCGTTGCTACAAAGCGACTTGAGACGCGTAAAAGTTCGCTTCAGTCCTGCGGAACTGCCTCGTTTTATTGGCTCACAAACAGAGCTGGTGCAAATCTGGGTAAACATCATAAAAAATGCGTGTGATGCATTAATCAAGGTTGAATCACCAACGATAGAGATACAAACGCGCGCCAGTAAAGGCAGAATTTTAGTGACTATCGCTAATAACGGCCCGGAGATAGACGAAGCAACGCGCAGAAAAATATTCCAGCCAAACTTTACGACCAAGAAAGGTGGGTTGTCCTTTGGGCTCGGGTTGGGGCTGTCGATTGTAAAACGCATCGTAACAGGATGTGGCGGCTCTGTTGTTGTGAAGAGTGACAGTGATAAAACTATTTTTAGAATCAAATTACCGGTAGAGGGTGAACATGGAGAAGCTTAATTTAATTTGCGTTGATGACCAACGAGAGGTGTTAAGCGCGGTTTTGCTTGATTTAGAGTCATTGACTCAGTGGTTGAACATTGAGGATTGTGAGTCGGCGGATGAAGCGTTGGAACTAATGGATGAACTTGATGCAGAAGGTGAGATGATTGCATTGGTTATCTCGGATCATGTTATGCCAGGAAAAACGGGGGTTGAATTTCTCGCAGAGATTTCGAAAGACAGCCGTTTCACTCATACCAGAAAGGTACTACTCACGGGGCAAGCAACACATACAGATACCATCAATGCGATAAACATGGCTGGTATTGATCGCTATTTCGAGAAACCGTGGCAGGCAAATCAGTTGGTTGAATGCGTGAGAAACCTAGTGACGAAATACATCTTCGATATGGGGCTTGATTACACGCAATACCATGAACATCTTGATCAAAGTGTGGTTCTGGAACGACTTAGGTAACACACTCTGCCTTGATTCAAAATTAACTTCTATCACGGCTACGATATCAAGATCGTAGCTGTGTTAATCCCTTATCGTTTGGAAACAAAACCGCTACATCAACGTTGAGTTACTTATTTCTATTTTGGAAATATGTCGTACTATTCCTACGCATTATGCCTGTTTATGGTACTCCAAAATAGCGCTAATTGTTGGATGTCACCGAAGATTACTGACATGGCGGAGCGTGATAGTTCAGTTTTTCTACTAGTGGGTTTCTCATTTAAGACTTAATTAACTATGTGAAATAATGAGTAAAACTTTGTTTGCTTAAGTCTAAAAGGGACGAATTGAGATAGTAGGGGGTTTTAATGAAAGGTATAGCTAAATTAGCCTTTACTTATTTCTAGATTGGAAAGGGTGTGTTTGTTTTTTTTCATTAGTGGCAATACATCAGAAGGAGTAAACTGTGCGAGTAGTTTCAATAAAACTGCTGATAAATAGCAACAACGTTGTTTGGCTTAAAAAGGAGTGCACCCACTGCGTTCATTGTGTAGAAATAGCTCAGAACCAATCTAAATTAAAAAATGATGGGCTACTCTGTTTTACAGTGTTCGATTTGATGACGTCACAACGTACTTACTGCGTTGTAATGGTATCCGGTGGGGAATCTACCTTGCATATCTTTTTTCAACATGCCGACTGCGCAACCAGTACTACTCTTCATAGCTCTGTTTTTCAATGATCACTTGAGCTTATTTTTAAGGCCTCACTTGCGTCCAGTAATTGACAGGCGTCAAGCAGTTGCTGTTTAAGCCAACGTAAAGCCGGATCATTCAAGCTCGCTTTATTCCAAACCAAACTATAAGACACTTGGCCAAAATCAAATGGAAGTGGATGTTCGACTAATTCTTTCGTTTGTAGTGCGGCTCTAGCCCAGCGTTTGGAGCAGGTAAACAAGTAGTCAGAGTGATGACACATCACCGCCGCTGACCCAAAGTCCGCCACACGCATAGCGAGATTACGTTTATGGTGTCTCTGTTGCAGGTTTTGCTCGAAGTATGGCCGGGCAAGATCCTTATCGTGAATACCGATGTGCCTTGCACAAAGATACCTTTCGATCGTAAGTGGGTTTTGTGCAAGAGGATTTGAAGCGCCCATCAAGCAGATCAGTTCATCTTTTAATATTGTTTGCCAAACAAGGTCTTTGTTATGAGTAGGGGGCTGACTTAGATCATGTGGAAGCAGCAAAAAATCAATCTGACCTCGGATTAACGCGTCGAAGCTCATTTCATCTTTCGAATGAACATTGAGTTCGGCGTGGTTTCCAAGTTGTTTCGACAAGTTCTGTAAGACAGGTGCAAATAACTCAAACGAGCTTTCACGCATTGCGATTGAAAAGCTGCCCTGGTAATAGGCTGGATTAAATGACCCCTGATGCAGCAAACCGTTCATACTGGCCAAAATACCATGAACCGAAGGTCCAATATTTATCGCAAATGGCGTCGGTACAAGACGTGTGCCATCTCGGTAAAACAGCTCGTCTTTCAGCGTTTCACGCAGTTGGCTGAGCGTTTTACTCACGCTGGAAGGAGTGACACAAAGTCTCTCAGCTGCTTGAGTAACACTATGAGTCGTCAGCAACATATGTAAAACAGTAAGATGCTTTAAGCTGATTCTGGATAGAGTAATGTAGTCCATGGGTTCAATTTCGTTTTATTTTTATCTAGGTTAACAGTAATTATGTAATCGATTCCATTTATATTTTAAATAATATCGGATCATATGGCTGAAAACTGTTTGTGCCTCTAGCTTCCATCGCTGATTGATGATGGTTATTTTCGAGTTACTACCTATTGATAAACATGGACAACTAACTAGATTTAAAATTTGTCGTATCGATAAAAAACCTCAGTTGTTGTTGTTGGTTGAATTACTTATATAGACGCTTAAAACCAACACGATTGAACAAATACAATGAACGAACTGATCGATGCAATAGCGACTCATGGATACTACATTTGGGATGACTTTTTATCAGAAGAAGAGGTAACCCAATTGAGAGATTGCATACCTGATAATTGGAAAAAAGCACGCATTGGTCGTAATGAAGAGGTTACACGCGAAGATTCCATTCGTAGTGATAAGATTCAGTGGTTAAAGCCAGAAATGGGAACGCCAATAAAAGATTACCTCAGTAAGATGGAAGAAATTCGCCAAGAAGCAAACCGCCACTTATACCTAGGTTTATTTGAGTATGAATCACACTTTGCCAAATATGAGCAAGGTGACTTTTACAAGAAACACTTAGATAGTTTCAAAGGAAACGAAAACCGTCGGTTAACCACCGTATTTTACTTGAATGAATCCTGGAGCGAACAAGACGCAGGTGAGTTAGTGGTTTATGACTTAAACGACAACCTAATTGCGACCATTCCACCACGTGGAGGTCGTTTACTTGTGTTCTTGTCTGAGCAATTTCCACATGAAGTCCTGCCAACCAATGCAGAGCGATTCTCCATCGCAGGTTGGTTCCGAATCAATGGCGTCAGAGACAATCTATTAGATATCGCTAGCTAACTGATGCAGCTCTATTCCGCTTACAGAAATCCATGTGGGGCGTTTTCTTCGACGCCTCGCTGCTGATTGACCACACAGAACGAATCGTAAAAGTTCACTTTCCTGCTTTTCCTCGTAATTCCAATACTGCTGGCTATTTAAGCGGAAATGGGAATTCTATATTCCAACATTCATGTGTAAACAAAATATTACATGGTTGGATTTTTATTCTTACACTTCGCTTGTTCTTATCCTAAAGAACCTACAGTATCATCAACATTACAAAATATGGTGTCGGTTTCGATGGTGGATAAGCGATCTGATGCTGAAAATATCCAATAAGATGTAAAGATATATATACAATGAGTCGTTCTAAAGTGTTTGGTAGTACCCTAATTATTGCAGGGACTACAATTGGTGCCGGAATGCTGGCGCTTCCTCTTGCTTCTGCTGGAATCGGTTTTTCTGCTTCTATCGCTATTATGTTAGGTTTGTGGGCGTTAATGGCATTTACCGCTCTACTTATGCTAGAGCTTCATCAATACGCTGAGAGTAGCGCGACGCTTCACACTCTGGCTAAACAAATTCTCGGTCAGAAGGGGAAGTGGGTCGCCAGTTTCGCGATGCTATTTTTATTCTACTCATTGTGCGCAGCATATATCGCTGGCGGTGGAGCTCAATTTGGCGAGCGATTAACGCAGTGGTTTGGTTTTGATATTTCAGGATCAACATCAACCATTATCTTCACTCTTATCGTTACGTTGGTTGTCACTATTGGAACGGGTACGGTGGATAAAGTTAACCGCGTATTATTTTCAATGAAGCTGCTTTCGATGGTCGCAGTATTGTTTTTCTTAGCACCAAACGTGACCCAATCTTACTTATTGAGTATGCCAATTGAGCAGGGTCTTATTGTTGCAGCGATTCCAGTGATTTTTACCTCTTTTGGTTTTCATGGCAGTATCCCTGCAATTGTGAACTATCTCGATGGAGATACTTCATCGCTACGTAAAGCGGTACTTATCGGATCGACCATTCCACTGGTTATTTACATCTTCTGGCAGATCGTTACTTTAGGCGTGGTCAGCCAGGATACCTTGATCGAAAATGGCGGCTTGAGCGCTCTTATCGGCCAGCTGTCACAGACGGTTCACCAATCTAATCTGGGGAATATTGTTGGTGTATTCGCTGACCTCGCGCTACTGACTTCTTTTCTTGGTGTGAGTCTGGGTTTATTTGAGTTTCTGGGTGACACGATTAAGGGTAGCAGTGATAAGCCAAATCGTTTGTTAGCTGCGTTGATTACGTTTACTCCGCCATTGGGCTTCGCTCTGTTTTACCCACAAGGGTTTATAATGGCGCTAGGTTACGCTGCGATTGCGCTCGCTATTCTCGCCATATTTTTGCCTTTGGTGATGGTAATCAAGGTTCGTCGCTCTGAGGACTTTGAGGGCAATTATCGTGTGGCTGGTGGGCAGGGCGCGTTAGTTCTTACAGGTATCGTAGGCACTGGAATAGTGGTAGCACAACTTTTAATCACGCTTGGAGTTCTACCAGCACTAGGTTAATTTCTTCCATTTCTCAGATACTTCCAAAAGCCAATGAGTCATACTCGTTGGCTTTTTTAATGTGGATCAAGTTAGTTAAATATAGTCCCTGAAAAAATTGGCGAAAATCTAACTTTATTTCGTACACTTATGTTGTGGTGTATCAAAAATATGAGTGGAGAAAATTTGCTCTGATAACAGAAAAATTGCTGATAATAAGGAGCTTTTTCACCTGGTATCTTATTTGACTGGGGAGCTGGAGAATGGCACACCGTAGTTTTTACCCGTTTGCAAAGCCACTGAACGAGCAACTGCAAGCGCTGAAAAATAGGATGCAGGCACATTTGCCATGTATCGATAGGGTGTCCTTTGCAAAATATCACCCCAAACAAGATCTGCTTAAATCTTTTGCAGATACCGAGTTTGATCACTGGGATTTAGCTCACTATGAGACCCACTTGCGTAAACTTCCTAACCTCTTTATCGCGGCTCAAAACGGGGTGCCTCGTATCGTCGATGATCTATACGAGGTTGGTCAAAGTGAACGAGTTAAAATCTTACTGGAACATGGCTATCGTTCATCTGCTGCCATTCCTTGCTATGAACATGAACTGTTTTCTGGCTTCGTCTTTTTAAATTCGATTCAACCACACGCGTTTACATTAGAAGCATTAGATAGCCTAAAACCGTACTTTGATATGGTTGAGTTTGCTGTTGAGTCCGAAGATCACGTAGTGCAAGAGATCGAAAGATTCGCAGACAGGAAACAATGCATGATGCCTGGCTACTGTCCGGAATGTTACGCGCACTCCAGACGAATGAGACTCTACGCTTATTTGATCGGTTCCAGAGTTGCTGAACATCATCATTTGACGGATGAAATCGTCGAGCAAATTGGTATTTTTGCTCAATTCCACGCTGTGAGTGATCGACGCCTGCCACCCGATATTGCCTGCGGCCGTAATCATTTTTCTGCGGATCAAAAAGCGATACTTATCAGCCA
This sequence comes from Vibrio limimangrovi, assembly GCF_054064025.1. NCBI lineage: Bacteria > Pseudomonadati > Pseudomonadota > Gammaproteobacteria > Vibrionales > Vibrionaceae > Vibrio > Vibrio limimangrovi. The sequence continues at coordinate 461,360 of NZ_JBSUGF010000008.1, forward strand.
TATTGAGCAGTGTATTGAGTCTGCTGACGACATAGTAGCCCGAGTTGGTAGTCCTGTGCATCCGAGCGTAGTGCTGTTCATGCAAATAGTGACTTACCAGTATGAAAACTTAAATGGTTCTGGTTATCCGTATGGGTTAGAAGAGAAAGATATTCCGATCGCTGCTCAGATTGTTGCGGTTGCGAACGCCTTCGACGTATTAACAACCCATCATCCAAATCGTCAGGCATGGTCAATTCCATATGCACTCATTGAATTGGAGAAATGGGTGCACGAAGGCTTATTGTCTGGTGAGTGTGTCAATGTCTTACGTGAGCACCAAATGTATCTAAAACAAATTATCCAGAAATTTCCAGAGCATTGTGCTAACTGAGATCGGGTTCAGCTTATCGTTTAATTTAAAGGAGAAGAGATATTGACGAGTAGGATTTTATAAACAATACTGTACGCACATACAGTATTGTGGTTTAGATTACGTTTGGAGGTGAAGTATGTTGTGGGAAACCCTAGAAAGAGTAAACCGCTTACGCCAACAAGCACTCGCGAATCCTGAGTTTGTGGAGTCAGCCAAAGAGCATGAACACGCATTACAGGAGCAAGAGTATCATTATCAACCAAAGAGATCGCGTTCAGCTAAAGGCAGGCAAGATAAAAAATCATTAGCTGATATCTACAAAGAAGTGGAGTTTAGCGCAGAATCTCGTCACTAATCCTATCTATCAAAGCTGCGGCTTTATCCTGTTTTTCTTACGCCGCAGCGTAACTCTTACTGATGAGCTAAGAATAGCTCGGGGAATGTCGTCTGGTAGCAATACAGAAAATTAGAAGGTGAGAGATTTTGGGGTGTTTTTAAACCCGCTAAGGCTTTTGTCAGTTAAGGATGCTATTCAGATAAGTGCAGTGACAAAGAATTGCCACTGCTAACCATCGAGTGATATTAAAAGTCGGCTTTACGCACGTAGTGCGGGTTTTTGTATTTCTTCTCTGGACCAAATGAAGAAACAACCAGCTTATTCCACAGTGACTTATCAAACTCGCCTTTCGGAATTGAAGGGTAGAGTGTTTCCTCCTCTTCTCTCGCGAAGTTGGCGTACTGCTTTTTCTTTATTTGGTTGTATTTTTTGGCAATTTGATTGTGTTTTGAAACCCACTCCAGTTTGTACTCACGAAGCACTTGTTCAGCTTTGTCTTCACTCATGCGTGAAAGAAACAGTCTTTTATAAGACACTTTTCTGTCTAGCATAGTTCTCATGACGGTCTGAATGTATTTGCCGTGATGTGTAATGGAGATGTCTTTTTCATCAATAGGAGTAATGCACCAGCCCTTTGGAAGAAAGTCTGGCTTCTTAAATTGCTTGTTACGTTCCATCAGCGCCTGATGTAATACTAAATCAGAAGTTCCGCGAAACGTTTTTTGCCATTTACCAATACGAATTTGAATCGAACCTGGCAAACGATAAATATTAGTAAACTTATCTTTATCCATGGACTTTGGTCATGAGATTAATATGCAAAATTAGAAAGAAATTACCAGCCTATCGAGCACTAATTATTAGACTGGCTGAATTTATTGACGATTTTACAACGACATCGCGTCACTTAGCGAGGGGTTATGTCAATAATCGGTGAGGAAATAGAAAATAAATGCAGATTGTGAAGGTATGTAGCGCTAAATAGCACGCCCGTACAACATTTACGGGCGTATTTTTCAAACAGCCTCTTCTAATTGACTGGCGTCTTCATCCACAATTTCTTGCAGGTGTCTGCTCGCTTGCTGTAACTGGTACATCTGTGCGTAGCGTCCATTTTGCTTAAGCAGCGATTTGTGCGTCCCTTGCTCAACCAAATCACCATGATGCAGAACGACAATTTGGTCGGCATCCAAAATCGTAGAGAGTCGATGAGCAATCACGACTAAAGTCATATTTTGACGTAATACCGACAGGCTCTTTTGAATCAACGCTTCAGTACCCGAGTCAATGTTTGCCGTAGCTTCATCCAGTATGAGAATCTTAGGTTTCGCTACCAATACGCGAGCCAAAGCAAGCAGCTGCTTCTGACCTGCCGAAAGGTTGGTTTCCCCTTGACCTAACTGAGTATCCAATCCGTTAGGGTAACGGCGGATTTGTTCCGATAAACCGACCTTCTCTAAGGCATCCCATATCTCTGAATCCTTCACCACACGCCCCAGAGAAATGTTCTCGCGAACTGATTCCGGAAGAATATGAGGATCTTGTTGAACCATCGCCACGTCTTTACGAAGTACATGTTTCGCGAGCGTATTTAGTGGGCGGTCATCAATCAGCAAGTGACCAATTTCAGTCGGATAGAAACCCATTAGAAGCGAGGCTAGGGTACTTTTACCACTGCCTGTATGGCCAACGAGTGCGATGAAGTCTTGGTGGTCTGCTTTTATCGAGATGTCTTTTAATACATCCTGTTTACCATCGTAGCTAAATGTCAGGTTTTTTATCTCGATAGCACCCGTTTTGAGTTCTCGATTATCATCGCCGTATGTCTGTTCTTTTGCGTCGATAAGTTCGAACACTCGCTCACTCGATACTAGTGCTTGTTGCAAAAGAGCGAGTTGTTGAGTCATTTCAATCAAAGGCTCAGTAACTCGCCCCAGATAACTGATGAACGCATAAAGCACACCAACACCAATCATATCAACGCCATTGAAACCAAAAATAGCGACTAAACTCAACAACGCCAGGCCTGCTAACAAGTCCATAAGAGGGCGTAATAAATATCCGTTCAGTCGGATGACTTTTTTAGACGCAACCAAGTGCTCGGCAGTGAGTTCGTTAAACTGCTGGTTAAAACGTTTTTCTTGTTGCATCAACTGTACAACACTCATCCCTTGTATTGATTCACTTAAGTTAGCGTTGATGTCAGTGAGTAAGTCGCGCATTCTGCGGTAACTTTCTGTACTGAGCTGCTTAAACAGATACATAAAACCAATCACAATTGGCAACAGTACGATAACGACGAGCGTAAGTTGCCAGCTCATAAAGAACATGACTCCCAACATCACGATGATCATCACTGCATTTTTTACCACCGTCGCAATTAAAAGCTCATAAAACTGCTGGAGCGATTCAGTATCGTTGGTGATTCGAGATACCAGTTTGCCTGCCGGAGTGTAATCGAAAGCAGAGAGGGGTTGCTTGATTACTCCGGAAAATACTTGTTTACGAATCGTTTTAATGGTGTTGGTTGCGACAATACTAAATTGCAGTGACTGAAAGTATTGGAAAGTCGCCGAAATGACCTGAAGCGAAATGTAACCAGCGGCCAGCGTGATCAACACGCTTTGCGAGTAATCACCTTTGGCAATGTGTTCATCGATAAAATACTGAATCAACCATGGACCACCAGCACTAGCTAACGCAGCGATAAACAGCAGACCTAATCCCTTGAGCATAGGTTTTGGCTGAGACAATGGATAAGACAACAACCGCTTGAGTGTGCTCGTCTGTTTCATCTGTTACTCCTCCATAGCCTGTTCTAGTTTTTGGTACTGTAACATTTCTGCGTACCAACCTTGGTTGTGTTCCAATTGTTTATGACGACCTCGCTCCGTAATATGGCCGTGATTAAGAACGATGATCTCATCTGCGGCTTTGAGTGCAGTTAAACGGTGCGCAATCACAATTAAGGCTTGATCACGATAGTGTGTTTCAAGGTTTTTCAGAATTTGGTGCTCTGTACGCCCATCGACGGCAGACAAAGCGTCATCCAGCACAAGTATTGGTGCATTGAGTAACATGGCTCGTGCAATCGCAATACGCTGCTTCTGACCACCTGAAAGAGTAATGCCTTTCTCACCAACTTCGGTGTTGTATCCGTCCGGAAACTTTTCTATGTCGTCGTGAATACAAGCCAGTTTTGCCGCTCGATACACTTCCTCTTTGGACGCTGTTGGGTTTCCTAATGCGATGTTGTCGAAGATCGACTTCGAGAAAAGGAACGGGCTCTGATTCACCACGGCGAATCGATTTCGCCATTGTGGCAACAGTGCGTTTTTGATCGACACATCACCAAATGTAATTGTGCCATTTTCCAAATCGTGCTGACGGAGAAGAAGCGTCAGTAACGTTGATTTACCGCTCCCTACAGGGCCTGCGATGCCAAGCATTTTTCCCGGTTCCAGCGTCACATTAATGTCTGCAAGGGCTGGAGGCAGATCGGTTGACCAATGAAACGTATCAATATTAATTTGCAGTGGTAAAGGTTTATCTTGTAGCGGGGTGTTACCACTGACAATTTCAGGTTGCTCGTCGAAGATTTCTTGCAGTCGATTCCATGCTGCCGATCCACGCTCTAATATGTTGAACAGGAAAGCAAACGCCAGCATTGGCCAAATCATTAATCCGAGATACATAGTGAAAGCGGTTAAGTCACCAAGAGAAATTTCTCCCTTATCGACAAGATACGCACCTGAAGCAACACTCAGCAAAAACGACACGCCGATAGTCAGCTGAATGGCAGGGTCGAAGCGAGCATCCACACGGGCTACAGCGATATTCTTTGCGCCCGTATCGTCAACAACATCTTCAAAACGTTGTTGTTCTTGTTTCTCTAATCCGAAAGCACGCAGCATACGGATGCCGTTTAACGACTCTTGAGTCATGTCTGACATCGTAGAGAATGCTTCCTGAGCGATACGAAAGCGCTGATGGAGAATTCGTACAATATAGAAAATGATGATGGCAAGAAACGGCATCGGCAGTAATGCCATTACGGTTAGTTTCCAGCTAACTTGAGTTACCATAACAATAAGTACAGCAATACCAGTAATGAAAGAGTCCGCAGCGGTGAGAACACCTTCGCCAGCGGTCATTACAATGTTTCTGACATCATTGGTACCACGTGCCATTAAGTCGCCGGTTTTGTAACGTTCAAAAAAGCGCGGGGGTTGTGTTGAAAGGTGACGGTAGAGCTTGTTACGCAGGATAGTACCTAGCTCCCAACTTGCTCCAAACAGCCAAATACGCCACAGAATTCTACAGACATAGATTATGACAAATATGGAAGTAAGGCCTAACAACCACATAATTAACGTGCTTGTTTCTAAAGTGTTATCAACCACACCATCAACGATAACGCCCACCGCTTTTGGCGGTATTAGTTGGAGGACTGAAATCATTGCCAACAGTAAAATTGAGCCTACGTAGTGTTTCCATTTTTGTTTGAAATACCAACGCAGCTGCCAGAAAATTTTCATTACGCCTCCCAACTTAATTTATTGAAATTATTATGGAACCATTATTGAGCGAAATGGAAAGTTTACAAGCACAAATATTGAGCACAGACAAAAACGATAGATTGTATTGATTTTGAATATATGCTCTACAGAATTACTCGCATTCTTACTGCAACCCGGCAGTGTAACAAGATTATGTGAAATTAATGTTAACTTGCATTTTCAGCTTGTTTATAACAAATAAGACATCAAAGGGATAAAATATAGGTTTAATGGTGCGAAAAATGCGTAGCAGAGCGCAGTTTTTCATGTATTGATAAGAACAGTGTAAAGATATAGGAAATAATTCAGCTCGGAAACTGTGAGTAGTTAAACCGAGCTAAGTTTAAGGGTAACCTGTGAGCTAAACTCGGTTATCACCGGTACTAAACGCGATGATTTGACTGATTTCCGTCAAGCTTTGGTTACTCTCTTGTTGCCACTGCATAAAAGCTATGGTTGCGGCCTCAAGAGATTTTTTGGTGTCTTTACCACCTTCAATGATCTTACAATTTCGAAGATAAGCCTCTACATCGTTAGACAGAATGAACGTATCTGCGCCCATTTGGCGTAATGTGTATGGTCCGGTATTACCACCTAAGCGATTGCCATGTTTTTTCAGATAAGCCCAAAGCTCAGTGATTTTTTCCTGAGGCCAATCAGCCACCATTTTACCGAATGAGCCATATTCGATTTTTGCTTCATGAATCATACGGGCGTTAGCCGGAATCGACATCACTTTAGCGTGATGGCGAATAATGCGTTCGTCGGTTGACTTGGTTTCCCATTGTTCGTCAGAGAGCATAAGCAGCGGTTCTATCTGGAAGCCAAAGAAGACTTCTTCAAAGCCAGGCCATTTTTTACGTACAACACTCCAGGATATGCCGCTCTGAAATACTTTCATTGAAAATGCTGCTAACCAACGGTCGTCTGGAATCGCTGCTATTTCTTCTTTACTCAAAGGGAGCGTAAGTAGTGCTTCAAGTTGGTCGGCACCGCCTTTACGTTCCGCTGCTCGTTGATAAATAGCGTCAAATTTTTCGATACTCATAAAAGAAGTTAGCCTTAGTGGATGTCGATGTTTGGCAAACATACTACGCTTAAGTGGCTGAATCGTAAATTCATGGAGTGTCACAAATGAAGAAGGTCACATTAACGTTTGTTGGAGAAGGTTCGGAACGTATAGCAGATAGATTTTACTCTTGGTTAGCTGATGGCGGGTTAGAAGACAGTCTGATTGAGACGCTTTCGGATAGAGAAGTCTCAGTGGTTGGCATTAGCGATATGGATAATGAAACGCGAGACGTCGTCATCACGACTGAGTTGAATTAATACGTACTTTATAGCGCGTTCAGATACAACAAAGCCCTTAACGATGAAGGGCTTTGTATGCTTGAGAAAACATTTCTTACAGAGATAAGCTTTAGTGATGAACCAATGTTAAACCACTTGGAAGAGCGTCACCAAAGACACGTTTGGATTCGCTTTCTGAAAGCTCTTTCACTTCTTCAACCAACGAAACCCAAGAGTCAGGCACTTTACTCTGTTTCAGTTTCTCCAGCACCTTCTCGCGGTAGTCATCTGAAATATCGAACAATCGGTCACCCGTTTTACGACAAATCATTACCGCTGCAAACGCGATCATTGGCTCTTTTTGCCAGTTTTGCTCTAACAGTTTTGGAAGCCACTGTTCTGCTTGCTCACGGGGTATCACACTGTGCTGGCTGCCGTATAGAGGAGTACGAGATGCAAGTCGACCCATTGCCCACCAGTGAGCCTGCTGGAATTGATTGTGGTTGATGGCTTTGCTCAGGAACCAGGTTGCCAGCAATACTTTATCTTCAACTTCCAGATGTTCGAGAGAAGCAGATAGACGCACCATCGATTCATAGCCCATTTCTTGTGCAGCTTTGGCGGATTGGGGATTCTTCATCGCACCAGGATGCAAGTACTTGGCGATGTCTGCCAGAATCGTTTCCTGCTGCTCTTGGCTAAGGCCACCGGCAATTCGGCGCCAGAAAACCCACCAGTCAGTCCAACCTTGATGGTTCTTAAATTGAATGTCTTGTTGGTAAAGCCCCCATACTTGCTCGATACGCCAAGAGTCAGTCGCGTCTCCAAAACCAGGACGCAGGGCGAAACCTGCAAGACGAAGCCAGTTTTTTTCATGTTGCTCTGAACGGCGGCGACGTTTTCTGCCCTGAGCAAATGCATCAAACAACTGACGCAGGGTAGTGAAGTCCCAGTCGTCACGCTTGCCGAGCTTTTTCTCGAGATCTTTAGCTAACGTTTTGATCTCTGCGCTGTCAGCACTTTTCTTGTTGCCACTGTAAAGACGGGCAACTAGCTCTTTACATTCATTCAATCTCGGATGAAGCTGTACTTCATCGCTGTCGTCTGCTTGTTTATTACGAACTTCAAACTCTAATCTCCAGCGTTTACTGTCGTCTTCTGCACTGACACATTCCATTTTCAATGTGCCTACTTCTGTCAATTGACAAGCAAGTTGTACCTCTACACGTTCTTTCTGGTTAGCATGAAGCTCAGCTCCTTCACCTTCTAATGTGGTGATATAAGGAGGTAAGGGGACAAATAAGTCCGGATCGACATCAACCATCACACCGTTTTGAATAGCGGTGTTGTTTGCCAGTGTGTCGTGGGTCGAAGTCAGAAGATTGAAGCGAACAGGTTCACCTAACGTCAGAGAGAATCGACGCCCGCTGAGACGAATTTCATGACCTTCTTCTGTACCCTTAGCAAGCAGACATAGGGCCTTGCCCATTTTATTTTTCTCTTGCAAGTGCAGGAAGTAAGAACGAGCGGCACCACCACCGATTTTTAGTTGTGCTCCACGGCGCGCTTTACCAAAGGCAACAGCACCAAGTGCGACTGACCAGTCAGGATGAGGGTTATCCAGCACGGTCACAGGCGCGCCACGCCAGTTGGAAAGTAGGGTAGTGACACGTTGTGTGACAAGGTCACTATTAAATACGCCACCGTTCAGCAATAAGCCAACCGGAATCGCGTTTTGATTTTCGTCTTCAATGCCAAGCGCCGCGCGAGATACTTGCTGATGTTGAGATAAAAACTCAGCAACATGTTTACTCACCGCAGGGTCTGCAACGTAAGGTAGTCCGAATTCTACTACCGCACTACGGCGTTTGTCGGGAACTTCACTAAAATCAGAAAGTGGGAAGAATCCATCGAGCGCGATTTGGTGTACTTCTTGTTTACTTAGCGCAATGCTCTTCGTGCCTCCAAGTAACTTAGAGCCGCTGCCAAGCATGGTGATTTTTACGTCTTCTGGTGCACTTGCTGAAAGCAGGTTTTCTTTCGCTTTGCGGGTCTGCTGAATCAGCTTAGTGAGGCTTGCGGCAGTCAGCTTTTTGCTCTGTTCCCCTTTATTTAGGGTAAAGCGACTTTCAGCCAGATGTGCTAATGCTAGGTCAAGGTTATCGCCGCCCAACATAAGGTGGTCGCCGACGCCAATACGGTCTAGGGTCAGTTCTTCTTCATTGAACTTAGCTTCAATTAAACTTAAGTCAGTCGTACCGCCACCCACGTCGCAGACAAGGATCAGAGGCAACTCTTTAAGCTCGTCTGCCGCTGTTTGTTGGTGGCGCGCATACCAGTCGTAACATACTGCTTGTGGCTCTTCGAGCAGGACTATTTTATTTAAACCGGCAAGCTCTGCGGCTTCAAGCGTGAGCTTTCGTGCGGTCTCATCAAATGAGGCTGGTACGGTAACCACGACGTCTTGATCTTCCAGCTTGTTACTTGGATGACGATAGTTCCACGCTTGTCGAATGTGGTTTAGATAACTTGCGCTGGCGATGACTGGCGAGACTTTATCTACGTCTTGTGCTCCAGCCCAGGGAAGAATGTCGGAGCTACGATCCACGGCTTGGTGGGAGAGCCAACTTTTCGCACTAGATACCTGACGGCCTTCGACTTTTGCACCTAACTCACGTGCCCATTCGCCAATAATGGCATTTTTGATGTCGCCAGAAACAGGCTCGTTTTCCCACGGCAGGGTTAAATCAGAAGAAGAGATTTGCCCGTTAGCTGGATGGTAGCGGAAAGAAGGTAACAGCGGTTTACGAACCACTTCACCAGGACCAATCAGTTGGTCGATGTTAAATAGGGAAACTTCGGATTGTTCAAGGTTGTCGGTAATTTCACAGTAGGCTACCACAGTGTTTGTGGTGCCGAGGTCAATACCAACAAGAAAACGAGGAGATGCCATACAAACCTTCGTGAATTTAAAAACGGCACCCGATTGGATGCCGTTTGATTTCTACTTATTATTCTTCGATTGAGTCGCTTTTCGCGTCTTCGCGGACATCGAACTCAACGTGCCATTTTTGACCGTTATCTGCGGCAATGGCTTCTAGGTAAAGCGTGCCAAGTTCGGTGACGCGAGAAGCAAGAGTAACAGGAACCACTTCACCTTCACGACGTCCTTCAGACACTGGCAGCGTAACTTGAATTTCTGGTAGTTCTTCAAGCTCTTCCGGAGCCCAGTGGTCAAGATGAGTACCTGCGAGGTCATCACGACGTACTGTTGAACCAAAGAACTGGAAGTTTACTGGTTGGCCGATGATCAAGCCAAACTCCTGGCTTGGTACGTCAACACTTGAACCTTCTTCCATGCCGAATGGGGCCACGCAAAGTGCTTCCATTGGAGGAGCCATGCCCGGAATCGCTGGCATCGCGCTTTCGATACCCACATAGTACGCCGAAGCAATACCACCGCGGATGCGAACACCTTGACCACGACGAACCGAGCCGTAGTAAGCCGCACCGCTTGCGACTGCAAGATCAAGATCAACGCCAGTCAGGCGTTTAGCCATTTCAGCATCTGCTTCAAGCAACCATTCGTTAATGGTGTCTTCTAAGCGAGAAGCCAATAGCGTTGACTTCAGTACACCACCGTTAAATAGAATAGCGGTTGGTTTGATGAAATCCGTTGATTGCGCAGTGTCAGCGCCCGGCATACCTGGCATATTTGCAAACGGATTGTAGTCTTGCGCTGGTGCAGATTCAGCACCACCTTGCGCATTTGCTTGTTTAGACAAAAACGCGGCAATGTGACGAGTGATACCTGCATCTTGTGCGTAAGGCAGACCCATTTGTGTTAGTGCACCACGGTTACGTTGAACTGGGTGGTCAGTAATTGCAACTTGAGGGAAGAAGCCGTCAACCAAGGTTTGTTGCACTTCTTCTTGAGTCAATTCTGTTTTCAGCGTCGCGCCTAGTAGTTTAGAACCACGACTAGGAACAACGATTGGCACAGATTGCATCTCGCTGTCGTTCAGTAGTGCTTCTTTTGCATCACGACATGCGTGAGTCATTGCCTGAACTTGCCAAGGTTGCAGCTCTTTACCTTCTTGCGCTAGCTTCATTTTTAGACGGTACGCAAGAGCAAGATCCATGTTGTCACCGCCAAGTAGGATATGTTCACCTACAGCGATGCGTTTCAGAGTCAGGTTGCCGTCATCTTCGGTTACTTCGACCAAAGAAAGGTCCGTCGTACCGCCACCGATATCGACCACTAGAACGATGTCACCAACTTCAACTTCATCACGCCATTTGTCGTTGCTGTTATCGATCCAGTTGTATAGCGCAGCCTGAGGTTCTTCTAAAAGCGTCAGATGCACAAAGCCAACATTACGTGCTGCTTCTGCCGTCAAATCGCGTGCGGCAGGATCAAATGATGCTGGAACAGTAATCGTCACATCTTGATCGGCAAGTTTGTGATTTGGATGTTTGTGATTCCAAGCATCTTTTAGGTGCTCAAGGTAAAGCTCAGTTGCGCGAAGCGGCGATACTTTCTCTACTTCTTCTGGGCTGCCAGCAGGAAGGAATGCATCGCGACGGTTTACGCCAGCGTGGCAAAGCCAAGATTTTGCACTGGCAACCAAGCGGATAGGTGTCTTGGAACCCAGGTTGCGAGCAATTGCACCAACCAATGCTTTTGGTTCGCTAGACCAAGGCAGTACGCGAGACTGCGGGTTCATTTCATGTTCGTGTGGTTGGTATAGAAACGAGCCAAGTTGGCTGCGAGTTTCTACCGTGCCAGGCGCTGTCAATTGCGGAATCGGTATCACTTCTACACGAGCGTCTTCATCGTGAGCATCAACGAAAGACATCACACAGTGTGTTGTACCTAAGTCGATACCAACGCTGAATTGAGGAGACTGCTGCTCTGCAATCTCTTGAATGTTTTCTTCTTGAGAAACGGATTCTTGGTTCATGTGTTCCATTACAGCTCAACCTCAGCTGGAGCGATCACTGATGCGTCATAGTTCTCCGCCAGTTTAGGCAAGTTCATAGACGTTGCTTTCCAACCTTTGTGAACGAGTGTTCCGTGGAAAGGCGCGCTACCTGTTACGTTGCCAGTTAAGCGGATTTCTTGCGGGTTGAAGCCTTCTTCAACAGTGATGCGAGTTTCTTCTTCTTCATTACGTACGTTTGCAAGTGTTACGTAATCGTTCAATACTTTTTGACCACCAGTGTGGATGACGCGAGCTGCTGCGCCTACTTCTTCATCAGAGAATGAAGTTAAGTCTTCTTTAAGGAAGTCAATCAGGCGAGCTTCTTGCTGCATGATAGAGAGCAGTTGCATTGCAGAGTCGGTAGAAGCGGTTGCTAGTTTAGATTCAACCTCAACCACTTTTTCTATTACTTTTTCTACTTCCACTACTTTTTCAACTTCAACGATCTTCTCGACAGGTTTTTCAACCTCGACGATTTTCTCAACCGGTTTTTCGACCACTTTTTCAATCACTTTGGATTTACGTGATACAGCAACCAAAAGAAGTAATACGCTCGAAGCAGCCAGACCAGCGTGAAGCATATCGAACGTTTGAGGAATTAGGTTCAAATCAATGTTCATGACGTTTTTTCTCTTTCTATTGATTCATTGGTGCATAGGCTCAATGTGTTAATTTAATTGATCGTCTTTGCGATCTTGCACCAAGTTTAGACACTAAAATGATGACGGATGTTAGCATATTCAAGGCTTAACGCTGTAATAATTCGTAACTTTACCGAACGATTAGCGCGAAAAATCAACGATTGGCACTCACTTGAAAGCACATTGCTTGCTAGTTTCACAATATTTCCTCGATCAATGATATTGAATCAGTGTTAACGGCAACGCTATGTATGAGCGCTTTTGGATATAAAAATCATTATTTGAGTATAAACCAGACGTGCTTTTACATAATGGTTTGTTTCTACTGATTGAATCGGACTAGGGAGATTTCATTGGTATAAATGTTCACCGACTTGGAGCTGCAAAATGGCAATTTGACTTTTTAGTCGAAGAAAGTCGCTGTAAAGCCCGACAAGCGGTGATTAATTCGGCGAGCAAATTCGAGTTTTGCATGGCATTAAGGTAGAATCTCACGCTTTAAAATCTGAGTTTAGGGATCAAGACAAACTATGAATCATAACCGTATCGTATGCTTCGACTTAGAAATGTGTTGCTGGAACGAGAATGGCGTCGGCAGCACAGGAGAGATCATCGAAGTTGGGTTGGCTGAAATAGATTTGTCCAAAGGTGAGATCGTTAAGCGCGCTCAATACTATGTCAAACCGGAACACGACGAAGTCTCACTATTTTGTGCAGAGCTAACGGGAATTACGCCACGTAAAATAGAGAAACAGGGCCGTCCACTGGAAGAAGTGTTGAAATCTATGGTTAAGAACTTCGGCGGTCGGAACAAAATTTACGCTTCGTGGGGGCGTGATGACAAGATTCTACTCGAAGAGTGCAAGCAAAAAGGGATCGAAGCTCCGTTTACCGAGTTTTTAAATCTCTCGACACTGTATCGGATACAAAATCGTCTAAAAGAGAAACGTATCGGCCATCGGGCAGCTCAAGAAGCAAAAGGTATTGACTGGGAAGGTCGCCAACACTCTGGTTACGTTGACGCATATAACTTAGCTAAGCTTGCACTGACAATGCTTTGAGCACGAATGCAGAGACCGCAGTCAGCAAGCATAAGGTTTGTAACGGCAATTTAATTCAATCGTTGTTTTTCTGTCATGTAAGGCCGGTAATTTGGAGCCTGTCAAACAATTCCAGACCTTGACCAGTTATTTACTACGATTGGTATAACAACAAGTTGGCCTCTATGCAAAAACGCGCCTATACAGCGCGTTTTTTATTGGTTGTTATCTGTGGATTGTAGCTTTGCACGGATGAAGTCTCGGTGGTCGACATACAACAACTCGGCAGTTTTGCGGATCACTGCATCTTCGAGTGGATCGATTTCCCCATCGGCATACGCTACTTCCCACATGCTTTTTATCAGGCTGTAACGGGTTTCTTGAGTCAGCTCTCTGAGTTGAGAGGTGAAGTCGTATAAAGACGTCGCATCTTTGGTTTTTCGTGTTGCTTGTTCAAGTAAAAGCGTCGCCTCTTCAGCGCTCAATGATAGCAATCTCATTAGCAATGCATGTTTCGTTTCTTGCTCTTTTTCATCAACGTTATGGTCAGCACCAGAAACTTCGCAGAGCAAGCAGGCAATTGCCATGTTTGGGGATAAAGTATTGGTTTGTGTTAAGTCGGAACCATCGAGAAGCTGCTTAAACAGAGAAGTTAGGGAATTAAACATATTGGACACCAAGCTGATAACTGTGTTTTTGCTGATAACTATACATTTAAGATGGTCATTTGTGACTTAAATCTCAAGGGGCAGTCGCTGAAATTACGAATTCTTTACGTTTCGATTTTCGTAGGTGGGAAATGAATTTCCTCATTATCACCCGTTAATATGCTGATATGACGCGGCTTACCGTCATCATCAAGATGCAACTCGCCGATCGCACAGTGGTTAACTAAGCGATAGAAATTGTGTGTGCTTGGTGCCCGTTTATATATCTTGAGACGTTTACGTTTAGTAAACCAGTTTAAAGGTGAACGAGGGCTATACAGCAATCTATCGAGTGCGTCACAGATGGTTAGTAATCTGCTTGGAAATTGGTTCTTAATACCGCTGCACGTGATTTGATAGATATTCGGACTGTTTTTTCGGTAGCGTAATTTTATGTCGTAGGCAAAAGAGTAGTGGACATCACCGGACAAAATAACAAAGTTCGTTGGTGTTTTCGTGTGAGTGAAGATACTAATGAGTGTATTCGCACTGCCCGGATGGGCCATCCAGTTTTCCGCATCGACCAATAATGGTTTGCCGAACGCGGTAAACACACGTTGCAGGGATTCGATAAATTTCACACCAAACATTGGCGCAGCAGAAACGATGATGACTTTGTCTTCATGGATGAGTTCCTGGTGAAACTCAATCAAGGCTTCCCAATCCATTAAGCCGGATGGTTTGTTCATCTTCGACTCAGATCGCCAACGACGAGTTCGGGTATCTAATACGACAACTTTAGGGGAGGTTGGAATGGTGTAATGCCAGTCTTCGAAGCGATACAGATATTGAATCAGGGTATCTTGGGCCTCCGTCGAGCCTTGTTCAACAAACTCGTTGATACGTTTCATAAATTGGTCGTCGAATTTCTCCGGCGAGTTACCCCAACCCTGACAGAACCAATACGCGATAAGGCTGTTGCCGATTATGCGCTTGGCAAAACGGTTGCTGTACGCTGCGTGTTCCCAACCGATAGTCAGGTTCCAGTCATCGGTGACATCGTGATCATCGAAAATCATATAAGTGGGGATGTGAGCAAGAAGGCGCTGAACGCGATCTAGCCCTTCAACGAATTTATCTATTTGAACCTTTTCATCCCGCCATTGCTGTTGCCAGTTAGGATCTAGTGTGTTGCCACCGACATCAAACTTTTGTTCCAGCAAACGGTCTCGATTTATCAACGTCCATAACGTCGGTGACCAAACCAGTAAGTACATGGCAAAGCATTCTGCAAAACTGATCAGGTGATTCTCACACTCTTTCGAGCTAAAAATAGGTGCTCCACGGTGAGGGAAGAATTTACTTAGCAGACTTCCGTCATCAACGTAATGTGGCAGCAATTTATCGCGGCCATAATAACAGGCGGGATGTTGATAAAGCGCTTTGGTGTCTGAAATTGGCGCTTCTTCGAACTGCTCATCCGGTAAACCAAGTAACTGGATGATTTGCTCAATTGCATCCAAAGTAGGCCCGGCAACGTGGTCTACGTAAATCTGGTCGCCGCTCATAATCAGCATATCCGGACGTAACTCTATACTTTGGCTGGCCAGTTTCGCATCCGCCGCAACTAATGCGTCTTCACTGAAGTGATGTGGGTTACGACAAGATCCGTGAAGGATGTAATCTGCCTTCTTGCTGATTAAAAATTCGATTCCTTTATGGGCTTTAACATCTTGCTCGTAGTTTATATGAGGCAAAAGATCGGTCAGCAATCCATCTTGCGTATGGAGCTGGTATCGAAGAGCTTGATGTGCCGGGAAATCTGTTTTTAAAGACAGTAAACAAACCCACGCTTGTTGGCCAATCTGAAGTTGGGTGAGTTGCGCAAGATCCCCCGAATAATAAGAAACATCAGAATGTGCATCGATGACCTCTATCAATCCTTGTAAAGGCTTTGTGGTGACCAGCCACAGGTTAACTTCTGCGGTAGTCACTTTTCGGAGTATCGGTCCCGCTATGACAAGAGGAAGGTTAGTGAGTGGGGTACTGTCTAACGATGCAGCCAAATTGGTTCCTTATTTATCTGATATTTCTAATACTTCTATTACTTGTGAGCTACTCAGTTCGTGGCCTACGAGAAATAAATCTAACATGGCGTTTGCTTTCGAAACGTTATCACAGTCTTCATCCAGAATTTGTTGTAGTCGAGTGCGGATTAGGTCAATTTCATGGTCAACGAAACCACGGCCTTCATCCTCACCCTGAGATTCCTCTGGTGCATTATCGAAGTTCAAAAATAGTAAATTGCCATCAAGATGGGTTTCTACCAACCTTTCTGGTAGCCAATCTTCTCCCATTACAATATCTGGGTCTGTGTTGGTCGGCAAATTATTGAGGATGGAAATGAGCTCTGATGCTTTCACTTGTGATTCATTATGGTTAATTTCAAACGGTTACTTTATTTGCAACACCCGCTATTATATCGGCTAAGATCCTGCAAACATAAGCTTAAAGTCAATATTGGCCAATGATTGCTTTCTTATCCATCAACTTTACGTCATTGATGGTTTTTCTTCTCATTTCAAAACAATATGTAAAGGTCGGATTTGTTGCAAAGCCACTTTTCACCCATGCTATTTGGCATGAAAACGACAATACAATTATCTCAGTTAAACTTTGTTTACCGTGCCAAAGTCAAAGCGGTATGTGAGCCGTTTGAGGAATGCGACGGTCAGAGAAGCATGCACATCGATTCTTCATTCGATATCCAAATCGAAGGTGATAACTGCACCAATGCTGAGTTTGCTAAGCGCTTTTTTGCTGTCCACGGAGAAGGCCATCTAGAAAGTGATGGTTGGCTGGTGCTTTACTCTAAGTCATTAGAAGTCAGTGTAGGAGATAAGCTCGAGATCCCAAGTGATGTTGCTTTCAATGCTTTAATAGACAACATGGTAAAAGAAGCCGAAGAAGTGTTAGAACAACTCTACGCCGATGCAATCGAAAACATAGAGAAAGAGTTTGGTGATGATACAGAAGGCACGTAACCAAATAGGCGTATTCTAAATATAAGACTGCGAATGGCATGAAACAAAAAAGGGACGGCAGTTAGCCATCCCTTTTGAAATTGTAAGCTTTTGAGTGATACTTAAGCCAGTGTTGCCAGTTTGCTTTGAGCTTCAGTGATACCTTTAGCTGCGGCATCTTCACCCATGTTTAGCGCTTCTGCGTAAACAAACTCTACATCAGCAATACCAACGAAACCAAGTACGGTACGTAGGTACGGAGTAACATTGTCTGTCGCGGTGTCTTTGTGAACACCGCCACGAGTCGTTACGACGATCGCTTTTTTATTTTCGAACAGACCTTGAACGCCATTTTCTGTGTACTTAAATGTCACACCCGCACGAGCAATTAAGTCAATCCAGTTTTTAAGCTGAGTCGGGATAGTGAAGTTGTACATCGGTGCTGCAATCACTAGTGTATCTGCAGCTTTAACTTCTTCAATTAGTGTATTTGACAAATTCAATACGTCTTGTTGCTCTTGAGAAAGGTCACCTGTCGAGCGAAGTGCCGTAGCAACAGTAAGATCTAAGACTGGCAGGGGCTTAGCTGCTAGGTCACGAACGGTTAGTTTGTCTTGAGCTACATTTTTGATGAACTCTTCAACCAATTTATTAGATTGCGAGTTGTCGCCAAGGATGCTTGATTTTAGAGCGAGTACACGAGACATAATGGTTATTCCTTAAATAAGTGCTTCAGACTATGTGATGCATTATAAAGAGTGAACTTAGGTTCTGAAGCCGACTGGTTTGCTTAAGATGTTCGAAAAAATTGAATGACCTTTCGGTTGTCTTGTTTTGTATCTAGTGTGATACAATCCGCGCAGTTTTATGTAATGAAAAGAATAGGAAACGCTTTGACTTCGTCACAGCCCACAAAGAAAACATCCGCAGAAGAGCAACCTGCACCAGTAAATGGTGAGAAAAAGGCTCCAGCGAACCATGCTAAAGCGCCTCACGCTCAAATGAACAGTGCGGCATCACTACGCAAGGCACTTCACCAGTGTATGATGCGGGACCGCTTTCGTTTAAGTAAACGTATTTCCGGTGCGAGTAAAATCCAGAAAGACGCGTCTCGTAATGTCGTTTTTGATGAAATCGCGTTAGACATTGCCAAATCGATGATGGAAGCGGAGCAACGTGTTAACTTCCAGCCGAAAATCGAATACCCGGAAATTCTGCCAGTCAGTCAGAAGAAAGACGACATCGCTAAGGCGATTGAAGAAAACCAAGTGGTTATCGTCGCAGGTGAAACGGGGTCAGGTAAAACTACGCAGTTGCCGAAAATCTGTGCGGAACTTGGCCGTGGCAAATTTGGTCTGATTGGTCATACACAGCCGCGTCGTCTTGCAGCTCGTTCGGTCGCAAACCGCATCGCGGAAGAGATGGAAAACAAACTCGGTGATTTTGTTGGTTACAAAGTTCGATTTAACGATCAAATCTCTGAAAACACGCAAATCAAACTGATGACAGACGGTATTTTGCTGGCTGAGATTCAGCATGACCGTTTCTTGAATCAATATGACACCATCATTATCGATGAAGCGCACGAGCGCAGTCTGAATATCGATTTCATTTTGGGTTATTTGAAAGAGCTTCTGCCACGACGTCCTGACTTAAAAGTGATCATCACGTCGGCAACCATCGACCCAGAACGTTTCTCTAACCACTTCAATAATGCACCAATTATTGAAGTGTCTGGCCGTACGTACCCAGTAGAAACTCGTTACCGCCCACTAAGCGGTGATGAAGACAGCGATCGCGACCAGCTAGAAGGTATCTTCGAAGCGGTTGATGAACTATGCGATGAAGGTTTGGGCGATATCCTGATCTTTATGAACGGTGAACGTGAAATCCGTGACACTGCAGATGCGCTTTCAAAACGAAACCTGAAAAGTACCGAAATCGTTCCGTTGTATGCACGTCTTTCGGCAGGCGAGCAGAACAAAATTTTCCAACCGCACACCGGCCGCCGTATCGTACTCGCAACCAACGTTGCGGAAACCTCGCTAACCGTTCCGGGCATCAAGTACGTTATCGATCCGGGTACGGCACGTATCAGCCGATACAGTTACCGGACTAAAGTGCAGCGTCTTCCTATTGAGCCTATTTCTCAGGCCAGTGCCAATCAGCGTAAAGGTCGCTGTGGTCGTGTGGAAGAGGGTATATGTATTCGTCTGTACTCTGAGGAAGATTTTGAATCACGCCCAGAGTTTACCGATCCGGAAATTCTGCGTACCAACCTTGCTTCAGTTATCTTGCAGATGACAGCGTTGGGCTTGGGTGATATTCAAGCGTTTCCATTTGTTGAAGCCCCAGATAAACGCAATGTCCAGGATGGTGTTCGTCTCTTGGAAGAATTGGGGGCAATCAACGCTGAAGTAAAAGATCCTAAGAAGCGTCTTACAAGCGTTGGTCGTCAACTTGCCCGCTTGCCTATCGATCCACGTCTTGCCCGCATGGTGCTTGAGGCGCCGAAATATGGCGCGTTAAAAGAAGTGATGATCATCGCAGCGGCATTGTCGATTCAGGACCCGCGTGAGCGTCCGTCGGACAAACAGCAATCGTCGGATGATAAGCATCGTCGTTTCTTCCATGAGGAGTCCGACTTCCTGACTTTTGTTAACGTGTGGGATTACATCCAGAAGCAACAGAAAGCGCTGACGGGTAATCAGTTCCGTAAACAGTGTAAACAAGATTACCTGAACTACCTGCGTGTACGTGAGTGGCAAGACGTCTATTTCCAGATTCACCAATCCATGCGTGAAATGGAATTCAAGCTTAATGATGAGCCAGCTTCTTACCACGGTGTGCACAGTGCGATTTTGGTTGGCCTGTTATCTCACATTGGTATGAAAGATCAGGAGAAGAATGAATATCAGGGCGCGCGTAATGCCCGTTTCCATATCTTCCCGGCATCAGGCTTATTCAAGAAGCAGCCTAAGTGGATCATGTCTGCTGAACTGGTGGAAACCTCAAAACTCTGGGGCCGCATCATTGCGAAGATTCAGCCAGAGTGGATTGAACCGCTGGCTAAACATCTCATCAAACGCAGCTACAGCGAGCCGCACTGGTCGAAGAAGCGCGCCGCTGTGTTAGCGTACGAAAAAGTGATGCTATACGGAGTGCCAATCGTTCCTAAACGTCTGGTGAACTACGGGAACATTGATGCTTCGATCAGCCGTGAGATCTTCATCCGTAGTGCGCTGGTAGAGGGTGAGTGGGAAACTAAGCACGCGTTCTTTAAGCAAAACCGTAAGCTACTCGAGGAAGTCGAAGAGCTAGAACACAAATCTCGTCGCCGTGACATTCTTGTGGATGACGACGAGTTGTTTGATTTCTATGACCAGCGTGTCGGTACAGAAGTGGTGTCTGGTAAACATTTTGACACGTGGTGGAAGAAAGCATCGAAAGAAAACCCAGAGCTGCTCAACTTTGAAAAAGAGATGCTGTTTAAGGGCGATGCCAGCCACGTTACGGATTTGGATTACCCGAACTTCTGGCACCAGAATGGTTTAAAACTCAAGCTTAGCTATCAGTTTGAACCGGGCGATGATAGTGACGGTGTAACAGTACATTTGCCGTTGCCAATCCTAAACCAAGTGGAACAAGCCGGTTTTGACTGGCAGATCCCAGGGCTTCGCCATGAGCTGATCGTGAGTTTGATAAAATCGCTGCCAAAGACGATTCGTAAGAACTTTGTCCCTGCTCCAAACTATGCTGACGCTTTCTTAGCGCGAGTTACACCGATGGAAGCGCCGTTACTTGATTCTCTTGAGAAAGAACTACGCCGTATGACAGGCGTTGAAGTGCTGCGTGAAGACTGGAAGTTGGAACAGGTTCCGGAGCACCTGAAAGTTACGTTCCGCGCGGTTGACCATCGAAATCGCAAGCTGAAGGAAAACAAAGACCTTCACGAACTGAAAGAAAGCTTGAAAGATAAAGTTCAGGAAACACTTTCTAAAGTGGCTGACGACGATATTGAACAGCAAGGTCTGCACACGTGGAGTTTTGGTGAGCTACCGAAAGTGTATCAACAGAAACGCGGTGGTTACGACGTTAAGGCGTATCCGGCACTTGTTGATACAAAAGACAGCGTTGAAATCAAACTCTATGAAACAGAGTTCGAACAGATTACCGCAATGCGTGCTGGTCAGCGCCGATTAATTTTGTTGAATGTACCATCACCGATTAAATATCTGCATGCCAACTTACCGAACAAATCCAAGCTAGGTTTGTACTTCAACCCTTATGGTAAAGTACTGGATCTGATTGATGACTGTATTGCTTGTGGCGTAGATAAGCTTATCGAAGAGCAGGGCGGCTTGGTTTGGGAACCAGAAAAGTTTGAAGCGTTGAAAGAACACGTTCGCGCTGAACTGGGTGACACCGTAGTCGAGATCGCCAAACAGGTTGAAACCATTTTGACGACGGCTTTCAATATCAATAAAAAGCTGAAAGGTAAGATCGACTTTACCATGGCGTTCGCACTATCAGACATCAAAGCGCAAATAGAAGGTTTGATCTTCAAAGGTTTCGCAACTGAGTGTGGCTGGAAACGTCTGCCAGATATTCTTCGCTACATGCGCGCAATTGAGCGTCGTATGGAGAAACTGCCGATCGATCCAAATAAAGACCGTTTGCACATGCTTAAAATCGAATCTGTGGCGAACGACTACAAAGAGTTACTGAATAAGATTCCGAAGGGAATGGTCATTCCCGAAAGCGTGAAAGAAGTGCGTTGGATGATTGAAGAGCTGCGCGTTAGCTATTTTGCTCAACAATTAGGCACTCCGTATCCGGTTTCTGATAAACGAGTCAAAAATGCGATTGATGCATGTTAGTCAATAAGTACAATCACTTAACTCGTTTTTTATGGTTAGTGCGTTATTGGTACAGTCCTTGCTAACTATTTTATTAGCATCGTTTTGTTAGTTATTGGGAGGCAATTTTTTGCCTCCCTTATATACCCAAATGACTTCAAGATGCAGGATTCAGAGCGTTGTCACTGATGCTAGTTCAAGGAAAATAACGCAGCGGAATAGCAAGCTCTTTCCAAGTTATTTGACGCAGAAATTGTGTCAGTGACACGCTCCCGAAGGGCGAGTTGTCTTGACTCACAGCCTTTGTTAACGATTTTTGATTTAGAACCACTAGATCTTCAAATCGTTGCCGCGTCTGAGAGCCAAGTCATTCTCGCTGAACCAAGCATCTCGAGGTTATTTGGGTATATTTGCAGTACCAACGTCTTATTTCAAAGGACGTGGGGAATAATAAAGAGTGAAAAGGTAAATGATGAAAAAAACTCTATTAGCAGTGGCTCTACTTGGTGCATCTTCAGCGGCAATGGCTGATTCTTGGATTTATGGTGGCGCAAGTGTTGGTCAATCTGACTACAAAGGTGAGACTGATACAGCATACTCAGTGCACGTAGGTACAGGTATCCTACCGATCATTGGTATCGAAGCTGGTGTGACTCAACACGGCGAATTTGACATCAACGGTTACGATACCAAGCTGACATCTTACTACGCAGCACTTAAGCCAAGTATCGATTTTGGTCCACTGCACATTTATGCTAAAGGTGGTATCCACCAGTGGGACAAGGAAGTGAAAGGCGGCAGCGATGATGATGATGTCGATCTAATGTACGGTGTAGGCGCTGAATACTTCATTTTTGGTCCATTATCTGTGGGCGCAAGCTACATGAACTACACAGTGGGTAAAGATGACGTCGATACATTCTCTGTGAATGCATCCCTGCACTTCCTTTAATTGTCTTTTTTGAATTACGAGCAAACGCCGGCAATTGCCGGTGTTTTTTTATGCATCAAAACGGTATTCATTCTGAATTGATGTCACACTACAACAAATTGAATATAAGTTATTCAATATTTGATCTTAAAATCCCGACACTTTCCAATATATAGTGGTCATTCAGTTACGAGCTAGGAAGCGCGATGTCGCGCAACAATCGAACAGGATGGTTTAACTATGAAAATAAAACTCTCGTTATTGGCTTTGACGTTGTGTTCAACGTCTGCTTTTGCTGACTCATGGCTATACGCAGGTGGACAAATAGGTCAATCCGACATTGATGGCGAAAGTGACACAACCTATGGTGTGCATGTTGGTACTGGTATTCTGCCGATCATTGGCATTGAAGCAGGCTACTTTAACCACGGTAAAGTGGGGTTGTCTGTGGACGGAAATAAAGGCGACGGCGATTTTGAATCATTCTACCTGGCGGTGAAACCAAGCATCGATTTTGGTCCATTCCACATCTATGCGAAAGGTGGTATTAACGCATTTAATGTCGATTACAAAGGGGCATTAAGTTCAATCGATAAAGATGACGGTGTATCGTACATGTATGGTGTTGGAGCAGAGTACTTTTTGTTTGATAACCTCTCTGTTGGTGCGAGTTACCAAGCCTTTGGCGTCGATATTGATGGCGACAGCGACTCTTTAGATAGCTTCACTGGCAACGTAACGTTCCATTTCTTATAGAAAACCCGTTCAAAGGTTTTTGCCTATCGGTCTTATTTGTTAAGAAGCTAATGGCCATACTTTTTCGTATGGCCATTTTGATGTGTCATCTTTCTCACCGCTCCCTTCGTTCCTTCTGACAGGAACTTCTATTTAATAATAATTAGATGTCATAGTTTATATCCTTTTCTCTCTTCGACTCCAATCTTATGAATTGTCATTTATATGCAATAAAAGAGGCATTTTTGCATGTTATTGTGACTAGTGTTAGACTTTGCTTTGATTTTATTAGTTAGAGTTCAAATTAATGGAGGGCGGGATTGGAGTACTTCTCAACAGAGAAGCGTTTCAAATTACGTTAAATTTGTATTTATGGATAATGTTTCATTTAAAAAATATAGTATCGAGACGACTGATTATCAGGTAGGTCAGGACAATGTACAGAAATGGGGATTTGACGTACATAACCCCGTATTCGGCATAAGTGCTGGTCTTATTGTTTTATGTCTCGTATCACTACTTTTAGTAGAGCCAGATACCGCTCGTGACGTATTAAACGGTGTTAAAAACGGAATTATCGAACAGTTTGACGCGTTTTTTATGTGGTCTGCTAACTTCTTCGTATTATTTGCCGTGGTTTTACTGTTATCGCCTCTTGGTAAAATACGCCTGGGTGGTAAAGATGCAACACCCGATCACTCAAATGTTTCTTGGTTATCCATGCTGTTTGCTGCTGGTATGGGTATCGGTCTTCTCTTCTGGAGTGTTGCAGAACCAACCGCGTACTTCACCGATTGGTGGGGAATGCCTCTGAACGCAGAACCATACTCTGAAGAAGCGAAGTCACTAGCCATGGCGGCGACCATGTACCACTGGGGTATTCATGGCTGGGCTATTTATGCGATTGTGGCCCTAGCACTTGCTTTCTTTACTTTCAATAAAGGGCTACCACTTTCTCTGCGATCCGCTTTTTATCCTATTTTTGGTGATCGTGCTTGGGGTTGGTTAGGTCATGTCATCGACATCCTTGCGGTGTTATCGACGTTGTTTGGTCTGGCTACGTCTTTAGGTTTGGGAGCTCAGCAAGCAACAAGTGGTATTAACCACGTGTTTGGTTTCGATGGTGGTATTGGTACGCAAATGATTGTTATCACCTTTGTGACTTTCATTGCGGTACTTTCGGTCATTCGTGGCATCGATGGTGGCGTTAAGGTACTGAGTAATGTCAACATGGTGGTGGCATTTGCGCTGCTGATCTTCATTACTTTTATCAGCTTTGATACTGCATTCAGCTCAATTGTTGATACGACTAAATCGTATATCGAGTATCTCATTCCTTTAAGTAATCCACATGGGCGTGAGGATGAAACTTGGATGCAGGGCTGGACAGTATTCTACTGGGCATGGTGGGTATCTTGGTCACCATTTGTTGGTATGTTTATCGCGCGTGTATCTAAGGGCCGAACAGTAAGAGAGTTCATCTTTGCGGTGATTATCATTCCAACCGTTGTGACATTAATCTGGATGGCAATTTTTGGTGGTATCGCACTTGATCAGGTCGTCAATAAAGTAGGTGAGCTTGGTACGAATGGTCTTACGGATATTTCCCTGACACTATTCCATGTTTATGACCAACTGCCATACAGCTCGGTAATCTCGATTCTATCTATCGGCTTGATCCTTGTATTCTTTGTTACGTCGTCGGATTCAGGTTCTCTGGTCATCGACAGTATTACAGCCGGCGGTAAGATCGACGCGCCTGTACCACAGCGAATTTTCTGGGCATGCATCGAGGGCGCGATTGCTGCCGTTATGCTGTGGATAGGTGGTAAAGAAGCTTTGCAAGCATTGCAGTCGGGTGTAGTGGCGACGGGTTTACCGTTCACATTAGTCCTTTTAGTCATGTGTGTGAGTCTGGTTAAAGGACTCAGAACAGAGTTACCCGCCTACAGATAACAATAGACTACAGTCATTAATATTGAATGCCGGGCAAATCGCTCGGCATTTTTTATTTCTACTTTCCTTTTTAGGAATTTCCTTTAAAGTCTGTTCGTATCCAACCACAAACACTCAAACCATGTCTATCTGCAAACTTATTCTTATTCGCGGTCTTCCCGGCTCTGGTAAAACGACGCTTGCTAAACAGTTGGTAGAAGAACTCAATGCAAAACATTTTGAAGCAGACATGTACTTTGAAACTGAGGGGGGAGAATACCATTTCAATCCGCAGCAACTGCCTCAAGCGCATGAATGGTGTTTCCATCAAGTTCGCAAATGGTTAAACAAAGGCAAAACCGTTACTGTCAGTAATACTTTTGTTCGGCATTGGGAAATGAAACGTTACCTGGATTTCTGTAAAAAGAAGGGCATAGAGGTTGAGATCAAAGTATGTGACGCTGAATATCAGAGCATTCACGGTGTGCCACCAGAGACGATCGAGAAGATGCGTAGTCAGTGGCAGGCTTGATAATCTTCGCATACACGCCTGCACAATCTAAACTGCGATTAACACGACATTGTATTGCATCTACATGGTTGTTTATTGAATGACTTCGTCTACTACCTTGTAAACCAACTTATTCTCTCGGTACATACTCTCCATCAAAGCTATTGAGTAAACATGAATGTTTCGAGGTGTAATGTGAATGTTCTTCAACGGAGCGCCACCAGAGACATAACGAAACAGTGTAATGTGCGGAATGAAACGCCGTGATTCGGTAACGAAGTTTTGTGTTGTTAATGCGTCAATAAGTTCAGTTTGTAATCTCATCAATGGGCGATTATTGGCTAACCCCATCCAAAGCAAATGGCTTCGTTTTTGATGAAATGAACCTAAGCGATCAATACGTAAGGTGTCACAGTTGGATTTCAGTTGGTGAAGGATATCTACTAATGTTAGCTTTTCTTGCTCTGTGCACTCGCCAATAAAAGCTAACGTGAGATGAAAGTTTTCTTTGCGAGTATTATGTCCTTTCATACCATGAGTACGAACGAGATCCTGATAACTCACCAATTCGTTTTTGGTCGAATCATCAAATGTCAGTGCAAAAAACAACCTCATCACACCTCCTCGCAGTAAAAAATATCCACTCATATCAAATATTTTAGTATTAACTCATCATGAGCGTTGAGTAAGAAAACACTTTATTCAGCGGTAAGACCATTATTTATGGACATTTGATGAGGAAAACGAACTCAGTTCAAGCACTGGATCAAGGTTGCAATCCATTACTCACAATTATTGTGGTGGATCGAAGAATAACTACTGACAAATAGGTTATCGAAGAAAGTTAAGTTTCAATGTAGATGTTTTTTGTACAAGGATGACTTCCATGCCCGTAAAAATGACATTGCTCGCTCTTGCCATTATGGCTTCTACACAGCCTTATGCGGAAACACCTTTAACACCATTGGTCGCTCTGGCAGACACGTATCAAGACGGAATTGATGTGTCCGAATACTGGTACAGTGAAAAACT
Source organism: Vibrio limimangrovi (assembly GCF_054064025.1). Lineage (NCBI taxonomy): Bacteria > Pseudomonadati > Pseudomonadota > Gammaproteobacteria > Vibrionales > Vibrionaceae > Vibrio > Vibrio limimangrovi. The sequence continues at coordinate 488,240 of NZ_JBSUGF010000008.1, forward strand.
GGATGGTATTCGGGCATATTGGACAGGGACCCACCTCGTTACCCGCAACGGAAACCGCATTTACGCTCCGGACTGGTTTACTGCTCCACTTCCTGATTACCCTTTAGATGGGGAGCTATGGGCCGGGCGCGGTAATTTTCATCTGGTACAGCAAACGGTTTTGGACAACACACCAGTAGACAATGCGTGGCAAAAAATAGACTTTATGCTGTTCGATATGCCTTATTCTGCGGGCGACTATCGCAAACGATATTATAATATCCAGAATTTGGTGTTCGAAATAGATAAGCAACACATCAAATATGTCGAGCACAAGTCAATTCAAAACGAGGCACACTTATTTAGACAATTAGACAAGATTTCACTTTCTGATGGAGAAGGTGTGATGCTCAGAAAAGTATCAAGCCGTTATCAGGCGGGTCGTGGTAGTGATTTACTCAAACTGAAGCGTTATGAAGATACTGAAGCGCAAGTGATTGGTCATAAACCTGGCACTGGACGGTTGCTGGGTATGATGGGTGCATTATTAGTACGCATGCCTGATGGTACAGAGTTCTACATTGGCAGCGGATTTACGGACGAGGTACGCCGTACTCCACCAAAGCTCGGCTCGACTATCACGTTTAGATATAACGGATACACCCACACCGGGATACCTAAATTCGCCCGATTCTTACGCGAGCGTATCAAGGAGTAGTGAGATACCAATCTTAGAAATTAATTGGTCATTCTGGCTTCGTTAGGAAGCTTGATAACTGAGTTGGATTTTTCACTTACTTACTGTAATTGGTATTACCTACCGCTACACCGCAACGTTTAAAAAGACCCTGCCAGAACTTCACATGCTCAAGGGTTTCTTGTCTGAACGCTGTGTGTGCTTTAGAAAGTCCGTAGACTTTGCCATGAAGATCCATTCTTTTTTCAACAAGTTCAATGCCACTATTTAAGCGTTGAAAAGTGCTGTCTAAATACGCCAAATAGGGCTGTACTTCTTCTACATAGATGGATTGAAACACATTGTTCAAGTAACGAAACTGCGTGGTATCCCGATTCTTGCCACATAGTACTTTACTTTGATTCGATTCAAGCAAACGAGTCGTTTCATTTAACCATAGTGTTGTATTGGTAAGGGAATAGTAAAGCCTTCCCATTAAGCGAGACTTTTCGATCACCTCTTGGTACGACACCAAACGAGCGGCGGGTAGGCGAGAGATTGCTTGGTGAGGAGCGTCATAAATTTCACTCAGAATATTGAAAGCGTCACTCACTCGAGAGATTTGGCTTTGGTTGTCTACGGATAACCAGTCAGAAGCGGTCAGTTGTTTTTGCATCGCATCACTTGTCAATAGCAAGTTATCAAGATGAGCATGAAGGTGACTCCATTTTTGTAGGTATAACGATTCTAGTGTTGCTCGTTCGTCCCCGCTAAGCGGAAATTCGGTCAGGCAGGCGTTTAATGTCCTGAGTAACGATGTTTGATAATCAAGATCATGGAAGGCGTCCTGAACTTTCCCAAGTTGCGAGTTTTTCTCTGCTAATAGGTTAAATAAGCCACACTGACGAAGTTGATAGCTTTCAAGAAGCCCAAGCGACAACCTTGGCAGGGGCTGAAATAAATCTCTTCGGGAAGGTATTGAGATAGCTGGCTGAGGGGCTATTTCTAAGGTCGAAACATCCAGTACATTTGCTAAACGTTGATGATATTTATCCAGTAGGGCTTGCTCAGGATTGCAGTACTCACTACAACCTGAGAGCAACAATATTGAGAACAAAAATGTGAGTCTCACAGCCGTTCCTTTGCGTTTAATGTGAATCCCGAGACTGTATGCAATAGTGTATAAAAGTATACCTGACCTGAGATTAGTTCGATCAAAAAAGCCAGCGACTTGCTGGCCTTGAGAATGATTGATTACTGGATGGAAAAGTTTAATTGAACTTCCGGCTTCTGGTGGTGCATCCAGCGCAATCTGACCCCCAATAATAGAGCCGCAGAGGATAAGCCGATGATGAATCCAATCCAGAAGCCCTGCGCCCCCATTGGTTCTACGATCCAGTCTGTGCGCCCAAGTACGAAGCCCATTGGCAACCCCAAAATCCAGTAAGCGATGAATGTCCGGTTAAAAATAGCACGCATATCTTTATAGCCGCGCAAAGCACCTGCGGCGATAACCTGAATGGCATCAGTAAACTGATAAATGGCGGCTAGTATAAGTAGTTGCATTGCGAGAGTGATAACTTCCGCGTTGCTGGTATACAACTCTGCAATTGACTCTCGAAACACAACCGTAAAAACAGCGGTTATAACGGTCAAAGCCGTTCCTACCATGATGCCTACACGCGATGCTACACGGGCACCTTCAACACTTTGCTCACCAAGCATGTGACCCACTCGAATACTTACTGCAGCGCCAATGCTCATTGGTAACATAAACACCATACTTGAGAAATTGATCGCAACTTGGTGTGCCGCAACGATTAGTGGGCCTAGTGGAGACACCATTAACGCAACGACAGCGAATAGCGTGACTTCGAAAAATAGTGCAGCAGCGACAGGAAAACCAAGCTTAAATAAACGAATTTGCGCTTTCAGTTGCGGACGATGAAACTCACCGAAAATATTTATATTTTTCAAGCGAGGAGAGGTCATGACATAAAACAGCAGCAGTGCAAACATGATCCAATAAACGATAGTCGTCGCAACGCCACAACCCACGCCACCTAATGCTGGTGCTCCAAACTTTCCGTAAACGAAAATCCAGTTAAGCGGAATATTCAGCACCAAACCGATAAAACCTATGACCATTGCTGGCTTTGTCAGAGACATGCCATCGGTAAAGCTTCTTAACGTCTGAAATAAAAGAAAAGCAGGCACTGCTAGAATGACCGCATGAATATAGCCAATGGTTTTTTCAGCCATCAGATCTTCTACGTTCATTAGCCCAATAATAAATTGGGTTTGCAACAGCACGGCGATAATTGGAATACTGATCAGCAGAGCCAAAACGACGCCTTGCTGGATTTCAAACGGTATTTTAACGCGGCGACCAGAACCATTAAGCTGTGCAACCACTGGTACTAATGCCATTAACAACCCAATACCAAACAGGATTGATGGAAGCCAGATACTCGAAGCGACAGAGACCGCTGCCATGTCGGTAGCACTCACACCACCTGCCATAACAGTATCAACAAACCCCATACCTGTTTGAGCAACAGAAGCGATTAATACAGGGGTTGCCAATTTAATAAGACTCGATGCTTCTTCTTTATAGTGCTGCACGAAAAACTCCACGGCGGAAAGGAAATTGAAAGATTTGGAGAGCTCGAGAACAAAAGATGTGGCGGGGTGACCTAGTGGTTGATTTTACCCACGATAAGGTGAAAAAATGTCTCAGAGAATCTCCGCGCAAATGATAAACAATTGTATGGCCATATGCCATACCTATAACTAGCTAAAATCTCGCAAGCGGCATAACCCAACCTCTCTCTAATGGTGTTTAGTAGAGTTCAAACGAGTAGGTATAAAGTATGTTTACTGGAATAGTACAGGGCACGGCAAAGGTCGTGAAGATTGAGAAGAAAGAACGTTTTCAGACCCATGTAATCGAGTTACCTGGGGAGCTTCTTAACGGACTAGAGATCGGCGCTTCGGTTGCGCACAATGGTTGTTGCTTGACTGTGACGAAAATCGAAGGGAGTCACATTAGCTTCGATTTAATGCAAGCAACATTAGCACTAACCAATTTGGGTTCGTTAACCGAAGGGGATAGCGTAAACATTGAACGTGCCGCTAAATTTGGTGATGAAATTGGCGGACATAGTATGTCTGGTCATATTAGTTTAATGGCGACAATCGCTGATGTCATAGATACACCTAACAACCGTACAATTTGGTTTGAGCTGCCGAAAGAGTCGATGAAATATGTATTGGCTAAAGGGTATATAGGTATTGATGGTTGTTCACTTACCATTGGTGAAGTACAAGAGAGCCGTTTTTCAGTACATCTCATCCCTGAGACCCTACAAAGAACGCTGTTTGGTGAAAGAACTAAGGGAGATCGCGTCAATATCGAATTCGATCCACAGACACAAGCCATTGTCGATACAGTAGAACGTGTGTTGGCAGCGAAGAAAATCTAATAAAAATGTCAGCCTGATTCAGGACGGGGCATCGCTAGTAAAAAGGAGCATTTTAGCTCCTTTTCCTTTTTACACTTTAGATAACTTATTATTCGTAATTGTCGTCAATGTAAAGCTCCACCTTGTCATTGAGTTCATCAACATACATATTGAGGTGAATAGCGTGACAACATGCAGGGCAATCATCATAAAACTCTTGATCGCCATTACTTGCATCTAAAGTAATTCCGATTGAGTGCCCACAATGCGGACACTTAACATGTCTTTCAGTATAGTTTTTCATACAACAACTCCTAGAATTGCAGGGCTTTTTAAATATTATAATTGAAGAAGCACAGCCCCAACACTTAAATGGTCTCAATGGAAGTGAGACAGAATCTAAGTAAATATTAAGTGGACTTGTTGCTAATTGAGTCGAAATAAGTACAAAACTTGACCCCAAACTCAACCTTGAATCTGGGGTCAACAATGAGAGTGATATGGCTCGAACATTTACAGAATGTAATGATTTAACAGTTCTAAATCAGACCGAAATGATCTGGTTTATAGTTAGTTGTGCTTGCTCCAAATAATGGCCACCGAACAGATTACAGTGGTTAAGGATGTGATAAAGATTGTAAATTTCCTTACGCTCTTGATAGCCAGGTAAAAGTGGCATAACTGATTCATATCCTTGGTAAAACTCCGGCTTGAACCCACCGAAAAGCTCCGTCATTGCGATGTCGCATTCTCTGTCTCCCCAGTAGCAAGCTGGGTCAAAGCATATTGGCCCAACAGGAGTTAATGCGACATTACCGTTCCATAAATCACCATGTAATAACGAAGGTTTCGGTGTGTGATTAGACAAAAGCTGTTTCACGACGTTAACAAAGTCCTCGATATCGACCAAAGTAACGCCTTTTTCTTTAAGTAATTGCAATTGCCATCCAATACGCTGTTCGGCAAAGAACATGCACCATTTTTTATGCCATTGATTAGGTTGTAGTGTAGAACCTAAGTAATTGTCAGTATCAAACCCATACTCTTTCTGCTCACCCCACAGGTGTAATTGAGCCAGTTGTTGACCAAACAAGAAACTATTTTGGGCGTCTTCTAATTGTTTCGTCGGTAGGAAATTCAGAATAAGAAAAGAGGTATTTTTGGTTGTACCAACCAGAACGACTTCGGGTACAAAAATAGTGGAAGTTTCGCGTAACAAATGCAGACTTTCTGCTTCAACTTCAAACTTAGACAAAAATTCACGATCGTTAGTCTTTACGAAATAACGTTGTTCACCATCGTTAATCATATAGCTTTCACTGATATCTCCACCGGAAAGTCTAACTTTCTCGATGATTTGATATTCAAATAACAAAGTATCAGAAAGCTGTTGCGATATTGCTTGCCACATACAAAACCTCGCTAAACTGTTTTACCACCAATAGTTTAGGATAAACGACGAAAAATTGGCGCGGACCAGAGCATACTTCGCAAATAAACCCACTTTAACTAAGAGTAAATTTGCATAACTGTGAATCAAATCGCTTATAAGTCTATGATTTTAATGCCTAGCATATGGAGAAGTGACCATACAACATGTATTATTATTTTTTTAGACTTTAGTTCCATTGACGGCATGAAAATACTGATTTGTGATGACTCGGCAATTGCGAGAAAACTGATAATACGAACCATCGTACAGAGTACATCATTGCAGCTTATTGAAGCCCAAGATGGGTATGAAGCGCTAAGAATTCTTGAGGAACAGAATATTGACATTTTGTTTCTCGATTTGACGATGCCAATTCTGGATGGTTTCGAGGTTCTTAAGTCTTTACCCGTTAGTAGCTATCCAACTCAAATTGTTATCATCTCAGGTGACGTTCAACAAGAAGCGAAACAGCGTTGCATTGAACTGGGTGCCCTGGCTTTTATTGCGAAACCGTTATCTGAAGATCAAGTTGTACCACTGTATAAACAGTTAGGGCTTCAATATGCCTTTAAACCAGTCGTAGACTTGAGCCCAGAACAACAATTTATAGATGAGCTCTCTTCACTAGCAAAATTTCGCGAAGTGGCGAACGTGGCGTTAGGGAAGGGAGCGGCCATTATGGCAGATCATTTGCGCGAGTTCATACAATTGCCAGTTCCTCACGTTGGCCCCTTGTCATATGGAGAGCTTCATATGACGCTAGTTGATGTGATTGGACGAGACGGTTCAGTCGCAGTCGCGCAACGATTTGTTGGGGGAGGTATTCACGGAGAAGCGTTAGTTTGTCTTAGAGGAAAAGACATCAATCAGATTGGGGAAAGGTTAGGCTACCATTTAGAGTTCACGGCACATAACGAAGTGATTCTAAACGTCTCCAACTTATTGGTTTCTTCTTTCTTAACATCTCTTGGTAGTCAACTTGATAAGCAGTTCTCTCTTCGCCAACCGGGTATCATTGATACACTGCCAGTTTATAATGATGACCAAGGGAAAAAAGGGGAGCTTTTTACCATTGAATATACCTATATAGCGGAAGAACTCGACTTCGAATGCGAAGTGCTATTTTTGGTGGACAAGCCATCAGTAGAAATCATATATGAAATCATGGAGTTAATCTGATGCCCGAAATTACACTGGATATGGCTGACTTTCATTGGGTCACTCAGATACTAGATACAATGGATTCAGGCCTCATTGTGCTCGACGATCAGTATAAAGTCTGTGTATGGAACAGCTTTATGCAGTCGTACAGCGGCATACTTTCCCAAGATATTCTAGGTGAGTACTTATTCGACCACTTTGAAGACCTGCCTCGAGCCTGGCTTGAGACGAAGTTAAAAACATCAGCCGATTTGGAAACGCGTTCTTTTTCTAGCTGGGAAAACCGCCCATTTCTTTTCAAATTTAATAATTTTTCCCCTGTATCCAACAGCAGCGATTTCATGTATCAGGATATTGTTATCACGCCACTACGTTCTTTATCCGGAGAAGTCGGTCATATCGCGATCCAAATAAATGATGTATCTGAAACGGCACGAAATCGGATTCATCTAAAAGAGACTAATCAACATCTTTCGGAAATCAGCCGTAAAGATGGGCTAACAGGCTTGTTTAATCGTGCCTATTGGGAACAATCACTTAAAGACGAGTTTGCCCATTTAAAATTATTCGACGGGCCAAGTTCACTGGTTATTTTCGATATCGACCACTTCAAACACGTCAATGACACCTATGGTCATCCTGTGGGGGATGAAGTGATTCGTCGAACATCGAGTTTGCTTCGAAAAACAGCGAGAAGTAGTGACATTTGCGGTCGTTTTGGAGGCGAAGAGTTTACCGTATTGCTTCCGAATACGACTCAGGAGCAAGCGAGTTATTTTGCAGAGCGTTTGCGCAAACGGATAGAGCAAGAAATTGTTAAAGTTGAAGATTTCTTAATTAATTACACCATCAGTATTGGTGTCTGCGAATATAAACCTACTTTAAACAGCCATACACAATGGTTAAAAAGCGCTGATGCGGCGTTATATTGCGCCAAAGAAAAAGGCAGAAATAAAACTTGTGTTTACGAAAACCTATTGGATTGCGTACGAGAATCATCTATTTGATTAAAAACCATCCAGCTAATTAATAAACTCACATTAATATGAATTAAGTTAGTGAATTTTTCTCGCCATGTCTTACTATTGAAACAGTTTTACTTTCAGCTTAGAAGCCTTCTATTAAATGGAGAAAAGCAGTGGTTGTAGAAACCGATGGATATCTCGCTCTTATCGAACACTTGTCGTTTAACTTGGATATTTTTACAACTGAAAATGGCGACTCGGGTTTTGAAAGCATTGAGGATGTAGTAACCGATATGGTTGCTTCAAACATCATGGCGATATTCGAGCAAAACCCAGAACTTCACTCAAGCGTTCGCTTTAAATTGCTAAAAGAAGCCGATGCTGTAGTAGAAGATCTAGGAGAAGTTCTTGCCGGAGTCTGGAACAAAAAAGCAACCAATGAGCAAATTACTTTTCTTGATGAATATGTAGCCTTAGTGAAAAACTTGTTTGATACCGCAATCGCTACCTACGACTAAAATATTTTTCACGAATGTACGAGAAGAGCCTTGGCAGGCAGAACAATGTCCTAAGGCTTAACTCGTACCGATTCGTTTTGGTATTGAGTTACAATGTCACTCTTCTGATCTGCCAAAACTTTGATGCCCAATAGGGGTTATCCATCCTGGAAATAATCACACCTTTTGACGTCGAAGCGTGCATAAATTGTTTATCGCCCAAGTAGATTCCGACATGGTACGTCGTTCGTCTGGTCTTAAAAAAGACTAAATCCCCTTGCTGAGCTTCTCTCCAGCTCAATTTAACGCCTTGCTTTGATTGTTGTTGTGTCGTACGTGGTAGAGCAAGTTGATAAGCTTCTACAAAAGCCTTTTGCACAAATGCCGAGCAATCAATACCAGACTTCTTTGTACCACCAAGCCGATATGGCGTGCCGTGCCATTCATTATAAAAATCCAACAAGTCAGGTTTGTTGGAGAAGTTCTGTGCTTGAAATGCTACCACTTCAGCTTGTTCAATCTCTTCTGGTTCTGGTGTCGAAGAGCAAGCGGTAACTAGCCCACTGATTATTAAAGTAATATAAATTCGACGCAAATCATCCACCTGTCATCTCCGTGACTTACAACTGAAACGTAAATGTCATAACCAATTCATAGTATGGGGCCAGAATCACGGCTTTATTTAGATTGTGTGACAGATGCACAATTAAACCGTCTTAAACCCAATAAAGAATAAAAATTGATCATGACAGCGCGCAATCGATTACGCTTTTCTCTCTCACTGATTCAGACCATCAGTGCAACATTTTTAACTATCATAGCCCTTGTTATAGCTCTTTCTGCGGCAAGTTTCAAAGGAATGGGTCAGATTAAAGAGCAATTTGATGAACTGTCTCAAAAAGAGTTACCAATGGCATTGGCCAACGCCAGGTTAACCAGGAATGTTCTTGAGATTGTCAAATTACTCAATTATGGGATGCAAGTGACTGAGGCCAAAGAACTTCCTCTTGTTGAAGAGGAAATAGAACAGTTAGCGAAACAGACAGCGGAGCTTGCAAAGCAAACGTCTGGCGTAACAACAGAGCCGCTTGAAAATAAAATGAAACGCAATGTGGAAAACTTGCATCAAATCACCCGTTCTATTCTTTTAAAACAATCTATTGTTATTCAAATACAAGCTGATGTTGATTCCGCCTCTGGTGGCTTTCGTTACGGTCTGAGTTCTATTGGTCCGGAAATGAACAGAATCAGCTCTTTCCTAAGTGCCGATAGTCCGGAATCAAGTGATGCGGCAAACCGATTTATCGCTTCTGCCAGTTCAATGGAAAGTACCTTTTTGGCGATGCTGACGCATACCGATTTGGCGAAAGCGGAAAAAGAATATCGTGAGATGCGCAATCGAATCGCAGGCATTAACCTCGCGTACTCAGATTTTAAAGCGCTACAGCCCGAGGTGACCGAGTTTTCAAGCCTGACAGCACCGTATGAAATGGTTAAATCTGGGTTTGGAGAAAAGGGGATTTTGCATTTAATTATGTCTAGGCTTGAGCAAAGCGAGCAACAACGAAGCGAGTTTCTACGTGCATCTCAGATTGCAAATGAGACGATGTTGTTGCTCGATCAGATTTCTCTTTCGTCATCCGATTTACTTGACGAGAGAAAAGTGGTGGTAAACCACACAATAGAGAATGTCAGTTTGATGGTACTCATCGCAGCAGGTGTTATCTCTATGACTATTTTATTGACGTGGTTCGGTTTAAAAACATGGACCAACCGTGGTTTAGATAACGTACTTGACCGCTTATCTGCGCTCACTGAACATGATTTTCGAGGCAAGGCTGAAGAAATTGGCCCAACAGAATTAAAAGAAGTAGCGAGGAAATTAAATCAGGTGATTGATTCAACACATGAGTCAATTGAGACGGTTACTCGTAACTGTGAAACACTTTATCAAACTGCAGAAATTAGCCATACAGTGACAGAGGGGACGAACGAAGGTTTGAGCATGCAGAACGAAGCCTTGGCAAATATCGTAACGACAATTAGCCAGCTAGAAGCGTCCATCCGGGAAATTGCTATGGTGACGAATACGTCATCCGTAGATGCGCTGCTTGCTACTCAGCAGACCGAGAAAGGGGTTCAGGTCATTGAACAAAATCGCTTACACCTCGAGTCATTGGAGAACGCTTTAAACATGAGCGAACAATCCATGTTAGATCTGGATCAACGAGTCAAACAGATCCGTGAAATGGTAGACATAATCAAGGATATCGCTGAAAACACTAATCTATTAGCGCTGAACGCCGCGATTGAAGCTGCGCGAGCGGGTGAGCAAGGGCGTGGATTTGCCGTTGTGGCTGATGAAGTGCGTAAGTTGGCGAGTGATACTTCGCAGCAAACGGCAAACATCCGTGACATGATGAACGAACTCATTATCGCTTCCGAGCATTCTCGTCGGGCAGTACACGATTCAAGGGAAGAAATGGCCCATGCATTAAAGTCGAGTCATTACGTAAAATCGACGTTTATAGAGATCAACGATGCGATGAAACACATTCAAGAACGCGTTGAGCAAATATCTGTCGCCACGGAAGAGCAAGAACGAGCCACCGCAGACGTTTCACGCTCAATTACGCAGATTTCAGAACAGGGTGAGCAAACAAAGCAACAGCTTGAGGCTATGGTAGAGAGTTCCGAGCAAGTCGCTGATATCGCAGGACAACAACAAGATATGCTTCACAAGTATCAACTTTGAGTTTTAAACAAATCAGCGCAAAGCCAATGCGAGCTTCCATTCCGCCTTGGCATTTTTACATATTCAAACGTTTGCAACAGTGCGAAGTTCTAAACCAGTAGCTATCCTTGCAGTAGCAGCAAGTTCATAACCGAATACTTTTCCGCGGATTTGGTCATGTCTAAAGGCATGATCGGTCTCAAAAATCACCACAAAATTATAAATTGTTCGATTTGATCTATATGCTTTTCGCCATTAACAAAAAATAAGGAAACGATGATGGACAAATTCGTAGTGTTTCTCTTATGCCTTTTTTTAACCGTTGGCGGTATTGTCCATATCTATGACAATATTGTTGATGGTTTGTTGCCTTATGATTTTGCCCCACGTTGGTTAAATATCTATTGGAGTTTACTGGGCATTTTAGATTTGTTCGCCGCCTACCTGCTGATTCGATACCGCCGTGTTGGTATTGTATTGATGTTGACTATCTTGGTAACCAATGTGGTCTTTAATACCCATGCTATCTACACGCTAGAAGTTTTAGATAATCGGACTGCGTTACAGCTGAAGACCTTGTTTTTGGGATTTTCTATTGGTGTATCAATCTGGCTATGGAACGCTCGGCAGAATCGACAATCACGCCAGATATTTCGTTAGAACCGAGGTTGCACGGATAAAACGTATCTATCATTGAAAACAAAAATGGGCTAGTGGTGAAAAGTATACCTTGAGCATAATTCACTTTAACCACTAGCAGACCACGCTGGCTAATCACTCGATGTATTACCTTTAACATGATAACGAAATGGTTGTGTTATCAGCTTATCGAGCCTTTGCTCCTGTTCATCTTTAATATCGGGCAGACCTATCACTACGTGGTCATGACCAAGTTCTGGCTGCGCACGGTAGGTACCAAATAATTGATCCCAAACAGACAAGAAGAAACCAAAATTAGAATGCGTTTCTCTCGGAATGACCGAATGATGAACACGATGCATGTCCGGCGTTACAATTGCTTTCCTTAACCAGGCATCGACTGACAGAGCGAGCCTTGCATTACTGTGATTAAACATAGCACTGGCATTCAGAATGATTTCGAAAATGACGATCGCATGAGGAGACACACCAAGAACAAACACAGCTCCGATTTTAATCACCATGGAAATCAGAATTTCAATGGGGTGGAAGCGTGCTCCGGTCGTCACATCAATATCCAGATCGGCATGATGCATTCGGTGAAGCCTCCAAAGTAAAGGGATGCGATGAAAGACAATGTGTTGCGTATAGATAACGAAGTCGAGCAAAACAACAGAAATCAACACATTGAGCCAAATAGGAACGGATACCCAGTGCAGTAAACCCCACTGGTTTTCACTCGCAATTACGGCGACCTGAAATGCCGCAATGGGCATAACTAAGGCGACGATCACGCTATTTAAAGCAACCAGTGAGAGATTGTTTACCCAGCGAAATGCGCGCGAAACCGTCAGTGTTTTACGTGGTAACTTGTTTTCCCATAAGGTACAGAGTAAGAGCACACCGATAAAGCAACTGAGCCTTATCAAGGATGGATCATTAAATGCTGTTTCTGTCACAGATGTTACCTCTCTGTATCTGCTCTACCTGTATAGGCCTAATTCAACGGGAAATAATTTCGGTGTACCATTTTCCATACCTTACCTTGAGGCCTGACGCTTATGCCAGTAGAATCGCGCTCTCGTTTTTATTTGGCATCTTCATTCATGAGAATTCACGCTTTCCACCGTCTATACAACCACCGTCAATCGCTCTCGACAAAACCTTTTAATGCACGCGGCTGTAAAGTCATCCGTTGCCCGTATTGTCAGGTTTCACAGCAGTATTGCCTGTGTGAAATGCAGCCAAACATAAAGTCGAACCTCGCCTGTATGCTCATTGTTTCGGAAAACGAAGTGTTTAAGCCAAGTAACACTGGCCGATTGATCGCTGACACGATTCAGGAAACTTACGTTTACCAATGGAACCGAACCGAACCCTCGGACGAGATGCTCGCGCTATTGAAAAGTGAAGACTATCAACCGGTCATCGTATTCCCGGCAGATTATGTGGATGAACCTCAACGATTACTGGCACGCCTCAACCCAGAACGATTAGTAAAATCTCAGGGCAACAACAAGAAATGGTTACTGATCTTCATTGATGGTAGCTGGCGTGAAGCGAGGAAGATATTTCGCCGCTCAGACTATTTACAGTCATTGCCGGTATTGTCGATAAAACCAGAGTCGCTGTCCGAATATATAATGCGACGTTCCGATAATGAGCAACATCTCTCTACAGCAGAAGTCGCCACGCTGGTGTTTAAGCAAACAGGTGAGCACCATGCTTCCGAGTGTCTTCAACTGTGGTTCGAAGCTTTTAGAGAAACGTATATGTTAACGAAAACTCGTATCAAAACGGATCCAAACCGACCACACCTGAAACGTTATATTGAGTGGTCAAAAACCGAGAGCTGACTCCAAAGAATAAGTTTTTGTTGATCGCTTGTTGTTCAGCTGGCTTGGACGAGGGGATAAATCTGGATTTGGTCACGGTTTGTAGGCGTACAGATATGGATAATGCCAAAAGTTTATCTTTTTGACTCCAGTAAACTTTTTGGGAGTCGATTTACACTTTTTAGGAGAGAAATACATGTATTATGGCTTTGATGTCGGTGGTACTAAAATTGAATTTGGTGCATTTAACGAAAAGCTTGAGCGTGTAGCAACAGAGCGTGTATCAACACCAACCGATAACTATGAATTGTTGGTTGACACTATTGCTGGCCTTATCAGTAAGTACGACAATGAATTTGGCTGCGAAGGTTCAATTGGTCTCGGTCTTCCTGGTATGGAAGATGCGGAGGATGCGACAGTTCTTACTGTGAACGTTCCGGCAGCAAAAGGCAAACCACTACGTGCAGATCTAGAGGCGAAAATCGGCCGCACAGTGAAGATCGAAAACGATGCCAACTGTTTCGCACTTTCAGAAGCGTGGGACGAAGAGCTACAAGGTGAACCATCTGTAATAGGTTTGATTCTGGGTACAGGCTTTGGTGGTGGTTTCATTTTCGATGGTAAAGTTTTCTCAGGTCGTAACCACGTCGCGGGAGAGGTTGGTCATATGCGCCTTCCGCTTGATGCATGGTTCCACCTTGGTGACAATGCGCCTCTACTGGGTTGTGGTTGTGACAAAAAAGGTTGTTTAGACAGTTACCTATCTGGTCGTGGTTTCGAGTTAATTTACGCGCATTACTACGGTGAGAAGAAAAAAGCGATAGACATCATTGAAGCCTATCGAGAGGGCGAAGCAACAGCCGTTGAGCACGTTGAGCGCTTTATGGAACTCCTTGCAATCTGTTTTGCGAACATCTTTACGGCAACCGATCCGCATGTTGTCGTTCTAGGTGGTGGTTTGTCTAACTTCGATGTTATTTACGAAGAGATGCCAAAGCGCATTCCGAAATACCTGCTGTCTGTCGCGAAATGTCCAAAGATCATCAAAGCGAAGCACGGTGATTCAGGTGGTGTTCGTGGAGCTGCGTTCCTAAACATCAAATAAATCGTTCGCTTACTAAGCTAAGTAACTTAACAGAGCCCTGTTCATTGAGTAGCAGGGCTTTTTTGCGTACATTTCGTCAAGAAACCACCTTTACCCAGCTTTACACTTCATTTACGTCGCTTGAAACAAGCTCTGATATGCTTTCCCTTAAGACTTAAAGATTAAATTAACGGGAATGGCTATGTTTAAACTTTCAACTTTTCGTAACGGTGCACTCGCGATTGTACTGGTAAGCATGGTGGCTCCATCCATGGCTAAGCAGGCTCCGGGACAGTGGCACGACCAAGAGCATAAGCCACAGAAACCAAAAAAAGTGGTTGTGGTGCAACCGAATTATCGGCCAAGCCACAAGGCGCCGTCACATAGGTCTTACCACCATAGCGGATTACCTGCTACAGCGGCATTTTTGGCAATTGCAGGCATTACGTATGCAATTATCGATAACGCTTATTACAAGCAAAGTGGGGATCAATATATTTATGTTGAACAACCACCAGTATCTGCCTCACAGCAAGCCAGCAGCAGTTTATCAGGACAAGTAGTAAACGTTTTGCCAAGTGGTGTGGTTAACGTAAAAGTAGATGGCGCAACGTATTATGTGCGAGGCAATGACTGGTATGCACCGATTGCAGGCACCAATAAGTTTGTCGTTGTTGCTCCTCAGTTATAAAGGGAGCTTGCATTATCAATAAAAAAGCTCGCGTTATTTGATACTAATCGTAGTAAGTAACGCGAGCTTTTTGCTGATTATAAAATCTATTTATTCTTTTTCCCGACGCCCAAATTTTCTTTCTGAGCCAGAGTGATTTTTGTGAAACCGAGTTTTCTAAAGTGGTTATCACGGTAGTTTCGAACGGCTTTAGTATCAGAAATTGCTTCGAGCTGCTGTTCCATTTTAAGGTATTCAGAAATGTCGATACCTTCGGCTTCAGCAACCGCTTCATGAATGTTGTGGTGTTGCTGGTAAGAGAACGTTAGTTCCTTGTCTTCGTCTTTGTAAGTGTACAAAATGGTGCGAGCCATAATTATCTCTCGAATGTTTTGTTAGTGTCTTTAGCTAAACCGTGTGAATTCCTCGCGGCCGGATGAGCAAGATTAAGATCTACTCTCAAAGTCTGCTGCAATCTGTTGCTAAAAACGAAAGGTCAGCTCTGCTGACCTCTATGGAATCGTTGCTATGTAGAGCTAGGGTTAGATTCTGCCTTGAAGTGGGATGATTGTCACGTTTTCTCCCACTTTAACCGTATCAATAGCAGGAGATATCTCGATAAGACAATTGGCTTCGCTCATCGAACGTAAAATACCGGAACCTTGCTTGCCTGTCGTATGTACGGTGAGACGCCCGGTTTCGTCTAGCTCATAGATGCCACGACTGAATTCCGTACGACCTTGGCGAGAACGTAAGTCTTCCTTTGCAATTGCATTGACTTTCAATGGCTTCCAGCCTTGTTCACCCTGCATTTTACGGATTGCAGGCTCAACAAAGTTGATGAATGAAACCATAACCGCAACCGGGTTACCCGGCAAACCAAAAAACGGTTTGTTGTTGATTTGACCAAAGGCGAGAGGGCGACCAGGGCGCATGTTGATACGCCAAAAATCGATTTGGCCAAGCTTATCCAACGCTAACTTAATGTAGTCGGCATCACCAACCGACACGCCGCCAGACGTCATCACCATATCCGCTTGCAGGGAAGCTTTTTCCAACGCTTCAATCATCAGTTGTTCATCGTCTTGCAGAATGCCAAAGTCCAGAATCTCACAACCGAGTTGTTCAAGCATTCCCATAATGGTGTAGCGGTTTGAGTCGTAGATAGAATTCGCTCTCTGCTCAGTTCCCGGAGCCTGCACTTCGTCACCAGTAGAGAAAATAGCCACTTTCAATTTACGAAAGACCTTAGCGTCACCGAAACCAAGTGAGGCGATCATGCCCATTTCTGGCGAGGCAAGGCGAGTACCCTTTGTGAATACATCACTGCCTACTTTTAAATCTTCACCAGCTTGACGTACGTTCTGACCAGCTTTTATGTTTGAAGCATTGAACGTTACCTTGTCACCACTTTGAATGGTCTGTTCGCGCATCACTACGGTTCCACCATTAACCGGAGTAGGAGCACCCGTCATAATTTTAACGGCTTGACCAAGTTCTAGCGGCTTTTCATACGCATGGCCAGCAAGTACTTCCGCCATCACTTGATAGGAATCTCGATCCAGATCGTCGCTACGAACAGCATAACCGTCCATCGCGGAGTTTGTATATTGGGGAACATTAACAGGAGAAACGATGTTTTCAGCCAATACCCGGCCGTAACTTTCTTCTAATCTGCATTCTTCGACTTCAGCAACAGGGTTAACTAAAGAGATTATTTTGTCTTGCCCCTGAACAACAGAAAGGTACGCAGGAGATAGCGTGTCACAGCAAGCGATTTCCTTCTCTTTCTGTTTCGGTTGTTGTTTGTCTTCGACGTACTGAAGAACAAACTTAGCGATAGCATCCAGATCGTTGATATTCATTTTTGGTAAATCAGAGTCAAGATCACCACTGTCTGAAGCAATCGCAATGATGTTTTCATCAAAGGGATAAAGCCACGGTTTGCCGACTTCTTCACGGTGAAGTTCGATTTTTGGGAAAGCGATATTTTTACAGCCTTCGACCAGCACAACATCTAACTCGCTTTCATCAAAACGAGTGAGTAAGTATTCGAACTCAGCTTCTGCTTGAGGAGTCTCCGTCATCAACGCAAAACGGTTTCGAGACGCGATCAACATCTGAGAAGCACCAGCTTTACGTAATCGGTAACTGTCTTTACCCGGTTTATCGACGTCAAAGTTGTGGTGTGCGTGTTTTAACATACCAATACGTAAACCCGCTTCGGTCAGTTTCGGCAATAAAGCTTCAAGAAGCGTGGTTTTACCGGTACCTGAATAGGCTGCAAAACCAAGAATAGGGATATTTAGCGTGTGTTTCATGATTCTAATTGTCCAAATTGAGCCAGTTCTTCCGGAGTGTTTAAGTTGACGAAACAGTTTGGTGAGTCACTAAAATCCACGTAACGGGTGTTACACTCTTGATAGAGTAGAATGATCTTTCGATCTCCACGCTCTAAAAACGCCGTCAATTTAGGTAAAACTCGTTTATGGTACATCGTAAAGACAGGTTGCTGGTGATCACCGTCATGAGCGACCAAAATATCCGTATTTGCTTCAACCGCTTGGCAAAATCGTTCTACTAAATCGGTGTTAATTTGCGGACTGTCACAAGGTACAAATCCGACCCAATCGGTTTGCGCGTGTACCAAACCGGCATGAATTCCGCCCATCGGTCCCGGGTAATTCTTAAACTGATCGCTGAAGACGAAACCAAACTGACGGTACGCGTCTTGGTTTCGATTCGCATTGATTAAAATGCTTGGTGTTTGCGGTGATAAACGTTCGATAACGTGAGCAATGAGTGGCTTGTGATTAAGCTCTATCAAACCCTTATCTTTTCCACCCATGCGACTGGCCTGGCCACCAGCTAAGATGACCCAACTAGTTTGTGTTGGTTGAAGCATATTCGTTCTCTTGGGATGTTTCTTTTGATATGACATACAACAACGGCGACTCTATTAAAGTCTTGTCTTTAATCCACCACTGTTTTTTACATAAATCGGTTAACGCGTTAGTTTGATGACTTGTGACGACAATGCTAGAGCCACGATCCAGCAGATCTTTTGCCATTACCACTAATCGCTCGATAGACTCTATGTCTAATGATGCGCTTGGCTCATCCATCAATAAAATGGACGGTTTTAATATCCAGGCTCGCGCCATGGCTACGCGCTGTTTTTCTCCGCCTGACAACACAGAGATGTGTTCGTCAGCCAATGTTTCTAAACCTACCATGCGTAAAGCGTTAATAACTTGAGCTCGCTTATCTTTTGCTGTGTCGTGCTGATATTTCATGCCGTACACGACATTTTCATACACGGAGCCATCAAAGAGGTAAGGGGACTGATGAAGATAAATGACGTCGACTCGGCCATTACGTCGTGTCCATTTCTTTAGCCAGGAATCTTTAGGCGCAATGATCTCACCTGTCGACGGTTTTAACAGGCCTGCGAGAATTTTAAGTAAGGTCGTTTTGCCGACACCATTATCACCTTTGAGATAAATCGCATCGTTTGGGCCAATTGTCAGCTCCGGAATATGAAAAAGCACGCGTTCTTTAAAACGCATAGACAATTGTTCGGCGGTAATTTTTATAGTCATAATACGCCTTTATATTGAGTTGATGACAATTCGATGGTTTGCTTCATGTTCTGAGATAGCCTTTGCCTCTCATACTCGATAAGAAGAAGTTTAGTGCTAACGCTAAGGATAATAATACAATTCCTAGTGCAACACCTTGAGCAAAAGCGCCTTTACTGCTTTCCATCGCGATAGCAGTAGGAATATTGCGAGTAACGCCCATAATGTTGCCGCCCACCATCATCGAACAGCCAACTTCGGTGACAATCCGCGAGAATCCCGCGATGATCGCTGCAAGCAATGGGAAGCGCGTTTCCCAGATCATCGTAGAGGCAACCCGAGGGAGTGACACGCCCAAAGTAATCGACGTTTCAATCATTCGACGATCGCTCGACTGGAGGGCGCCGTGCATCATTGATACTAAAACAGGAAAGCAGATAAGCATCTGACCAAATATCATCGCTTTTTGGGTAAACAGCATTTGCCAGCCGCCCCAAGGTCCCGCTCTCGAGAGAAGCATGTACAGCAAAAGTCCAATGACAACGGTGGGCACGGCCTGAAGTGTATTCACGATAGACAGCAGAAACCACTTGCCACGAAAATTGGTGTAAGCCAGCACAAAGGACATTAATATCGCCGGCAATACCACTAAAGATACTGCCGTGATAGAAACGCTAAAGGAGACCGCGACGATCTCCCATAGCTCTGCATCAAAATTCACCAGTAGCTTAAGCGCTTCCAGTGTTGTTTCAGCAAGATTCATATAGCGTTATTTAGTTTCTGCATTACCAACGAACAACTGTTCACCGTTTAGACGGAAACTGTTTATCAGTTCCTGACCGTGTGCATCCACAAGCCAATCACTGAATGCTTTCGCACCTTTGTGATTAATAGTTGGGTAACGCTCTGGGTTCACTAAGATAACCTGATATGGGTTAAACAGCATTTCGTCACCTTGGAACAGGATTTCCAGTTCCAGTTTGTTTTGATATGCCAACCAGGTACCGCGGTCGGTCATAGTGTAGCCTTGCATCTCAGAGGCCATGTTCAGAGTAGGGCCCATGCCTTGGCCAACGCTGCGGTAACCACCGAAGTTCGGTTCAATTTTAGTTTGCGCCCAGAAGCCCATCTCTTTCTTGTGTGTGCCTGAATCATCACCACGAGAAATGAAGGTCGCGTCTTTGCTTGCGATTTCTTTAAACACATCAAGGACGTTTTTGTCGTCTTTGATTTCTGCAGGATCGGACTTAGGGCCGACAATCACAAAATCGTTGTACATCAGTTTGCGCGGCATAACACCGTAACCTTTCTCAACAAAATCGCTTTCCGCCTTTGGTGCATGCGTCATCACCAAATCCACGTCACCGTTTTCGCCCATTTTCAGCGCTTTACCTGTTCCTGCAGCAAGAATATCGACTTTGTATCCAGTGTCTTTTTCAAACTGAGGAAGTAGGTAATCCAGTAAGCCAGAGTGATAAGTACTGGTAGTGGTAGCCAAGCGAATATGTTCAGCCTCTTGAGCAGAAAAAGCGGAGTAGCTTACTAGTGTGATTGACGTTGCTGCCAAAGTTAACGCAATTTTTTTCATTTTTATTTGTTTCCTTTCCAATGATGATTCTGCTTCTTTTGTGCTTTTAAAAGCATGAGAAGTTTCCTGGACGATCTTGATTGCTCAAATCCGCAATTACCCAAAGCAGAAGGACAAAACGAGTCCAACATATCAGATAATCTGGACACCCTTTATAGCAAACAAGATGCCAATAATTTACAAGTTAAAATTGTATTATTTATGCGCTATTTCATAGGCTTGTTTAAATAAAACTATTTAGTGGTACAAAATGTCTCATCTGTCTCGGAATGTATCACGCTAAAGTTGGTACACTCTGTCCCATCTCAGCCTTTCCGGGGTAAATATGTCTAACCACTCTCATACTAGTACAAACCAACAATATAACGCCTTTTCCGTGCTTGTCGTCGATGACGAACTGGGCATGCAAGCGATATTAAAAAAAGCACTTGGGAAACTTTTCTCTCAAGTTGATACGGCAGGCAGTATTGAAGACGCAGAGCAGCTGCGCAACGCACGTCATTATGACCTGATTTTGCTCGACATTAACTTACCCGGTCGCTCGGGTATTGAGTGGGAAGAAGTGTTTGAGGACGATGACAGGCGAGCAGACGTGATTTTTATGACGGGTTACGCCGATCTTGAAACCGCAATTCGTGCTCTGCAATTAGGCGCTTCAGACTTTATTCTCAAGCCTTTTAACTTAGAACAAATGCTGAAGTCAGTTATTCGATGTATGGACCGTCGGCTCAACGATCGCATGCACTATGCGATGAAGCGGGACTATCAGCGTCATAACAGTTCAGAAATCATTGGTAATTCAACAACAACAAATCAACTCAAACTACTGATAAGTCAATTTGCGCCTTCTCGTGCGTCTGTATTGATTGAAGGAGAATCAGGCACTGGTAAAGAACTGGTTGCCCGGGGCATTCATCAGGCGAGTGGGAGAACTGGGCCATTTGTTCCTATCAACTGCGGGGCGATTGCACCAGAGTTATTGGAAAGCGAACTGTTTGGTCATATTTCCGGTGCGTTTACTGGCGCTAAGAAATCACGTGAAGGGCTGTTTCGTGTTGCAAATGGCGGGACGCTATTCTTGGATGAGATCGGAGAAATGCCACTGGCTATGCAAGCATCACTTTTACGTGTGTTAGAGCAACGAACCATTCGGCCTGTTGGCTCTGAAAGAGAGATCAGCATTGATGTTCGTGTAGTAGCTGCGACAAACCGAAATCTACAAGAGGAAGTAAACCTTGGTAATTTCCGAAGCGATCTCTATTACCGTCTGAATGTACTTAAAATTGAAGTTTGCCCACTTCGAGACCGCAAACAAGATCTCTTCGAGTTGGTACCGTTTTTTAGCAACATGTTAACAAGAGAATTAGGCATGCCAGCGCCTAAATGGGCTCATGAAGATATGGAAGCGATGAGCGCATACCATTGGCCTGGTAACATTCGTGAGCTAAAAAATCTGATTGAACGTTGTATCCTGCTTGGAAAACCTCCAGCTCACTATTGGCGCGAAATAAACGGTGATCACGTTTTTCCAAATACTTCTACCGAGGTTTCGGCTACAGATGCTCTTGTGGAGTTGAAGGAACACAATGCGTCCACTGGCGAGGGTTATCCCAACGACTGGACCTTGAAAGATGTGGAGAAAGCGCACATTCAACAAGTTGTGAGTCTGCATGATGGTAATAAATCGGCTGCCGCTCGTGATCTCGGTGTCGCACGCAAAACCTTAGAGCGCAAATACAAAGAGTGGGATACAGAGGAAGAGGAATATGCCAACTAAATGGCAACAACACAAAGGACTGTCTAAATGGATGCACCGGTTTAAAACCATGGTGCGTTACCGCTTACTCATTCTGACTTCCGCACCGATCTTTGTGACCCTGCTTGCATTGATTGGCATCACGATTTATTGGTCTATTCAATACACGTGGCAAAGTACTCTTCAGGACGTATCTGAACGGCTTGGGGTAGCGCAAAACAGTGTCGAGTTACTGCAGCAGAAGCAAGCGAACTACGTTAGAGCGTTCGCCGATTCTTTTGATTTTCGTACCCGCATTAATCAACATACGCCGAAAGATGAAATACAAGCATGGGTGAAAGAACAGCAGGGTCGTTACGGTTTAGATTTCCTCTCTTTCAAGTTCGTCAATTCAGTGGAAAATAAGTTTCGCTTCATGGACCTGACTAAACGAGAATCCTTCTTCGATGTCTTAAACAAAGATGAATTGGAACAACTCGACCCAGCATTAGCGAAACGAGCCGAAGTGTCGATTCTGAGCCAAGAGAGTGGATTGGAAACCCGTGGATTAGTGAGCCGTACCGTGATTCCGGTTTACAACCGATTCGATGATTTGATTGGGTTCTTAGACGGTGGGTTACTTCTCAACAACAGTACCGTGTTAGTCGACCAAATCCGTGACCTGATTTACCCAAACAGCAATGACCGTTTGCGTCCGGTGGGCACATTAACTTTGTTTCTTTCCGATCTTCGTGTTAGCACTAACGTACCACTGGATAGTGCTCACCGCCTGGGGCGTGCGATCGGCTCAAAAGTGAGTAATGAAGTCTCTGAACAAGTGCTTTCCCGTGGAGAGCAGTGGGTAGGCCAGGCCTATGTATATGACGCCTGGTATATCACCGCTTATCAACCCATTAAAGACCAATACGATAATGTGATAGGTATGATATACACTGGCTATCTGATGTGGCCATTTGTTAAAGCCTATATCACCAATATCGCGGAAGTCAGCTTAATGACGCTGGTTCTATTAGTGGTATCAGGTGTGATGGTGTATCGCGGTTCAAGAGATTTGTTCAGACCCATTGAGCAGATTCACAGGGTCGTCAAGCTGGTTCAGTTAGGGAAAGAAAAGCGTATCGGTCCTTTGGGACTCGACGATGATCATGAGTTGGCTCAACTGGCCAAGCAATTCGATAATATGCTCGACGCGCTTCAGGTTCGTAAGACTGAGCTTAAGCATGCAGCAGCCCAACTTGAATGCAAAGTACAGGAGCGTACAGCAAGTCTGCGTGATAAAACAGAAGAGTTGGAATTGCACATACATTTGCTCAACCAGACTCGGGATAAACTTATCGTACATGAAAAGCTCTCTGCGCTCGGGGAGTTAACCGCAGGTATTGCACACGAAATAAATAATCCGACCGCCGTCATTCTCGGCAACATAGAACTGATTCAGTTTGAACTCGGCGAGGAGGCGAATCGAGTTCAGGAAGAAATCGATGCCGTTCATTCCCAAATTGACCGAATCAGAAACATCACACGAAGTTTATTGCAATACAGTCGACAAGGTGGCGTCCAAGATGAAATTACATGGCAACGCGTCAATCCAATCATTGATGAAAGCATCACGCTGGTAAAAACAGGGGCCAAAAAGCGGGACATTCAGTTTATCACCGATCTGCAAGCGCATACCTCAGTGGAAATTAACCGTCACCAACTGCTGCAGATTCTGGTGAACTTGCAGATGAATGCGATTCACGCCATGAACGGACAGGGCAAATTGACCGTCAGCAGTAAGGACTGGGTGGAGAATGGAAACGTCAGGGGTGCGGTGATTCGCGTAGCGGATGAAGGGTGTGGTATCAAGCCAGAAAATATCAGTCGTATTTTTTCTCCGTTTTATACAACCAAACGCGAAGGTACTGGTCTGGGGCTCTCCGTTTCACAAAGTATTCTTAGTCAAACCGGTGGTGAGCTGAAAGTCGAGTCCGAATGGGGCAAGGGTAGTGTGTTCAGTATTTACTTGCCGAACAAAGCAGAGTTAATGCTTGAAGTGACCAATATTGCCTGATGCATTGATGAGCGTTCTTTCTCAAACACTAAATATGCCAAAGGGTCAGTTGATTACGGACCCTTTGGCTTAGCTGAGAATCCAAATATTTTAGACGACAGATAAACATCCTCCTATCTCGCTCATTTTCATCCAAAACGATCTTTTTCTGACCAATTAATAAAAACAACACTTGCAGTATGTAGCCTGAACAAGTACCGTTGCCCGGTTTTTCCTAAACTCACTCAAATTGCTAAGGTAAAGGTTTTGATCTCCACAGCGAATATCACTCAACAATTCGGCGCGAAGCCGCTATTCGAAAACATTTCAGTTAAGTTCGGTGAAGGTAACCGTTACGGCTTAATTGGAGCTAATGGTTGTGGTAAATCAACCTTTATGAAAATCCTAAGCGGCGAACTTGAACAGACAAGCGGCAACGTTAGCTACGATCCAAACGAGCGTGTTGCTAAGCTAAATCAGGATCAATTCGCATACGAAGAGTTCACTGTTATCGATACGGTAATCATGGGCCACAAAGAGCTATGGGAAGTGAAGAAAGAGCGTGACCGCATTTACTCTTTGGCTGAGATGAGCGAAGAAGACGGCATGAAAGTAGCTGACCTTGAAGTTGAGTTCGCAGAAATGGACGGCTACATGGCAGAAGCAAAAGCGGGTGAACTTCTTCTTGCTGTAGGTATTCCACTGGAACAGCACTTTGGTCTTATGAGCGAAGTTGCGCCAGGTTGGAAACTTCGTGTCCTGCTTGCACAGGTTCTATTTGCTGACCCAGATATCATGCTGCTTGACGAACCAACCAACAACCTGGATATGGACACTATCCGTTGGTTGGAAGACACGCTCAACGCGCGTAACTGCACCATGATTATTATCTCGCACGACCGCCACTTCCTAAACTCAGTTTGCACGCACATGGCTGACTTGGATTACGGTGAGCTACGTGTTTACCCAGGTAACTACGACGAGTATATGACAGCGGCTTCACAAGCTCGTGAACGTCTACTAAACGACAACGCAAAGAAAAAAGCACAAATCGCTGAACTACAAACCTTCGTTGCACGTTTCTCTGCAAACGCATCGAAAGCAAAGCAAGCAACATCTCGTGCTAAGCAAATTGACAAGATCAAACTGGACGAAGTTAAAGCGTCTAGCCGTCAAAACCCATTCATTCGTTTTGAACAGTCTAAAGAGCTATTCCGTAACGCTCTGATTGTTGAAAACCTGAGCCAAGGTTTTGAAGATGACCTGTTCGCGAACTTCAATGCAATATTTGAAGTAGGTGAGCGCGTAGCCATTATTGGTGAGAACGGTGTAGGTAAAACCACGCTGTTGAATACTTTGGCTGGCGTTCTGGAACCTCGTACAGGTACGTACAAATGGTCTGAGAACTCAAACATCGGTTACTACGCACAAGACCATGCACATGAATTTGCAGAAGACTTAAACTTGACAGATTGGATGGGTCAATGGCGTCAGGAAGGCGATGATGAGCAAGTCGTACGCAGTTTCCTGGGCCGCATGCTATTTGGCCAGGATGACATCAAGAAGTCGGTAAAAGTACTGTCAGGTGGTGAGCAAGGTCGTATGTTGCTTGGTAAACTGATGATGCACAAACCAAATATGCTGCTGATGGACGAACCAACCAACCACATGGACATGGAATCGATCGAATCTTTAAACACGGCCCTGGAGCAGTACAAAGGTACGCTATTCTTCGTATCACACGACCGAGTATTCGTAGACTCTCTGGCGACGCGCATCATTGAAATTCGTGATGGTAAGATCACAGACTTTAAAGGTACTTACTCAGAGTTCCTTAAATCTCGTGGTGTTGCTCAGTAACACAACGATGTAGACAGACGCTATGAAATTAAAAAGACCTCACTGCGAGGTCTTTTTTTGTGCGCTTATTCCTTGAATTGACCGGTTAGGTAAGCATAAATCCCAACAACACCGAATGTAATTATCATCGAAACCATAATGCCACTCGGCGTGAGCAAAAAGTTCCAAAGCTGATCATTGTCCATCGTTCACATCCTTTGTGAAATAAGTAGTATAGAAAAACACCAACAGTAATAAACGATATGTATTTCTAGCTTGTTACAGCACTCGAGAATTGTGTTACTTTTTGTTGTACAAGACGTTGCTTGCAGGTCTATTGGTAATCGAAAAACTTCACCGTGTTCTCAACCAATTTCCTTACGCCATTTCGAATCACTCACTGTGATTAATATTAAGTCTACACCAAACTTCAACTTTGCGAATTATTCGTCGCTGACACCTTTGACATCAAACTCAATTTTTTCTGCTCCAGTAAATACCTGGAAGCGCAGACCTTTTGCGCGCGCAATCGTGGTAATGCCATACTGTCGGGCGAGATCTAAACCCATCTGCGTTACGCCAGAACGAGAGAGGAGCACCGGAATCCCCATTTGAGCGACTTTGATGACCATCTCTGAGGTCAGGCGGCCAGTGGTGTAAAAGATTTTATCTTCACCTGTCTCCTGATTTAACCACATCTCACCAGCTAGCGTATCTACAGCATTGTGACGACCTACATCTTCAACGAAAGACATTACCTGATTATTTTGACACACCGCGCAGCCATGCACGGCGCCAGCTTTCCTGTAGGTATCGTTGTAATGTGTTAGGGCTTCAAGTGTGGCATAGATATCTGACTGCTTGAGCAGTACTTGCGGCACCTGATAGTTTTCTAGCTGCTTCATCACATTGCCGTACATGGTGCCTTGTCCACAACCCGAAGTAACCGTTTTCTTTTTTAACGCGCCTTCCAGATACTCGGTATCTTCTTTCGTTATAACGGCGGCAGAGTGGGTTTCCCAGTCGATAATGACGGACTCTATAGCGTCAGGATCAGACAAGAAGCTTTGGTTCTTCAAATAACCTAAAACGAGGGCATCAGGGCGAGAGCCAATGGTCATCAGCGTAACGATCTCTTTCCAGTTCAGCAGTACCGTCAAAGGACGCTCACAAGCGATTTGTTTCGTCAGCTTTTCACCGTATTCATCGTACACATCGACTTCGATGGTTTGCAGGGGATTTTCACTGGTTCTAATAATATTTGGTTTTACCACGTTGTTGTCCTAATCAGTGAGGGAGTGCTCAACTCCGCTGGAATATTGTAATTATTGTGCAGTTTGTTCAGCAAATATCATTCCAACATAGCGCTTGCGGCAAAAAATGCGAGTCTTTCAGTCTGGTAAACATAAAAATTGAGAGTTCGCAGGAATGACACACTCGCTTGTTTGTGTTTCGACTAAGTTAGTATTAATTCTCTTAGCTTAGTGTTTATTAATATGATTGATTTGGCGCATTTATTGCTTTGTAACCTAAGAGGTTTGCAAGCAAAGGACAAAATGTCCTTTCCGCCAACAGACCTGGTAAGTAAGTTGGGTGAGTTATGTCAGACAATAATAAAGATTTAGAAAACAAATACGAGAAGACCGAAGATTCATGGCCTATGGGCATAGAGCTGGTTGAACATGAAATTATCACAGGTGCATGGTTAACAACCCAATGGCAGTTAACCAGTTTTCAGTTGACTCCGAATGACGAAACATCTGATGTTTGTCTGCTCCAACTGCACAGAGACGAACGTACTGATTACCGATTTAATTTAAGCTCTCAAAAGCCAAAACTCTTTCTGGTAATGGATAACCTCGATTCCGGAGAGAAACCTACGATACAGCTTCTTACTGCTTCTCAAGCCGTTGCTGCGCGGTATATGGATGGAGACAATCTGGTCTTGTCTAATGACATGCCCTTACCAGTACAGGCATGGATGGAGGCGTACATCGGGCGCAACGGTGAAATGTTAGAGGTCAAACGTAAGAAACGAAAAGGAGCAGGTAGAGCAAATGGCAACTAGCAGTTTTATAAGCCGTTGGTCAAAACGCAAGTTAGAAGAAGCCTCAAGTGAAGACCATGATCTAAATGTCGACCTAAACACAAATGCACACAGTGACTTAGAGCTAACTCAAACTGAAGCAACATTCGTAAAACCTGACGATGGGTCTGTTGATAAAGTCAACGTTGAACAAGCCAACGCAACAGCCCCAGCGCCTGAAGAATCAAAACCAGAAGAGATGTCTATTGCGAGCTTACTGGTTTCTGAAGCTTCAGAGAGTGTGAAGAAAGCCGCATTACGTAAGCTCTTCTTATCAGAAGAGTTTAATGTTCGGGATGGCTTAGACGATTACGACGATGATTATAGTAATCTGAAGTCAATGTCTGAAGGTATCGCAGAAACTCTGCGTGATTGGGTTAAAGAGAAGACAGACGAAGCCCCTCCGATTGATGAAGATCATACAACAGTGGCGGACACGGAGCCTGAGGTTGTCGCCCCTGATGAGTCAGAACAAGAAAATGCCAAAAATCCACAAAATAACGAAAAGCTGTATATAAACACAGTGCCTAACAAAAGTGGCACTTTAGAGCAAGAAACGGCATCAGAGCAAATATCAGCATCTGATCAATTAGGACAAAATATACCACAGCAAAAATAGGTACATTTTGACTAAATACTCAACGAACCGAGTGGGACAAATTGTCTCATTCGGTTTTTTTATCGGAAAAATTTGCCAACTATGATTATAACTAACTGTATTTGTTCAATTATTTAGTTTGGCACACCCTTTGCTATTAATGCTTCAGAACTGATCTTCTGACGTTTAGAACGCATGTACTTTGCTTGGCTTTGTACTCTGATACTCCGATATATAAGATCTTATTTATATATTCATCAGCAGAACCTGCGTTGCTAACTACAATGAAGATAGAAAATTATCCATGTTAATCAATGGAAACGAGCAATGTTGAAACAACTATTAGAACAAACAACTTCCAGTAATGGTGAAGCAAGACTGTACGCTTTTGAAAATACCGTAGAGTTGACGAATCTCATCCCACCTACAGTGAGCTACGAAAGTGGTGGTAATACACTGATTATTGGTCCTACAGCGATCATTGAAAGTGCTGCTGCACAATTACCACAAATGAACAGCCTGACACTGCTTTCAACGGATGGGGAAAAGGGCAACAACCCTGAGGTTTACTACACAAACTCTGTTCAGGTTTCAGGTTTCCTAGGGACATTTGAAGTCATAATCGAAAATAATGGTGCTACGAACAATTTAGCGAAAATTGCTATTAATAGTGATTGTTTCGATATCGTGCTCGATCTCTGCCTAAACAGTTGCATGTCAGAAGAGGTTCCGGCTCCGGGTTATTATCCAGTAGGGCGCGGTTATCCGAAACTGGCTGAAGCATTGGAAGAGATCCCAACTTTGATGGGGACGTTCGATAAACCGAAATTTTTCCGTTTAGACACAGATCTATGTGCACACAGCTCACGAGGCGTCAAAGGTTGTGAGCGTTGTGTTGATGCTTGTCCGGCAGGTGCATTATCAAGCGAAGGCAGTGACAAAACAGGTCATCGTATTGAGATTAACCCATACCTATGTCAGGGAGTGGGAACTTGTGCGACGGCGTGTCCTACTGAAGCGATTCATTACGCACTCCCAAATCCAGAAGATACTCAAAAATTCATTGAACGTACGCTGGCAAATTACGAGAAAGCAGGCGGCGTTGATCCTATCGTGCTTATTTGTAGTTCACGCCATGAAACGTATAACGTGATGGCTCTGAAAGCGCTACCAGATAACGTTATTCCAATTGTGGTAGAAGAACTTCCTTCCGTTGGTATCGATACCTGGTTTGCAGCACTGGTCAACGGTGCAACTCAAGTTTTATTTGCTGCCTCTCGTTTTATGCCTCCAACCATTTTGAGAGTACTTAATAGTGAAGTTGGTATTGCTCAAGAACTGCTTGATCAACTTGGTATTGCAAAAGAAACCATCGATATCCTTTATTTAGAGTCTCTGCGTGAAGGGGCTCCTACGCTTTGTACGGATTCATTCGACTTAGCGTTGGGCGAGTTACAAGGCAATAAACGTCAGCGCCTGTTTACCGCTTTGGATGCACTGTCAGCATCACGTATTCCTGTAGAAAATGTAGTTGAACTCCCTGTCAATGCTCCATATGGCTCAGTTTCTTGTGAAAGCAAAGACTGTACGTTGTGTATGAGCTGTGTGGCGGTTTGTCCGACTCGTGCTCTGCATACCGATGGTAAATCTCCATCACTTAAGTTTGTTGAACAAGATTGCGTTCAATGCGGTTTATGTGCGAAAGCCTGTCCGGAAAATGTCCTGACTTTGTCTCCGCGTATGAACTGGGTGAAAGAAGAACGCCAGAAATCAGTGGTTATTCATCAGGAGAAGGCGGCGGAATGTCTTCGTTGCCACAAGCCTTTCGCTCCTCAATCAATGATCGATATGTTGCAAAACAAGCTTCGTGGTCACTCCCACTTTAGTGATGAAGCAGCAATTAACCGTATTGCGATGTGTGAAGACTGCCGTGTCGTCGACATGTTCGAATCGATGGCCTCTGACCCGTTGAAACAACTGAAATATTAGGAGCCCACAGTGGAAAAACAACAAGACCAAACGCTGAGAACGGAAATTTACCTTGTTTTATCCGCGCTTTTCCGTGGTGCACCAAGTAAAGAGATGCTTGATTTTCTGAAGTCATTGGAAGTTGAACCTTCGGCTAGCGCAATGCAACAAGCTTGGATTGCGCTTCAACATGCCGCTAATCAAGCCGATCGCGAAGACCTTGAAGATGAATATCAAAATCTGTTTATCGGTATCGGTCGTGGTGAAGTCGTGCCATTTGGATCATGGCACCGTACCGGTTCAATGATGGAAAAACCCTTGGCTGAGATTCGACACGATCTTGAGTTATTAGGTATTGAACGTGCTGACAATGTAAAAGAACCAGAAGATCATATTTCAGCCCTTTGTGAAGTCATGGCAATGCTTACTGAAGAAGAAGAGGGGCTGCAACAAGCCGTGTTTAATAAACACATTGCTCCTTGGTTTAGCGCATTCACTCACCAGCTTGAAAACGCTGAGAGCGTCGATTTTTACAAGCCAGCAGCGCAACTTTGTGACGCATTTTTAACTCTGGAACAGGTGCGTTTTAGTGAGAACACAAAGAGCAGTAAAGCCAAATTTAAAATTGATGTGAAAAACGTCACTGATTACGAGTAATCGAGCAGTACTTGGTCATATCGATAGAGAGGCATTAACCTCCACAGATCTACCGGAAGGTAAGGAAGCAAAGATGAAAGATAATAAAACAATAAACTCAAGCCGCAGGGAGCTACTAAAAGGCTTCACAACCGCTGCCGTTGCAGGTGCCGTCGTCGCAGGAACCACAAAAGTGGCTAATGCTTCGGAGACGGTTGAGTCTTCAGAAAATGATGTGAAGAAGAAAGGCTATCGTGAAACTCAACACATTCGTGATTACTACGACACACTTTAGGAGATAACGGATGAAACTTATCAAACGCTCCGACAGTGTGAGCAAAGAAACTAACCAGCTTGGCATTTCTCGCCGTGCATTCATGAGAAATACATCGCTTGCTGCTGGTGGTGCAGTGGTTGGTGCCAGTCTGTTTGCACCGGGCATGATGAAAAAAGCACAAGCGAAATCCGTCGATCCAGAAGCGGCAACAGAAATTAAGCGTACGATCTGTTCTCACTGTTCCGTGGGCTGTGGGATTTATGCTGAAGTTCAAAATGGTGTTTGGACAGGTCAGGAACCCGCTTTTGACCACCCATTTAACGCTGGTGGACACTGTGCAAAAGGTGCAGCTCTACGTGAGCACGGACATGGTGAACGTCGCCTTAAATACCCAATGAAGCTAGAAAACGGAAAGTGGAAAAAGCTCTCTTGGGATGAAGCCATCGAAGAGATCGGTAACAAGGTATTAGATATCCGCAAAGAATCCGGTCCTGATTCCGTTTATTTCCTGGGCAGTGCAAAACACAGCAATGAGCAGGCGTACCTGTTCCGTAAAATGGCATCACTTTGGGGTACCAACAACGTTGACCACCAAGCGCGTATCTGTCACTCAACCACGGTGGCGGGTGTAGCAAACACGTGGGGCTACGGTGCGATGACCAACTCTTTCAATGACATGCACAACTCGAAGTCGATGCTGTTCATTGGCTCAAACCCTGCTGAAGCGCACCCTGTAGCGATGCAACACATTCTTATCGCCAAAGAGAAAAACAACTGTAAGATCATCGTTGCTGATCCTCGTCGCACTCGTACCGCAGCTAAATCCGATCACTACGTTTCTCTTCGTCCTGGCTCTGACGTTGCGTTCATTTGGGGTCTGTTATGGCACATCTTTGAAAACGAGTGGGAAGACAAAGAATTCATCCGTCAGCGTGTATTTGGTATGGATGAAATCCGAGCTGAAGTGGCTAAATGGACTCCATCGGAAGTTGAACGTGTAACAGGCGTGACTGAAGAAGATGTTTACCATACCGCGAAACTGCTCTCAGATAACCGCCCTGGCTGTATCATCTGGTGTATGGGTGGTACGCAGCACACCACAGGCAACAACAACACACGTGCTTACTGTGTTCTGGAACTTGCTCTGGGCAATATCGGTAAATCTGGTGGTGGTGCAAACATTTTCCGTGGCCACGATAACGTACAAGGTGCAACAGACCTAGGCGTACTTTCTGATACCTTACCAGGCTACTATGGGCTTGCTGAAGGCTCATGGCGTCACTGGTCAAAAGTTTGGGATATCGATTACGAATGGATCAAAGAACGGTTCGATGACAACGAATATGGCGGCCAAAAACCAATGCATAGCGCTGGTATTCCGGTCTCTCGTTGGATTGATGGTGTTTTAGAAAATAAAGATAACATCCAACAGCGTGAAAATATCCGTGCAATGTTTTATTGGGGGCACGCAGTAAACTCTCAAACTCGTGGTGTTGAGATGAAAAAGGCGATGCAGAAACTGGATATGATGGTCATCGTCGACCCATACCCAACGGTAGCAGCGGTAATGAACGATCGTACCGATGGTGTTTACCTGCTTCCTGCAACGACTCAGTTTGAAACTTACGGCAGTGTAACGGCATCAAACCGTTCTCTTCAATGGCGTGATCAGGTTATCGAACCTTTGTTTGAGTCAAAACCTGACCATGAAATCATGTACCTGTTGTCACAAAAACTTGGGTTTGCTGATCTTCTGTGCAAAAACATCCGTGTAGAAAACAACCAGCCTCTTATTGAAGATCTCACCCGCGAGTTCAATAAAGGCATGTGGACAATTGGTTACACAGGTCAAAGCCCTGAACGCCTTAAAGCGCATCAACAAAACTGGCATACCTTCCACAAAACCACACTCGAGGCCGAGGGCGGTCCGATTAATGGCGAGACCTATGGTCTACCTTGGCCATGTTGGGGCACGCCAGAGATGGGGCACCCAGGTACTCACATTCTTTACGATACCTCGAAAACCGTTGCTGAAGGTGGCGGTACCTTCCGTACGCGCTTTGGTGTGGAATTTGAAGGTAAGAGTCTACTAGCCGAAGACAGCTATTCGAAAGGCAGTGAAATCAAAGATGGTTACCCGGAGTTCACTGACAAACTGCTTAAACAGCTTGGATGGTGGGATGATCTAACGGCGGAAGAGAAAGTCGCTGCAGAAGGCAAGAACTGGAAAACTGACTTGTCCGGTGGTATTCAGCGTGTCGCGATTGCACACGGTTGTATTCCATTTGGTAACGCCAAAGCTCGCGCCATAGTCTGGACATTCCCAGATAGAGTCCCGCTGCACCGCGAACCGTTATATACACCGAGACGTGACCTTGTAGCAGATTACCCTACATGGGATGACAAAGAAGCGATCTTCCGTGTTCCGACCTTGTACAAATCTATCCAGGATCAGGATAAGTCTGGCGAATACCCAATTGTTCTGACTTCAGGACGCTTGGTGGAATACGAAGGTGGTGGTGACGAGACCCGTTCAAACCCTTGGCTTGCAGAGTTGCAACAAGAAATGTTCGTAGAAGTAAACCCGAAAGACGCGAACGATCTTGGCTTCAAAGATGGTGACGAAGTTTGGGTTGAAGGTGCGGAAAAAGGCCGAATTAAGGTGAAAGCGATGGTAACTCGTCGTGTTAAACCAGGATTGGCATTCATTCCATTTCACTTTGGCGGTGAATTCGAGGGAGAGGATTTACGTCCTAAATACCCTGAAGGCACTCAACCTTATGTGAGTGGTGAGTCTGCTAATACGGCAACCACTTACGGTTACGACCCTGTCACCTTGATGCAGGAAACCAAAGTAACCCTATGTAACATTCGTAAAGCGTAAGGAGTCTTAAGATGGCACGAATGAAATTCCTATGTGACACCAAACGCTGTATCGAGTGTAACGGCTGTGTTACTGCATGTAAGAACGAAAACGATGATGCTCTAGAGTGGGGAATCCAGCGTCGCCGCGTCGTAACACTCAACGATGGTGAAGCGGGTGAAAACTCAATCTCTGTAGCTTGTATGCACTGTACTGACGCGCCATGTATGGCAGTTTGTCCGGCAGATTGCTTTGAACACACAGAAGACGGCATCGTACTGCACAACAAAGATCTTTGCATTGGTTGTGGTTACTGTCTGTTTGCATGTCCATTTGGTGCGCCGCAGTTCCCTAAACAGGAAGCGTTTGGTGAGCGTGGCAAAATGGATAAATGTACCTTCTGTGCAGGAGGTCCAGAAACTGAACCAGGTTCGGTTGAAGAGCGCCAAAAATATGGTGCAAACCGTATTGCAGAAGGCAAGCTGCCTATGTGTGCATCACTCTGTTCAACAAAAGCACTACTGGCGGGCGATGCAGATAAAGTATCTGATATTTTCCGTCAGCGTGTTGTTGAACGTGGGGCTAAGAATGCAGGTTGGACAGACGGAAATGATCTTTCTTACGACGCAACCAAAAGCTAAGTAAGGAGGGACACATGTTAAAC
Organism: Vibrio limimangrovi; assembly: GCF_054064025.1. Lineage (NCBI taxonomy): Bacteria > Pseudomonadati > Pseudomonadota > Gammaproteobacteria > Vibrionales > Vibrionaceae > Vibrio > Vibrio limimangrovi. The sequence goes on from NZ_JBSUGF010000008.1 coordinate 523,264, forward strand.
ACTCTAAAACGTGCGTCTCTGGTAATGCTGTCAGTGTTGACAGCATTACTGCTGACTTTCTCCATGCCAACGGCCGCAGAAGAGCAATCCTCTAAAGTCGTACAGCAGGAGATGACTCAACTGGCAGGTGCGGATTATTGGCGTCAGGTAAGGCAGGGGGAGTCGGGTTACACCACGTCCCAGTCCCCGGAGCATGGCGTTCTAATCAGTAAGCCTGGTGAGACCTGGTACATCCTTAAAGAAAAATGGATGTCACCTGCTGGTGCCATCGCTATTTTCGGTAGTATCGCGATGGTTGTGTTGGCTTATGTTTTTGTTGGTCCTCTGATGCTAAGCAAGCCTCGAACAGGCAAAAAGATTAAGCGCTGGTCTCGACTCGATCGTGCACTGCACTGGAGCATGGCATTTACCTTTTTAACCCTGGCATTCAGTGGATTGATGTTGGTTTATGGTAAACACTTCCTGAAACCATACGTACCTAGTGAGTTCTGGGGTTTCATCGTTATGTTGGCGAAGCAATACCACAACTATATGGGACCGTTGTTTTTCATCTTGTTAATGTTAATTCTGCTGAAATGGTGGCGTAAATCGATCCCGAACATGACTGACGTACGTTGGTTCATGAAAATGGGCGGGATGGTTGGTAAACACAAAGGCACTCATCCATCGGCAGGTTTCTCAAACGGTGGTGAGAAAGCGGTATACTGGTTGCTAATTTTTGTCGGTGCTATCGCTGCAGCAAGTGGACTGGTTTTGGATTTCCCTATCTTTGATCAAACCCGCCGTGATATGGAGTTGTCTAACCTGATTCACGCAGTCTCGGCACTCATTCTTATCTGCGGCTTTGTTTTCCACATCTATATTGGCTTGTTCGGTATGGAAGGCGCACTCGAAGGCATGGTGACGGGTGAGGTTGACGAGACATGGGCGAAGGAACACCACGATCTTTGGTATGAAGAAGTGAAATCTAAAGAGGCGATGGGAGAATCAGACGAGGTTAAAGCAACAGATAAAGGAGAAAAAGCGAATGAACAAACATCATAACGGGATTTGGGTTGCTTATATCCTGAGTTGTTTTACCCCATTTACGTTTTTGATCTCAGGCGTTATCGCCATTATTTATGCTGGCTATCGTTTGGATAAAGGGGAAGACAGTGATGTGGTGATTTCGCACTACTATGGCTTAATCCGCACCTTCTTCCTGTACCTCACGTTCTTTGTTGTTTTGATCGTTACGGTAGCGACCACAAACGGTGTATTAAAAGGTGTAAGTAATTATTGGGTCCGAAGTTCACTGTTAGACACTATCGCTTATGTTATTCCTTATATAGGTAGCTTGTTCGCTTTAGTAGCGATAGGGGTGTGGATTTGGCGAATGCTCCAGGGTATGCATCAGTTACGTAATAACAAGCCACATAGACCATCAACAGGACCAAACCTGTAATAAAAATGCACACAAACTAAAAACCGCCTTTTTGGCGGTTTTTTTCTAAAAAACATCGTAAATAAAGCCCTATCTTAACCGCGATGCGATATTCATTAAAATTAGCCTCTAAAACAACCCCCTTTATATGCACTTTATTGGTGCCAGATAGATCTGCGTTGCATATAGGCTCTACAATTAATTAACAATTTGGTGCGCATTAATATAGTGCAATAAGGCTAATTTGGTGCGTAAATCGATAACTTAAAGCAATGATTTAATTATTTAATAAAGTAACTTTGTATTTATAAACAATGAGATAAATAACATTAGCGAGGTTGGGGATTTTTTGGAACGCTAATTGCTTTCCTACGCTCTTTACAAATTTGATTCACCATTTTGGTGATGGTTTATTTTACATTGCACAGGACAAGTGCGCGACACACTAACGGAGACAATCATAATGAGTGTAACTGCCGATCAGGTACATGGCGCTGTACAAACTCTAACACAAAGTTCCGATACTCTATTCTTATTGCTTGGTGCCATCATGGTATTTCTGATGCACTCTGGCTTCGCTTTTCTTGAAGTAGGGACCGTTCGCCAAAAGAACCAAGTTAACGCTCTGGTAAAAATCTTGGCCGACTTCGGTGTATCTGCTCTAGCTTATTTTTTTATTGGTTATTGGATTGCTTACGGTGGAACCTTCTTTGCAGACGCCCAAACGTTGTCTCAAGGTAACGGCTACGAACTCGTTAAGTTCTTTTTCTTACTGACGTTTGCTGCCGCTATTCCTGCCATTGTCTCAGGTGGTATCGCCGAGCGTGCTCGATTCTATCCGATCTTAATCGCCACATTCTTTACAGTAGGGGTCGTTTATCCACTATTTGAAGGGATTATTTGGAATGGCAATTTTGGTGTTCAAGAGTGGTTTGAAGCAAGCTTTGGTTTTGGCTTCCATGATTTTGCAGGCTCAGTGGTTGTACACGCTGTCGGCGGCTGGATTGCACTCGTTGCAGTTATTTTCTTAGGCATGCGTAAGGGGCGAATTCGTGCAGGTAAACATACCAACTTTGCCCCTTCAAATATCCCATTCTTAGCATTGGGTGCATGGATTCTATGTGTTGGCTGGTTTGGCTTTAACGTGATGTCAGCTCAAGCTATTAGTGGTATAAGCGGTCTGGTAGCAATGAACTCTTTAATGGCGATGGTAGGTGGCATTCTTGCCTCACTTATCGCAGGTAAAAATGACCCTGGCTTTATTCACAATGGTCCTTTAGCGGGTCTGGTTGCTGTATGTGCCGGTTCTGACCTTATGCATCCTATTGGCGCTCTTGTCACTGGTGCCATTGCTGGCGTGTTGTTTGTCTTCCTATTTACCCATCTACAAAATAAAACCAAAATTGATGATGTGTTAGGTGTTTGGCCACTGCATGGCATTTGTGGTGCATGGGGCGGTATTGCAGCCGGCATCTTCGGACAAACAGCCTTAGGTGGCTTGGGTGGTGTTAGTTTTGTTGTGCAGGTTATGGGAACAATCCTGGGGATCTCAATTGCAGTTTTGGGTGCACTGGCAGTTTACGGTGCGATTAACGCATTGACTGGCATAAGACTATCAGAAGAAGACGAGTTCAATGGTGCCGATCTGGCTATCCATAAAATCTCTTCGACTAATGAAGACTAACCAAAATGTAAAAGAGCGGCATTAAGCCGCTCTTTTAACAATTACCTTTTTTAGCCTGACCTGGAGGGCAGAAACCGCCATTGCTTCGATGTCTGTCATGATGATCATTGGTACCGACGCTCACTCTTACGTCATCAATTTCGCCTTCTACATTGGTCAGCTGACAACCTGCTAAAGTCGTAAGTAAGACAAGAGCCAGAGTTACGTGCCTCATTGCTTTTCCTCTCAAAATATAGTTTTAATAATGCCCATTACTACCATGGTCTAATCCATAATACTACAGCTGCTCGTGTTTCAGTGTTAAGCTAATGAAAAAGAACAACAAGGATCAGTTATGAATTTCCCATATAGAAATATTGTAGTACTTACTGGGGCAGGTATATCAGCGGAGTCCGGTATTCAGACATTTCGTGCTCAAGACGGTCTTTGGGAGAATCACCGCATTGAAGATGTGGCGACGCCAGAAGGATTTGCACGGGATCCAGACCTTGTTCAGGAGTTTTATAATCAACGCCGTAAAAAGCTGCAAAATCAGTCCATTCAACCGAACGCAGCCCATTTGGCTCTAGGCCGTCTAGAGGCGGAGCTGGACGGGAAAGTGACCGTTATCACGCAGAATATTGATAATCTGCACGAAAGAGGTGGCAGTCACAATGTTATTCATATGCACGGAGAACTACTAAAGGCACGTTGCAGTGAATCTAACCAAGTGATCGATCATGTCGATGACATTAAAACCGGAGAACTTTGTCACTGCTGCCAGATTCCTTCTCAGATGCGTCCTCATATTGTTTGGTTCGGTGAGATGCCTCTTCGAATGGGTGACATTTATGCCGCGCTTGAAGAAGCTGATTTGTTTATTTCCATTGGTACTTCTGGCGTGGTTTACCCAGCGGCTGGCTTTGTTCACGATGCCAAAATGCATGGTGCACACACAATAGAAATAAACCTGGAACCAAGCGCGATAGAGAGTGAGTTTGAAGAAAAGCGCTATGGTAAAGCGAGTGCAGAAGTGCCTAAGTTGGTTAACGAGATATTAGAGTTACAAAACCAAGCCCGAGTTTAAAAATCGCTCTGAAACTAAAAAGCGACCAATCGGTCGCTTTTTAGTTTATGTCATATCAATCCAACATGATCAATTGTTTACTTTAAGCTTTTGAAAGTACTCATCGTAAATCACGCTAGCGTCACCAACCTCATCTTGCCAGATACCACTGTCCATTACGGCCTGTGGAGGGAAGATACTTTGATCATTAACAAAATCTTTCGGTAGCAGATCGTATGCCGTCTTAACTGGAGTAGGGTATCCAATCTCCATTGCAATCTTAGCGGCATTCTCAGGACGAAGCAGGAAATCAATCATCTTATGTGCCGCTTCTACGTTTTTCGCCTCGGCAGGAATTGCTAAGCTATCCATCCAGAAGATAGTACCTTTTTCCGGCCAGATAATGTCGATTTTGGCACCTTCCTGACGAGCCATATAAGCAGAACCATTCCACAGCATGCCAAGAGAAACCTCTCCAGCTAAGTATGGATTTGCCGGGAAGTCCGAGTTAAATACCAACACGTTTGGCATCAGCTTTTGCAACTCTTCGTAAGCCGCCTTGATTTCGTCAGGATTGGTAGTATTCGGAGAGTAACCAAGTTTTGTTAATGCAATATGGAACACCTCGCGAGAGTCATCCATCAACATTAACTGACCTTCCCATTTGCTATCCCAGAAATCATCCCATTTGGTAACAGATGACTTATCAAGCATATCAGCATTAATACCAATGCCCGTCGCTCCCCAGATATAAGGAATCGAGAAGTTGTTGTTTGGGTCAAACGGTTTGTTTAAGAAGTTAGGATCAATATCAGCAAAGTGGGATAGCTTCGATTTGTCGATCTGCTGAAGCATGCCTTCTTTACGCATTTTAGATACGAAATAGGTAGACGGTACTACCAAATCGTAGCCAGAACCTTGAGTTTTTAGCTTAGCGTACATGCTTTCGTTGGACTCGTACGTTGAGTAAATCACCTTGATTCCGGTTTCTTTTGTAAAGTCTTCAAGAACGTCATTTGGAATGTATTCCGACCAGTTGTAGAAGTACAGTTCTTGATCAGCCGCTATTGCAGGAGTAGCGATCAACGTCGCTGCACATAGAACGCTTGCGTAGAATTTACTTTTCATTTGTTTTCCGTTTTGTTTAGCAATTGGACAAATAAACACCAGATGTGGCATTGAGTTGAGCCAAACTGCAAGAAGTACAATTCTGTTTATAAAATTCGGTCTGTTTAATGAATCCGGCTTCTCTCATTCCATAGAGATGAATCCAGCCGAGAGATATAAACGTAGCAAGGCATAAGTATATCAGCCAATTACAAAAATAGGCAGCGATTGCTGCCTATTTCACTTTTGGTTATTTGTCTATGACAAATTCGATTACTGACCAGCTTTTAGCTTAAGGAAGTAATCTTCGTATTTTACTGTCAGGTCGCCAACGGCATCTTGCCATTCAACACGGTCAAGATCTTCTTGTGAAGGGAACAGTGGTGCAACATCTTTAAACTTATCGTTAGATGCTTTAACCGCAGTTAGGTAACCAGTGTCACGAGAGATTTGCTCTGCGATTTCTGGTCGTAGCAAGAAGTCAATCATCTTATGTGCTGCTTCTACGTTTTTAGCGCCAGAAGAAATTGCGAAGTTGTCTACCCAGCCGATACCACCTTCTTTAGGGAATACCAGTTTCAGGTTCAGGCCTTCATTTTGGGCTGCTGCAGCACTACCGTTCCAAAGCATCCCAACACCGACTTCACCAGACAGGTAAGGTGCAGCTGGGTTGTCAGAGTTAAATACCAATACATTAGGCATTAGCTTTTGTAGCTCTGCATAGGCTTCGTCGATTTGTTTAGGATCGGTTGAGTTACCTGAGTAACCCAGTTTACGCAATGCGATATGGAATACTTCACGCGTATCATCCATTAGCATAATTTGACCTTTAAGCTCAGGTTTCCATAGGTCAGCCCAGCTTTGGAAGTCGTTTGGATCGTACATATCAGTGTTTACTGCAAGACCCGTAATCGCAACAACGTGAGGAATAGAGTAGTCATTCTTAGGATCGAAAGGCTTGTCCAGGTAGTTCTGATCAAGGTTACCGAAGTTCTTCAACTTAGACTTATCGATCTTTTGTAGCATACCTTCATCGCGCATTTTCGCTACGAAGTAAGTTGAAGGTACTACTAGGTCATAACCTTGGTTATGCGTTTTTAGCTTAGCGTACAAAGTTTCGTTCGACTCGTAAGTCGAGTAGATGACTTTGATACCAGTTTCTTTAGTAAATTGTTCCAGGAGATTACTGTTGATGTAAGGCCCCCAGTTCATAAATACCAATTCATTATCGTCCGCTGCCGCTGAACCAGAGAACAGAGAAAGCGCACATGCACTACCAGCTAATAAACTAGCCCATTTTTTCATTGACGTTAGCTCCAAACCAAACGTTGCCCAAATCATTTTGGACGGTAAATAGAAAAACAGAATGGCATGTTACCATTCTGTTTCGCGATGTTAACGGTACTGATTCTACTTCACTTTTTCTCTTGCAAGCAACTGAGAAATAACCACAAGAACCAAAGAAACAATCAACATAACCGTTGCCAGGGCGTTCACTTCCGGTGAAATGCCCACCTTAACCATTGAGTAAATCTTCAATGGTAAGATTTCATATGTCGGTCCCGTCACGAACGAGCTGATAATCACGTCGTCCAGTGACAGGGTAAAGCTTAGTAGCCAACCTGCGGCAACCGCTGGTTTAGCAAGGGGAAGGATGATCTTCTTCAATATCACCCACTCACTTGCACCCAAATCTTTTGCCGCTTCCAGCATTTTCACATCAAAGCCGTTTAGTCGGCTATAAACGGTTACCACAACGAAAGGTAAACAGAATGTGATATGCGCAATCAGCAATGTAAAGAAGCCAAGCTGAGCACCCAACACTAAGAATAAGGCTAACAACGAAATCGCCATCACGATGTCTGGTGACATCATCACGACAAACAGCATGCCATTAACCACACCTTTACCTTTAAAGGAGTAACGGAATAGGGCAACGGCCGTCAGACTACCAATAATAGTAGCAGCAGTTGCAGAAAATACTGCGACGTTTAGCGAGTGCCATGCAGCCTGTATTAGGCTGTCGTTGTTAACCAGCGTTTCGTACCACTTGGTGGTAAATCCACCCCATTTCATACCAAATTTATTGGCATTAAATGAGTTCACAATCAGCACGATAATTGGTAGATACAAAAATGTGTATACCAGTGCCATAAAGCTAAATCTAACTATGCGTCCCATTAGTCTAGCTCCACTTTCTTATTCAATAATTTGCCGGCTCTGTAGTAGGCGTATAGCATGATCGCCATCGCGATGGTAAGCGCGATACTGGTTGCTGCACCAAACGGCCAGTCACGTGCATTTAAGACCTGACTCTTAATAACGTTACCGATAAGTAGGTTCTTCGCACCACCCAGAAGGTCAGAGATGTAGAACATACCCAGAGCAGGTAGCAGAACCAACAAACAGCCGCCGATAATGCCAGGCATTGTCAAAGGCAATATCACCTTAGTGATTGTCTGAAACTTGTTGGCACCCAGGTCTTTCGCTGCTTCGATGTATGTGTTGTCCAGTTTCTCGATTGCCGAGTAAAGCGGCAGAATCATGAAAGGAAGCAAAATGTACACCAGACCAATCATGACCGCCGTTTCGGTATACATGAGTCGTAACGGTTTATCGATGATATCCATCGCCATGAGTGCTTGGTTCAGAATGCCTTGGGTACCGAGAACAATTTTCAGACCGTATGTACGGATCAAAGAGTTTGTCCAGAAGGGTACTATCACCAAAAAAAGCATGAACGGACGCCAATTTGCAGGCATCTTTGCTACAATGTACGCAAATGGGTAACCAATCACCAGACACAACAATGTCGCAACGATCGCCATATAGAACGAATGCATAAGTACTTTCGCATACAATGGATCTAACAGGCGAAAGTAGTTTTCAAATGTAAACGTCAGTTCAATTAAGTTGGCTTCATCGCGCGTTAAGAAACTCGTACCAATAATCATCAGGTTTGGTATTAACACAAACAGTGTTAGCCAACCGACAATCAGAGTAATGATGGCGTTCTGAAGATTAACTTTCTTGGTTATCATTGAGTACTACCTCCCAGCTCTCAACCCAAGTAATAGCGACTTTCTGGCCGAGTGAGTGGTCCACATCTGGATCATCTTCGTTAAAGAATTCGCTTACCATCACGCGCATGCCTGAATCAAGTTCGATTACAGAATCTAGCGTCATACCTTTATAGGTGCGCTCGGTAACATGACCAACAATGCCTTTTTCTTCAGATTCTTTGATCTCTTCGATACGTAAATCTTCAGGGCGGAGTAGTACTTGTAGCTTGTCTCCTGCTTGCGCTTCATTTTCGAAGTATACAACTGACTCAACACCTTCAATTTCTGCGCGGATACGCTTTTCATCAATACGTTCAAGCATATTGGCATTGAAAACGTTGATCTCGCCAATAAAGCGAGCAACAAATAGGTTCTTAGGTTCTTCGTAAATTTCTCGAGGAGAGCCATCTTGCTCAATCACCCCATCACGCATAACGATAATGCGATCTGACATTGATAGTGCTTCTTCCTGATCGTGTGTTACAAAGATAAAGGTAATTCCAAGTTGACGCTGTAACTGCTTCAACTCACTCTGCATTTGCTTACGTAATTTGTAATCGAGTGCAGAAAGCGACTCATCCAACAGCAATACTTTTGGTTTATTCACAACCGCACGAGCGATAGCAATACGTTGCTGTTGACCACCTGAAAGCTGATGTGGCTTACGCTGCGCCATTGAATCAAGGCGAACCATGCGTAGCGCTTCCATTACACGCGGCTCAATATCTGCGGCTGGCGTTTTCTGCATGCGCAGGCCAAAAGCAACATTATCGAACACGGTCATATGAGGAAATAGCGCGTAACTTTGAAATACAGTGTTAACGTGTCTTTGCTCAGCAGGAATCTGTGTAACGTCTTGGTTATCCAATATAATCTGGCCATTATCTGCCGATTCGAAGCCTGCAATCATGCGTAAAACGGTCGTTTTACCACACCCTGAAGGGCCCAGAATGGTAAGAAACTCACCATGATTTACATCCAGATTTAAATTGCTGATGATTTCCTTACCATCAAAACTTTTGCTAATACCAGTTAAACGAATGACTGGTTTTCCTGCTTGCTGTTTAGCGTTCAACGTCTGTATTTCTCCCACGTTCGAATTTGGGTTTACGCCTACTGATTTGACTTTAGTCAATTAGTGTTAGAGGGGGGCATCATAATCACCAATATTGTGAAATCAAAGCATTTTCTTACCCTGAAATTGAAAAAATTTCACAGGCAAAAGCAATCATTACTTACCATACTGTTTTTATAAGATAAATATAATTTAAGCCGCGTTTTATAAAGCTTACATCTCTGTAACAATTGTTTTCAATTTCAGGGCCTTGTGAGTGGTTAATTATCATCCAAATAGAAGATATTGCAAGATTCAAGAGTCAGTTATGATTTTAGACGCGGAAAGATTTCTTTATAATGACGGACACATTAATTGACTGGAATCCCAGTAAAAATTTCACAAGTTAATCTTGGACAATATATGAACAACGACTTTGAAGACGATTTCAACCTTGGAGGAAGTGTAGAGCGAGCGTTATCTGGCGCCTACGAACTGAAAGCCGGTGCCGTTTTTGGCGAAGCATGGCGAGCGACCATTCAACACTTTTTGTCCTTTTCTCCTGCAATTATCGTTTTGCTTTTGGTTCAGGCGGGCATTTTCTACATTGCATTGCAACTGCAATTGGGTGACTTAAGTGTCATTTGGGACGCGATACAAAACCCAGATTCTTTTTCCAACAACATTGTATCGGCTATTTACATCGCTAACTTCAGTTATGAGGTGATCAGCGCTCCGATTTACGCGGGCATCAGCTTAATGGCAATGAGCCACGTAGCGGGTCTAAAAACAAAACTTCGCCACGTTGGAAAAGGTCTACAGTTCACGGTACCTGTTATCTTAGCCACATTGGTGAGCTTGCTGCTTCAGGGCGTGGTCGGGATGCTTTTAGCTCCGTTGTCCCTATACCTATCTGTGGCTTTCAGTCACTCTATCTTGTTGATTTGTGAAAAACGTGTGCCGCCGATGCAATCTCTGTTGCTATCATTGCGTGCGGTGAACAAGAAAATCTTTGTTGTTGCAACACTTTATCTGGGTGTGATGTTAATGTTTGTCGTCGCGGCAATGTTCTATGGCATTGGCCTGATTTTTGTTCTGCCATTTTTCTTCCACGTGAAGGGCATACTTTACCGCGAAATGTTTGGCATCAAACTCAAGATCGTCGCGAGACAGAAAAATAATGACAACGATCACGATGGTAAGTCACAGGTATTTGATGCTTAAACCCTAAAATTCATGTACTAAAAATGGCGGCCCTACGAAGTCGCCATTTTTATATCTTTTCCAAATGGTCACCATTGGCCTTATCAGAAGCATTGGCTTTAATTCAAATCGAAAGGCAATCTGCGTGGGGAAGCTCTCGTTTTCTCTCATGATTAAGTCACTTAATAATGGAAAGGTGCTATAAGGAAGAACGGAACTGCTCGTATAACACAGAGCATGATCACCACCATAACGCAAACTAAAATAAATCTACGGTTCGAATGAAGAAATTAAGCCTAAGTATATTGGGTAGTGCAGCGCTAATGTTAGCTGCACCTGTGACGCACGCTCAAGAATACATGTTTACGTATTCCAAACTTTATACCCAGCTGAAAAACAATATTAAAGAAGGTCACGACGATGTAAAAGTTGGCGTCTTTTTTGTTAATGCAGACACAAAACGGCTGTGCGATATCGAAAAAGCCTGGATGGAGAAGGAGGAACACTACGAAGAGTTCGTCATTCCATCGTCTAAAGAGTTGCCATTACCAATCGACAATAACCTTAAGTCTGCAAACCCTTTGGTATTCGTACAGACACCTAAAGACACACGCTGTGATTACTCCCTGGTTGTTATGACTAAAGAAGCATTACAGGGTAACGTATCTTACGAACAGCTTGTTCCGTTGATGCCTCAAATGCAAAGTATGTTAGAAGATTTGGGTGGCATGTTTGCCAGTTGGTTCACGCCTGATGTTCAGGGTGTCACGATAGAGTTTGCAAACGAGCTTAATAGCACAATTTCTTTCTCTAACGGAACAGAAAAGCCGATTGTGAATGGCAAAGTACAAGTTGCGCTCAGCGAGATCGGCGAGGGCGGAACGATGAAACTCCCAGAGCCAACCATGCGAGTTCTGCCTTACCTTCCAAATGCGAAATAAGCCAAATCAACCTAATCTAAGAGCCGCGACAGCGGCTTTTGTCGTTTTAGGGAAAATATTTAATGGGATTTATCCATTCTCAATTAAGACAAACATTTAATCCTGCGTAAAAAGACCGTATAATCCACGCCCCATAGAAAACCACGTTAGGAAGTCCTACCGTCGATTTTATCGGCGATGTGAGAGCCCGCAATGAACCAGACAGATACAAGAAAAGAAACCCTTGAATTCAACAAACTTCAAAAGCGCTTAAGAAGACATGTTGGAAATGCCATTACTGAATACAACATGATCGAAGAAGGCGATGTTGTCATGGCATGCATAAGTGGTGGTAAAGATTCATTTGCGATGCTTGATATCCTGTTGAATCTTCAAAAGGCAGCACCGATTAAATTCGAAGTTGTGGCAGTAAACCTTGACCAGAAACAACCTGGATTTCCTGAACATATTCTTCCAGAGTATTTTGAAACGCTGAACATTCCTTACTACATCGTAGACAAGGATACTTACTCTGTTGTGAAAGAAAAGGTGCCAGAAGGCAAGACAACATGCGGTCTCTGTTCTCGTCTGCGCCGCGGTACGCTTTATTCGTTTGCTGAGAAGATAGGTGCAACCAAGCTGGCTCTCGGCCACCATATGGATGACATCGTTGAGACTATGTTCCTAAACATGTTCCACGGTTCTCGACTTAAAGCGATGCCGCCAAAGCTGCGCTCTGATGATGGTCGAAATGTTGTAATCCGTCCGCTGACTTACTGTCGTGAAAAAGATCTGATTAAATACGCAGAGCACAAGGATTTCCCGATCATTCCTTGTAACTTGTGCGGTTCTCAAGAAAACTTGCAACGTCAGGCTATTAAAGCGATGTTGATGGAGTGGGACAAAAAGACACCTGGACGAGTTGAAGCTATCTTTAAGTCGATCCAAAATGTAAGCCCAAGCCAATTAGCGGACAAAGCGTTGTTCGACTTCGTTAACCTTCCACTTGATCGTGAAGGTAACCGTGAAGAGTACGAATTCAACGAAGCTGTCGTTTCTTCCACGAACATTGATGAGTCGCTGTTTATTGATGTGACTAATATCTGATTTGTAGGGAAGAAAAAATAGACCTAGGTCCTAGAATTCTAGGGCCTAGGATCCTAGTTCTTACGTTGCGGTATTAGGGTCTAGCGGGCTAATGTAGCCTTTTGGTTTCAATGCTAAAACATCACAATTAATCTTATCAATCACATGCTCCGCTGTGTTACCAATGAAGACGGCAGAAAGACCCGTACGCCCAGTGGTGCCCAAAATAACCATTGCTGCACTTAAACGTTCTACTGCAGCAGGGATGACATCTTCAGGTAAACCTTGTTCAACGATGGTTTGTTCTTCATTCATACCATGTTTTTGACGCAGCGCTTTCATGGCTGTCAAATGGTGACCACGCACTGCATCTGTGTAAGTCGTTGGGTCAAACTCAGGTAACTCAATTGTGATATTCGCAGGAGTGACCGGGTATGCGTTAACAAGATATGGGTCAGCATCTAAGCGATTAGACATCTCTTGTAAGCGCTCAACCATAGCGTCGTTAAGATCGATATGTGTTGGGTTTTCTGATCCAATGTGTACAGAAGCCAGAATTTTAGCGTGCTCTGGCCAATTCGCATTTTTGATAAGAAGCACAGGAATAGGGCACTTACGTAGCAGGTGCCAATCTGTAGGTGTAAAAATCACAGACTCAAGAATATCGTGCTTACGAGTGCCTTTGATAAGAAGATCGTGATTGCCCGCAAACACTTCAGCAATAATTGCTTCGTAAGGGCGGTTATGCCATACCACACACACATCAAAGTCAAAGCTTTCGCTTAAGTATGGCTGAGCGATTTTACGCATCCACTGTTCACGCTGATGGATAACACCGCGTCGCATAGCATCTCTCTCATCCACCGATAGCATTGAAGTCATGTCATACGAGAAATCATAGATGGATAAAAAGAAAGTAATTCGGCTTCTGGATACACTTTTTTGAGCTAATTGAACCGCTCTTGCGAGTGCTGGTTGTTCATCACTATTGATGTTAGCAACAACTAGAATCTTACTGTATATACTCATAACTAAGCCCACTTATATTGCAAGACCAACTACTGAACATAAAGTAAATCAGTATATTGGAGTACTCACCGTACATTTTTAATGTAGCTTAGTTTGAAGGAGATTTTGAGGACTTTCGAAGGGATTTTGTAAGAAACATGATGTGGCTCAGCTTAAAGCCACATCAATTAATAGGGGAGCTTACTCTTTGGTTACGCCAGCCAGTTCCATCAGAGCATCGTGATCTAAGATAGTGATATATTTACCTTTCACACTCAATATCTCAGATTTCTGAAAACGGCCCAGTAGGCGACTGATTGTTTCGACTGTCAGGCCCAGGTAGTTACCGATATCGCCACGAGTCATGGTAAGGCGGAACTCTCTAGGGCTAAATCCACGTTGAGAGAATCGTGTCGATAGATTGAAAAGAAATGCAGCCAGACGTTCTTCAGCGTTCTTCTTAGATAGAAGTAGGATCATCTCCTGGTCACCTTTGATTTCATTGCTCATCAAACGCATAATTTGCTGACGCAGCTTCGGCATTTTACCAGATAGATCATCGAGAATTTCATATGGAATTTCACAAACCATCGAGGTCTCTAGCGCTTGCGCAAAACTAGGGTGGCAATCGCCAGTAATTGCATCAAAGCCAACAAGGTCGCCAGCTAAGTGAAATGCTGTGATTTGCTCATCACCCTGTTCAGTAATTGTATAGCTCTTAATGGTGCCAGAACGAATAGCATAAAGAGACCTAAGATCATCACCAGCCTTAAAAAGCTCCTGACCTTTTTGAATCGGCTTTTTACGCTCAATGATTTGATCTAACTGGTCAAGTTCAGACTCATTCAGAGTGAATGGGATACACAACTGACTAATGCTACAATCTTGGCAGTGAATCGCACAACCACCTGATTGAATACGCTTTGTTGCTGGTTTTTCAGAAATCATAACAACCTTTCACTATTTGATATACATCAATATTTTAGCACCGCTTAATCCTAAAGGGTAGCAAAAAAAATTGTGGGTATAGACTTTTGCGCTATATGAAACCCAGTAAGCGCAAGGCTCCCACCGCAGTATATCCACCGTAGCAAATCAGGATTAGCGCAGAGATGTTTCTAAATATTAATGATTTTTGCAGTTTCTGAAAATAGCTTGCGCCAAAACTAATAGCAAGCATTGAGGGGAGAGTCCCAACACCAAACGCGAGCATGATCAATCCGCCATTAACAGCACTACCCGAAACCGCAGACCAGGTTAACGCAGAATACACCAAGCCACATGGAAGCCATCCCCAGATAAAACCAAACGGTAAGGCGTGCACTGGACTTTTTAGCGGTAGCAGCCGCTTTCCGGCAGGAGAGATGAACTTCCAAACATATTGGCCAAGTTTCTCGACCGCGAGCAGTCCTTGCCACCATTTAGCAATATAAAGAGCGACTAAAATCATAAATATTGCTGCGACAAGACGTAACCACGCGAGTGAGTAATTTAACCCGCTCAATTCCGATAAACCTGAAATGGCCCCCCCCACCAGAGCTCCAATCAATATATAACCGGCCAATCGGCCAAAATTGTAAAACAAGGGGATAAGAGAAGAGGGTTTGGTTCGAGATGATCCGATAGAAAGCAAAGAAGCAATGCCACCGCACATCCCCATACAATGACCGGACCCAATGAGCCCGATCATCAATGCACCGATAAAGTCAGGATTCATAACGTAAAACTACGATTTTTTATTCTCAGACTGATCTTCTTCGTCCAGAAGGATGTTATGTCCCTGACGCTCCAGATCTTCAAATTGGTCACTTCTTACTGCCCAAAGAAAAATAGCGACAGCAACACAGACCAGAACGATGGCGATGGGAATTAAGATGTAAAGACTTTCCATGTTAGCTTTCTCTATTTATTTCTCTTTCAGCAATCTTAAAGAATTGGATACAACAATAATTGAGCTTGCAGACATGCCTACCACCGCAATGTATGGTGCAACCAGGCCAGCAACAGCCAGCGGTAAAATTAGCAGGTTGTAGCCCAATGACCAAGCCAAGTTTTCTCGGATGATCTTTCTCGTGCGAAGTGCAAGTTGACGAGCTTCAAGCAATTTTTCCAGATTGTCACCCAGTAGAGTCATATCAGCAGACGCTTTTGCCACATCTGTACCTCCGCCCATCGCAACCGAAAGATGAGCACCAGCAAGAGTAGGAGCGTCGTTAATACCATCACCAACCATCAAGGTGATGTCATCGCTGTCCAAGCTCTTAAGATACGCGAGTTTGTCTTCTGGTTTTGCAGAAGCGATCACATGGTCGATACCAATCTCATCCGCAACAGGTCGAGCATTTTGAAGGGAGTCGCCAGTAAGCAGAGTAGTCTTGATACCAGCTTCAGCAAAACGTTGGATGAAGGCCTGACTTTCTTTACGAATCGGGTCGCGATAATAGAATGTCGCGACATGTTCGCCATTTACAGAAAGATAAACAGCGTTACTTTCCTGAAGATTTTCCCCAACCACAAACAATGCGCTGCCGATCAGAACCGATTTACCATTCCACAAACCTTCGATACCAGAACCAATAACGTTTTTCACATTTGAAACCACGACATCTTCACTTGCATACCCTGAGAAGGAACGTGCGATTGGGTGGTTAGCATGAGCCTCAAGTGCCGCGGCAAGTGCAAGGCTTTCTGCTTCAGTAAGCGAACTGAAAACACTGGTACGACTGATTTCGATGTCACCTTTCGTCAACGTACCTGTTTTATCGACAACGAGGTGATTCACTTTGCAAAGCGTTTCGAAAACATGGCCTTTACGTAACAAAATACCAAAATTACCCATACGGGAAGTGGCACAAGTCAAAGCAGTTGGCGTTGCTAAAGATAGGGCACAAGGACACGTCGCGACTAATACTGACAACATTATCCAGAATGCGTCATCTGGCTTGGTCTGATGCCAGTAAAACCAGGTTCCCGCAGAGATAACAAGAATCACACCCACAAAATAACGCGCCACCACATCTGCGATTTCTGCGATTTTCGGCTTAGAATACTGAGCTTCGTCTTGTAAACGAATAATGTTTGAAATCATTGAATCAGCCTTGGAACTGGTCACTTCAAGCTCAAACGACTCATCGCCATTTAGCGTACCTGCATAAACCGCATCGCCTTCTTTTTTAACGACATGTACCGATTCACCCGTTAGCATTGATTCATCGATATGAATGCGGCCAGAAATCACTTTACCATCGGCTGGAATATGCTCACCGGGAAGAACGCGAATACGATCGCCAATTTTTAGCGTCTTAACCGGTATTTGATCTCCGTCGAGGGTTGTCGCAATCGCTGGAATCAGCTTAAGCAGGTTACCACTCGCGGCTGCCGCTTTACGACGCGCTCTCATCTCCAAGAAACGTCCGACAAGCAAGAAGAAGGTGAACATCGAGATCGATTCGAAGAACACCTCACCTTGTTCTGTAACAGTTGCAATTAAGCTAGCAATGTACGCAAAGATCAGAGCGATAGAGACAGGAACATCCATCCCCAATGTACGGCCTTTGATGCTTCTCAGCGCATTCAAATAGAAAGGAAGCGCAGAATAGAGCAAAACGGGCGTAGCAAATATCAAGCTAACCCAACGGAAATAGTTCTTAAACTCCGGCTCTAAATCACCAAAAACTTCAAGATATAAGGCCACAGCAAGCATCATTACCTGCATTGTTGCTAATCCAGCTATCCCCAATCGGTAAAGGTACTGCTTCATCATTCGATGGTAAGAAGCTTCTTGTGTATCTGCTTCAAATGGCGCGGCTTTGTAACCGAGTTTATGAATAACGGAAAGCAACTCACTCAATCGTACTTGGGTTTTATCCCAGGCTAACAACGCACGGTTAGTTGTCGTATTAACACGGATAGAAACCATACCTTTTGTGCCAGAGACCTGTTTTTCAATCAGCCAAGCACATGCAGCACAAGAAACACCTTCTAAAGAAAGCGTTACTTCCGAAATGTTCTCGCGACTACGCACAAACTCAGATTGCACGTCTTCGTTATCGTAATGTATGAGCGCTTGCAGTTGCTCTGGAACAAGTTCAGCTTTTTCAGCAGGGGCAGTTCGGTATTGGTAATATGAGACAAGGCCGCTATCTACAATAGTTTGAGCAACCGTTTGACAACCTGGGCAACACATTTCGCGGATTTCACCGAGTATCTCTACCTTAAAATCCGTGTTGGCTGGTACTTCTTCACCACAGTGGTAACAGGATTTACTCATCAGATTACTTCATCAAAACAGTGTCGGTGGAAGGAAATTCTACTTTCCCTTGAATCATCCACTTCTGGTCGTGTGGCTGAAGTTCAACAAACCAAGGTCCCATGATTTCATGGTCCAGCGTTAATCGGTAGTTTCCAGAAGCATCTGCGGTCACTAGTTTTGAAAAGTCGCGATCAGGAAGCGTACGGTGAGTGAAAGTGGCAGTCAAAGCCGGGTAGTGAGCTAATTCACCTTTGTTGAAATGAATGACAACCGTATTACTTTCAGAAGAAATATTAGCGTTAAGACTCAGGTCACGAGCAACATTCATTTTACTGATGTCGACGTTAATACCTTTACCTTTTTTATAGTAATCCTCAGCGACTAAAGAGACTGAGTTGTTCGAGAAGACAACTACTGTAACTATCGTCCAGGAAATAACAGTCAGTGGCAGAATGATCAGGAACCACGGCCAGAATTGTTTATACCAAGGCTTTACCATAAAAATGTTCTCAACAGCTAAATGAAAAAATAGGAGGCGTTAAATTTAAAGGAAAGACAGCCCCTATGAAAGGGGCTGTTATTGAGATGTTACTTATTCTCGGAGTTGCTTAAGCTCCAGACATATGATGCAACCAACTGGATCTTGTCTTCGCCCAGAATATCTTTCCAGGCAGGCATGACACCAGAACGGCCATTCATGACAGTTTCAGTAACCGCTGCACGTGAATCACCAAACAGCCAGTCTTGGTCAGTCAGGTCAGGAGCACCCACTGCTGGGTTACCTTTACCATCTGTACCGTGACACGCCGCACATACAACAAAGCGTGCTTTACCTGCAGCTGCTTCACGAGCATTAACTTTACGCCCAGAAAGGCTCAGCGCGTAGCTAACCACTTCTTGAACGCCTTCTTCACCAAGCGCATCTTTCCATGCTGGCATTTGACCTACACGACCATGCGTGATGGTAGTTACGATTGCTTGCGGTTCACCGCCATACAGCCATGCGTTATCAGTCAGGTTAGGGAACCCTAGCTGACCACGAGCATCAGAACCGTGACATTGTGAACAGTTTTGCAAGAACAAACGTTGACCAACTTTAAGTGCTTCAGGGTCGTTAGCAATTTCAGGAACAGGGCGTAAGCCGTTTTCGTTATGTGCTAGTTTGCGGAATGCTTCACCGAAGTAAGCATCTGCATCGTCCAACTCTTTAGCGTATTGGTTAAGTTGTTTGTTCGATTGTGCTGTCGCGATCGCGTCTTTTGACTCTTCAAGTGAGCGTACGGTTTGAGCCGAACTCTCCCAATTCAAGAAGCCTTTAAAGCTACCTAGACCTGGGAACAGAGCTAGATACACCGCAGAAAACACGAAAGTACTCACAAAAAGGTAAGTCCACCACTTAGGTAGCGGGTTGTTTAGCTCGCGAATACCATCGTACTCGTGGCCCATGTCAGCCCCTTCCTCGACGCCCATTTTATCTTTGGCGCACCAAGTCAGGAGGATTGCACAGCCTACTAGCGTACCGATAGTAATCACGATAATCCAGAGACTCCAGAATGTAGTCATTACTTCTTCACTCCTTGGTTATGTGGGGTCGCTTGTTCTTCGTCAGCAAAAACCAGGTAAGCATCTTCTTCGAAACGCGATTTACGCTTCTTACTAAATGCCCACCATACAATGCCGATAAAAGTGGCGAAGAGCACAACGGTATAAACACTATGAATAGTACCGAAATCCATACGTCCCCCTTACTTCATTGCATGACCAAGAGACTGAAGGTAAGCGATGATTGCATCCATCTCTGTTTTACCTTCTACTTCTTTAGTCGCATTCGCGATCTGTTCATCTGTATATGGAACACCGAACTGATCACGGAACAATTCAAGTTTCTTCTGTGTCAACTTACCGTCTAAGACGTTTTCCGCTAACCATGGGAAACCAGGCATGTTTGATTCCGGAACAAGTTCACGAGGATCCATTAGGTGAACACGGTGCCACTCGTCAGAATAACGACCACCTACACGAGCCAGATCTGGACCAGTACGTTTAGAACCCCAAAGGAATGGATGTTCCCAAACGCTTTCACCGGCAACAGAGTAGTGACCGTAACGTTCAGTTTCTGAACGGAAAGGACGAACCATCTGACTGTGACAAACGCTACAGCCTTCACGGATGTATAGATCACGACCTTCCAATTCAAGAGGTGTGTAAGCGCGTAGGTTTTCTACAGGCTCAGTAGTTTGTTTCTGGAATATCAGAGGCGTGATCTCAACAAGAGCACCCCAACTGATAGCAAAAACGATAAAAATAGCCAACAAACCGACATTACGTTCTAAGAATTCATGGCGATTATTAGAATTATTACTCATTCTTTAAATCTCCTTATGCCGGATGTGGGATAGCCTTGAGGCTCTCTTTTGGCGCAGTAACCGTTTTGTACGTGTTGTATGCCATTAGAAGCATGCCTGATAGGAAAGTTAAACCACCTATAAAACGCACAAAGTAGAATGGATATGATGCTTCCACAGACTCAACAAAGCTGTAAGTCAGTGTACCGTCAGAGTTAACCGCACGCCACATCAGGCCTTGCATTACGCCAGAGATCCACATCGCTACGATGTATAGAACGGTACCGATTGTCGCTAACCAGAAATGCACGTTAACCAAACCGACAGAGTACATACGCTCTTGACCAAACAGGCGAGGTACCAAGTGGTATACCGAACCGATAGAAACCATAGCAACCCAACCTAAAGCACCAGAGTGAACGTGACCAATGGTCCAGTCGGTGTAGTGGGAAAGCGCGTTGACTGTCTTAATTGCCATCATTGGACCTTCGAAGGTAGACATACCGTAGAACGACAATGAAACAATTAGGAAACGTAGGATAGGGTCATAACGAAGCTTATGCCAAGCACCAGACAACGTCATAATACCGTTGATCATACCACCCCAAGATGGAGCAAATAGAACCAATGACATCACCATACCCAGAGACTGAGTCCAGTCAGGCAGAGCAGTATAGTGAAGATGGTGAGGACCAGCCCAGATATATAGCGAGATCAAAGCCCAGAAGTGAACGATAGATAAACGGTAAGAGTAAACAGGACGTTCAGCTTGTTTAGGGACAAAGTAGTACATCATACCCAGGAAACCAGCGGTCAGTAGGAAACCTACCGCATTGTGCCCGTACCACCATTGAACCATTGCATCCACTGCTCCAGAATAAATCGAGTACGATTTAGTCAAGGAAACAGGGACAGCCATACTGTTCACGATGTGAAGTACTGCTACGGTGATGATAAACGCACCAAAGAACCAGTTCGCCACATAAATGTGGGAGGTCTTGCGTTTTACCAATGTTCCGAAGAACACCACTGCGTACGAAACCCATACAATCGCAATCGCGATATCAATAGGCCATTCCAGCTCAGCGTACTCTTTAGAGGTGGTGATCCCCTGTGGTAGAGTAATTGCTGCGGCTAGGATAATTGCTTGCCATCCCCAAAAGGTGAAGGCTACGAGTGGGCCACCAAAAAGACGTGTTTGACAAGTACGCTGAACAACATAATAAGATGTTGCGAACAGGGCACTAGTACCAAACGCAAAAATTACCGCATTAGTATGCAGCGGACGTAAACGACTGTACGTCAACCACGGCGTATCAAAGTTTAGCTGTGGCCAAACTAATTGAGCGGCAATCAAAACACCAACAGCCATACCAACTATGCCCCATAAAATGGTCACAAGGGTAAATTGGCGAACGACTGTATAGTTGTAGTTTTGTTCAAGCTGCTTTACTTGGCTCATTATGCATGCTTCCAATTTCTAATTAACTACACTTTACTTCCAACACGACTTGCGTCGTAACACCACCCAAGTAAACTCTAGAACTCAAGTGTTATCATCACTTTATTTCTATTGCTGACTTTAATAAAAAGTGGCATTTTCAGCTCGACACTATACTTGAATTAACAATTCAATGACAGGGTAGTAACCTTATTGAAGCTCGGGAAAACATTTTTTATTTAAAAAGTTTGAAGTTTGTAACAAGGATATTGGTAATTATGCCGGCACAAAAGTTAACAAAGGCACGACTCGCACAAATATTAATCATGCTCAGTATTTTAGTTGGTGCATTTTTCTGGCGTACCTTTACATACGAGACACCTGATAGCGTTGATTGCTCACAAAAAGAACGATGCGATTTAACAATATCTGGGGAGAAAATCTCAATTAATCGTAATTCGATGGGAATATCGTTCGAAACCCCAAAAAGTAGCAGTCTGAAAATTGATCCAGATCAATCGGGTGTGTTTAAAGATGTGCGGAAATTTAATCAAATCATCGAATGGGAATCTATTTCACCGGCCCAAATGATTACACTCAAAATAGAACAAAATATTGTCGTAGTGCATTTATAAATAAGAAATGACACGCGATAATCGAAACTTCTTAAAGAACGGTCATCGTCTTTCGTAGCGATAGCTCGTTAGAGTGGTATAACTAGAACATCAAACACAAAATTAAAGTCATATGCAGTGCCAATCAGTTTTTACTCATATACCCGATGAACACTTAGCCATCGAACAACTTCGTTCTGAACTGACCCAGCCGAGCCTGGCATACGTTATTTGTTATTACACAGAAGAGTACGATTCTGAGTGCATTCGCACGGCTATGCTAGAACATTTTCCTCACATACCTTTTCACGGAGCAAGCTCCTGCCAGGCAGTTATGACGGATAAAGGATTTCATGTAGGACCAGTCATCGCTGCATTAGCCATCTATGACCCAGAACCTCATGCCTATGGTACGGGCATATCTCAATGTACTCAAAACAAGGGGGTGATGCGCGCTCTGGATATGGCACTAGAAGATGCCAATAGAATAGGGGAAGTCCCTGATCTAATCTTACTGCATGCCACGCCAGGTCAGGAAGAATTGGTCATTGAGTCTATCGATGAACGGTTTGGTACACTGGTACCAATTATTGGAGGGTCAGCTGCCGACAACAACATTTTGGGTAAATGGTCAGTGATCACCACACAAGGGCAGACACAAGAAGGAGTAAGCCTTACATTATTTTACTCCTCTCAACATATCGATATCGCATTTAGTGCAGGGCATACACCAACAAAGGTAAAAGGTATAGCCACCAAAACTGAAGGCAGATGTCTTTTAGAAATTGATGGTGAACCTGCACTCGAGCGCTAACAGACATACTTTCAAAACCTTTATATCTACAAATCGTGTATTCGACACAGTTGATTGGTTACACGGTAACACTATAGAGAGAGCCCTAAATGGTGAATGTATCCTACTGTTCGAACCGTTAAGATTAGGTGAGTTCTCTAACTTAAATGTCTTAGTCCAAAGTCACGTTAACTCGGTCATTCTGACAGGAATTCGCTCTGAAGTAACACAGAGCATTATTTTATTAATTGGGGGACAAAAAGGGCATTTTAGTATTGAAAACAGAGAGACCATTCGACGTTTTCGCCCCTTAATAGAACGTGCTGTCATTGATATTGAAACGAAAGAAAAGTTACAACGTATCGTAGATGTTAGAACGACACAACTTGCCAAAGCTCGTGAAGAGGCAGAACTCGCTAACCAATCTAAATCCGAATTTCTGGCGATGATGAGTCATGAAATTCGCACGCCACTAAACTCCGTTTTAGGTATGCTCGATATCCTTCGCCAATCAACCTTATCTAATGAGCAGTTTGATGCACTCAGCCAAATGGAAGGTTCAGCCGACCTGCTACTCGCGATAATCAGCGACATACTCGACCTATCCAAAATAGAGTCAGGAAGTTTTCAGCTACATGAACAGTGGACTCATTTAAGCGACACTGTAATATTTATTATTTCCCAACAAAAACAATTAGCTAAAAACAAAGGTCTAGGTTTTCAATTTAACTGTACACTGCCTTCAGACAAACAATACTGGATTGATTCAACAAGGATATCTCAAATCTTATTTAACCTGATTGGTAATGCGATTAAGTTTACTGATAGTGGTAAAGTCAACGTGTCAATACAAGAACAAAAAGACGAGTTGATTATTGCCGTCTCTGACACAGGAATTGGAATTTCAAAAGCCAAACAATCACGACTTTTTACTGCATTTCACCAAGGAGATAGATCGATAACCAGGCGGTTTGGTGGCACTGGATTAGGGCTCGCAATCACAAAGCACTTAGTAAAAATGATGCGCGGTAGCATTACAGTGGATAGTGAAGAACATGCTGGCTCGCTGTTCGTCGTAAAGATTCCCGTCTTAACACGGTTTAGTCAAAATCGACCAGTAAAAATAGAAGCGAACGGAGCTACTAAGGCACTGAATCTACTCGTCGTAGAAGATACTCAATCAAACCAGCTCGTTATTAAATTAATTTTGAACAAGCTCGGTCACAACGTCCACATTGTAAATCATGGTGCAGAAGCAGTGGCATTTTTAGAAGAACACAGTTCATCAATCGATATGATTCTGATGGACGTGTCTATGCCAGTGATGGATGGAATTACAGCAACTCGTCTGATTCGAGGAAAAGGAATAACAATACCAATCATTGCATTGACAGCACATGCTTTAGAAAGCGACCGAGACAAGTGCCTGGATGCCGGCATGGACAGATTCATTTCCAAACCAGTTCGTAGACAAGATATCTACGAAGTCATCCAAACGATAACAGGAAATGATCACTCTTAATATAGATCTTAACAATCGATAGATTATTAAGATCTATATTAAGTATTTTATGGTAAATAGCCATTATGTTTAATCACGACTTCATATCACTAGATTACATTCAAACTGAGAGGGATAGGAGACTTAACTGAACAAGTTTTCACGTAGCGTAACATTATATTTAACATAACACATATAATGCGCACTGAATCGTGGATCTCACCGGACTCGAAACTACCACCGCCAAACCAGCCGCAGCCATTGATATCCCTGATAATCCAAGCCCGTTATACTTTTTTGCAATGCTTTCCCACATGCTTTTTATAGCTGGATTTTCATTGCGATCAGCGTGACAACCTAACAAAGCAAGTTCAGGGTCAATACCTGCACCGTTCGCAAGAAAAATTGCTTCTTCATCAGACACATAGCGAATGCCTTTTCTTATTTTGCTTATCTTGTTCGGTTGCAAATTCAAATCGTGGGCAATCTGCTTGTCTTGTACGTAGTTATGAGCCTTTTTGTAGGCGTTTAATAGTTCATTGGCGTACATAAGCACCTCCTTTTTTTTCCATTCTAGCCCTAAAAGTTCGATTTTTCGCATCTTGTAGATTCGATTTATCGCAATTATAGTTCCGATAAATCGAATTTAGACCGCCTCGGCTTGGGGCGTTTGCCCTTGACGCGTACGTCTTGGCTTTGGCGGTCATTCTATCAATTCAACTCGTCAAGGTGGTTGTTATGTCTCGTTCTAAGTTTGTGCTTTGTCAGGACTGTCTCAAAGTCTCAATCTATTCTGATGCTCGTCATAGCGAAGATGAGCTGTGCTCTTGTGGCGGCCAGTTCTGTGGCTGCTCATCGTGTGATGCTCAAGCGCAACAAATCGTAGATAACGACGAAAATCATGTTCTTCATGGCCTATCTGATTTTGCTCTTTTTGACTTATCTGAACCAGATAATGACGATGCTTTGCAAGCGTATGAAGAACACTCTGACCGCTTGACGGATGCTTACTTAGAAAGAGGTATTCGTAATCATGCGTGAATTGGTTGTCGATATCGCATCAGGTAAACAAGAATACATCGAGTTTGTTCCTGTTCACTCGTGGAACTCGACCGCGCATATTGCTGACAACCTGTTCAATCATCGCTTTACTTATACCGACCACACACGCCCAGATTACCCAATGGCGGCGCGCGTGATGTCTGCATTAGACGCGCAAATCTACTCACACGATAAGTCAGATTTTATTACGCGCCCTACTTCAAACCCTTGTTTTGACCTGCCTAAATCGTTACATCGTAACGGCGCATTTGCCCCACATATGACCCGTGCTTACACGGATATCTTAACGGCTCGTGATGCAGTCGAAGCGGCTCGCGCTGTGAATGACGCTCACGAGCGTTTAACGACGCACGGTTACAGTTATGCGATGTCAGACGATGAAATCAGCGCGTTAGCTAAGCGCAAGTCTCGAGATTTTGCTCGTGTGATCAACGCGATACCCGAGGAATTCTCACAAGCTCGTTTTGATAAAGCTGTTCAGCTTCTCGACTCACTCGGTCTGGCGTTTTCTGACGAGGCAATCGGTCATGCAGAAAACAACTGTGAACTCTTTGCTCTGGTTAACCGTGCGCTTGATGAACACTGGTTAGTTCGCCAGCTTCGCCGTAAGTGTGCTTACGAGGTGGAATGTGTTGCCCGTGATTTGGCACTCGTTCAACGCCGTAAGCAGGTTTACTGCTCTGATTTCTCGCTGCATCGTCAACGCGACCGCAATAGCTCTAACCGTATCGCGTTAGACAATACGGTCGCATACGACGAAAACGATCTCTCTAACTACTTCACACTGAGTGAGCTTTCAGCCAAGTCGGTTTCTAATCCCGAAATTCGCCGTTCTGAGATGTTCGTGCGTCTGCGCGGCTTTGAGGAAATAGCACAAGAATCGAATCATGATGCGGTGTTCTTTACGGTGACGGCTCCGTCTCGCTTCCACTGCGTATCAAACGGAACGGTTAATTCCAACTGGATTAACGCCGACAAACCCGACGCGAAACAGGCTCACGGTTATCTCATGTCAGTCTGGGCAAAGCTGCGTAAGTTCCTTGATAAGAACAAAGTCAAAGTGTACGGGATGCGCATCGTTGAGCCTCATCAGGACGGCACACCGCATCACCACATGCTGCTGTTTATGGAAAAGTCGAGCCGAAAACTGGTCACGAACGAGTTTAGACGCTTGGCCATGGCCGATTCACCAGAGGAAAAAGGCGCGAAGAAGTTTCGCTTTAAAGCCGAGGTGATCGACTGGTCACAGGGTTCGGCAGTTGGCTACGTCGCGAAATACCTAAGCAAAAACATTGATGGTCAGCATATCGATTCTGATAAGGGCTCGTCTCTTTCTGGCTCTGATGCGGCTGAGCGCGTTGTCACGTGGGCTCGCGTTAATCAGATACGCCAATTTCAATTTATTGGTGGTCCATCTGTCACGGTATGGCGCGAAATGCGTCGTTTACGTGAGGAATTCAAAGAGGATGACGCCTTGTTCACTGACCTAAACCAAGACGAACACTTTCTGTTAGAGAGCGTTCGCCGCGCTGCTGATGAGGGCGACTGGAAAGCCTTTTGTTATGCCATGGGCGGCGTGTTCGTCAAACGCAAAGACCAAACTGTTAAAGCGGAATACACCGTATCTAATGCAATTGAAAAGCTGATTGCCTCCGGTGGTGAATACTCCCCTACCCGCTACGGCGATATGGCTCAGGCGCGCTTAAACGGCCTGATGTTTCAGAAGGTGTTTATCGCCACTCGTTTCCGTAACTGGAAGACCGAGAACAAAGAGAAATTCTTACGTGCTCAACAAGGGATCATGTCTAACGTGGTCGATTACTTTGATGCACTAGAGCGCGAACAAGAGTACCAGCGCATGTGTGAAGACTTATACAGCCAGTATGAAAAACACCTAACGATGTATGAAGAAATGGAAGCGTTGTTGCTCACAGCGCCAGAGGAAATCATGCCAACCAATAAGGAGGGCGAAGCCCCTCCAGATTGGTGGCACTGATTTCCCTTGGACTTGTGTCAATAACTGTCTTTTCTATTTAAACCAACAACTAAACGTAAAAATAAGGGCAAACGATTATGAGAATGGAAGGCTTGATTCTAGATGAATCTGATATCACTCAAGAGACCAAGGTAGACCGCAACGGCGAGCAAAAGACCAATGGCAAGTTGCGCCTCATCACCACCAATCCGACTGACACGATTGAAGTACGTGTGTCTCCTGAACTGTGGGACAACGGCAAAGCAGGCGAACTGCTTAAACGCACGATTGGCAAACGCATCATGTTTGACGTTGAACACAAGAAGTTCAGCTTCGCCAATGACGATGGTAAGCACGTTGCTATTGAAGGTTTCCATCTCTACGCCCTGCCTGTGCTTGGCGATAAGTAAATGAATACTGAGTCTCGGCAATAGCTTGGGACTCGTTGTGTGTAATTGGAGTTTATGAAGGGGTCTGTATGTACGTTCTCATCTGCGAGCAACCAATAGTAAATAACAATTGCGCTTCTGGGTTTAGTTCGGTGCTACTCACTGACATCGTGCCGAACTATATGACCACCGCCCAACTCATCGAGGTAATGCCAGCGGCGACTCTGTTTCTGGCGACCTGTTGGTGTTGGAAAAAAATCTCTAAGTAAATAAGGAATAGACCTATGAACAATATCAAAACTCGTATGCTAGTTGCGGCTGGCGTTCTTATGACCTCTGCATCTGCTTTCGCCAACACAACTGGCCCTGATTCATCAGCGGTAGTCGGCACGATTGTTGGCTTTGGTGCCTTCGTTGCTGCCGTGGGTGGCGCAATGGTCCTCATCACCGTTGCTAAGAAAGCATGGGGCAAAATCGGCGGTTAATCACCCTCTTTTTCTTTCTTCTGACTCAAGGGGGCGTTCTTCGCCCCTTTTTTGATCCAAGGGCAAGTTATGACTTATGACACTTTTCTCGTCGTCCTTTTCCTTATCGGTATGTTTGTTCTGTTTGGGTGAATGTGATGATTAAAATATTACTCATTTTTGCAGTTTTCTATTCTTCGTTTTCATTATCTTCCACGAACACACTTCCAGTTGGAGATATTTATAAATGTTATGATGCTCATACTAGTAGCACCTCTTTCTTCTCAACATCTCCAAGTGTCTGTATGTCCAGCCGTGACTATCACTTTTTCAATGAGAACATCTGTTCAGATGAAATATGGGTTTTAGATGACAGATACCTTCATTGTAAGGCTCGTTCAGGCTCTAATTTTGCGGGTAACCTCCGTGTTGCTATTGCCATTCCCGCTGGTCAAGGTTGTCCAACGTCTCATCCAAACGAAAATAATGGAAATTGTTACTCAGAACCTTCCAAAGAACCTCATCAATGTCCTGAATCTGGCACTTATATCTCGACTACGTGGGGTCGTGAAGGTTTAACTGGCTGGTCGGTTTGTCGCTCTGATAATTGTGTCGCCGCTGCACAAATAGATAAACATTCCTCAATGCCTGACGGCCTTTGTTATTTTGATGGTGCGCAGAGTAGAAAAGTTTGTCGTTATAATCTTTTCCATACAGGTCAAACATGCACTTATAACCCTGACAATCCTGGTGTTAACCCGCCCGACCATAAATATCCTGATTCTCCAGTTGAACCGCCTACTCCCGACGAACCGCCTAGCCCTGACCTACCAGATTCGGGGAGCGGTGGCGATGACCCTATTTACGATCCCGACGGTAAAGGAAAACCGGATGACCCAGTAGAAAAACCGAACCCTGACCCAAAACCAGACCCTGATGATCCTAATTTAACGAAAGGCGATAACGCTATTGTGGGTGAACTGAGCGAGGCAAATAAGTGGCTTGAAAATATCGACAATACACTTGAGGACCTGACTAACACAACCAAGATTGATAACGACACTATGCGTGAATACCAAACTCACCTACTTGGTGAATTGAAAGCAGCCCATGAGACTTTAAAAAACAAGCCTACTGGCGGCGGCGGTGGCGGTGTTGGACTGCAAAGTGCTGTTGCGGAAGGGAACAACAAGTTAGACGGCATCGGTGAAACATTAAAAGGTATTAAATGCGAAATTGATGACAACTGTGAAGGTGAAGGAAAAGAAAAGCCAACCGCAAAAGTCGATTGCGAACTCAGCATATTTGAATGTAAGGGCGATGTCATTCAATGCGCATTATTAAAAATTGAGTACGAGAATTCTTGTCCTACTGGAGAACTAAGCAAACTCGAAAATGAAATGAACAAGCTATTTGGTACGGATAGGACTGATGAACTCGTAGATAAAGATGTACTCGACTTTTCAAAGATTGATTCGAAATATATGACTAATGGAGTCTCTTTTGGTAACGCAACTTGCCCCGCACCAGAGAGCAGCACATTCAGTCACTTTTCCGGAAGCACAACGATTGAAATATCTTTCGAACCCGCTTGTCACTACGCGAGAATCGCAGCACCAATCCACGTGATTTTGGCTTGGATTGCGGGACTGTTTTTAATTGGTAGAACACAAGGAGCGTTCTAATGCCTTACGTCATTGGTTTTTTTGCAACTGTTTTAGTCCCGCTACTTCCAGCAATCATGCGAACACTGGCGACGTACGTCGCTATTTCTATCGGGTTCGGTTTGGTGGCTTATACGGGTGTGAATTCCTTTCTCGATATGTTGGCCGATTATATCCAAGCGAATATATCGGGCGTTCCTTCAAAGCTGGCGCAACTTATGGCACTCGCGGCCATTGATACGTGCATTAACGTGATCCTCTCGTGCCTCGTTTTTTCATTCACGCTTAACGGCTTGATGGGTGCAACCGGTTATCGTCCGTCGTGGCGAAAACCAACCAGCCCAGTCTAGGAGTCTGACTTATGTTTTTTGCTTTTAGTGGTGGCGTGGGTACGGGTAAAACTCTCCACGCGGTGAAAACACTCATCGAGACAGAATCCTTCATCGGTCGCCCTATTTATTATCATGGCGTGCGCGTTCTCCTTCTGGATTACTCCGTTTGTGACAGTTTCCAAGGTTGGTTCTATGGTATTCATTGGCCTGCAAACAATCACAACAAAGCATTAGAAAAGAAGGTACTGAAAATCGAAGATGAGGGACGGCTAGCCGAGCTTGAAGACTTCCCGTATCTGGCCTACCAGTATTCGAAACACAACCCTGTCGAGCAATGGCTCTTCTGGTACAAAAAGACCGCCTCCAAGAAACGACTGGTTCAACTCCAAGAGGCGTTGGACGTTCTTGAAATCGATGAATCCGAGATTGAAGCCTCGCACATTATCGAGCTTGGTCTATCTTGGAAAAGTTTTGATAACCCTTTGGAGATCCACAATCTTCCGGCGGGTTCGGTTATCTTCGTTGATGAGGTTCAGAATATCTGGCCTCCTCGCGGTGGAAGCTCCAAACCAACTGACGCACTGAAATGGATGACAAAGAGCCGTCACGGTGGTTCGGATTTGGTCTTTGTGTCTCAGGACTTTCGAGACGTTGACCAAATTATCAGACGCCGTATTCAAGCGCATGTTCATTTAGAGTTTATCGGTGGTGATGCGCTGCATCGATACGAGCACATCGAAGGTATCGAGACTCCTGCAGATTTGGCCAAGGCTGAAAAGAAGAAGATCCGCCGTGATTCCAATTTCTATGGCGTTTACCTCAGTGCGATTAAACACACGCAAAAGCCTAAGCTCGACCCACAAATCAAAAAAGGGCTAACCATGCTCGGCTTTGTTGTTGCTGGTCTGTCCGTGTGTGCTTATGGCTTTTACTACTTCTATCAAAACTCAGTAGTTCAAGCGACCGAGTTAACACCCGTTGAAGATTTTCAGTCAGCGCATTCCTCAGTAATTGGCGCTAACACTGCCAATCATTTTTATCCTGGTCAAAAGAGTGAAAACTACATCACTCGATTACTTCCTGCTGAAGAATCGCTTCCGTTCTCTGCCCCTGCCTATTCGCAGTTAACAGCCGAGGCTATCCAGTATCCACAATTAACTTGCGTCGTTAACTATTCCAATTGCGCTTGCTTCACTCAGCAAATGACCCGCTATGCAATCAGCGATAACCACTGTGAGAACATTGCGCGATATGGCTACTTTGATCCTTTTTC
The DNA here is from genome assembly GCF_054064025.1 of Vibrio limimangrovi. Lineage (NCBI taxonomy): Bacteria > Pseudomonadati > Pseudomonadota > Gammaproteobacteria > Vibrionales > Vibrionaceae > Vibrio > Vibrio limimangrovi. The sequence goes on from NZ_JBSUGF010000008.1 coordinate 554,961, forward strand.
GGATCTTCAGGAAGACGGCGAAAGAAAGAAACGAAATAGAAAAACTCACACGGCCAACGGACTCAACAAAGGAGGTATTCACAATGGCTAGATTCTTACTGGTACTCATGCTGATTTCACCACTGGCGAATGCGTTCGAGTCAAACCTATCCGGTAAGACACTGAACGAGTTTTTCATAATCGCGAGTCAAACCTTCCAAAAGACAATTGTTGCTGACCCGTCTATTGATGGTGAACTGAAAATCTATCAGGCATCCGGCGCGGCTAACTTTCGTGATGTTTGGTTTAGCGTCATGCGAGCACACAACCTCACTTACATCGAATCCAATAGCGTGATTCGAGTACAGCCGCGTAACCAGCTCGACGCGGGGAACCTCATTACCACTCGAACATACAAACTCGAATTCATGGCCGCCGATGATCTCAAAGACTCATTAGCTGCATCACTTCGAGTGCAAGCTTCCGTTCTCGACGTTCCTGATGTGACTCATGTTTCGAGCATTATCGCGGGGACCGCCTTAATGGTCACAGCTCCCCAGAACATGCACCCATCTGTTGAAGAATTCATTCGCTACATTGACAAGCCGATGCGCCAAATAAAAGTAAGAGCCGTTATTGTAGAAACCTCTCGCGGCAACCTGTCCGATTTAACCGTCGATTGGAAAGCGGGTGCGGGTGTGGTAAGTGCGGCCTTTTCCGGAGCTGCTGCCGGATTCATGAATGGCGTTCCTAACCTCTCATCCAACAGTGACGACTTCACGGCCTTTATCCGATACATCGAATCCAATGACAACGCCGAAATTCTCAGCCGTCCAGAGCTGACGATCTTACATGGCCAAGATGGATTGATTAGCGTTGGCCAAGAGCTGCCTTTCGTGACTGGCAGCTATACCACTGAATCAGATTCGAGTGATAAACCCTTCCAAACCATCGAGCGCAAAGACGTAGGGTTATCTCTTTACGTTCAGCCCCACATTGGCGCAAACGGGAATATAAAACTCCGCATACGTCAGGAGCTTAGCCGAGTTGATAAGTCTATTGAAGCGAGTGACATTGTAACGAGCAAGCGTCAAATCGATACCGTTCTGACGGTTAAATCGGGTGATACCGTTGCACTTGGCGGAATGACATCGAAAGAAACACAGAACGTAGAAATCAAAGTTCCGTTTCTTGGTGATATCCCTTTCATCGGTCTGTTGTTCCGTTCTGAATCTGAAAAGGTAGCAAACCGAACACTAAGTGTGCTGCTTTATGTGGAAGAGGCATAGCTGTCAGAGACAATATAACCACCTTTCAGTTGTCTCTAATAACGGGAAAATACAATAAGTTAGATTCCTACGATTAGGTGATTTTGTACGCTTCATCAGAAGTGCTCCGAACTAATTTTATTAATATTGACATTACACTCAATTAATCTCACATATAAGCCAATATGCACTTAGATTTCATTCTAATCTATGCGTTAGTGATGTTTTTCGTTTTCCCTACTTCTCGATGGTCATTGGGTTGGAAAGTCATCACTTTACGTTAACGAGCATAGAGACAGAAATTATGAAGAATAGAACGAATGATATTCTAGCTGTTGGAATATGCATGGCCTTCGGGGTTGTGACTGTGGCGAATGCAAAACCACCGGTAGACGACTTGGAAGCAACTTTAAATACGAAAATTAGTGAACTGGAGGCACGCGTAGTAACACTTGAGACTAACGAACAACAGACATGTCGGCTATATCAGACGATTATTGAAAGTCCCAGTCCACCGTCTCTCGACACCGAAGACATGCCCGAATTCTGCGCCGATCATCTAGAACCCAAAATTGTGTTCATCACAAACGGGCGCGGTTGGAATGGAGAGTTGGGTGGTATCTCGGGCGCGGATGAAAAATGCCAGAATGCCGCTGATGCAGCCTCAGAAGCAGGTATGCTCCCCTCTGGTGGTCAGTACAAAGCGTGGCTCGCGACGTCCACTGTTGACGCGCCAGTAAGTAGGTTCTCGCACTCAATAACCCCTTATGTCCTCAACGACGCCATTGATGGTGCGGGCGCGACCATTGTCGCCAACGATTGGAATGATTTAGTCGACGGTAGTCTTCAGAATCCTATTAGTATCGATGAGTACGGCGGATCTGTTGGTAATACTTTAGTTTGGTCTAACGTAACCACCGAAGGAACCTATGAGCCAAGTTGGAGTGATTACAACTGTGGCGGATGGATAGCGTCATCCAATGTTTACTTTGGTGGGCTAGGCAGGGCTATTCTCACAGACGCGGGCTGGACGCAAGCTTCTATATTTACATGCGAAGTTCCCTACCCGTTATATTGCTTCCAGCAGTGAGCCGACAGGTAAGGTTCCTCCCCGCTAGTAGCAATATGTTGACCAAGTGCGCCCGAGAGTAGTGGGCGCATCTACTATTGATCCGACTTTACTATCCTCCGACAATAGCGAACACATGACATACTGCCCCGCAGGGATAAGCAATGCACGAAGTGCAAGCGAGGCACCAAGCCGCCCACTAAACCCAAGTTAGCGATTTAATTCAATCGGCGCGGTTAGCTCTCCAAATCTGATTCGACATGCAGCCGCCCCCCGCCGTGCTAAGCCCGCCTCGCAGAGCCTATCAACATCAAAGGCGCGTTATCCCACGGGAACTCATTAAAAATAAAGCGAATCCATTTTTAAGCTAGTAGGAAGTAAGGTGTTTGAAGTTTGAGCCACACAAAAAAGCCGAACCCCATCGCTAATAAGGTTCGGCTTTGTTTGGCTTCATGTCATGTGGAGAAAAACACTAGTTGGATGTTGAAGCCCGTCGAGGTCAATCGACGCGCCAAAGGTATCGGCTCGGTACCTGCTGTGTAAATCATCACTAGTAACGTTTCGACGCAGTTCTAAATCTTTATTGTGCAGAACTATTTTCTCAACTGCCGTATCGCTCTAACGTATTTCATTATCTTAGTAGCAATCACCAGGTCTGATTCGGCTCCTATTTCTAATAGAGCGATACCAGTTAAAATTTCTTGGGGTGTGACATACTGGCCTGTCGGTAATTCAAGTTTGTCTTTGTGCATTTTGAAATGCTCCCATTCCTCAGAAGCTGCCAGTTCTCTTCCTTTAGTCATTCTCATTAGCCGTTTGCACTCCGGTGGTATCGGCTCCCCTTCATCCCACGATTTGACCACCCTGACACACCGAAAACACAGTGTTGCTGTCTCTTCTACACTTAAACCACACACAAATTCACGAAAAACGTAATTCTTACTCATCTTTCGAAAGTTCGTCATATAACCCCTTAATTTATAAAGGGAATCACATGCATCATCAGTGACATTAATATCAATTATGAATTATGGACTATGCGGCGAGGTTCGAATTATAAAGTGAGTAAGTCTCTGAAAAACTTGCTATAAAAATTTCGAAGCGTTGTCATTTGTAATAGAAACCTCTTTAGTTAATAACGGTCATGTATTTTGACTAATAGGTAACTAGCTGGAGCTCGAATCAATGCAACGAATATGTGCTAATTTTTATATGTCAAGGATATGAAATGGCTAAGTTTTTAAATACAAGTGCTACAAACTACTATTTAGAAGATCTCATCAAAAATGCATCAGAGAGGCTGATTCTTATTAGCCCTTTTCTGAAACTTAACGATCGAATCAAAGAACTTCTCGAAGACAAGGACCGCTTAAAAATTGATATCAGAATTGTTTACGGAAAAAGCGAGTTGCAACCAGATGAGATTAACTGGCTTAAGGGGCTCGCTTTTGTTCGTACTAGCTTTTGTAAGAATCTTCACGCTAAATGTTACATGAATGAAAGTTCGAGTATCATCACAAGTTTGAACTTGTACGAGTTCAGTCAAGTCAATAACAACGAGATGGGAATCTTTATCGATCGTGACGAAGATACACAGCTTTACAAAGACTCATATGAAGAAGCCCAACGCATCATCCGCATAAGCGATGAAGTTAGGATCTCTCTTGAGAAAGTGGCCATCAGTTCAACAGAAATTGTAAACGCTAAACAATCAAATATTGAAGACGAACAAGCTAAAGTTACGTCTTCTAAACTAGCTAAAAATCACAAACTCAAGACCGAAGACTTCCTTCAGTTATGTGTTACCAAAGGCTACCTTTCTTTCGATGATGGAAAACATACCTTAACTGATACAGGAAAAGAGCAAGGCGGTGAATTCAAGTACAGTAAGCGATTCGGCCCCTACTTTATCTGGCCAGAAACACTCGAAATTGAATGACTTTAAAGTAGCTTAGCCAAGACTTACCTGTCAGCATTAAAATCACTATGCAATCTGATCTGACAGGTTTTTCTAACTCGCCTTGCCCTAAAGCTTGTTTGCGTCGAAGAGCTTATAAGTGTGAATAACTTGTAAGCGCTTTTGGGCTGTTATTATCATATTCGAGCTAATAGCAGCCAAAGGCAAGACCTGCCTTCTGTGTTTTGGGGATCTACAACACCTTAATAGTATTAAGGGTTGTAGGCCTCCATACGACTTCACGTCGCGTACCCCATTTGTCTGTTAAAAATTATTAGTCAGGGAGCAACTGATTGGCTAACAACTCGTTTTTACAGGCTTCATATTCAGGCTCTGTAAGAAACATAACAATGTCGGTATTTTCTAGTGGATCCATGGGATAGTTATGGAAATACCTCCCCACGTAGTCGTCATTATTATCAAACACATCATGATACACAAGCGCGTAGACAATACCTGAACCAGCTTCATACTCGCGGTCGTCGTAAAGACCAACCTGTGAATCAAGAGTCTGATTCACTCTTTCTAAGACATTACCACCATGAGTACCAACATCTGCTAATTGCGCAAAGGTCCAGACTGGGCAAGCACTTTCATAGTTCACACAGGGCATGGCAGGGTCGCCTTCTTGCATCTTACTATTGTATTTCTCAAGGATTTTACGGGATGGCGGCGTTAAATCGGAAAGATTCTCTGGGTCAACAGTAGTTTCCCCATCTTGAGCCTCACAATAGGCAACACAAAGTCCATAAAGGCCGGGCGTCGAGTATTTTAATTCATTACAAATTGTCTCTTCGGCAGGAGTTGTTTCGTCGTTGGCAAAGGCTGTGGCACTTAGCATGAATAAGGTCATAGTACGTATATAAAGCAAGGTTTGGAAGCAGCCTCTTTCCCCCCCGATCTGGTGTTGAGTCTTGGTGGTATTCATGGTTTATCTCCCAGTAAAAGTAAATTCCTGTAAGAATAGACCCAAATAGATGGATGCTTCCTTGTAAATGATAAATATATCAACTGTGAGAAAAATCGACAGATAGTTACATATGGGCAAGTCGGTGTTTAAACCTTGAATAGCCACTTCGCCAATCTTGTTTGATCGTTTATGAGCCATTAAATATGAGGGCTCTTTCAGAGCCTTTTTACATCATACGTTTTAGCGCCCTAGCATATTTCAACACTCGCCTTGCTGCTTCTAAGTCACTCAATGCCCCTATTTCTAGGAGCGCAATTCCAGTCAAAACTTGCTGAGCTGTTACCAATTGTCCAGTTGGAAGTTCTAACCTGTCATAATGCATTTTAAAACAATCCCACTGTTCCGAAGAGCTAAGTTCTCTACCTCTAACCATTCTCATAAGTCTTTTACACTCTGGAGGAATTGCTTTTCCTTTATCCCATTCTTTGATAGTCCTCGCAGTTTTTAAACAAAGCTCAGCAGTTTCCTCAATGGATAATCCACATTCAAATTCGCGAAAAATGTAGTTTTTAGTCATTTCGCAACTCTCCGTGGAATTGTTCGTTAAAATAACAATTTACGTATTGAAACGTTATTTTATTATTATTGAACATAAGGAGATATAATGCGCACTGAATTTGTAGGAGCAAAGTTGTAATGTCACTATTTAACAAAGTTAAAATGTCTCTTTAGCATACAATCACTAGTCCTTATTTACTTTGGATTTGTGCTAAGGACATGATGAAGATGCTAGTGACTATGAATGACTCTGATATCAATCGTTTTAAAGTAATCCAGGATGTTTGTGATCGTCGAATCCGACGAGTCGATGCGGCAGACATTCTTGATTTGAGTGTTCGCCAAGTGCAGCGACTTATGAATCGTCTGCGAGAATTTGGCCTTGCAGGACTGACTCACCAAGCTCGAGGTAAGCCAAGTAACAACCGTTATCCCAGCGACTACCGAGATACAATTTTAAAGTTGGTTCGTGATAAGTACTCGGATTTTTCTCCAACTGCAGCTGATTAAGTTCTTGCACGGTATCTTTGGTTACGTTCGACACCATGCTAGCGTTCTCAAAGCTCATCGACAAACGCTTCTGGGAATTCCACTCGGCTTAACGTCAACCCTATACTTTTTTCAGTTCTAGTTGTTGCCTGCTTGTTTTCATTACGCTGAAGTTATTGACGGCGTAACTTGCACCAAGTTAAGGCTGCTTATGGCTCTTGGCATTTCTCAACTGCCAATTTCATTTCTATTGGGAACTTATCACCAAAATGTGCGTACGCGGTTTGCTCGCAGAAAGTTCCCCGTTCCTAACTAGTGTGACATGTGACAGTCGTTGCAGCACCAATAACAACCATTTGACTGGTGATATTTCTTTTTTGCTTCAATGACTGCTTCAGCGCAATTATCAAATAAGCCTAAATAAGTCTTAGATTGGATTTTATCAAAATGAGGACAGCCTGAGTTATGAACCTCATGGTCACCACTATTATGTACTTCGTGGTCGCTATTATCTTGAGCTATATCGCTTACGTAATATGCTAGTTTCATTGTCTAGCCCATCTTGTTAAATGTGATATTAAAGATAAATATAGCTGAAAAAAATATACTGAGAGTACTCGCTAAAACTTGTGTAGTCTCACCAATATTAAGTTACGCGGTCACTAATAATTATGCTCATCAGGATGTTTATTTGCATCCTGTGGAATTAACTAACTGACGTCCCTAATTTTCTTTTAGACGATTAGGATAAACATCAGCAAGTTAGTAGAAGAAGTTAGAAAAGAAAGAGCCGTACCGATCGCTAAGGTTCAGCTTTTTTTTGGCTACATGTATGGAGGGGGAAAGCTCCAAGCGCCCTACTTTCCCTTCGCTTATCTGGCTTTATCGCAAGGCAGTTTGAGCGCCACCAGCTACCATAAAAACTGAGTCAAACATGCTAAATGCCTTGTGAGTCGAATCGCTATAGAGAGCTTTAGGCCATCACACACGCACTGATGTGTTTGTTGAATGAAACGAGATCGAACGATCCTTTGATCTCAAAACGCACTTTACCGACTTCACTTAGATACAGTTCGATCTCGCAGTCCAGGTCAAATGTGCCAGATGTTTCTACAGAGAATGCGTTCACTTTGCTATATGGCAACGATGTATAGTCGACTTTTGAACCGGTAATGCCCTGAACGTTGGCAGCGATTACTCGTTTGTTGGTGAAAATCACCTGATCACGGACACTTTTGAATCCGGCAATAATTTCCTCACCATCAATGAAAAATTTGTAGAAATCTTCTCTAACTTTCGATTCTTCAATCGGTTTTAATTTGAACACCGACGAATTTTTAAAATCGATCATGACTCTCTCCTATACAACTAATCGTTTTTGAGCCAGCTGGCCTCGCGTATCGACCTCACCAACGTCTAACCAACCATGTTTACGGTAGAACGTGATGCCCTGACTATTGGCTGGTAAATACCTTAACTGCACATACTCACATTTGGCAGATTTTAATTGTGAAAATATGAAGTCTTGCAACTTACTACCTAAACCGTTGTTACGAAATTCTGGCTTTAAATACAAGAGGTTTATGTAACCATATTTCACGCCATCGTCGTCTAAAAAGCCCTTTCTAAATTCGATTTGGCCAATCGTTTCGCCGTTCATTACAACATGGAAGAAGCCCGCATCTGAGAAGGACGCTAATCGATAGAACCATGATGTAGTTTCCTCGCAACTGAAACCGTCTGTATTTCCATAACTGACTGCGTACGCATCTTTACGAAACGAGATACACAAATCTAATTGTTCTTCGATATTTACCGGAACAAATTCCATATTGCACTCCGTCTATTAGTAAAAGAACTGCGAAGTTTGTCGCAAGGTTTCACATGCGCTTTCATTGTTGCTGTTTAGCAACGCTCAACCCTTTATGGTCGCTGAATGTAGTAAGCACCGAGACATCGTTAGAATTTAACTTTACTGGGGTTCTGAGCTAATTATATAAATTTAAATCATCGACGAGCTTAGAAAGATTAAACGGACGTGAGAAATCCTTTTGCAATTTCATTAACTCTGCTTGGTCGAGATGGTTCACAGCTTCCAAAACTGCCTCCTCAAGTGGGGAGAGAGCTTCTTGAAATAGATGTAGTAAAGACTTATTTCCATCACGTATTAGCGCTAGTTTAAGAGCTTCTGCTTCATCTTTTATACAGTTTCTGGAGTTATAGTTATAGTTATAGTTATAGTTATAGAGGTATCCTATTACAGCTTTTTGGTCTTCGATACTTAAGGATTTAAACCAAACATTATCTGGGAACTTGGGATTATCACTTTGAGACATAAAGCACATTTCATACTTGTTATCCCAGTTCTTTAAAGCTGTAACACTATCAGAAGAGCTTGAACAACCAACGACTAGTATGGAGATAAGGAGTACTTTATTTTGATGCTTCACTTACACACCTCCAAAATTCTTGCTCTTTACCATAAGTAAATATTTCTTTTTGGTAAGCAATTATAAATATTTGCGCTCTTACTATTTTTGTTGAAGAGTTCATTGCTCAAGCAAACATCTTCCAGTCATACTCACGTATAGTAATGCCCATTTCAAATGCACTATTTGTCACACTAGGACTAGCAAAAATTTGGAACAACGGAACTGTAGAAACTGTACTGGTAAACAAATTTCCTTGTTTCAGGATTTCTCTAATATCCGATACTGATTTTTTGCTCTTTCGTGACAACTTAAACCCCTTGATTTCACAAAACCCTATCTTTTCCATTTTATAACCTGCTTTACTTCCATACCAAAAACAAGGTTCCAGAACATATCAAGGCAAAAGCATGATAATTTGTACTTGTTAACTATAAATTTTGAATGACTTTGCCCAACCTAACGGCAGTCTAATTAAGCAGAGCGACGGTCACTAACGGATTACACGTTATCTCAGTATCTCTTTCGATGACTTGGGCGACATGTATTGGGTCATAATTCCCTGTAGCTTCAAACCTAAGTAGCTTGTGATGCCCCTCTAATGCAGAGTTGACGTACAAATCACGTTCTTGACGCTTTTTCTGCCTATGAGATGAATCATCCAACTCTATAACAGCGAGTACCTTAGTGCTTCGATCGGTAATGACGTAATCCACACGTTTAGCCCAGGTTCGTGAGTTGTCTTTGAAGCTCACAGGCTGAACCAAAGCCATCAGTGAAACCTGACAATGCACGATATAATCAGAAGGTAATATCTCTTGCAGAACCTGATAGAAATTACGCTCTGTCTTGGAGCCCAGATATACATGTTTCTTATGAGGTACAAAGGATGGTTTAACAGACTTTTTTGTTGCTGTGGGGAACGTAGTGACTCTCTTATTTCCAGAACCAACAAATGGCTTAACCTCACCGTGATGTCGATTCCTTTTTGATTTCGTCGACATGTAGGCAATCAACACCAAGAATAAAACTATGACTAATTCAAACAATCTCTAAATCCTTCTATCAGAAACGATAACAACATTCGGGCTCTATACCATTTCCTCGGACGTTGTAGAATCCAATGGTTTCGATACAGCTACCATGCCACTTAACGGGTTTATAAAATCCAGTGCGTGGTATTTGAGGCTAATTAGTGGAGATATGCAGCCGTATATACTTCTCCGGAAACTTGTAGCTAAACCGCTTACCTACTTTTAAATTCGATTTAACATACCGACATACGGGTTGATCGCCGGTACCTGTGACTCGCTTGATCGATGCCTTACTTCCCTTATGCTCCATCTCTATCATGACGTCGCAGTACCCCTGATAACCATCGAACTTGTTACTTACTTTACTTTGCAGCTTCTTTTTGATCTTTCTTGCGACTGGGTTTGTTTCAGAATCATCCGAAAATGCGGGTCCACTCAGTAAGATTAGCGCAATAAAAGTGACAACGTATCTCATAGACCTATCCATATATTTAATTAAAAATCAGATGGCTATGTTAGTTTGTGATTGTCCAAATACAAAAATGGAACGCTGATTTGCGTCCCATTTAACATGAATAAGTAATTGATATGTAAGTTAAGCGCGCTTCTTACCTTTAGCGGTTTTAAAGCCTTGGTGAGGAAAAACATTTCTGATTCTTTGCTGAGTTTTCTTCGGTACATCTTTAGAGAAAACCAAGCGCATCCCTGTGCGCTGGTTATAAACTTTCATCTCACCTGTGAAGGGGTTGTGTTCACTGATATCTTCTAAATTGTGTTTGAAAGACGGCGGAATATGTCCTTTCACTTTACTGATACGCCCTTCGTCAAACGAAACTTTGAGTATTGGTCGGTCGACTGCAATCAGCCAAAAGATAACACCAGCAGCAATCAATATTACGTATAACATTTTAGCACTCCTTAACTGGATAGCAGCTTACTCAAGTCTTCTTTAAGGGAAGAGACTTTCTGACTTGCTTTTTCGCTTCTAGATGCCTCAGAAACCAAATATTCAATCGCATCTGAGAGCGTACAACCTAGTTCGTTTGCGCGGTTTGAAAGTTTTTCCCAAACTCGGTAATCCAGATCGATAGATTTCTTCTTAGTATGGACTTGTTCAGCATTGAAATGACGTTTCCGTTTTGCACGTATCGCTTGCTTAAGTTTATTATCAAGCTCTTCTGACATGTGGTTTTCTATCCATGCCAATACCTGTGTAGGTTCGTGCTCAAGGCGTCGTAGCTCAGATACTGCGGCATCTGCTTCACTGGAATCAATATGACGTGTTATCGCTACGCCATCCTTCCATTTTTTGATCAGATAATTCCACTTCCACCCACATTCCAAATTTTCAAGTTGCTGATATTTCATCCTTTCCGACCTATGACTTGCACCTAGTGACAGCGTAACCCAGATATCCATATTCAGCAAACAAATCTCTTAGAAGTATCGAAGCGGATCACTCATTTGTCTATCTCTTACACATTGAATCCTCACTAATTTGTGATTGTTCAAATTGGGACTAGGGAGTTATTAACCGTTTCGCTATAATGGCGCCAAGATTGAATTATGATGAATTTTGATGAACCAACTTAACTGGCAAGACGTTACGCCTTCGTTCGACCAATACGATGCATTATTGAAGTCCGCTTCGACATTACCAAAGAAAACATTTGTTGATCTACAACCTCGAATGTCAGCGACAATTACACGATTTACAAAAATTAGTGGCCTAACCCGTATCCTGCTGATTAATTGCGTAGACAATTCGATATACCGTGGTTTTATCAGTGCAGCGGTCAAACAGAGCGCTTCTGCACCAGTGATCACAACCGAATCTCTAGATGCAAAGCTTCTATTTGACCGTTATAGCATTGCAGAGAATGGTGAAATTACATTTGAAGCAGGACTCATTTCTCAAGCCAATGGTGGCTACCTGATGGTTCCCGCGAATTTAGTCTTAGCGAATCCCGGCTATTGGCCAAGTATTAAAGCTGCCGTTCAAAAGCAGCCATTTGTTGCAATGAACATGAGCCCTACTCGCATTCCTGCTTCTGCCGTTACAGCAAATACGTATGACGTTAAACTGATTGTCACTGGTGACAGAAGCCAACTCGCTGAACTTGAGTATGTCGATGAAGACTTTACGTCAGGCTTAACCATGTACACCGAGGTCGAAGAAGATATTCATCTATCGCCTGATAATTTGGCTTCATACCTAGGTTTTGTAAATTGGGTGTGCAGCGAACACAAGCTCCCAAGCTTAGACGAACAAGCATTTAAAAGGCTCATGTTAGCGGGCATGCGTCTAATGGAAGACCAACATTACCTTCCTCTGGGCGTATTATGGCACTACCAGCTCTTAGCGCTTGCAAGCCAGTACTGCGAACACGATGTCATTGACTTTAATGCGATAGATAACGCTATTGATGACAAATACTATCGAGAGTCTTACCTGCCACAACGTGCGGTGTACGACATTCTCGATGGTCAGGTAATCATTGAAACGACAGGTGAACAAGTTGGGCAAATTAATGGCTTAACGGTCATTGATATGGCTGGGCACCCTGTTTCTTACGGTGAGCCTGCACGAATTTCGTGTGTGATTCACTTTGGTGACGGTGATGTATCTGACGTTGAGCGTAAAGCTGAACTAGGCGGAAACTTGCACGCCAAAGGTATGATGATCATGCAAGCGTTTTTGAGTTCAGCACTCAATCTTGATGAACCGTTGCCCTACGCTGCGTCTATTGTGTTCGAACAGTCCTATAGTGAAGTAGATGGTGACAGTGCTTCTCTTGCCGAATTGTGTTGTTTAGTAAGTGCACTGTCTGAATGTGCTGTTAATCAGCAGATTGCCGTGACAGGTGCCGTAGACCAATTTGGTCGCGTTCAGGCCGTAGGTGGTTTGAATGAGAAAATCGAAGGCTTCTATCAGGTTTGTAAGCATCAGGGCTTTACTGGGCATCAGGGCGTGATTCTGCCTAAGTCTAACCTTAAGCATCTGGCGTTACATAAAAGCGTCATAGAAAGCATTCAAAATGGAGAGTTCCATATTTGGTCAGTATCTACAGTTGATGAAGCGATCCCTATCTTAATGGGTAAACCATTCCGGGGTGAAGACGGCAGTATTATTGGTAAAATTGCTGAACGTATTGAAAACTTTGAAAGACATGAACACGCAGAAGGAATTGTGCAGCGTATCAAAAACTGGTTTGTTTAGTACTGGTAGGAGTTGTTTAGCGTACACGTGTTCACTAACATGCACCTGTCAAAAATTGGAGTAATTGATAATGCAAAACAAACGTGATTCTTACACTCGTGAAGATCTTCTAGCTTCGAGCCAAGGTGAGCTTTTCGGCCCAGGTCGCCCACAACTGCCTGCGCCAAACATGCTTATGATGGATCGTATTACCAAAATGTCAGAAACGGAAGGTGACTTTGGTAAAGGCTTAATTCAAGCGGAATTGGATATTACTCCAGACCTTTGGTTCTTCGATTGTCACTTCCCTGGCGATCCAGTAATGCCAGGTTGTCTTGGCTTAGACGCAATGTGGCAACTTGTTGGCTTCTACCTAGGCTGGATTGGCGGTGAAGGTAAAGGCCGTGCGCTAGGTGTGGGTGAAGTGAAATTTACCGGCCAGATCCTTCCTACAGCGAAGAAAGTGACTTACGAAATTCACATGAAGCGCGTAGTAAACCGTAAGCTTGTTATGGGTCTGGCAGATGGCCGTGTATGTGTTGACGGTAAAGAGATCTACGTAGCGAAAGATCTTAAAGTTGGTTTGTTCCAAGATACCTCAAGCTTCTAAGTATCAATAAGATTCCAAGCATCAACGCTTTAAAATTTCTTGAAGGCTCCTGTGGGAGCCTTTTTCTTTTCCTATAAATGCAGAAAAGGCTCAGAAGAGCCCTTTCAAATCCTTATAGTTGTATGTGGGAGTTATTTATAGAGACCAGATTGTTTTTCATCTCTGGCATCACGCCAACCACCTAACCAATACGACCGAGCATCAATTTGTTGATATGGGCAAGCCTCTTGGGACCTTCCATTCAACCCAGCTTTATAGCCTTGAGATTGAGCTCGTTCTAGGCGATCACGCTTTTGTCTCTTCATAGTTAATTCCTCATACAGATCCATTTATAAATTTGCTTCTGTTTTTGTGAAACTTTGATGGAGTTTTTATGACTCCATCTACAAGAATCGATCAACTTTGAAATTTTCTCAAGACATAAAAAAAGCACAGACTCATTTCTGTGAGTCTGTGCTTGTATTAAAATTTTTAACTATTTTCTACGGAACCCAAACAAGCCAAGCATGGTCAAAGCTAACCAACCAAGACCAGCACCTTCACGTGAGGAATTCTCTTCATCCAAGCTGCGCGTCACAATGTCGTCTTGCGTTTGATTAGGGATCGGCAATAGCTTAACGGCGACAACCTCTTCGGTACCATCACAAGACGCGTTGTGAGCTGTCGAGCTGTATCCACCAGCACACTTCAGTGCAGTGCCAGAAATAACACCAGCATCGTTGATATCTGTTGCATCAATAATACGGAATTCGTTGTTCGCGTCAGAGTAATCACCGCCGTTCGTCAACGTGTCCAACAACCATGCCTGGCCACCGAACAATGACTCCGCACGATCACTTGTAGAACCGTCTGCACTGTATGGGTAAATAAATCCGCGTTTACGGCGTGGCTTACCATCGTCTTCACGCGTTGAATCTGCATCTAACTGACCTACAATCTCGTTGTAAGCGTTGATGCCACCCATCTTACCACCAGCGCCAGAGAAGAAGATGCCAGAGTTTAGATAAACAGCGCTCAGAGAGTCAGCTCGCACGTCGTTTACTATAAACAGACGATTAGGATAGGCGCCTGACGTCGGTATGCTGCGTTTCGCCTCTCCGATACCAACAAAGTTTGAGTTAACGGCTGTCAGACGTGAGTTTGAGTGAATGGTGTCACCATCTTCTCGCTGACGTGCACCCGTCACCACTTTGTTTGCCCATGTCACGTTCTCAGCCGACGTTGCAGATTCTAAAGTACCTACAAACACCGTCGCATTCATGTAGTTGTTATCTGAATACGTATTGTAACCAACACCGTATACTGTCGTACCATCAACGATGAAATCACGCATACTACCTTGCGCTAGTCTGTTATTATCACTTGCAGTATTACTTGGCCAAGCTAGCTCTGAAACATTACCTGCCTGATCCCAGATAGCTGCTTTAGACGTATGGTGCGTACCATTATTATTGCCAGCCGTCCGCGACACACTACCCGATGTGAAAGTACCATCTGTTTTCCAAGCGTGGCTTTCCACCACCGCAGCCTCGTCATCCCCCGTAACAATATTTGGAGTGTAAGGTGCAACGACGGTATTGCGGCTTTCTAGAGTAGATGAGTCCTCTGCACTGACCACACTTTGGTTACCAACCGCTTCACCGCCAGACGTTAAGCTATTGATAACATTGTTGTACTCATTTTCATAAGCTGCGCTATCACCTTCCACAAACGCCAATGCATTGGAGGTAAAATCACTATAGCGCTCGTTATCCCAAGGAACGATATTTACTGCAGACCATGTCTCACAAGTATTGTAACCAAGGTTGTAATAACAGTAACTTTCGAAGTCATCACGATCGTCTACATAAGCGAATCGAGAATCCATAGCGAATGGCACTTCTTCACGATAGCTAATACCGTCGACAGCCTGACCTGCAGATAAAGGCGTGGTACGCGATTCTACGGCTAACTTAAATGTGTCTTCTGTACAGTTTGCTGTTGCATCAAAACAACCAAGAGTGAATGGATAGCCTGTAGAGGCGTCTTCTACATCACCTTGTTGGATCGCAACGCCGTAAGCAGTTTGATAATCAACAACGTCACCATTCACTTCAGGTGAAACTTCGATAACTTGATACAATGCAGCATTTGCACTCATCGATGAACCTACCATCATCGCGATGGCAGTCAGTTTGAATTTGTTACTACAATTCATTGAATTCTTAACTATCCTGTTGCATTGCTTCGAGTTCTTCCCATCTCTCGAACGCGATTTCCAACTCCTGCTCACGAGCAGCAAGCTGTTCCAATATCGGCTGAGTTTGCTCTACAGATTTAGTGAAGAACTCTGGGTCATTCACTTGTTCTTGCAACGTCTCAATATCCGACTCTAATTTTTCTAGTGTAGCTGGAAGAGCTTCTAGTTCTCTTTGCAGCTTATATGATAATTTCTTTGCATTGTTCTTAGGTTGAGGGGTTTTGGGAGTTTCCTCAACCACTTTTTCTTTACTCGCTGCTTTTTCAACCGACTGACGAGCGACAAGCACCTGCTCACGTTGCTGTCTTGCATCGTGATAACCACCAACAAACTCTTCAATGATTCCATTACCTTCGAAGATCCAACTTGTGGTTACTGTATTATCTACGAACTCACGATCGTGGCTTACTAATAGTAGCGTACCCTGATAGTTGGCAAGCATTTCTTCTAAAAGTTCCAACGTTTCGATATCCAAATCGTTAGTTGGTTCGTCAAGAATAAGTAAGTTGTTTGGTTTCAGCAAGATACGAGCTAACAATAGTCGGTTTTTTTCACCGCCAGATAACGCTTTTACTGGTGTTCTTGCACGTTTTGGCGCGAACAAGAAATCTTGCAGGTAACTCAGAGCATGACGCGGACGACCGCCAACCATCACTTCCTGCTTTCCATCCGCTAAATTATCAATAACCGTTTTTTCCGGGTCTAATAGCTCACGATATTGGTCGAAGTACGCCACTTCCAGTTTAGTACCGCAATGTAAACGGCCAGATTGCGCTTCTAGTTGGCCGAGAAGTAACTTCAGTACCGTACTCTTACCGCAACCGTTCGGTCCGATTAAAGCGATTCTGTCACCACGCATAATATTGAAGCTGAAGTTATCAACGATCTTCTTGCCTTCATAAGCAAAGGAAACATTTTCTGCTTCAAATACAATTTTGCCTGAGCGAGAAGCATCATCGATGTTCAGGTTAACTTTACCTTGTACATCTCGACGATTACTACGCTCTTCGCGAAGTTTCTTCAACGCACGGACACGTCCTTCGTTACGAGTACGACGCGCTTTAATACCTTGTCGAATCCAAACCTCTTCTTGAGCAAGTTTCTTATCGAATTCTGCATTTTGCATCTCTTCGACGCGAAGCATCTCTTCTTTTTCCGTTAAATAGTTATCGTAATCGCCCGGGAAAGAAGCAAGCTGGCCACGATCCAGATCCACAATGCGAGTTGCCATGGATTTAATGAAAGCGCGGTCGTGTGAAATAAAGATGATCGAACCTTTAAAATCTTTAAGGAAGTTCTCCAGCCACTCGATTGTCGTTACATCAAGGTGGTTGGTAGGTTCGTCAAGTAGTAACACATCTGGATCACAGACAAGCGCACGTGCTAATGCGGCTTTACGCTGCCAACCACCAGACAAATCACTCAGTTTGGTTTCAGGGTTAAGTTTCAAAGCACTAAGAACATTGTTAACACGATCATCAAAACGCCATGCATTTGAGTGATCAAGTTGCTCTTGGATCTTCGACAAGCGATTAATGTTCTTTTCACTTGGGTCATTCGCTACAAGATCGAGAAGATCATGGTAGATCTTTAGTTGCTCACCGACTTCCGCTAAACCACCCGAAACGTATTCGTATACGCTACCTTCCTGATTACGCGGTGGATCCTGTTCTAAACGAGAAACCACCACATCTTGCGTAACCTGAATTTTTCCGTCGTCCAGCAGGATGTCACCAGCAAGCACTTTCATTAACGTGGACTTACCAGCACCATTACGCCCTACTAAACAAACACGTTCGTTTTCTTGCAAGGCAAATTCAGCGTGGTCGAGTAACGGATGATCTCCGAATGCTAGCTGTGCATTATGAATGGTAAGTAATGCCATTATTTTCCAACCAATTTGTAAGTTGCTCTAAGTCAAACGGCCAGTTCAACTCAGAATCTTGATATTTTAATACGGGTATTGTGACGCCGTAACGAGAAAATAGTTCATCGTCGAATGCAATATCGACGATATCTGTCTGTTCGGTCAAGCCAACCTGACCTACGAGAGAAAATGCCATCTCGCAAAGATGACATCCCTCTGTGCTATACAATGTCAGCACGTCCGAAATCCTTCTGTTTAGTCTGCGTGAGTGACTAACCAACAGTTATGAATCTGTTTATTGCGCTCAAAGTCCAACGGAAGAGTCTGAGAAGAAATGTTTTGCGCTTTCAGACCCAGCTCCGCCAATGCTTCTTCATCCATCTTAAAGTGACGCTTATTGTTCGAGAATACGATAGTGCCTTCATCTCTCAGCATACGCTTAAGATTCTTCATCAATTTAATGTGATCGCGCTGAACGTCAAATGAGGTGTCCATGCGCTTTGAGTTTGAAAATGTCGGCGGATCAATAAAGATAAGGTCGTATTGACCTTTTGCGTTTTCTAACCACTGCAGACAGTCTGCTTGCTCATAGCGATGTTGACGCCCTACACAACCGTTAAGCTGCATGTTGTCTTTCGCCCAGTTTAAGTAGGTATTAGACATATCAACGGTTGTTGTAGAGCGAGCACCACCAACGGCAGCGTGAACGGTAGCACTACCTGTGTATGCAAACAGGTTTAGGAAATCTTTCCCTTTTGCCATTTCACCAAGACGACGTCGCGTGATTTTATGATCCAGGAAAAGACCAGTATCAAGGTAGTCGTGCAGGTTTACGATCAGCTTCACACCGTATTCATGAACTTCGAGTGTTTCTGAAACCTGACCGAGTTTTTGGTACTGATTGCGCCCTTTTTGTTTTTCACGAACTTTCAGTACAACTTTATTGGCTTCAACACCAGTAACCTGAATGGTCGCGCGAATGATATCCGTCAGACGACGTTTTGCTTTTTCTTCAGGAATATTCTTTGGTGCGGCATATTCTTGAATAACGATCTGGTCACCGTATACATCAATTGCCACGTTGTATTCAGGAAGATCGGCATCATAGATACGATAGCATTCTAGTTCTTCTTTACGAGCCCATTTACCGATTTTACCGATATTCTTTTTCAGGCGATTAGAGAAGTCTGGCGCGATTTGAACATTTGAGTCCGCACCTTTTACTTCATCAGCGCTACGTTCAGCGATAGTGTAGTTTTTTTGGTGACACTGTAATGCACCATTATTCAATTTGAATTGTCTATCTGCACGCATGCGCAAACAGCTAAGTAGTTCATCAGAGCTAGAGAAAATAGATGCTTTGCAACCACCAAACTCAGACTTAAGTTGACCACCAAACGCTGTGTACAGCGCAATCAGACCAGGTTCAGTACCGAGACGCTCACCGTATGGCGGGTTAGAAACGATCACACCATTTTCGAATCCAGCAGGACGAGTAAGCGTTGCAGCATCACCTTGGGCGAATTCAATCAGATCTTCAACACCTGCTCTGCGCGCGTTATCTTGTGCGACTTTCAATACTTTAGGGTCGTTATCGAAGCCAAAAAACTTCGCGTCAACTTTTTTGACACCACGACGCGCCTGTACATTGGCCTCTGATTTAATCTCGGACCACAGCTCAGGTTCGAAGTCTTCCAGAGACTCAAAACCCCACTGCTTGCGCTTAACACCCGGTGCCATATTAGCGGCCATCATCGCCGCCTCGATAAGTAACGTACCCGAACCGCACATAGGGTCCAGCAGTGGCTGGTGGCCATCCCACCCACAACGCATGATAATAGCAGCGGCTAATGTTTCACGAAGCGGTGCACGACCAGATTCTGGACGGTAACCACGTTGATGAAGACCACTACCCACCATATCAACACCAAGCAACGCTTTATCTTTGTGCAGACGAACATGAACGCGAATATCCGGACTTTCTTTGCTGATGTTCGGACGTGGTAACCCTTTCTTTTCAAAGCAATCTACGATGCCGTCTTTAACTTTCATCGCACCGTATTGGCTATTACGTATTTCTCGGTTTGTACCGTTAAAGTCGACGACAAAACGCTTTGAACTGTGGAATTGGTTTACCCAGTTAATCGACAAGGTAGAAAGGTAAAGGTCCATATCGTCGTTACAGGTAAATTCAGATAAAACACGTACAAATCGAGACGCTAAGCGGCTCCACAAACAACAGCGATAAATTTGTTCCTTTGTCGCTTTAAATTTTACGCCTGCCTGTACTGGTTTCGCATCTTCGATGTCTAGTTTAGTCAGTTCTTCAACAAGCAAATTTTCCATGCCATTTGAAGTTACCGCGAGATATTGATTCATAGTGTTCTTTCGCTGATAAAAAATGGTTTCAATTATACCTGACTTTACGATCAATGCCTCGTTTTTAAAGGTATTTTCCGATTCGTTAGCACAAACACTCACCACTCAAGTGATCTGAAAGTTCCTACATTTCAAATTCGCTTTGCCAATCGCCTTTTCTTCTCCCGGCAATTAATTGGCCACTCTAGCGATAGTGAATGCTTATTCACGTAAATTTTGGTATATACCAGAGCGATTTTATCGTTGTTATTTAATTACATTTGAGGCGTATAGGGGAATAAAAAGGCAAATGTTAAGCTCCAAGTTGCCTAACATTAGAGAAAACTAAGGTAAAAAAAGTGGAATAAAAGTGACCTACTTCATGGTTGTATGTATGTGAAACGTACAATTACAGAAGGTATTTACGCAGAGTGGCGAAGAAAATGGACAAAAAAAATCGACCTGCAGCGGTCGATTAAGGCAAACAAAGGAACGAAATAAAGAAAATAAACCGGTTTATCCGACCATGGCCATAGGAGCCATCACAAAAAGGTGGCTCGCACAAGCCATACGGTCGTGCATGACTTTAATTGGCTCTCCGAATGGAAGGGATTTAGACCCATCAAGAATGAACTCTTCCTGCCCGACATAGGCGCACAGGCTCGACGTTTCACCAGGCTCTAGGACGATGAATACGCCTTCAGAATATTGATTGGTTAAGAAGACCATGTCCCCTTCTTCCGGCTCATATCCAGCAGACTGAGCATCGAAAAACCAACTTTTAGGTTGTACTGGCTTATGGAAGCGTTTTGCAGCTACGCAGTACAACGTTAGTTCTGCCTGGCGGTATTCACCGATGTCGAGACACCGAATGCGTTCATTGAAAGTCTGAAACGCGCTGGCATCATCGACCGTAAATTCATTGTTTGAGAAGGCGCAGTTGACTAACAGCTTTCGGGATAGATTGGTTTGGAAAATCATTTCCTCCCCTAAATCCAGCATTAAGCAAGCTTTGTGCTCGTCAAAATACCAACTCCATTTGTCGCTGGGTTTAAGCATTGTTCCGTTCTCTCTTGACTAGTTAAATCAGTGATAAAGAGGTAAGACGCTTAATTACCTACTCATGATTTTCTAAATTCTACAAATGAACGGATAAAAAAAAAGAGGAAACAAGATCCTCTTTTTATGTAACATGCACTGAAAACTCAGTTGTTTGTTAAGATAATTTACAGATTTTTAACAATATCACGTACCAAACCAGGTCCGTGGTAAATGAAGCCAGTATAAACTTGAACCAGTTTCGCTCCTGCCATCATCTTCTCTTTTGCCGCGACATAAGAGTCAATACCACCAACACCAATAATCGGAAGTTTGTCTCCAAGCGTTTCGTGAAGTTTACGAACCACTTCTGTAGAACGAGATTGTACCGGACGGCCACTTAAGCCACCCGCCTCGTTTGCGTGTTTCATTCCTTCAACAACTGTTCGATCCAACGTCGTGTTCGTTGCGATCACACCATCAATGTTGTTCTTAATCAAAGACTCACAAATCTGAACGATCTCATCGTCGCTTAAGTCTGGCGCGATCTTAAGAGCTAACGGTACATACTTGCCGTGTTTCTTTTCCAACTCAGCCTGTTTCACTTTTAGTTCAGAAAGCAGCTCATCAAGTGCCTCACCGTACTGAAGAGAACGTAATCCTGGAGTGTTTGGAGAAGAGATATTTACCGCGATATAACCAGCGTATTCGTATACTTTTTCCATACAAATCAGATAGTCTTCTGCCCCTTTCTCTATCGGAGTGTCTTTGTTCTTACCGATATTGATGCCTAGGACGCAATCGAATTTCGCTTTTTTAACATTTTCAACCAGGTTATCAACGCCTAAGTTGTTAAAGCCCATGCGATTAATGATGCCCTCGGCTTCCACCAAACGGAATAAACGTGGCTTATCATTGCCAGGTTGAGGACGTGGAGTCACAGTACCTACTTCTACAAAACCAAAACCCATGGCGTCAAACGCTTCGATACATTCGCCGTTTTTGTCTAAACCAGCAGCGAGACCGACAGGGTTACGGAATGTTAGTCCCATGCACTCTACTGGACGATGTGGTAATTGTTGACGATAGAAAAGATCGAAAGGTGTGCCGTTAAAGCGTTGGAAGTTCTTGATTGCTAGATCATGTGCCTTTTCGGCATCAAGTTGGAAAAAGCCAGTTCTGGCTAAACGGTAAAGCATTGTGCCTCCGAAAGAAAAAAGCCCCGTGTAAACGGGACAATATTATTTACTGTTTTTAATCGTAATTCAATGAAAATGAATGGATTAAGTAAAATCATATTTTTCAAAATTAAATCCACATTAAAAACAAAGGGTTAAACATATATTTTGAATGCAAAATTCATAATTAATTTTGAAAAAGCAATCGATTTCAATAGATTTAAAGTTAAAAACAAAGTTACATTGTCACCTACAGCAGAACAAATCCGGCCAAATAAAAAAGCCCCATATTTCTACGGGGCCTGATTTAACTTTTTCTCTTCTAGTCGCTAGATGAACAGTTCAAGTTCAGAAGTACCAGTTCGCGAAGAGCAACTGAGAATTTTGCAAACTCATGGACCGTGCCCACCTTAAATTCGTTGAGAATACTTTCCCAACGTTGCAATGAAGGTTCATTGGTCTCTAACCAATTATCGAGCGCTGCCATGACATCGAACTCTTCTGCAGCACATGCACAGCTTAACACCTGAGCGGTTAACTGACGTTGTTGCCAATCCAAGTCTTCACGGAATGCCGCTCTTGCCAGCGCTTGCCAGTTGTTGTCGACCGCCTGGTTATTGATTTGCTTCAAGAACCAATGCAGAGATAGACGATCACCTAAGTTGAAGTACAACTTAGACGCTTGCTCAACTGTTTTGCCTGTTTCACTCGCTACTGCACAGATATCCAAAGCAGACTGAAGGCTGGATAGACGCGCAACTTTATTAGCAAGTGACACTTCAACTCCGTTTTCAATCCACGCCAATGCGACTTCGTTGTGCTCTTCAACTTCTGACTCAACAAGCATGCTATCCAGTGTTTCACTGATAACATTCACATCTTGTTTGTAAAGGTTGATCAACTCACCTACCGTATACTTACCACTGCGATTACGTAGTAGCCAACGTGCGATACGTCGTAGTGCACGACGAACATAGAACATGATTTCGTATTGCGCTTGTGCTGTCGCGATGTTGTCCAGTTCACGAGTCTGACTAAGGATCGATTCTAGTTCGAAAATTTCACGTGCTGCACTGTATGCATTCGCAATATCAACAACACTTGCACCTGTTTCTTCTTGTAGACGAGTGACAAAGTTGCAGCCCATCTCGTTAACCATCTGGTTTGCCAACGCTGTTGCGATAATTTCCACACGTAGCGGATGATTGACCATTTGTTGTTTATAGTTACGGCGTAACTCACTAGGGAAGTACGCAACTAGCTGTTTAGCGTGGAACTCATCATTCGCAATTTCGTCTGTTGCAAGCAGTTGTTTCAGAACCATTTTGCCGTAAGCAACCAATACCGATAGCTCTGGACGAGTTAAGCCCTGGCCTTGTTTTTCACGTTCAAGAAGCGTCTCATCATCTGGAATGTATTCCAGCGCACGATCTAAGTACCCTGCTTTTTCCATGGTATGGATGAATCGAATCTGCTCTTTAACGACGCTAACTCCTTGCTGCTCAGTTACAGAGATCGACTCTGATTGGCAGTACGCGTCATCCAGAACGATTTCGCCAACTTCATCTTCCATAGACTCTAAGATCTGGTTACGTTGCTTAACAGTGAGATCACCATTAGACACCAGACCATTCAGGAAGATCTTGATGTTTACTTCGTTATCCGAACAGTCCACACCACCTACGTTATCAACGAAGTCGGTGTTCACACGGCCACCGCTGAGTGCGTATTCGATACGACCCTGCTGAGTCATACCTAAGTTACCGCCTTCACCAACTACTTTAGCTCTTAAATCACGACCATCGATTCGTAGCATGTCGTTTGCACGGTCACCTACATCGGTGTGCGTCTCATGAGAAGCTTTAACGTAAGTACCGATCCCACCATTCCAAAGAAGATCCACTTTCATTTTCAGGATCATCTTAATCAGATCGTTTGGCGCCAGAGATGCTTTCTTCGTACCCAACATTTTCTGAATTTCTGGCGTCAGTTGGATCGATTTCGCACGACGTGAGAAAATACCACCACCTTGAGAGATCAAATCTTTGTTGTAATCTTCCCAGCTTGATCTTGGCAAATTAAACAAGCGGTTACGCTCTTCCCAGCTAGAAGCTGAATCAGGGTTTGGATCAATAAAGATGTTCATGTGGTTGAATGCAGCTTGCAGACGAATATGGTTCGAAAGCAGCATACCGTTACCAAATACATCCCCCGCCATGTCACCCACACCAATCGCAGTAAAGTCTGTTGTTTGGCAGTCGATTCCCATTTCACGGAAATGACGCTTCACTGACTCCCATCCACCTTTAGCTGTAATACCCATTGCTTTGTGGTCGTAACCGTTAGAGCCACCAGAAGCAAATGCATCACCCAACCAGAAGTTGTATTCGTCAGAGACTGAGTTCGCGAGATCAGAGAACGTTGCCGTACCTTTATCTGCAGCAACAACCAAATATGGGTCATCTTCATCATGACGGACCACACTTTGCGGAGGGACGACTTCGCCTTCGATGATGTTGTCTGATACATCAAGCAACGCACGGATGAAACGCTTGTAACAGCGTTGACCTTCAGCAAAAATTTCGTCACGGTTTGTTAATGATGGTTGGCGTTTACATACGAAACCACCTTTAGCACCGACAGGAACAATAACGGTGTTCTTAACTTGCTGTGCTTTAACCAGACCAAGTACCTCGGTACGAAAATCTTCCTGACGATCAGACCAACGCAGTCCTCCACGAGCAACTTTACCACCGCGGAGGTGAACACCTTCGATATCCGGTGCGTAAACGAAAATTTCGAATGCTGGTACAGGTTGCGGAATCTCTGGGATTTCACTTGGCTTCATCTTCAACGACAACCAAGGCTTAGGCTGCTTGTTTTCGTCTGTTTGGTAGTAGTTGGTACGCAGAGTCGCCATGATCATTTCCATGTAACGACGAATTATACGATCATCATCCAAGCTTTCTACACGATCTAATTGCTCAGTTAACTTCTTGATAAGATCGTTCTGACCTTTTTCACTGCCTTTGAACTTAGGATCGAATCGCTTCGCAAACAGAGTCACTAGGCCCGTTGCTAAATCTGGGTAGTGGCTTAGCGTATCTTCGATGTACTGTTGGCTAAATGGAAAGCCAACTTGACGCATGTAACGTGCGTAAGCACGAAGAATTGAAATTTCACGTCCTGTTAGAGATGCACCCAGAACAAGTCGGTTAAAGCCATCACTTTCTAGATTACCTGACCAAATTGCAGCAAACGCTTGCTGGAAACGATCTCTCGCTTCACGAAGATCAACCGTCTTTTCACTCTTATGCAACATTGAGAAATCCAGGATCCAGAATGTCTGGCCATTCGTCTTCTCAATTTCATATGGTGACTCACCGATCACGCGCAGACCTAAGTTTTCCAACATTGGCATCACGTCAGAAAGGTGGATCGGTTCGTCGCGATGGTAAAGTTTCAAACGAACTGCTTTTGAGTCAGTTGCCACTTCCTGAGCGCGGTAGAATAACATGCCCAGTTTGTTGTCATCACTCAGTGCTTCAAGACGTTCAATGTCCGCTACTGCAGAACCCGGCATCATGTCTTCTTTGTACGAACGTGGGAACGCACTCATATATTCTTTTGAAAGTGGGAGACCTTTACTTTCACCGAAGTTTGCAATGATAGACTCTTTCAGTCTGTCGTCCCAAGTAGTAGAAACTTCCATTAGATTTTGCTCGATCTTTTTCACGTCTACGTCAATGTTATTATTGTCAACACGAACAATGTAATGTGTTCTTGCTAAAGGACTTTCTGAGAAGTAAGTCGTGAATTCAACTTCTTGTTCAGAGCCGAAGTACTGTTTAAAAATACGTTGAGTCTGGCGACGAAGCTCTGTGTTGTAGCGTTCTTTTGTTACGTAGACCATGCAACTAAAGAAGCGGCCGAACGGGTCTTTGCGAACAAATACGCGTATCAAGTCACGATCTTGCATTTGTACCACGCCCATACCCACTTCAAGCAATTCTTCTTCATTCGCTTGAAGCAGTTCATCACGCGGATAGTTTTCTAAGATATTGTGCAGTGCTTTGTAAGAGTATGAACCATGACGGTAGCCACTTGCCACAAGGATACGATTCACTTTTTCACGGATAAGAGGAATACTTTGTACTGCCTGGTTGTAGACAGCCGACGTATAAAGACCAGTGAAGCGATGTTCACCGATCACTTTGCCATGTTCATCAAATTTTTTAATACCGATATAGTCGGTATAAGCCGGACGGTGAATACGACATGGTCGATTACCTTTTGTCATGATCAACGCGTATGGTTTCTTTGCTTCTAGTCGTGCTGAATCTGACAACTCCGCTAATTTAACGCTACGAATACGTTTGTCATCAGAAAACAGACCCAATCCCTTCTCTTTGACAGGTTTTAGTTCTGTATCACCGTTGTTCTCAACAAGATCATATTCTTTGTAACCCATAAAGGTAAAGTTGTGCTCACCTAACCAACGTAGAAAAGCAATGGTTTCATCCATACGATCTTTTTGGATCGAAACTCGATCTTTATTCTGTTCTAGTTGATCAGTAACAACTTTTAACTTTTCAACCATCAGCTTCCAGTCACTAACGACGAGGCGAGTATCAGAAAAAATATCCATCAGTTCAGATTTAAGCGCTTGCATCTGTTCTTTGCTGGTGAGGCGATCGACTTCAATATGGAAGAGAGACTGAAGAACACCCCCCTCACCATTCACGTCGATCACGTGACCGCTTTCATCTCGTTGCAGTTGAGTGGGATTATTTAACATTAGATGAGAAACCAAGTCTAAGCGTGCTAACGCCATCTTGATTGAATCCACTAAAAATGGACTATCTGGAACAACTACTTCTACGATAGTGTGAGTTGATTGCCAGCCGTGACGGCTAACAGTCGGGTTGAAGACTTGTACCGAAATCTCTTCTGGATTCTTTTCATTAATATGATGCCATAGGCTGATAACAGCACCATAGAGATCAGATTCGTTTCTCTGAATCAGGTCATCATTAGAAATGTTACTAAATAAGTGCTTAGCAAGTTTTGTTACAAGCGTCTGGTGAGAAAGCTCGAGTTTGTCTTGAATCAGTTGATAAACTTTTTCAAGCAGAACCGGCACTACATTTTCACGCGCGGTCATATTCACACTCCACAGAATAATTGTTGTTTTGTAGGGGGACTCAGCAACAGGTGGGATTTCCTGAAAACTAAGCATTGGTAATGCATACAGACTATTGTAAAAGGATAATTACAAATGTTTAACAACTATTCGTGGTGGTATGAGGTGAAATGTCTGATTCTGTGACTAAGATTCCTATTTAAACATCTAAAAATACCTTACATCACAGAGTTTCTAACTTAATAAACTTGTTATTTTGGTCAGTTGTTAGTCTAAACTGGCCTTTAACACCCAATTGACTAAGAAATGGTCTGAATTTGGTCGCGGGCAACTGCAATCTTAATCCGTTATGGGTCACGACTTGGATAGTGTTTGAAACACCAGAGTAATGTGAAAGAAATGTTTGATACGGAATGTTAAGAGTAAAATAGTAGTACTTCATGAAAGAAAAAACGTGATAGAAAAAGGGTGGCTTTTATGGCCACCCTATTCTTTTATGGATTATTCGTCCAGCGCTTTACTGACTTTTTCAAACAAATCGTTTGCCAGATTGTCCATCGCTTTTAGCTTTTCAAGTTCCGCACGGATCAGAGCCTGACGGCGCTCATCGTATTTACGGAATTTAAGCAGTGGATCGATCAGGCGCGAAGCCACTTGAGGGTTGGTATCATTTAACTGACGAAGAATCTCGCCAGCAAACTGATAACCAGAGCCAGACTTATCGTGGAAACGTACAGGGTTAGAACCTAAGAATGAACCAATCAAGCTGCGAGTACGGTTTGGATTTTTCAAACTAAACGCTTCATGAGACATGGTAGCTTTGATATTTGCTAGTGCATCTTTTGCCGGGTTACTACCTTGTAAGGTAAACCATTTGTCCATAACCAGACCATCATGTTTCCACTTATCGCTGTAATCCGCCATTAGTGATTCACGGCATTCAAGTTGTGCGCTATTCGCCGCTGTCATTGCTGCAATTGTATCTGTCATGTTGTTTGCAAATTCATACTGCTCTCGAACAAGTTGATTGCCTTTTTCAGTATGTGCCAGGAATTGCAGACACTGATTCCGCAGCGCTCGCTTACCAATAGAATCGTGATCTATCGAGTACTCTGCTTGTTTTAAAGCGTGGTATGTCGCACTTAGCTCCTGCTCCAACTCTTTGGAAAGTGACAGTGTAATTGCATTCAGTACAGCATCAACGGCATCGATATCAATCTGTTGATACCAACCAGTGATTTCATTAATTGAAGGCAGTGAAAGCACGTGTGCTATAAACGCTGGCTCAAGGTTTGCGTCAAGCAATACCTCACGGAATGCATCAAGCACTTCTGCTGAAAGTTGTACTTCCTGACCGGCCTGGACATTCAGCACATTTTGACGGATGTATTTTGCCAATAGCATTTGGCTGGCATCCCAACGAGCAAAGTCGTTAGTTGCATGCTTCATCAGGAAAATAAGCTCGTCATCGCTGTAATTGTATTCCAGCTTAACCGGTGCCGAGAACTCTCGTAGCAAGGATGGTACTGGGTTCACTTGCACATTTTCAAACACGAATGTCTGCTTGTCTTGTTTAATATCCAAAACATTGTGAACAGATTCACCGTTGATGATCAGAGGAATGACCTGCCCTTTGGTATCGTAAAGTTCGATATCAAATGGAATATGCAGTGCTTGTTTTTCTGACTGATCATGCGTCGCTTCAGTAAACTGCTCTACGGTCAGAGAGTATGTTTTCGCCTGTGCATTGTACTCACTTCCTACGCGCAATGTTGGCGTGCCAGACTGGCTATACCATAGGCGGAATTGTGTAAGATCGACACCCGTTGCATCTTCCATTGCAGAGACAAAGTCTTCACACGTCGCAGCTGTACCATCGTGGCGTTCGAAGTAAAGCTTCATGCCTTTCTGGAACCCTTCTTCACCTAGCAATGTATGGTACATCCGAATCACTTCGCTACCTTTTTCATACACAGTTAAGGTGTAGAAGTTATTCATCTCGATCACTTTATCCGGACGAATAGGATGTGACATCGGGCTTGAATCTTCTGCAAACTGAGGACCACGGATAATACGCACGTTATCGATGCGGTTTACAGCACGTGAGCCAAGATCAGACGAGAACTCTTGATCACGGAATACAGTTAAGCCTTCTTTCAAGCTTAGCTGGAACCAGTCACGACAAGTCACGCGGTTACCAGTCCAGTTGTGGAAGTACTCGTGACCAATGACTGCTTCAATACCAAGGTAATCACGGTCTGTTGCTGTTTGGTCATTGGCCAGTACAAACTTAGAGTTAAAGATGTTCAGACCTTTGTTCTCCATCGCGCCCATATTAAAGAAGTCCACAGCCACGATCATATAAATATCCAGATCGTACTCAAGACCGAAACGCTCTTCATCCCACTTCATGGAGTTAATCAGCGAAGTCATCGCATGTGGCGCACGATCTAGGTTGCCTTTATCAACGAAGATTTCCAGATCGACATCGCGACCTGACATTGTGGTGAACTTGTCACGCAGCACATCAAAATCACCTGCGACCAATGCAAATAGGTAGGCTGGTTTTGGATGCGGGTCTTGCCATTGCACCCAGTGACGACCATTTTCTGCTTCGCCTTCTGCTACGCGGTTACCGTTGCTAAGCAAGTATGGGTAAGCCCCTTTGTCTGCGATGACTTTTGTGGTGTATTTTGCTAACACATCTGGGCGATCCAGATAGTAGGTAATGCGGCGGAAACCTTCTGCTTCACATTGAGTACAGAAAGCACCTCCAGATTTGTATAAACCTTCAAGTGCTGTGTTTGCTTCTGGATCAATCTTAGTGATGATCTCGAGTTCAAATTCAGACGGAAGATCGCTAAGAACTAAAGACAACTCTTTAACTTCGTGGTGTGCCCAGTCTTCGCCATTTACTTTAACAGAACGAAGTTCTAACCCTTCACCGTCTAATTTTAGTGAGGTTAACTCACCCTTTTGAACTACCTTTGAAACGGCAGTGACGATTGTGTCGTTGTCATAAAGATCAAAAGTAAGATTAATTTCAGTAATAGTATGGGATGGCGCTTTATAATCTTTACGATATTTGGCTTGGGGAGCTTGGGACATGTCCATAAATCCTTGTATGTCGAAGAATAAAAACCACTTCTTTAGATGAACGGACTCTGAAGTGGTATCAATATATAAGCTATTTGTATGGGTTGTGGTATCAGAATACAAGTCTTTCTATAAAAAATAGAGCTAATAGTGCTCTAGCTCTACATTCTGATTAACATTTACACAACATTTATAGTCTTCACTGGTCACAAGTCACGGTGAAACAATTTAAGTGCGTTATTTATTGTGTTACTCGATTTAAAACCGCGTACATATCACCATTTGAGTCTTCTATCGTCAACTCGTTTTTATTGAGTCTATAGGTAGTACCATGCTCTCCGTTTTCATACAAAAGAACTAGATACTCATCCTCGGTATAAAACACACCTTGTTTAACAGACTCTTTCCCTGCCTCATTTGATACCCGGAACAAAAATACAAAATCCGGCTGAAGAATCAAATCCATATGATTGATTTTACTCGCAGCTAATCCATCGCCAGAAACGTAGGAGCTAGACCACATACCGGCCAGCGCATTTGAAAGACCTTTGGTGAAAGTCACACCGTTAAGATCGAGCGTGTTGTGATTATTCTGGTAGGCGTATACTTGAGGCTCATTCGTATTTAGGCCAAGAACAATAGTATCTTCGTTAACGTTATACATTCCTTCCCAGTGATCAACTGAATAGTCTTTCTTTTGAATATCTATGGAAAACATATAGTCAGATCCCAAAGACAATTTTATGGCGCGAAAGTTTTCCGCCGACTCTCCCGGATTTGGATTCAGCAGATACCAATCCCCAATGAGAAACGGGGTGTCAAAATGACTTAATTCTTCTTCTCTCTCTCTGGTGTTGTCTGCACTGAACACACTAAAGCAAAAAAAACTAAGTAAAATAAAGAACCATTTCATACCGGCATCCTTATCGTTTTCTTTTAGCTTAGGCTTTAGCCGTCGTTTTCGCGAAATATTGGAGTTGCATCACGTAAATTATTAGTACAAAAAAAGCGCATATTTATCTAATTATTCAGCTGAAACACAGACTAAATGAGAATAAAAAAAGAGCGAGTCGTCAGGACTCGCTCTTGTGGTATTGAATTCCTAGTCGTTATGACTGATTCGGCGCTTTTAGCAAATCAATCATAATTGAGACAGATTCCTCAAGATATACATCTGGCGCTTCGTAGTCTTTAGGCACATCCTCTAATGACTTAAATGGCTTTTTGCCAGAAACTTTTTGACGTTCATTAATGCGTTCTAGACGAAGTGCATCTTCAGAATCTTGTTCAGCTTTACGTACTTTTTCGTTAAGAGACAAGTAGTTGTTATCTTTCTCTTTGCGATATTTTTGAATATCCTCGTTGATAAAACGGAATTCCATCTCATCCGCGATACGCTTGTTGTGTAACGTGGTCAGCGTTTCAACTAAGGCTTTATTGCTTGGGTAGGTATCGTAAATTGCTTTGTCGATACTATCCCAAGGCAAGGCATTTTCCTCAACACTTTCACCAGTTTCAGAAGCTTCAATAGGCGTTGGATAAGCAATGTCAGGCGCGACTCCACGGTTCTGAGTACTACCCCCATCTATGCGGTAGAACTTTTGAATCGTGTATTGCACATAACCTAGCTCTTTATCAAAAAGATCATATATATGATTCAATGAACGATGTTGTTGTACCGTTCCTTTACCAAAAGAATTTTCACCGAGAATGATTGCGCGGCTGTAATCTTGCATTGCAGCAGCAAAGATTTCCGATGCTGACGCGCTATAACGGTTAATCAAAACGGTTAATGGACCGTCATAGCTGATTAGCCCATCAGTATCTGCATTGACCTTAATACGACCATAACTGTCGCGAACTTGCACGACCGGACCATCCTTAATAAACAAGCCCGTTAGTGCTGTTGCTTCCGTTAATGCACCGCCGCCGTTATTACGCAAATCAACAATGACACCATCAACTTTCTTAGCCTTTAATTCTGCAAGCAGTTTATCTGTGTCCTGAGAAAGACCAACATAGAAACTCGGAACTTCTAATACTCCGATTTTCTTTCCGCCTTTTTCAATAATTTCCGATTTAACAGCACGGTCTTCCAAACGTACTTTGTCTCGGACAATAGTGACAATATAACTCTTGGCTCCAGAGGCTTCTGGCAATATCTGCAGGTTAACCTTGGTCCCTTTCGGCCCTTTGATTAACTCAACAACATCATCTAATCGCCATCCAATAATGTCGACAATCTCTTCACCATCTTGGCCAACACCAATGATTCGGTCACCTTCACCAAGTTGTTTGCTCTTTGACGCCGGTCCACCAGCAACTAACGAGCGAATCACCGTGTAATCATCGGTTAATTGTAAAACGGCACCAATGCCTTCCAGTGAAAGATTCATCTCTGACTGGAACTGTTCCGCGTTACGTGGAGAAAGATAGCTAGTGTGAGGATCGACCTGTCGTGCGAAGGCATTCATGTAAAGTTGGAATGCGTCTTCATTATTGGTCTGAGTGATTCGCTTCATCGCGTTGTTGTAACGCTTCTCTAAAACTTCTTTGATTTCTGGCCATGCTTTACCAGTCAGCTTTAGATTTAGTGCATCGTATTTAACACGCTTACGCCATAACTCATTGATCTCTTCCTCATTCTTCGGCCATGCAGCCTCTGAACGATCAAGTTCAATCTGATCATCATTATCAAACTTGATTTCATTGTCGAGTAACGTCAATGCGTAGGTGAAACGCTCAAAACGTTTTTGCATTGAAAGATTATAAACATCGAAAGCAATCTGGTTATTACCAGCTTTGAGTTGATCATCCAGTTCTACAGACCAATTTTTGAAAGAGTCCATATCTGCTTGAGTGAAAATATTTCGATTATAATCAAGCATTTCTACATAGCGTTCAAAAATCGCTTTGGAGAAATCATCATCCAGACTGAAGTGTTTGTAATGAGAGCGGGTAAAACGAGAGGTGACTCGTTTGCTAGCCGTTTCGTGCTGAACTTCAGGAGTTAGCACCGGCAAGTCATCTTTATGTAGTTTGGCTTCGAGAGCCTGAGCTGATGCTGCTAGCCATAAGCTAGCAGCGATCAGGGTCACTTTTGAACGGCAATTCATGCGTAGGAGTATCTCCCTTATGCGCGCAAGTGCTCCGCTTTCACAACCATTTGTAGGCCGTTAGCTAGTTGAACACGTACATCATCCTTATTGACTTCAACAATGGTCGCTGCCATGTTTCCTTTGCCCATGTTCACGTTAACTGCATTACCTACTGTGATTTCGTCAGCATTTAGCGCGCGTGTTTCTACAGGCTGAGTTTCTTTTTGTACTTTTGGTTTGTTAGCGCGACGAGGCTGTTGAGGCTTTTTAGCCGCTGGTTTCGCTTTCGCCTTACCCTCTTCACGAGCTTTCTGTACTTGTTCTTTACGACGAGCTTGAACTTTCGCTTTGCTTTCAGTTAATGTCGCTTTTGCGTGTTCTACGTGTTCCTCTTCTAGCTCACCACATGGGTTGCCATCCAGATCAACACGTACCGCACCTGGTTTTACACCGTGTAGGTAACGCCATGATGAAGTGTACTGTCTTAACGCTGCACGAAGCTGAGTTTTGCTTACTTTTTCGTCTTCATTTAGACGTTCCGCAAGATCTTGAAAAATACCAATTTTCAGGGGCTTTGCTTCACCTTCTAAAGTAAAGCACTTAGGGAAACATTCAGCAATATATGCAATAACTTCTTTGCTGTTTTTTAACTTTTCAGTCATGAGGGTTCCTGGTTTGAGCGGATTTCCGCAGAGCATTAAGAAAAAATATTCTCGTATTATAGTGACATGCCAAGGAAAAACCACACTCGTGGACTAATTTATGCGTTGTTCGCGTGTGAATTAAGCAGCTTTTCTACTTCGGACATAAAATGGGTAAGGCCTTCTTCATCTGTTTCACTGAATCTACCGACATTTGGGCTATCGATATCAAGCACACCCGCAACTTTGCCATTAATAGTAAACGGAATCACAATTTCCGAATTGCTTGCTGCATCACACGCAATATGTCCTTCAAACTCATGAACGTCATATACTCTTTGTGTAGTGTTAGTTTTTGCAGCAGTACCACAGACACCACGTCCCATTGGGATGCGGACACAAGCCGGCTTACCCTGGAAAGGACCAAGAACCAGTTCATCACCTTTTGTCAGGTAAAAACCTGCCCAGTTTAGGTCTTCTAGCTCCATAAACAGAAGAGAGCTCAGGTTCGCCAAGTTAGCAATCAGGTCTGGTTCTGATTCAATAAGAGCAGCAGCTTGCTTGGTTAGTCTTTGATATTGTTCTATGTTCATATTAACTTCCTACTTATTAATAACGCTTCCATTATTAAGGGATAACGTTAAAATGCAGACCTACTTTTAAATAGGACTTATTCGCAATTACGATGATTCAGAAAGATGACACTATTAGCCGTTCTTGGTTGATAACACAAGTAAAAAAGCACAAGTCCAAGCTTATTCTAGCGAACTTGATTGCTGTTTTGGCGACCCTGATTAGTGTTCCAATCCCTCTTCTTATGCCATTAATGGTGGATGAAGTCTTATTGGATCAACCAGCCACTGGCATAGACGTAATGAATTCCATGCTTCCAGAAGCGTGGCACACGCCTACTGGCTATATTTTCTTTACGCTTTTATTGGTTGTTCTGATGCGAGCCGCTAGTCAGGCACTCAACATCGTTCAAAGTCGTCAGTTCACTTTGGTTTCCAAGACCATCACCTTTGAAATACGCAGCAAGATGATCGACAAGTTGGGTCGAATCAGTATTCGCCAATACGAAACCAAAGGTAGCGGTGGGATCAACGCTCACCTGATTACTGACATTGAAACTATTGACCAATTTATCGGTTCAACGCTCGCAAAATTTGTCATTAGTTTACTGACTGTCATCGGAACTGCAATCGTTCTCCTTTGGCTCGACTGGCGTTTGGGTCTGTTTATCTTATTGGTGAACCCCATCGTCATCTATTTTTCACGAAAACTTGGCAGCATGGTCAAGCACTTAAAACGCAAAGAAAATCACTCGTTTGAGGTTTTTCAAAATCGTTTAGTGGAAACGTTGGATGGTATCTATCAGCTGCGTGCGGCCAACAAAGAGCGCGAGTTCCTCCAACAACTTAAAAGCAGTGCTGATCAAGTCCGATTGGATGCGGACAAATATGCCTGGCAATCTGAAGCCGCTGGACGTGTTTCGTTCCTGCTCTTTCTGATTGGTTTCGAATTATTCCGCGCCGTTGCCATGCTCATGGTTCTATTTAGCGACTTAACCATTGGTCAGATCTTTGCCGTCTTTGGTTACCTCTGGTTTATGCTGTCTCCTGTTCAGGAATTACTGGGCATCCAGTTCTCCTGGTACAGTGCCAAAGCGGCGTTAAAACGTATTAATGACTTATTGCAGCTAGAAGAAGAACACAGACCGCCATCGAAAGTAAATCCATTCACCGAAGACAGGGAAGTTGATGTGAAGGTAGAAAACGTGAATTTCTCATACAACAACGACCATAAGGTTCTGGACAACCTGTCGTTGCATATTCCAGCAGGTAAAAAGGTGGCATTGGTTGGAGCGAGTGGCGGTGGTAAATCTACGTTGATTCAATTGCTGATAGGCGTCTACCGTCAAAATTCCGGTAGCATTCGTTATAATGACGAATTAACGGACGATATCGGTTTTGAAGTGATCCGCAACAAAATTGCTGTGGTATTACAGCAACCTATATTATTTAACGATACCTTAAGGCATAATCTCACTCTTGGTGGTGACTTTGATGAGATGTCTTTGTGGCGAGCTCTTGATGTGGCGCAACTGCAAGATGTGATTTCTCAGCTTAACCACGGGTTAGATACACAAATTGGTCGTAATGGGATCCGTTTGTCAGGCGGTCAACGTCAGCGTCTTGCGATAGCGAGAATGGTGTTAAGTAATCCACAATTTGTGATTTTGGATGAAGCAACGTCTGCGTTGGACACAGCGACAGAAGCAGCACTGCACAAGGCTCTAACGGAGTTCCTTCGCGGCAGAACGACGCTAATTGTCGCGCATCGCCTGTCTGCGGTGAAACAAGCCGATTTGATTTATGTACTTGAAGATGGAAAAGTGACTCAAACCGGAACCCATGGTGAGTTAGTTGAGCAAGAAGGCTTATATCAAACTTTATATGGGGGCATTCAGTCCCACGCTTAAATCATTTCATTTAGAGAGGTCGTTATGACCTCTCTGTCTAAGCACGCCATGAAACCTAGCCGGGTACGTTTGTGTCAAGGGTGCGAGCTTCCCGTCGACATCATCGAGCTACCTAAAGGAAAACATGCCTACTGTCCTCGATGCGGCACACAATTATATCGTGGTGGTCAGCATAGCCTGTCCGGCAACTTGGCGGTGGCGGTTACTTGCCTTCTTCTATTTATCCCTTCGCACTTTTTTAACTTCATCAGCATCAGGCTGTTTGGTGTCATGATTCCGGCAACTTTGCCATCAGGAATGATCGCACTGATGGAAGAAGGCTTCGTTCTGCTTTCCTTGCTGATACTGTTTTGCAGTTCTTTAGCCCCTTTTACCGTTTGTGCCTCTGTCGTGACCGCTCATATTTCACTTCATAAGCGCTGGTTTAATGGGTTGCGTATCTCTCTCTGGCTGATTCAGCATCTCAAGCATTGGGTAATGCTGGATGTATTCCTGGTCAGTATAGCCGTCTCCTGTTTCAAACTTCAGGACTATTCCGATATCTTTGTTGGCCCCGGCTTAATTGGCCTGGGTTTATTGCAAATATTCACGGTTCTACTTATCTCCCGAATCAGTGTGCGCCGTTACTGGGAAAGTTGGCAGCCCGAGACAGACTATGAGTTTGAACACAAAGATGTGCATTGTCACGAGTGTCACTTATCTCAGCCTGAAAATAAAAACTGCCAGCGTTGCGGTCATGAGTTGTATCACCGTAAGCCTCACTCCATTCAGAAAACGTGGGCGTATTTGATTGCTGCGACGGTCTCTATTTTCCCAGCCAACCTTATCCCTATTTCGATTTTAATAACCAACGGTCAACGTCTCGAAGACACCATATTTTCGGGTGTTGCCTCTTTGGTTAACAGTGGCATGTATGGTATCGCCGCAATTATCTTTGTTGCGAGTATCGTCGTTCCCGTGGTCAAAATTCTTGGTCTTGCTTACATCATGCTGTGTATAAAGTTCAAGCGCTCGGTGTTCAGGCGACAACGAATGATGGGTTACTTTGCTGTAAAATGGATCGGTAAATGGTCAGTCATGGACTTGTTTGTTATTTCCATCATGATGACCTTGATCGATCGCGGTCAAATACTCGACTTCACGCCAGGACTTGGCGCTGTCGCATTCGGTTTAGTGGTGGTATTTACCATGCTAGCCGCAGACAGTATCGACCCAAGACTTATCTGGGACCAAGCCCCCAAACAATCACAAAAAGAGTCAATTAATGAGTGATCAGAACAGTTCTCAAACGTCATACGTGCCAGAAATTAAGAGGAGTAAAGGTATCTCTCCTCTTTGGCTGCTTCCGATTTTGACCATGGTATTAGCCGGCTGGTTGGTAGTGAAATCGATCCACGATGCTGGGCAACGTATACAGATATACTTTTCCGATGCTGCGGGTTTAGTCGCGGGGAGGACCACCATTCGCTATCAAGGGATGGAAGTGGGTATGGTTCGCGATATTAACCTGACGGAAGATCTCGGCAGTATTTATGTTGATGCGGATATTTACCCGGAAGCGACAAAACTGCTCAATGAGAACACCCGCTTTTGGTTGGTTAAACCAACGGCTAGCCTTAGTGGCATTTCAGGGTTAGACGCACTGGTTTCGGGTAATTACATTTCGATCCAACCAGGTGACAGTGACGAGTTCAACACCGTCTTTCATGCCCTCGAAACCATACCAACCGACTTAAGAGTGACGCAAGGACTCAATATCAAACTCAAAAGCCGGGACTTGGGTGGAATATCTATCGGATCTCAGATCGTCTATAAGAAAATTCCTATCGGAGCAGTGTACAGTTATCAATTAGATGACGATGCAAAATCACTGACCATTCAGGCAAATATTCAGGAACAGTATCGACACATCATCAACGACCGCAGTCGATTCTGGAACGTGAGTGGTATTGGAGCAAATATCGGTTTCGATGGTGTCGACGTCCGTTTAGAAAGTATGAATGCCCTACTTGGCGGTGCCATCGCCGTTGACTCTCCTGACGATGGAGAAGCAGTGGAAGAAAACACCGAGTTCCGTTTATACAAAGACTTGAAAACCGCTGGCCGTGGTATCGCGGTTAAAATTGGTTTACCTGATGGCAATAACATCAGTGGTGAAGGCGCGCCTATTATGTATCGCGGCATTGAAATCGGCCAGGTTACCGACCTAAGTCTTTCTGATGGTCGAGAAGTGATCATCGCGTCTGCCGCCATTCAACCCGCTTTCAGCGATATGCTGACAACGGGAACTCGATTTATCCTCGAAGAAGCGAAGGTTTCACTTTCCGGCGTAGAGAACATCGCCAATTTAGTTCGCGGCAACTATCTGACCATTGTTCCGGGAGATGGTGAACGATCTCGCCAGTTCACCGCGATCCGTAAAAACGAGTTCAATCAACAACAACAAAAATCCATCGCAATTCGTCTTATATCAGACAATTCGTTTGGATTAGATAGCGGTGCTAACGTGCTTTATAAAGGCATCGTTGTCGGCTCCATTATTAACGTCGGCTTAGTTGAGGAAGGTAAAAGTACGCAGCATGAAGTCTATATGGATGTTTTGATTGATCATGAATACAAACGTTTAATCAAATCGAACAACCGATTTTACGTTACTGGCAGTGCTTCTGCTGAGCTAACGGAATCTGGGCTGAATGTAACTGTACCGCCGGCAAAACAATTACTTACAGGTTCAATTAGCTTTGTAAGTGAAGGATCGGCAAGTATTCAGAACGAGTATCAGCTGTTCCAAAGTGAATCATTAGCGGAACTGGCGCAATACAACCGCCGAGGTTCTCAATTGCTTACCCTATACGCAGCCGAATTGCCTTCTGTTGCAAAAGGCAGTCCTTTGCTCTACCGCAACCTTCCGGTCGGTAACGTGGCAGATTTCCATTTGGTCGACGGTGGCGTTGTCATCCAAGTAAGTATCGAAAATCGATTTGCTCACCTTTTAACACCTCAGACGGTGTTCTGGAATCGTTCAGGAATTGAGATAGATGCATCACTTGCTGGTGTAAGTGTCAAAGCTCAGCCTCTGAAATCCATCATTCAAGGTGGTATAGCGTTCGACTCTGTTCCTGGGGTTGAAAACAAAATCGGTCAACATTGGAAGCTATATGCCGATCAAAAGACAGCTCGCAAGTTTGGTCGAGTTATTTCGCTAACAACAGACGGAACTCAAGAAATCGAGAAAGGCATGCCTATTACTTACCAAGGTGTAAACGTAGGTGAAGTGACACTCGTAGTGCCAAACTTTCAACGAAAATTAGTTGAAGTAACCGCACGTATCCTGCCTGAATATGTAGCAAATATTGCGGTTGAAGGATCACGTTTTTGGTTAACGGAACCGGAAATCGGGCTTGGCGGTGTGAAAAACCTCGCAGCTTTGGTTGCTAAGTCGATCAGCGTTGAACCTGGAAAAGGTAATGCCGCATTTAGTTTCCAATTAGAGAAACAGTTTGATCAAGTCCACGGTGTGGCGTTCACGCTTCAAAGTGAGCAACGCGGTTCAGTAGAGGCCGGTACGCCTGTGCTTTACCGACAAATGGAAGTGGGTCAAGTGACAGACGTTCGCTTAGGAGAGTTTGCAGATCGCATTGTTACGACCATTAAGCTCAAACCCGAATATGCCTATCTTGTGCGACAGAATAGTGTGTTTTGGAACGTATCTGGCGTCGATGTTTCCTTTGGACTGACAGGCGCAAACATTAAAGCAGGGACGATTGATAGCATCGTCCGAGGTGGCATCGCCTTCTCCACGCCTGAACAATCGCAATTGTCGCCACCTGCGAAAAGTGGTCAGACTTTTTTCCTTTACCCTCAGGCAGAAGAAAAATGGGTACAGTGGCGTACCCCCATTCCTAAACCATAGGAACAACCCCTTAACATAGAGCAGCAATCGCTGCTCTTTTTTACTTCCCATGGCCGGGGCTATTCGTTTCTGCATCGCTTTCGTATATTATTTGCAGCAAATTCTGCAAACGAGACTCCACATTGCATCCTAACGTTTACATCCCAGACGCATTTCTGGAAAAAATCCAAACCATCTTACCTGCTCATCTTAACATGGAAGACTTTGTGTCTGCGTGTCAGAGGCCTCTACGCAAAAGTATTCGTGTAAACACACTCAAGATAAGTGTCGAAGACTTTATCCAACGCGCACAAGAGAAAGGATGGAAACTCTCCCCAGTGCCTTGGTGTACTACGGGTTTTTGGATTGATGCAGACGAATCGGTTGTACCGCTAGGAAACACAGCAGAGCATATGTCTGGATTATTCTATATTCAGGAAGCAAGCTCGATGATGCCTGTGTCTGCCCTGTTTATGAATGATGAGTCATACCATTCAGTACTTGATACGGCTGCCGCTCCTGGTTCGAAGACGACACAAATCGCCGCTCTGATGAATAACCAAGGCGTGCTTGTTGCGAACGAATATGCAGCCAGCCGCGTGAAAGTTCTTCATGCGAACATTGAACGTTGTGGTGTTCGCAATGCGGCACTCAGCAACTTTGATGGTCGAGTATTTGGTGGCTGGTTACCCGAACAGTTCGATGCAGTACTTCTGGACGCACCATGTTCCGGTGAAGGTACTGTTCGAAAAGACGAAGACGCGATGAAAAACTGGACACAAGCGTCGGTGTTAGAAATTGCAAATACGCAAAAGGATCTGATAGAAAGCGCATTTCATGCATTGAAACCGGGCGGAGTCATGGTGTATTCAACCTGTACGCTGAGCACGGAAGAAAACCAACAAGTATGCCAGCATTTGAAAGACACATTTGCTGAAGCGGTCGAGTTCGAAAGTCTGGAAAACTTGTTTGAAGATGCCAAAGCCGCGCTCACCGAAGAAGGCTTTTTGCATATCTTCCCTCAGGTTTATGACTGTGAAGGATTCTTCGTTGCGCGTATCCGTAAGACAGCTTGTGTTGATGCTCCACAAGTGAAAAAGCGTATGGGTAAGTTCCCGTTTGCTAAAGCGACCAACAAGGAATCCGCAGAGATTGCGAAACAGCTTAATAGTGCACTAGACATTGAGCTTCCAGAAGACAGTACGGTTTGGCTGCGAGATAAAGATGTGTGGCTGTTCCCTAATGCGTTAGAACCGATGATCGGCGAGCTACGATTTTCTCGAATGGGAATAAAAATCGCTGAAGCACACAAAAATGGTTACCGTTGGCAACATCAGGTCGTTACGGCTCTGGCAACTGGCGAAGAAGATAATGCTATCGAGTTGTCAATCGAAGAGGCCCGCGAATGGTACATGGGACGTGATGTCCGTCCACAGAACATTCCTGAGGACATAAAATCCGGCAAAGGCGAAGTTTTAGTGAAGTATCAAGGAAACATCATCGGCTTAGGAAAATGGGTCAGTAATCGCATTAAAAATGGTCTGCCGAGAGAATTAGTACGAGATAAAAACTTATTTTAGTTTTTGTGAGAAACGATAACTAATCGATAAATAAGAAAAAAGCCATCGCAATCACACGATGGCTTTTTTGTTGCAAGCATGAAAGCGGCCTGGGGCTCTAGCTATCCAAGTGGTCTGTACTAAACTAAATGTATTAACACAATAAATTGATACTGATTGTGTTTATACGTAACCCCAAGAAGAATAAGGTTTTAGCGTAGGCTCTTCGGAGCCATTTTCCCCTAGGCCCAAAGTAAGGAAGAGTTTGGGCCGTTTTTTTTGTCTGTCATTTCACTGGATTACAGGGACGGACAGCTTACGCCAAGCGAATGCCATCTTTTTCAATCACGATCTTACCCAGCTTGTATAACCCACCTATCGTCTTTTTGTAGGTGCCCTTGCTGGTACGAAATGCTTCGAAAATCGCTTCTGGAGAAGATTTGTCATTCAGTGGGAGAAAACCGCCTTTCTTCTCTAACTGCTCTAGGATCTTAGTTGAAAGGTCATCCATTTTAGCGACCCCCACTTTTTGCAACGCCAGATCAATCTTGCCATCTTCACGGATTTGCTTAATGAACCCTTTCAGCTTTTTACCGATATACAGCTTACCAAAAACGTCGGATGGGAAAATCATACCCCAGTGCTCACCGTTGATAATCGCTTTGTAACCCAGTTGACTACGTTCCGCGATGATCAAATCAACTTGCTGGTTCACTTCGTAGTTGGCCGGTGTCTTGTCGAGCCATTTATTGAACTTAGTTGTACCAACAATACGGCCTGATGCTTTATCTGTGTATACGTATACCAAAATAGTCTGGCCGGCAGAGAAACGTGTGCGCTGTTCACTGAACGGAATCAGCAAGTCCTTATCTTTGATACCCCAGCTAACAAATGCGCCGGTCTTGTTCACGCCTTCGATTTTCATCAGGCCCCACTCACCGACCTGAGCGATGGGTGTTTCAATGGTCGCAGCCAGTTGGCTTTCTGAATCAAAGTACAAAAATACGTCGATCTTGTCGCCAATCTCGGTACCCTCAGGCACGTGTTTGTTCGGCAGCAAAACAGAACCGTAATCATCACCATCCAGAAATACGCCAAAATCAGCCTTTTTAATGACTTCTAAGCTGTTAACTTGACCAATTTTAATCATTGATATTGTCTCTTTTTAAATTTACAAGGAATTATACCTAAACTAACAAGAAAATCAGAGAGAAAAGCATACTGCTCTGTTATGCTGTTATCGTTCTATGGATTGCCAGATGCATTCTCTTTGCAATCTTGCACTTATGGAACCGTACGATTTTCAGAACAAAGGATACGTTAGCAAAGTCAGGAGTTTATTTTTGGTCAACGTCGATAAACAAGACTCAATCACTTTAAAAATTAGCCATGCACTCGCAAAAAGTAAAAGCGTCGATCTTGATATTTACTTCTTTATACCCGGAGAGCTTGGTCTCAATCCCGACATCATCAGTGAATCCGAATTTTATTACACATCCATTACTCAACAGCGATCCTATTACAGTACCGAGATTCTGCTCCCTTTGGTTCACAGTCGATTAGCAAAACGAGGCCGTCTGTCCAACCAACAATATCGTGTCAGTTTGAGTTTATTTGCTTATCAATACGTCATTGCTCTGGACAAAGCGGTTGCGAGCCTAAACAAGCTAGAGAAAGACTCCGTTACCGAAGACGAAGTAGATGAAGTTATTGAGTTAGCTATCGATATATTAAAACGCCTTCGCCGTTCAATTCCTTATGAAGAGAACTTAAAACGATACTATGTGAACATCGATAACTATTTATCCTGGTACACCGAGCAAAAATTCTTATCTCTGGTCGCTCATCTGCCGCGAGAAGGCGATTATAGTACAATAAAGCAACGCTTAATTACCCTTTGTGAAAAAGAACAAGCGCACCGTCAACTGAATAAATACAACTCTCCGAGAGTACTTGAAGAAGTAACCCGTCTCTCGAACAAAATGCGACTATTGAGACGCCTTATCGAGCACCCTGTCGTGTTGCGTGAACAAACGATCTCTATGGGTAAAAACATAAAACGTGCGATTAAAGGATTTGCGACAGGCTTAGTGATGGTCTTCGTGACATCGACCGTAATCCTCGCGCGGGACTATCTCGGTGAAATTTCAGCGTCTTTCATTATCGCGATGTCTTTCATTTACGCACTACGTGAAATTTTTAAAGATGATCTCCGCGACGCGATGTGGCGTTGGATACGTAAAGGAAAGCCGAAATGGCGTAAAAAATACATCGACCCGACAACCAAGAAAGTGGTCGGCAGAAAACTAGAGTGGCTCGACTACAGAACACTATCCAGTTTGCCAGATAAGATTCAGCAAATCCGTAAGAAGAGAATCGTGCAACGTGAGGAACAAATACTCCACTATCACGAGAAAACAGAGATGGCGACGTCGTTGTTTTTAAGCGGTTATGAGCAAACACGCGAAAGCTTATACATCAGCTTAAGGCCCATCATTCGTCTGATGGATAAAAGTTCAAACCGGGTCTATCGCTTGAATGAAGGACAGGTCACGAGAGAATCCGTAGAGAAACGTCATCTGATCAATGTGATTGTCAAAGAAGACAACCACACCGATGAACCGATCTACTATCGTTGGAAGGTGGTTCTAAACCGATCAAAGATAGTATCGATTGAAAAAATAGAATTGAGCTAAACAAACAAGTTAACGATTAAGCAGCCTTCTTTTTATGTTGTGCTGCTTTTTTTAGCGAAAGTGTCAAATAGAACTCGGCCATTGGCTCATCACCATGGAGCGATGGACAAAGTGCCATAATTTTCACATCACGGTTAATACGTTCTCCCGTCTGTAAGGTGTAATCAA
Source organism: Vibrio limimangrovi (assembly GCF_054064025.1). Taxonomy (NCBI): domain Bacteria; kingdom Pseudomonadati; phylum Pseudomonadota; class Gammaproteobacteria; order Vibrionales; family Vibrionaceae; genus Vibrio; species Vibrio limimangrovi. The sequence goes on from NZ_JBSUGF010000008.1 coordinate 599,918, forward strand.
GCATCTCATCGATCAATTTTCCGTCGTTACAGACAAAATGTACGTCCGCTTCTGGTCGTTTCAGGAACTCAGCTTTTACCCCTTTAAAAGCCAGCGAAATAGGCTCACCTTTCTCCTGAGCTTTACTCATCGCTAAAAAAGCACCAGCGACATCAGCCCCAACTGCCAAGGCGCCGAAATACATGCTATTGAGATGATTCTTGGTTCTTTTACGTAGTGGAATTTTCACTTCAACATGCTGCTCGTCGATCGCAATAATCTTCGGACGACATAGCCAAATTAACGGAACTTTTGTGAAACCGAATACCTTCAAGTAAAGGTTTGCACGACGTACTGCAGATAACATTTTGGTCTCCTTACCAACCTAACTCAGCCAGTTAATCAAACACACGTTTTAATGTCAAAGAATTGTTAACAAAACCTAGACCTGAGTATTAATTTTATCAACACTATCGCCCAAAACTAAGTGACACCGTCACCATTGAAGATAAAAAGGCACTCGCAAACTAAGTCCTTAATATCGCGTAAATATAATGAAATCAGATGAAGCACGAATGCTTCGCCGCACCAACAAACAATGAACTCAACTGTACATTCAGATGTAATTTAAAGGTGATAAGCTAACGGCAATTTGTTGCAAAAGCGTAATAAAGCCAATGTGATAGCTGATATTTTGGGTATTTAAGGCGAAGAATCCCGGCAAATGGTTTATTCCTGCCGGTAATTCCGTTATCTTTACCCCTTCGCAATAGAGAATAAAGCTATAAGATGCCTATAAAAACAGATGAATTGAGAACCCAGCCTTTGGGGCCAATGCCTACCCCAGCAGAGCTAGGTAGTATATACCCTATTACGGATGACGTTGCAGACCGCATTGCTAACTCTCGTCGTCAGATTGAAAAGATCTTAACGGGTGAAGATAATCGCCTTTTGGCTATTGTTGGCCCATGCTCTGTTCACGATACAGAAGCTGCTATCGACTATGCTACGCGCCTGAGCGAAATTCAGGATAAGTATAAAGATGAGCTGTTTATCGTGATGCGCACTTACTTTGAAAAACCTCGTACAGTAGTAGGTTGGAAAGGCTTAATCACTGACCCTAACCTAGATGGCTCCTACGCTTTAGAAGCAGGACTTCACAAAGCGCGTAAACTGCTACTGGATATCAACAAGCTTGGTCTTGCAACGGCTACTGAGTTTCTTGATATGATCACAGGTCAATACATTGCGGATTTGATCACCTGGGGTGCTATCGGTGCTCGCACAACTGAATCTCAAATTCACCGAGAAATGGCGTCGGCACTTTCATGCCCGGTTGGTTTTAAAAACGGTACAAATGGTAATGTAAAAATTGCGATTGATGCAATTCGTGCATCTAAAGCATCGCATTACTTCTACTCTCCGGACAAAAATGGTCGCATGACGGTCTACCGTACAAGCGGCAACCCTTATGGTCATATTATTTTACGTGGCGGCGAAAAAGGTCCAAACTTTGATGAAGCATCTGTTAAGCAAGCGTGTGATGCATTAGCTGAGTTCGATCTACCACAACGTCTGGTTGTTGATTTCAGCCACGCAAACTGTCAAAAGCAACACAGAAAGCAGATTGATGTTGCTCGCGATATCTGTAACCAAATAAAGTCAGGCAGTACCCGAATTGCAGGTATTATGGCAGAGAGCTTCATCGTCGAAGGTAATCAGCCAATGACTGACATCAACAACCTGACATACGGTCAATCGATCACTGACCCTTGTCTGAGTTGGGACGATACAGTAACGATGCTAGATATGCTGGCGGACGCTGTAAAATCCGGTAAGTAATTAAGTAATATCCATCACACAAGATAATCAAGGAATCTTCATGCCATCGTTTGATATTGTTTCAGAAATCGATACCGTTGAACTGCGTAACGCCGTTGATAACGCGAACCGTGAACTGTCTACTCGTTTCGATTTCCGAAATGTAAATGCGAGCTTTGAGCTAGTAGAAGAAAATGTGAAAATGTCCGCTGAAGGTGAGTTTCAGCTTAAACAAATGCGTGACATTTTACGTGGTCACTTAGCGAAACGTAGTATCGATGCAAATGCTATGGACTCTAAAAACCCTGAAGCAACAGGCAGAAACTGGCATCAGAATATCGCTTTCCACCAAGGTATCGATACGCCAACCGCAAAGAAACTTGTTAAGTTAATCAAAGATGCAAAACTCAAAGTACAAGCCTCTATCCAGGGCGATAAAGTACGTGTAACGGGTAAAAAGCGTGATGATCTGCAAGCGACAATTGCAGCCATTCGTGAAGCAGAATTAGGTCTACCGTTTCAGTTCAATAACTTCCGTGATTAATGTTAGTTCGTAGCTAATGTTTCTTAGTTATTAGAACATTGCGTTGCGCTCATTAACACCGAAAGATTAAACGCCGACGAGTAGTGACCGTCGGCGTTTTTGTCTTTATCAGATAACAAGGTCTTGCCCTTGTAGCAATATAAATTCACTGGTGCCTTGAGGGATAAACACACAAACACGCGTATTTTCTTTTCTCGCCTTTGAGAGCATGTCTGACAACTCAGCTGCATTTGAAAAAGACCCTCTTTCCGCGTCTCTTCTCACTAATTCCATGACATCGGCCTGACAACGTGTTGAGTAAAGAGCCAGCTCTGCCTGCTGCATATAACGAACTGCTTTAATTGGTAACATCTCAACATCTTTGCCGACATGGATCCAAGTGCAACTGCCCTTTTCATCCAATGGGTTAGCCATCGTTGCTTTATAAATGGTTTCCAGCTCTCGATTATCGCGCGCGTTTTCTACGTCTGGGTTCGCAAAGAATTGCTCCCAAAACTTACGTCGTAAATCGACACTTGGCAGTGCTTCTTTAATTGAGTTGCGTTTGGAATTAGCAAACTCTGCCAACAAACCCATATTTTGAGGAAGAATAGCTTCTAACTTCTCGCGAATATTACGAATGAGCACTGGCGATGCGCCACCACTGGAAATTGCGATCTGAATGCGGCCGCGATTAATCATAGAAGGCGTGATGAAGTCACAATAAGGCTTGTCGTCCACCACATTGACGAGAATACCCAGCTCTTTGGCATCTTTATAAACCTTGTGATTTAAATCCGGATTGTCAGTGGTCGCCCATACTTGTACAAAGCGCTTTGTGACAATGTCACTAGAATAGAATCGTTGAATCCATCTCAGTTGATGCTCTTGTGCGAGTGTAGACAGGTAATCTACTAATGACGGTGACACGATAGTAACATCTGCACCAGCCTTCAACAGGGCTTCTACTTTGCGGCTCGCGACTTCACCACCACCGACGACGAGAACGGGCTTATTTATTAAATCTAAGAACAGAGGAAAATATCGCATTTTAACTCGTGATTACTCTAATTAACTGTTGAAAACCATGCTACCAAAAATGGGGCAAGGTAATAACCCAATTTCAGTTCCTTAAATAATTTTTGTTCGAATTTTGACTGAAGCCAACCGAGGTTGGCTAATGACAGTTCTAATAACGACGTTTTATGCTCTAAATTTACTCATATTTTTATTAAATGTTCTGATGCACCAACTTGACTACCGTTTGCACTATTTACAAACAATTAACATTTCGTCATTCTAAAACCTAAGGATATTCGTAAGCTCTCTTAAAACTCCATTTAAATTATACAGTTGAGAATTCACAGATCCTTTCCTACGCTTAGAACTGTTTGATTCTTCGATTGCCGTTTCTCAGAAAATCAATCATGTAGGACACAACAAAAAACACATTGAATAAGTTAAATTAAATTTACATTGCATTAACACGGATCATACAGGAAGGATACACATGGCAAACAAACTAACAATTCTTGCTTCCGTCGTAGCGGCTTCTACTGCAATGATGGCAACATCAGCACAAGCTGCAGACTCTACTTTGGACAAAGTAACAAAACAAGGTTTTCTTACTTGTGGCGTAAGTACTGGTCTACCTGGCTTCTCTAACCCTAACGCAAAAGGCGAATGGGAAGGCATCGACGTAGAATATTGCCAGGCAATGGCTGCTGCCGTCCTTGGAGATAAAACGAAAGTTAAGTATGTCCCCCTAACAGCAAAAGAACGTTTCACCGCTCTCCAATCTGGTGAAATTGATGTTCTATCACGTAACACTACCTGGACGTTACACCGCGATACTGCACTTGGTCTTAACTTTGTAGGCGTTAACTACTACGATGGTCAAGGTTTTATGGTGAAAAAGGAACTGGGTATTTCAAGTGCTAAAGAGCTTGATGGTGCATCTGTATGTGTTCAGTCAGGAACGACAACAGAGCTTAACTTAGCTGACTACTTCCGTAACAGCGGTATGAGCTACAAGCCAGTAGTATTTGACACAGCAGCTCAAACCTCTAAAGGTTTCGATTCAGGTCGATGTGACGTGCTAACCACTGACCAATCAGGTCTATACGCCCTACGTTTGAACCTTGAAAACCCAGCATCGGCGCAGGTACTTCCTGAGATCATTTCAAAAGAGCCTTTAGGTCCTGTTGTACGTCAAGGTGACGACCAGTGGTTTAACATTGCGAAATGGACACTTTCAGCAATGATTAACGCGGAAGAATACGGTATTACCTCTAAAAATGCAGATGATATGTTGAAATCGGAAGATCCGAACATCAAACGTATCCTTGGTGTTGATGGCCCTCAAGGTAAAGGTCTGGGTATCCGCGACGATTGGGGCTACCAAATCGTGAAGCAAGTGGGTAACTATGGCGAAAGCTTTGAGCGTACTGTGGGTAAAGGCTCACCTCTAGACATTTCCCGTGGTGTGAACGCACTATGGAATGAAGGCGGCTTCATGTACGCGTCACCAATCCGATAGTAACGAGTTAATGAGGGCGGTCCATCCGCCCTTTTCATTACTATTAATCTGAATGAGTAAGGAACACTCATTTGCTGGTGAATACCATGCCCAGTAGAAGATGGATTTTGGCAAGCTACTCACGCTGACAATCTATGATTGCCGGAGCATACTATTTAGCAAGCAATTAGCTGTACTTGCTCATGCAGACTGATATCTATAACTAAGGTTTGAGGTTATCGCTGTATGGAACCGACACAAGATGCATCGCTAAGTACGATGTCCAAACCAAGCGGAAGTAAGAGTGTGATTTATAATCCTGCTTTTCGTTCTGCAATTTTTCAGATCATTGCCGTGGGCGCACTGGGACTTTTCTTTTATACCATTGTCAACAACGCCCTGAACAACTTAGATGCTCGAGGCATTGCAACTGGTTTTGATTTTCTCGATCAAGAAGCAGGCTTTGGCATAGGTCTTACACTGATTGATTATGATGAAACTTATACCTATGGCAGAACCTTTATTGTCGGTCTGCTTAATACTGCATTAGTGTCAGTTTTAGGTATTATCCTGGCAACCGCGATTGGTTTTACAATCGGCGTTGCTCGTCTCTCTACAAACTGGCTGGTAAGCCGCCTGGCCGCTGTTTACATTGAGATATTTCGAAATATTCCCCTTCTTCTGCAAATTTTCTTTTGGTACTTTGCTGTTCTACAAGCATTACCTTCCACAAGACAAAGTCTAAGTCTTGGCGAGGCCATCTTCTTAAACGTACGTGGTCTTTATCTCCCTGCGCCTATATTGGAAAACGGCAGTGGTGTTGTCATTGCAGCCTTTCTTATCGGCCTGATAGCCACGATATCCATCTCAATATGGGCCAAAAACAAACAACGCCTGACTGGTCAGCAAACACCTATGACAAAAATAGCTCTGGGTTTAATCGTTGGCTTACCTCTGGTTGTGTATTTGCTTGTCGGTATGCCTATCTCTCTGGAATACCCAGCATTAAAAGGGTTTAACTTCCAAGGTGGTATCAGCATCATTCCTGAGCTCGCTGCTCTGCTGGTTGCTTTAAGTGTTTATACTGCGGCATTTATCGCTGAAATCGTTCGCTCTGGTATTAACGCCGTCAACCATGGCCAATCCGAAGCAGCGATGTCACTGGGTCTGCCGCGTTCAAAAACGCTAAAACTTGTCGTTATTCCTCAGGCTTTGCGAATCATTATCCCTCCATTAACCAGCCAATATTTGAACTTAACCAAAAACTCTTCATTAGCCATGGCAATCGGTTATCCGGATCTCGTCTCCGTATTTGCGGGCACAACGCTAAACCAAACCGGACAAGCTATCGAAATTATTGCCATGACGATGGGTGTTTACTTAGCACTAAGTTTGATTACTTCCGCGTTAATGAACCTATACAACCGTAAAGTCGCACTGGTGGAGAGATAATATGAGTACACATCAATTTCAGCCTGATCTCCCACCACCGGCTAACACGGTAGGTGCGGTAGGTTGGATGCGTAAAAACCTGTTTGATGGTCTGGTAAACTCTATTGTGACAATTATGCTCGCCTACTTAGCGTTTACTGCACTTTGGAACATTGTCGATTGGGCGTTTATCAACGCTGATTGGGTAGGAACAACGAGAGATGCGTGTACCCGGGAAGGTGCCTGCTGGGTATTCATCAGTGTACGCTGGGAGCAGTTCATGTATGGCTTCTACCCAGAGGCTGAACTGTGGCGCCCTCGCCTGTTTTATATCTCACTGGCTATTCTTACTGCTCTGGTCGCTTATGAAAAAACACCAAAACGCATGTGGATCTGGCTGTTTTTTGTCAATGTTTATCCGTTCATCATCGCTGCGCTTTTGTACGGCGGCGTGTTTGGTCTGGAAGTCGTTGACACGCACAAATGGGGTGGCTTACTTGTTACCTTAATCATTGCGCTTGTAGGTATCGTTGTATCGTTACCGATTGGTGTGATCTTAGCACTAGGTAGACGCTCTGAGATGCCGATTATCCGCAGCATGTGTACTGTCTACATCGAAGTATGGCGTGGCGTTCCTCTGATTACAGTGTTGTTCATGGCGTCGGTCATGTTGCCACTGTTTATGTCAGAAGGCTCAGAAACAGATAAACTCGTCCGTGCTCTCATTGGCGTGGTGATGTTCAGTGCGGCCTATATGGCTGAAGTGGTTCGTGGTGGCCTACAAGCGATTCCAAAAGGTCAATACGAAGCGGCAGATGCGCTTGGTTTGAGCTACTGGAAAAAAACAGGATTAATTATTTTACCTCAGGCTCTGAAGATCACGATTCCTTCTATCGTGAATACCTTCATCGGTCTGTTTAAAGATACCAGCCTGGTACTGATCATCGGTATGTTTGACGTACTGGGCATTGGGCAAGCAGCAAACACCGATCCGGAATGGCTTGGCTTTGCTACAGAAAGTTATGTATTTGTCGCGTTAGTGTTTTGGGTATTTTGTTTCGGCATGTCACGTTACTCGATATGGCTCGAACACAAATTGCATACCGGTCACAAACGATAACTCATCAAGATCAAGGACGTATTATGACGCAACAACAGAACTACATGATCCAGCTGAAGGACATGAACAAATGGTATGGTGAGTTTCACGTACTAAAAAACATCAACTTAAACGTTAAGAAAGGTGAAAAGATTGTTATCTGTGGCCCATCAGGTTCAGGTAAATCTACCATGATTCGCTGTATCAACCGTCTGGAAGAACACCAAGCGGGCAATATTTTTGTTTCTGGCACCGAGCTTACTGAAGACTTGAAAAACATTGAGGCCGTTCGCCGCGAAGTGGGCATGTGTTTCCAGCACTTCAACCTCTTCCCTCATCTTACGGTCTTAGAGAACTGCACCCTTGCGCCTATTTGGGTAAAAAAAATGCCAAAAGAAGAGGCAGAAGCGATAGCGATGAAATACTTACAGCGCGTTAAGATCCCTGATCAAGCGGATAAATATCCGGGTCAGCTTTCAGGCGGTCAGCAACAACGTGTAGCAATCGCCCGCTCTTTGTGTATGAATCCTAAGGTAATGCTTTTTGATGAACCGACGTCTGCGCTCGACCCCGAAATGGTGCGCGAGGTATTGGACGTTATGGTTGAACTCGCGGAAGAAGGCATGACCATGCTGTGTGTAACCCACGAAATGGGGTTTGCGAAAGAAGTAGCCGACCGAGTGATCTTTATGGATGCCGGTGAGATCATCGAAGAAAATAATCCGAAAGATTTCTTCGAGAACCCACAATCTGATCGTACTCAAAACTTCCTATCGCAAATTTTACACCATTAATATTTTGCGCTAGAGACACTCTAAAAAGGCACTGATTTCAATAGGAACAGTGCCTTTTTCAATACGTAGTCAGTTATGGTAACGTTATCTACGTTCGCTATATCTGGCAGTAATATTGTGTTACAAGTTATCACATACATAACGTCTTATTTCTATTATTATTTTGTCATAGCGATACATGGTTAGGGCTTGATTTTTTGAACTTTCAACCCCATAAATGTACTTATAAGAAAGTCTCTTATCGAGGAAGAATATGAACAGTCCAATGTTTACCCGCACTTCAACACAAGAAAGTGCTCTACAAACGAACAAAGTATTGCGTAATACTTACGCCCTACTGTCGATGACGCTTCTATGGTCAGCTGTGGTTGCTGGCGTATCAATGGCGTTTAACCTACCACGTCCGGGCATCATCCTTATGTTGGTTGGTTTCTATGGTCTGCTTTTCCTAACAGAAAAGAACCGTAACAACAGCCTTGGATTGGTTTTCACCTTCCTGTTCACAGGTTTCCTGGGTTACACCATTGGTCCAATCCTAAACATGTACATCGGTGCAGGTATGGGTGACGTTGTACTGACCGCTCTAGGTGGTACGGCGCTATCGTTTATGGCTGCGTCAGCATACGCACTAACCACTAAGCGTGACCTATCTATGATGGGTGGCCTGATGTTGTCTCTGTTCGTTGTGCTTATCGTGGGTATGATTGCGAGCATCTTCATTCAGTCAACGATTCTCCACTTGGCAATGAGCAGCTTGTTCATCGTGTTCTCAACCATGGCGATTCTGATGACGACTCAAGGCATCATCCGTGGCGGTGAAACAAACTACATCTCTGCGACAGTGACGCTATACGTATCAATCTACAACATCTTCATCAGCCTGCTTAGCATTCTAGGCATCATGAACGACGACTAATCAGTCAGATTGAATCTAGTTAAAAGGCCCGAAGATTATTCTTCGGGCTTTTTGTTTATGCGTGCCTTACTCCGTCCCTGTACAATCATAGGGTGAGCTAAGTCATTATTTGTATGCTTTTGCTTCGCTTGAAACAACCAGTAGATTCTTTTGTTGAGTACATCCACACCTGTACGCTAATCTATAAACATCAATGATTACTTAACGGATACGACGTCATGTTCGTTTACAACGGCAAAGAAATTGAAACCGATGCTCAAGGTTACTTGTTAGACCATACTCAATGGGAAGAAGGCATGATTGAGTTATTGGCAGAAGAAGAAGGTATTGAGCTAACCGATGCACATTTGGAAGTTGTCCACTTTGTTCGTGACTTTTATGAAGAGTTCAACACATCCCCAGCGGTTAGAATGCTGGTTAAAGCGATGGAAAAAGCACACGGCCCAGAAAAAGGCAACAGTAAATACTTGTTTAAGCTATTCAAAAAAGGCCCGGCAAAACAAGCGACTAAACTGGCCGGCCTCCCAAAACCAGCGAAATGCCTGTAATCATAAAATCTTAAAGCCGCGGTAGGGTTTATATGAAGCGTTTTCATGCGAGACGCTCTCTACCGTTGCTGTCCGTGGCCCCTCTTTCAACCACTCAGTAAACTCATCTATTTGAGTTTCAGTACCGCAGGCGACTACTTCAACATCGCCATTGTTTAGGTTCTTAGCATAACCTGTCAAACCAAGCTTCAATCCCTGATGTGAGGTTTGGTAACGAAAACCTACCCCTTGAACAAGCCCCTTTACTAAATACTTTTCACACTTCAAGTTCATCGTTATTTCGCTTCTTCTAATGGTTGTTATACACCCTTTTAGCGCTCTCAATAAGCGTAGTGGGTTCTGAAATAATTATGGAAGAAAAAACGACATACGGGATTGATAAGTCTCTCATTCACTTAAAATTCAAATAAAGATGGCTCTTATTGCTTCTTCGTTAACTAATATGTCTTTATATGAAGCAGTAACGAGTGAACAAATCAGCTAAATCCCAATGGTTATTGCTTTTACCAGTCACATCCCGGACAATACGCCCCTTTCAAAATTCAACAAGAGCTAAAGAAATGACAGCTGCTATCTATTTGGTTAAAGGTCGTGAGAAATCAGTTAAGCGTAAGCACCCTTGGATCTTCTCTCGAGGCATCAGTAAAGTTGAGGGCGAACCTGCGCTTGGTGAAACGGTTGATGTATTCACTCACGACGGTAAATGGCTAGCCAAAGCAGCATATTCTCCTGAATCTCAAATCCGTGCTCGTATCTGGAGTTTTGAAAAAGAACAAATCAACAAAGCGTTTTTCGTTAAGCGCTTTAAAGACGCACAGCTTCTGCGTGAAGATGTTATCGAGCGTGACGGGCTAACTGGCTACCGCTTAATCGCTGCAGAGTCTGACGGCCTACCGGGTGTGACTATCGACCGTTACCAAAACTTCTTTGTTTGTCAGCTACTGAGCGCTGGTGCGGAATACAATAAACAAGCGATTGTTGACGCCCTTGTTGAATGTTTCCCGGATTGTAACGTTTACGAGCGCTCTGACGTTGCCGTGCGTAAAAAAGAAGGTTTGCAAGAGACAACTGGTGTCCTACATGGTGAAGAACCACCAAAATCTGTGGTAATTGAAGAAAACGGTGTGAAGATCAGCGTAGATATCGTTGGTGGCCATAAAACTGGTTTCTACCTAGACCAACGCGATAGTCGTCAGCAATCGATGAAATACGTGAAAGATAAAGAAGTACTAAACTGCTTCTCTTACACCGGTGGCTTTGGTCTTTACGCACTAAAAGGTGGCGCGAAGCGTGTTATCAACGCAGACGTTTCTCAGCCAGCTCTGGACACAGCAAAATACAACGCCGAATTGAACGAATTCGACATCTCGAAAAAGCGCGCTGTATTCCTGAACGCGGACGTATTTAAATTGCTGCGTGAGTACCGTGACCAAGGGACTAAATTTGACGTAGTCATTATGGATCCACCAAAGTTTGCCGAAAGCAAAGCACAGCTAAATGGTGCATGTCGTGGCTATAAAGACATCAACATGCTAGCGATGCAGATCCTAAAGCCTGGTGGCACTCTCCTGACCTACTCGTGCTCTGGCTTAATGGACCAAGTCCTGTTCCAGAAAATCATCGCAGATGCTGCTGTAGACGCGAATCGCCAAGTGAAGTTTGTTGAACGATTTGAGCAAGCGGCAGACCACCCAACGGACACGGCCTACCCGGAAGGTTTCTATCTGAAAGGTTTTGCTTGCAAGGTGCTTTAGATCTTTAATACAAGCATCAGATAAAAAAACGGAGCTTTCGCTCCGTTTTTTAGTACTTAACAGCTTCTATTCTCGTAACTGCTCCAAATTACTCATTAAGCTATTTGCGATATCCGCCGCAGAAGCACCGTCAAAATTAACCTCTAAGTCCATACCACCTTTATGAATCATCAAGGTTGAATTCTGACCTCTTTCAGTGACTGAGATACTAATGTCATCGACTTGTCCGCTGAAATCGCCTGACCCTAAATCATCAAGCAAGACAGTGATATCACTCTGACTCATGTCCTCAAACAAATCAGTGAAGTCAAGCTTGTCACCCGCTTCAAAATCGGTAACGGTGTCGGTTGCTGTCTTCATTTCTGTCCATTTGAAGACATCATCACCCTCGCCACCAGTCAAGATATCATTACCTAAACCACCGATTAAAATATCATCGCCGCTGGTGCCGACTAGAACATTATCTCCATCGTCACCCATAATGATATTGGCTTCGGCATCCGCCGCCGCTGTCAATGTGAGCGATTGAGTATTATAGTCAGCCGTTGATACCGAATCGGAAGTGACGTTATCAAAGTTAACAGATACCGTCGCTTCGTTACTTACCGCACCGTCTGAGTCTATAGCTTGATAGGTGAAATCATCATTTACGTCTGTAAAGCTAGTAATTTCAGTCCCAACTAAAGTGAAGCCTGCCTTGTCACTCGCACTACTGGTGTCTGGAGTCAATCGAATTTCATCAAAGCTACCACTAGCCATCGCAACTGTGATAAATCCTTCATGATTACCTGTATAAGTAATATCAGTTGAGTAAAACTGCTGAACACCAACAAGATGACCATCTAGAAAGATGTACGCCGTTAACCATGCAGCACCACTGTTGAAGCGGTCATTCAAACTGGCTAAACTTAGTTTCGCTTCGTTTGCTGATAAATCTTCATCCAGTTCTAGCGCAATATATTCACTAGTACTGATTTCATCACCCTGACCCGTTTCACCCGGAGAAACAACAACTAACCCAACCTGTTGATTCGCAAAATCGACTGAAATCTGAGCGTCGGAATTAAAGATGATAGTATTACCATCAGTAATTATCTGACCACCAGTGAAAGTTAAATTCGAGTTAGGTGGAGTATAGGATCCAACTAAGATATCTTTCCCTTGGTCTTCAAGAAGATCGGCAGTATCAAAGCTCTGCTCTTCAAAGAAGTCTTCAGTCAGACGGTACTTAACCTCTGTGTTTTCATCAAACACAGTGTTTTCATCTATGATGACTTCCTGACCATTTCCATCCACATAATACAGTTCACCGTGTTCTGGAAGCTCAGTGACTTGAATTTTAATGTCATCATCATTTGCGCCATTGACATCATCTTCGAGGTCTTCCACGCGCTGTTCACCACCACTTGTTAATCCATCAAACTCAACATCCTGAACAGGGAAAATGCCTTCCTGGACATTCAAAGAGATGATGAAATCACGTGCGATTGGAGGTGTGTTTGGAAGGTCATCTTCGATGATGTTACCAATACTAGTATCACTACCAAGTACACCAGTACCTGCTGTAACCTCTAATGTGAAAGTTTCATCCCCTTCGTAAACGTCATCATCCGTAGTTGGAACCGTCACTTTCAGATCGGTCTGACCTGCTGGAATGGTATACGTGCCGTCACTGTTCGCAGTTACCACAGTGACACCATCCGCCAGCGTGACCACGAAGGCGCCAATGTCCTCAGGCTCAGCCGTGTTAAGACCATCCGTCAATGTACGTAAATTAACCGTAACATTGAGATCAGCAGCGGCCGATAATCGAACCGTAAACGTAGCATCGTTACCTTCATCGACATTCACACTGTCTTCCACGATATACACGCTTGGACGGTCATCATCCGGATCCGGTCCAGGACCGTTACCGCCGTCATAAATGATGCCCAGCGCACTGTCACTGCCAAGCACACCCGTATCACCTTGTAC